>JAHDFK010000009.1 GCA_020628175.1 Wenyingzhuangia sp.
GTTTTTAACTACAAAGATACATTTATCCCCAAGTTTTTAGCTTGAGCCATAAAAAAGGCATTTAAGAAATTTCTTAAATGCCTTTTTTAGTTATTATAGCAGCTATTTTAATAGTTGATAATTTCTTCTTCTGTAAAATGAAAATTTATTTCCGTAATGGCATTTTCATCACTATCAGCTCCATGAACTGCATTTTGAGTAACAGTACTCGAAAATAAATTACGAATCGTACCTTCAGCAGCATCTCTGGTAGATCCAATTAGAGCCCTGTAATCATCTACGGCATTCTTTTTTTCTAAAACTGCAGCAATAATAGGACCACTTACCATAAATTTAATAAGTTCATCATAAAACCCTTTTCCTTTATGTACACTATAAAATTCAGCTGCGCGTTCAGGTGTTAATTTTGTAAGTTTTAATGCTACAATTTTAAATCCGGAGTTGGTTATTTTCTGAATTATAGCTCCTACGTGTCCTCCAGCAATCGCATCTGGTTTTATCATTGTAAATGTTCTGTTGTTAGCCATATACATGTTTTTCTTAGGTTGATTACGCTAATATAGTTTTTCAAAATTAGATTTTACTGCTTTGCAAGCTCATTTTTAATTGTATTTTAGCAATTATGAATGTAAATGATGTAAACGTTTTAAAAACGTATTTTGAAGAACCTAAAAGAATAGTTTTTGTAGCTCATAAGAACCCAGATGGTGATGCAGTAGGATCAACAACAGCTATGGCAATGTTGTATCAAAAGTTAGGACACAAAGTTAAGGTTGTTTTGCCTAATGGAATTCCAGATTTTATAGCATGGATGCCGAATGCAGATGATGTTTATAGGTATGATTTACAGAATACACAATCTAAAAATGTTATTCAAAAGGCAGATGTTATTTTCTTGTTAGACTTTAATGCTTTGCACCGAGTAGGAGAAGATATGCAGAAATGTTTAGAGTCTTTTAAAGGAAAATTTATCATGATTGATCATCATCAGCAGCCTGATGATGTTGCGATGGTAACGTACTCTGATACTTCAATTTGTTCTACATGTCAGATGGTATATCATTTTGCAGAAAAAATGAATTACTTAGAGCATATAGACGCTGCAATAGCAACAAGTTTGTATACAGGTATTATGACAGATACAGGATCGTTTAGGTTTCCATCAACAACAAGTACTACACACAGAATTATTGCAGATTTGATTGATAAAGGTGCTCAAAATGCCAACATTCACAATCAGGTATTTGGAAATAATTCTTACAGTCGATTACAATTGTTAGGTCAATCATTAACAAATTTAAAAGTTATAGAAGATTGTAAAACCGCTTATATTACATTAACACAGCAAGAGTTAAAACAATACAATTACCAAAAAGGAGATACAGAAGGTGTGGTAAATTATGCACTATCTTTAAAAGGAATTGTATTTGCTGCAATTTTTATAGAAGATACAGATCAAGGTATTGTGAAAATTTCTTTCAGATCTAAAGGAAAGTTTTCAGTAAACCAATTTGCTAGAAATTACTTTGATGGTGGAGGTCATGATAATGCTGCTGGAGCAAGGTCTGTTCTATCGTTAGAAGAAACGATAGAGAAATTTTTAGGTTTGGTACCTAACTATAAACAAGATTTGTTAGCATCTTATGAGGTATAAAAGTCTTTTTATAATTATTAGTGCTGTAGTTTTTGTTAGTTGTACAAAAACAGAACCAAGACGTCCGGTAAATAAAGATATTAGAATTACAAAAGATTATTCGGTAGAAATTAATAAAGAAATCAACACAGTACAGCAAAATCTTATAGAAAAATATACTTCTGTAGATTCTTTACTTACCTACAAACAGTCTACATATGGATTTGTGTATGCTAAAATACAAAGCTCTAATAAAACATCTAAAGTTATCAAGAAAGGAACTAAAGTTACATTCTTGAAAACAGTATCGTCCTTAAAAAACGAGGTAATTTATCCAGAACAACAACAAATTGCTTTGATAGGACAAACAGAATTAACCGCAGGAGAAGAAGAGGGGGTAAAATTAATGCAAGAAGATGAGGAATTTAAATTTATTTTTACTTCATTTGTAGCCCACGGTTTTAAAGGAGATAATGATAGAATAGGAAGAAACGTGCCAATTATAGTAAATATTAAACTTTTAAAAATAGAAAACTAAAATGAAAATTATTAAAGGATTAACTCTAAGTTTAGCAGTAGCAGCAATGGTTTCATGTAATAAACAAGCTCCAAAAGCTACAAGTTTAGCAACAGAAAACGACTCTGTAAGTTATGCTTTAGGTGCTTATATAAATACTAATTTTAGAGTGAGTGAAGATTTTAAAGATTTAGATTTAGATATCTTTAACCAAGCAATTCAAGAAGCTTCTGACACAAGTAAAACATTGTTAGCTAAAAAAGATATTACACCTATTTTAATTGCTTACACTAAAAAAATAGCTGAGACTAAAGGAGCCTCTGCAAAAAAAGAAGGTGAAGCATTTTTAGAAGCAAATAAAAAGAAAGAAGGTATTGTAGTTACAGCAAGTGGTTTACAGTACGAAGTAATTACAGAAGGTTCTGGAGATAAGCCAGTAGCAACAGATAAAGTAAAAGTTCATTACCATGGTACTACACCAAAAGGTGAAGTTTTTGATAGTTCTGTAGATAGAGGTACACCAGCAGAGTTTCCTTTAAATAGAGTAATTAAAGGTTGGACAGAAGGAGTACAGTTAATGTCTGTAGGTTCTAAATACAAATTTTACGTACCTCAAGAGTTAGCTTATGGAGCAAATGCACCACAAGGAGGTAACGGACCAATTAAAAAATATATGCCTTTAGTATTTGAAGTAGAATTGTTAGAAATTGTAAAATAAGTACAATTTATACCCTTAAAAAAGCCCAATTAAGAAATTCTTAATTGGGCTTTTTCTTGTTGTTTATATAGATATTTATAGTTTATCTTTACTTTTTTAAAATCACAAAATTCATGAGTCTATTTAAGGAGCAGTCTTTAAAAATATACAATTCAATATCTAAACAAAAAGAAACATTTGTACCTGTTACCAAAGGTAATGTAGGTATGTATGTTTGTGGACCTACGGTGTATAGTAATGTACATTTAGGAAATGTACGTACTTTTATGAGTTTTGATATGGTGTTTCGTTATTTACAACATTTAGAATACAAAGTACGCTATGTTAGAAATATTACAGATGCAGGACACATGGAGAATGATGCAGATGAGGGGGAAGATAAAATTGCAAAAAAAGCAAGAATAGAAAAAATTGAACCCATGGAAGTAGTGCAACGTTATACGTTAGATTTTCATGGTATTTTACAGAAGTTAAACAATTTACCACCAAGTATAGAACCCACTGCTACAGGGCACATTGTAGAGCAAATTGAATTGATTAAAGAAATTTTAAACAAGGGTTTAGCTTACGAAATTAATGGTTCGGTTTATTTTGATGTTTTAAAATACAACGAAAATAAAACCTATGGGGTTTTATCAGGTAGAAAAATAGAAGATGCGATACACAATACACGTGTGTTAGATGGGCAGTCTGAAAAGAAAAACCCACAAGACTTTGCTTTGTGGAAAAAAGCAAGTCCGCAACATATTATGCGTTGGCCTTCTCCTTGGGGAGATGGTTTTCCGGGTTGGCATTTAGAATGTACAGCAATGAGTACAAAGTATTTGGGCGAACAATTTGATATTCATGGGGGAGGAATGGATTTAAAATTTCCGCACCACGAATGTGAAATAGCACAAGCAGAAGCATGTAATGGTAAAAACCCAGTTAATTTTTGGATGCATGCAAACATGCTGACTTTAAACGGTCAAAAAATGTCAAAATCTACAGGAAATAACATATTACCTGACGAAATTTTTTCTGGTGAAAATACCATACTATCTAAACCATTTGCACCTGCAGTAGTTCGTTTTTTTATGATGCAAGCGCATTATAGAAGTATTTTAGATTTTTCGTCAGATGCTTTAGAAGCATCTGAAAAAGGATATAACAAATTAGTCGAAGCTCTTAAAAGTTTAGAAAGCCTAACAGAGGGAGCACATTCTACATTTGATGTTTTACAATGGAAACAACAGTGTTATGATGCCATGAATGATGATTTTAATACACCTATTTTAATTTCAAACTTGTTCGAAGCGGTAAAACAAATCAATCTATTAAAAGAAAACAAAGCGAGTTTAACAAAAAGTGATTTAGAAGAATTTAGAACTACTTTAAAAGCTTTTGTATATGATGTTTTAGGATTGGTTACAGAGGTTGTATCCGAAGGTTCTGATAAGTTAGAAGGCGTTGTAAACATGTTGATAAACATGAGAAAACAAGCTAGAGACAATAGAGATTGGGCACTATCTGACCAGATTAGAGATGAATTAAAGGCTTTGGGTATTCAGTTAAAAGATGCTAAAGAAGGTACTTCGTTTATTATCGATTAATTCTAGAAAATGATGACGAAGGCGAAATCTGTTTTGGTATATCCTTTTATTTTTTTGATACGTTTTTATCAGGGTGCCATTTCTCCTTTTACGCCAGCAACATGTAGGTATCAGCCTACCTGTTCGTCCTATAGTATAGAAGCTTTGCAAAAGCATGGTTTAGTATTAGGTGGATGGTTGGCATTAAAACGTATCTGTAGTTGTCATCCATGGGGTGGTAGTGGTTACGATCCTGTACCTCAAAAAAATATTAAAAAAGAAGTATGAATTTATTAGCTATTGATTGGAATCCACCATTAGGGATTGATTTAGGATTTTTTGTTATTCGTTATTATAGTTTAATGTTTGTTATAGCGTTTGCTTTAGGATTTCAGATAATGAAAAGAATTTTTATTGCTGAGAATATACCTTTAGAAAAATTAGATAAGTTACTAATGTGGGTTGTTTTTGCTACTGTTATTGGTGCTAGATTAGGACATGTATTTTTTTACGATTGGCCTTATTATAGTCAGCATTTAGCAGAAATATTGTTACCCTTTCAGTTTAGTCCAGAATTTAAGTTTACAGGTTTTACTGGCTTGGCAAGTCATGGAGCGGCAATAGGTATTATTACAGCACTGTATTTCTTTTCTAAAAAGATATTAAAAAAGCCATTGTTATATATATTGGATAGAGTGAGTTTAACCATTGCAAGTGGAGGTGTGTTTGTAAGATTGGGAAATTTAATGAATTCCGAAATTATAGGTAAACCAACAGGTACAGATAGTGGTTTCATTTTTCATTATTTAGGTGAAGATTTTGCTAGATATCCAACACAACTTTATGAATCGTTTGGATACTTAGTTGTTTTCTTAATTATATTTTATATGTTTTGGAAAACACAAGCTAAAGAAAAATTAGGACTTATTTTTGGTGTATTTTTTACCTTATTATGGTCTGTACGATTTTTTGTAGAGTTTTTTAAAGAAGCTCAAATAGACTCAAGAGCAGACCTGGTTTTAAATACGGGACAAATTTTAAGCATACCGTTAATTATTATAGGGATTTATTTTATAATATCTGCAAAAAAACAAAAAGGAGTATCTTAAAATTAAGATTACTCCTTTTTTATTCCTTATTTCTCTTTATATATTTTGTTTTTTACTATAAGCTTTATAGTAAAAGCTTTTTTAGATACTGACTGTTAATTCTGAATACATAGCTTACGAAGCTTGTTAAAAAAGATGTCAGCCTTTATCTTGATAGTCTTATATTTTACTTTTAAATTGATAGAGATATTATATTGTAAGATAAAAATGAGATGTGGATGTATTTAAATGTTATATCCTTTCAATCATCTTTTAATGATATTATTATTTCAATTTAAAAGAGCTCTCTATTCTTTTATTGTTTATGTAAATATGAATTTATATATCTTACAGGATTTCTTAAATTATAGTTATATAATAAATAGGGTTTGTATCATGTATATCACATACTCGAAAAAAAAGAGACTCTAAATTAATAGAGTCTCTTTTTTTGTTTGGTATAAATATTATTATTTAATTTACTTCTTAAAATCAAGCATACCTTCTTCGGTGTATAATAAGTAAGATCCAGATGGTAAAGACTCAACAATAATTTCATTAGAAATTTCACCATCCATTACAATATCGTTTGCTTCATTATATATTGTAAAATTCCCATGTAAATCATCATTTATAATGATGGTATCAGTTCCTTTGTCATAATACGTAAATAACAACTGATCTATACCTAAAGATGATAGATCTACAACTTTATCATCAGGAGCAACAGAAGCGTTAAAAAATAAGTTTACCAAGTCATTATCATTGGTGAAATTATCAGTTATTAATCCTGAAGGAAAAATTTGTAATGTTTCTTTTATAACCTCTTCTGTAGGAGTAAATTCTACAATAGTAGTTTTTGTATTTTCTAAATTACTAGGTACGTCTTTTGTTGTAAAGTTAGAAAACTTTCCTGGAGCAGGGCTTCCGGGCTTATAAAAACGCAATGTTATTCTAGATTCATCACTACCAGGAGCAGCAGGCATATTTGTATAATCTATTTCAAAATAGGTAGTTTCACCAACTTTAAATTCTGCTTCCTCAGAATTGAAAAAATCGTTTGGAGTTTTACCATTGATAGATTTTACAGTTAATTTTTGTGCATTAGTGGCTATCACACTTGTGCATGCTAGGACTAATGTTAAAATATATTTTTTCATATGACTTTCTTAAAAAATAAAATTTGACTTTTATATGTTTTAAAACATGAGACAATATAATATTTATTTCTAAATGCTACAAACTTCATGTTGATTAAACATTATATTTTATTTAGTTAACCATTCTTTTGCGTTTGTAAATGCTTCTAACCATGGAGATACTTCATCATTTCTGTCAGCTGGGTAATTTGCCCAGTTCCATTGAAAAATAGACCTTTCAATATGAGGCATCATTACTAAGTGACGTCCGTCTGCAGAAGACATCATTGCAGTATTGTAACTAGAACCATTTGGATTAGCAGGATATCCTTCGTATCCGTACTTAGCAACTAAATTATATTGCTCTTCGTTGTAAGGTAAGTTAAATTTACCTTCTCCATGAGATATCCAAACTCCTAAGGTACTACCTGAAAGTGAATTCAACATTACAGAATTATTTTCTTGTATGGTTACAGAGGTAAATCCTGACTCGTGTTTTTGAGAGTCATTGTGCTCCATTACTGGTTTTTCAGTATGTTCTGTATTTATCAATCCTAATTCTATTAGTAATTGACAACCGTTACAAATACCTAAGGATAAGGTGTCTTTACGAGCGTAAAAGTTATCTAATGCAGCTTTTGCTTTTGGATTGTATAAAAACGCTCCAGCCCATCCTTTGGCAGAACCTAATACATCTGAGTTAGAGAAACCTCCTACAGCTGCTAAGAAGTTAACATCTTCTAAAGTTTCACGACCAGAAATTAAATCTGTCATGTGTACATCTTTTACTTCGAAACCAGCTAAAAATAATGCATTTGCCATTTCACGCTCTGAGTTAGATCCTTTTTCACGTAATACAGCTGCAACGGGTTTTTTACCAGTTTCTGTTTTTGGAAGTTTTCCTGTAAAATTAGAAGGGAAGGTAAAGTCTAATGCTTGATTTTTATAGTTCTCAAATCTTTCGGTAGCTTTTGTTTCTCCAGATTGTTTTTTATCTAACAAATAAGATGTTTTAAACCAAACATCTCTTAAATCAGCTATATTAAATACCTCCGTAGTTTCTCCGTTTACTAAAGTTAATACTTCTGTTTCTACAGTGTTACCAATATTAGCAAATTTTAAATTAGCTTCTTTTAAGATAGCTGCTACTTTTGTTGGTTCTAATGTTTGTATAACCACTCCAGCATTTTCTGCAAACAATAACTTGGTTGTATCATTTTCTTGTAACTCAGATAGATTAATGTTTGCTCCAAGGTTTACATCTGCAAAACACATTTCTAATAAGGTAGTAATTAACCCTCCAGCAGAAATATCGTGTCCTGCAACAATTAAATTACTTTCTATTAAAGTTTGTAATGTGTTAAATGCAGCTTTAAATTTAGCAGCATCTTTAATATCTGGAGTTTCTGTTCCAATTTTATTTACAGCTTGTGCAAAAGAAGATCCTCCTAATTTAAAATCATCCGAAGAAAAATCAACATAAAATATAGCATTACCTTCTTTTTTTGAAAAAACAGGTTCAACTACTTTTTTAATATCATTACAGTGTCCTACACCAGAAATGATCACAGTTCCAGGAGCAATTACATCTTTGTTAGGATATTTTTGTTTCATAGACAACGAATCTTTACCTGTAGGAATATTAATACCTAAATCTATAGCAAAGTCAGAAACGGCTTTTACAGCATTGTACAAACGCGCATCTTCTCCTTCGTTTTTACAAGGCCACATCCAGTTAGCAGATAAGGATACAGCGTTTAATTTATTCTCTAAAGGTGCCCAAACAATATTTGTTAAACATTCTGCAATTGCATTTCTTGATCCAGCAGCTTCATCAATTAAAGCAGAAATAGGAGCATGACCTATAGAGGTTGCAATACCTTCTTTACCATTGTAATCTAAGGCCATTACAGCTACATCGTTTAACGGTAATTGTAAAGGACCAGCACATTGTTGTTTTGCAACTTTACCACCCACACAACGGTCAACTTTATTGGTTAACCAATCTTTACAAGCAACAGCTTCTAATTGTAAAACAGTTGCTACGTTTTTTTGTAAGTCAGTGTTAGTGTATTCAATTTCTTCGTAACTACGTTTCGTAGTTGTATCGTGCATGTATGTTTTTGGAGAAGAACCAAACATATCATTTAAATCTAAATCCATAGGAGCTTCTCCTGTTGTAGCAGATTTAAATGTAAAACGATTATCGTTTGTTACATCACCTACAGTGTGCATTGGAGAACGTTCTCTTTCTGCAACTCTGTTTAAATAATCAATATCTTTTTCGTTAATCACCAATCCCATTCTTTCTTGAGATTCGTTTCCGATTGTTTCTTTAGCAGATAGGGTAGCGTCACCAACAGGTAGTTTGTCTAAATCAATCAAACCTCCTGTTTCTTCTACTAATTCTGATAAACAGTTTAAGTGTCCACCCGCTCCATGATCATGAATAGAAACAATAGGGTTGATGTCACTTTCTACCATACCACGAATAGCATTAGCAGCTCTTTTTTGCATTTCAGGATTAGAACGTTGTACAGCATTTAGCTCAATTCCAGATTCCATAGCACCTGTATCGGCAGAAGATACTGCGGCACCTCCCATACCAATTCTGTAGTTGTCTCCTCCTAATATTACAATTTTATCTCCAGCTTTCGGTTCGTCTTTTAAAGCTTGTTCAGCTTTACCATATCCAATACCACCGGCTTGCATAATTACTTTATCAAATCCTAAGGTTCTTAAGTCGGCATCGGATAAATTTTTATTTAATTCTTCATGTTCAAAAGTTAATAAAGATCCAGAAATTAAAGGTTGACCAAATTTGTTACCAAAATCAGAAGCTCCGTTAGACGCTTTGATTAAGATATCCATAGGTGTTTGGTATAACCATTTTCTTTCTTCAATATTTTCCCAAGGTCTGTTTTCTTCTAATCTTGAGTACGATGTCATGTAAACAGCAGTTCCTGCTAAAGGTAACGATCCTTTACCACCAGCCAAACGGTCTCTAATTTCTCCTCCAGATCCTGTTGCAGCTCCGTTAAAAGGCTCTACAGTTGTTGGGAAGTTGTGAGTTTCTGCTTTTAATGATATGACAGATTCGTATTCTTTTGTTTCGTAAAAATCAGGTTTATCTGCTGTTTTTGGTGCAAATTGTACCGCTTTAGGACCTTTAACAAAAGCTACATTATCTTTATAAGCAGATACGATTCCGTTAGGGTTTTCGTTAGATGTTTTACGGATTAATTTAAATAATGAAGTTTCTTTTTCTTCTCCATCAATAACAAAAGTTCCGTTAAATATTTTGTGTCTACAGTGCTCAGAATTTATTTGAGAAAAACCAAATACTTCAGAATCGGTTAATTTTCTACCAATTCTTTTCGACATATCTTCTAAATATTCAATCTCATCATCACTTAAAGATAGTCCTTCTTGTGCGTCAAAAGCTTTAATGTCTTCAATTTCGATAATAGGTTGTGGCTGTACATCAATCTTGTAAGATTCTTGATTCAATCCAATGTACATTTTTTGTAACATAGGGTCAATGGTAGCCTCTTTACTTTCTGTTTGTGTAAATTCCTCTATTCTTTCAATACCAGAAATACTCATGTTTTGAGTAATTTCTACAGCATTTGTACTCCAAGGAGTTATCATTTCTTTTCTAGGTCCAATAAAATACCCTTCTAAAGTTTCTGAGTTTATTTGTTTTGCATTTCCAAATAACCATTCTAATTTTTGAATGTTTTCAGTGTTTTGAGCTGATGTTTGTACTGCAAAAACAGTTGTTGCTTTTTGAAAGAATAATATCATTATGAATGAAGTTTGTTCAAATTTAACTTAAAAGCGCAAATTTAAGAATTTCACTGATTAAATAACTCTTTTGATGAAAGGAATTATTATAGAATTATAGGAATGTTGTAGCTGGCTGTTTTATTTAAAACCTCCCTTACATATTTTAGTTTTGCTAAAAATAAAACGCTCTCTAATAAAATAGGTGTTTGTTATTTAAAGTTGAACGTTTTTATGGGGTAGTGTTCGGGAGGTTTAAGGTTAATTTATTTTATAACCAAAGTCTTTTAAAAAGCTATCTTCAACTACATAATGGTGGTTGTTTTTGGTGTTTTGAATTAGAGTAAGTTCTTTATATTTCAAATCATTTATATTCAAATCAAATTGTTCTAATGTTTGGGGTTCTATTACTTGATTTTTAGAAAGTATATTTTTATAATTTTTTGTAATAACAAGGCAAGTTGTCACTTTTTTAAACTCTCCAGCAAGTAATGAGTGGTCTGTAACTTCACCATTTGTTAACATTTTTTTTGTTTCAATATTTTTTCCTGGAATTTCTTTAAAAAGAAAGGGTTGTGTATTTTTTAATTTATTTTCTAACTGAGTTAATTTTGTGTCATCAAAATTTAGCGTAGGTTTCTGGGGAATTTTGCTTTCTAAATTGGGTAAAACCTTTCTTAGGTGTAGTTTTAAGTCTACAGCGTTTAATGAATAGATTAAAAATTTAGATTTATTTTTGGTGTTTATTGTTTTGTCTGCATATAACAACTCATTGATATTGTATTTATTAGCTAATATTTGAGATGATTTTAATAAATGTTTTTTAGTATCAAAAGGCTGAGTAGATTGTAAAAACTGCTTTACATTATCTGCTATTATTTTTTTGTTTTCATACTCTTTTAAAAGTGAATGAAACGTTTCTTTCGCTTTGTTTTTTTCTTCGTTTAAAACTGCTATTTTATTTTTTAAAACAGCAAATTCTTTATTTTTAACTTTTATAGTTTTTGTAGTTTTTTTTACAGTGTGTATGGTAGTTGCATGAAAAGCATTGTTAATTTTTTTATTTTGACTCAGCATTTTTAAAACATCATATTTTACTTGATATACATTGTTTTCTTGCGCAAATGTAAGGGTAGTACAAAATACGAAAGACATAAATAAGGGGTAGGTAAATGATTTCATAACAGGGTAGTTTTTAAGGTTTAATTTTTGTGTTTAAGAAAAGTATAAGCGTCTAATACATTTCTTATCGATATTTTTTGTTCGTCATTAATTTTTCTTTTTTTGTAACCATGATTTCCTACATAAATAGCTTCAACAATTTTTCCGTTAGCTATTGCTTGTAGCTTTTCTATTTCTTCGGTTGTTTTTATTTCTTTATTTAGTAGTTCAACATTGTACTTTTTCTTTCCTTTTGTAATACTTTTTTCAACATTACCTTGAATGGTATAATCTAGTTTATCAACATTTACAATATATTCTTGTATGTTTAAGGGTTGTGAGTCTATAAAGCGAATTTTAAAATAAAGCTTCGGACCATATTTGTCTACTTTTACATATGGGTAAAAACATTCTTTGGTTTCGAATTCGGGACTTTTTTTATCGTAATAATAAACCGTTTTACCTTTGTTTTCAATTCTCATATTGTTTAAAGAATTGGCAAGTCTTTTGTTTTGTTTAAATTTATCTTGCTTTCTTTTTTCTTTTTGAATAGCGGCTAATTTTGTGTCTATTTTTACTTGTAACACTTTTAGTGTGCTATCGTTTACATTGGCAGATGTGTGTTTTGTTAAATAGGTAAGTTTGTCTTTTGCAATTTCATATTCATCCAAATCATAATGTGCCTGTACTTGTTTTAGGAGCTTTTCGGGTGCAATGTTAGCATAATTATTAACTGCTTTTTTAGTAATATTTCTAGAGTTTTCTTTTATAGATGGAGTAGAGCCATTATTGCTTTTTGATCCGCATGCTATTGCAGAAAAACTTAACAAAGCCAGAAAACTAATTTTTAATACGGGGTATATTTTCTTTTTCATAACGATAGCTTTTAAATTATTCTTGAAGTTTTTTATTCTTTTGTGCTTTATGAAATTCTATATCATGTTCAGCAATGTCTAAACCATATCGTTCAAATTCTAAGGATACTCTAAGACCTACAGTATATTTTAAAATTAGCACAAGTAAAGTAGTAGCGATTAAAGACCAAAGGGCAACAGATAAAGTACCGATTACTTGTATTTTAAGTTGTGCAAATCCACCACCAAATAACAAGCCTTTTTCTGTAGCAAAAACACCTACTAAAATAGTACCAATAACACCCGATAAACCATGAACGGCAAAAGAAGAAACAGCATCGTCTATTTTTAATGTTTTTTCTATAAATTCAGACCCTATAGCTACAGCCACACCACTTATAGCACCAATAGCCATGGCACTTGCGGGTTCTACACTAGCACAACCTGCTGTAATTCCAACCAATCCTGCTAAAGTTCCATTTAATGTCATGGCAATGTCTGCTTTTTTATAGCGTACCCAGGTAATAAATAAAGCACAAATACCTCCCATGGCAGCACCTAAATTAGTGTTAAGTATTATTAAGGGTACAGTAGCAGTACTTTCACCGGTTATAGACAGTGTAGATCCAGCGTTAAAACCAAACCATCCCATCCATAATATAAAGACACCTAAAACAGCAAATAAATTATTGTGTCCAGCAATTCTATTTACTGTCCCATCATTTCCATATTTTCCATCTCTAGCACCAAGTATTTTAGCGTAAACCAGTGCCGCAAAACCACCCATTACGTGTACTACAGACCCTCCAGCAAAATCAATAAATTCCATTTGAGTTAACCACCCATCTGTTTGCCAAATCCAATGTCCAGCAATTGGGTACAAGAAAGTAGTAAAAATAAAGGTGAAAATTACATAGGTTAAAAATTTAGCTCTCTCGGCAATGGCTCCAGAAATAATAGTGGTTGCAGTAGCACAAAAAACAGTTTGAAAAAACAAGTTGTGCATATCGGTAGGTTCTATGTAAAAGAAAGTAACCTCTCCAATAAATCCACTAATAGAGTCACCATACATTAAAGAATAACCTACCGCCCAAAAAGCAATAGCTCCAATAAAAAGGTCAACAATGTTTTTCATGGCAATATTTGCCATATTTTTAGCTCTGGTAAATCCGGCTTCTAAAAGTGTAAATCCGGCTTGCATAAAAAATACAAGAATCCCCGAGATAATAACCCATAATAGGTCTAGTGTGTTTGATAAATCCATAAAAAATGTAGTTTGAATAAACTGAAATCAAACTACGTTATAGGAAAATAGAGGTAGCTATTTAATTCTAAATTTAGGGGTAGTTTTAGAAATCAATTTAATATTTGATATAAAATTAATAAAAATTAATAACATTTGTTATTGTTTGTAGTTTTATTTTTAAAAACAACGCTATTTTTTAAATAAAATTACTCCTAAAAATGAATTTTACAATTGTTTTTGCTGTTATTTAGAGTTGATAAAAATAAATGTATTTTAGTCTTAAAATAGCCTGTTTATTTTTTTTTCAAACAATGTCTACTTCGTTTGGTTTTAAGATTCGTTAATAAAAGACTAATTTTACAAAATGAATGAATTGAAAGCAGTTTTTGAAGAAATTAGTAGTGCTATAACAAACGATGTTTTTGTAAAAACAACATTAAGTAAGCCTATAAGAAAAAATGAGGGACTTAGAAATGTATATATACGTTTGATAACGATAAAAAATACGCAAAAGTTACAGTTTACTTATAGAAATAAAACAAATGATGTTGTAAAGAATTTTGACTTACAAGATGCTTTTGTAGAGCTAGAAGAGTTGCTAAGTAATGCATTCCGATCTGCAGTAATATTTACTTTGCCAGATGATATTCAGGTTTTTATTTCTAAAAAGAAAGCAGTTACCCTTAAAAAAGTAGCTCCTAGCTTTACAAACAAACTACCAGAAACACATGATAGACCTAAAGAAAAAAGAGCGGCCAATAAAAGTTATTTGTTTCATTTAGGTGTTACAGATAAAGAAGGAAATGTTATTCCTAAAATGGCAGATAAATATCGTCAGATTAACAAGTATTTAGAAATTATAGAAAGCCTAATAAAGGGAGTTAAATTACCAAAGCATATTAAAATTGTAGATATGGGGTCTGGTAAAGGGTATTTAACTTTTGCTTTGTACGATTATTTAAAAAACGATAGAAATAAAGAGGTTTCTGTTACAGGTATAGAATTACGTGAAGAATTGGTTACTTATTGTAATGAAATAGCAGAAAAATGTGATTTTGAAGGACTAAACTTTGAGAAAAAATTAATTCAAGATTACGATAACAAAAAAATAGATATCTTAATTGCATTACATGCTTGTGATACGGCTACCGACGATGCTTTAGCCAAAGGTATCAAAGCCAATGCAGGTTTGGTTATTTGCGCACCTTGTTGTCATAAACAAATACGACAACAAGTAAAAGGTGTTACCCAACAAAGTCCGTTGTTAAAATATGGTATCTTTAAAGAACGACAGTTCGAAATGGTAACCGATACGATTAGAGCGTTAATCTTAGAAAAAAATCAATACAATACTAAGGTTTTTGAATTTATATCTAACGAACATACCCGAAAAAACGTAATGTTAGTAGGGTCTAAAGTTTCTAAAAAAGTAGATACTAAAGAAGTAAATCAAAAAATTAAAGAGCTAAAACAAGAATATAAAATTGATTTTCATTATTTAGAAAAGCAACTTTAAATTTTAAAAATGACTATAATGAAGTATATTTTGGTGTTTCTGTTTTCTTTAAGTGGAGTGGCTCAAGGTAACTTCAGAAATCATCAAAATATAGAGCAAGAGTTAGCTTCTTATAGAGTAGATATATTAGAAAATAAAAAAGAGCAATTTGCTTTAGGTTTAGGCGTAAGTATTGATTTAGGAGCCAAACGAAATGGTAGTTTACGAGCTTATGCTACCGTAGCTTATTTAAAAGCAATATACCAGCAATCAAGTTTTGCAACTTTAGGTGGTTTTCAGACATTGATAGAATTTTATAGAGGTGGTTTGGGAACTTCTTTTTTGAATGAAGAACGCTCTAAGATAAATATTGAACTGCGTAATAATTTTATGCTACTAGCTGGTTGGGATAGAAGTAATCAACCTACGGGAAAGCCCGCTTTTGTAACTATTGGTGCTAATAGAAGTCCGTTGTTCGATCCGCTTTCGAACTCAATTAGTTTTGGAACTACGTTTATTAATGGAGTCAATCACAAAAGAAACCAAAGATTAGGTACGTTTAGTCTTTCTCCAACAAGACACATACGACTGTCTTATTTTAATGATAATTTTAAACCCATTTTTCATTTACCTTTCTTGGCAGATTCGTTTGATCGATATTGGTCTGGAGGAGGTAGTTTGGGCTTTTATAACAAAAACAACTCGTCTTTAGTGACAGATTTTGTTATTGGCTTTGATAATTATATAGGTTATCAGCCAAATTTATACGAAACGGTAGATTTTTTAAAGCTTGATAATATTTCTTACAGTGATGTAAAAGAACAGATGTTTAACCAGAGTAGGGTTATATATCAATTCGGAATACAAAACACTTCTGTTGTACACTGGTCTACCTATCAACCTTATTACTGGGATTTACAGAAATGGATTCATTATGCAGTATCTCACAATCCATTACATCCAAGACCAAGAGCTAGAGCTTTTACCTTGGGAATGGATTATCATTACATAAAACAAAAATGATGATGAAAGTTCTAACATTCATTTATGCTGGCTTTTTTTTGTTACTTACTGTTGTAGGTTGTGGTTCTCTATATTCGAGAAAAACAAAGTTACAAGCAGTTAATACAATTGATAATTATGAAATTAAATGTAAGATACAGCCCGAAAATTTATTTCAGCTAAGAATTTTCGAAACAAAGTCGTATGTAATTGATGGAAAAAGTATAGAAGAAGGTTTTGTAAAGTATTTACAAGCAACAGGAGTTCAAAAAATAAATGAAGAAACGGATAAAGAGGTTGTAGAGGAAACTTATTTGTATTTAGATGGAATTTCGGAACATAAAAAAGAAGGAACAGTTATTTATATGGAAACGTATCCTATAATTGCAACCCCTCGAAGTGCCAAGTTAAGAAATTTAAGAGAGCATTATTTTAACAATCCTTATAAAATACATACCAATATTATAAAAAAATGCTACATAGGTGCTTGGAAAAAAGAAAATGATTTTTGTGTTTTGTCTTTAAGAATTACGCATGGTAGCGTTGCAAAAGAATATAAAATAAGAGGGAAATACAGGCAAAATAATGAAAATAGTTATTTTACAATGTATCAAATTACGCATCCACAAGTTTTTAAAGCTAACGGAACAGATGGAGAAGGGGTGAGAAGGGATATTGCCTATGAATATATAAATTTAAATAATGTTTTAGGTTTTAATAAAGTACCCATTGAGGTCAATAGAAATCAAGCAAAATTTAAATTTAATGCCAGTTCTTTAGATGATTATATTGCTGATGATAAGGTGAAAAAAGGACACGTTAATATATTTGGCTTAGATGAAAAAATAAAAGACCAAGAAGAACAAGGACTTTTGTTTTTTAATGTACCTAAAGAAAAAAAGATAATTACGAGCAATGATATAGATAATGAGCAACTGAATCTAGATTCTAATAATGTAATTACGCATTTAGGTATACGTTTCAATCGCTTATATTTTATAAGCGAACACAAAACCTTTGTACATACAAACTCAGAACGTTTAAAATAGTCTCTGTACACTATCTCTCAAAAGTTTCTGTTATTAGATTTTCGAAAACGTTTGTAAGCCTTTATAAATTCAGGAGAGACGAATGTATATACGGATAAAAGTAGTTTCAGGAATAAAGTAAGTAATAGACAAATTGCAAGATAGATAACGATTCTAACGTTAGCTGTTTGATTGAATTTTATAACTTTAAAAAGATGAGAAAGCTTGTTGTAATAAGTAAGAATAAGCTATCGCTTGATAAAGATTTAGCACCCAACCAAAGTATAAGATAAAATAAACACTTTGTGTTGCTAAAAAAAAGAGACTAAAAAAATATCTAGTCTCTTTTATGTATTTGATTTTTGATAATTTAAGAATTAGCTTTTTTTAAAATTTCTACAGCTTCTTTTTTGGTAGCTTCTAAATCTACCTCACCGTTTGTGTTGTATTTTACACATCCGTAACCAACTCCTTTAGCACCGGCATCAAACCATTCTTTAGTATTGTTGGTTTTTATACCACCCACTGCAAAATATTCGATATTGTTTAGAGGCCCCATTACGGATTTAAAATAAGAAACACCAAAATTACCTGCAGGAAATAATTTAATTACATCTGCACCATTTTCGTGAGCAACACAAACTTCGGTAGGGGTAAGCGCTCCTACAAGCACAGGAATATTGTGAGTGTGCGCAAATTTTATCACATCTACATTGGTGTTGGGTGTTACTAAAAACTGAGCACCTGCTTTTATAGCAGCTTCTGCAATAGTAGTATTAATCACTGTACCTGCACCAATTAAAATATTAGGATATTTTTCTTTTGTTGCTGTTATTCCTGTTAAATAACCAGGAGTATTAGATGTTATTTCTAATACTTTAATATCACTATCTACAAGCGTATCTACAACAGGAGCAATGTCTGCTTCGTTTTTTGCTCTTAAAATAGCAACAACTTTTTCACTTTTTATAATTTTTGTAATATCTTGTCTATTCATTATCGTAGTACATGACCAGAAGTGTTACCTTCCATTATTGATTTGATTTCTTCTTCAGAACTTGTGTGTTGATCTCCTTGAATGGTGTGTTTTAATGCAAAAGCGGCAGTTCCAAAATTGATCACATCTTCAGGTTTCCATCCTTTATTTATAGCATGTAAACAACCTGCAGCAAAAGCATCTCCAGTTCCAAATCTATCTGTTATCTCTACAGTATAATCGTTTGATGTGATGATATTATTGTCGGAAGCTAAAATAGCAGACAATTGATTTTCACTTGCAGAAGCATGATTTCTAATAGTAAAAGCAAGTTGCTTTATGTTAAATTTCTCTTGTGCTTTTTTAGCAGCATCTACCGTTTTTTCGAAAGCGTTTTGCCCTGAAAAACTCATGTCGTATACATCTGTTAAACTACCAGCATTTCCAAATAATAAATCTGTATGTTTGAGTATTTTATCAAAAATAACGCGTGCATCTAAAGGCGATTTCCATAAAGAACGTCTGTAGTTCATGTCAAAAGCAACTTTAACGCCAAGTTTCGAAGCTGTTTCAGCAGCTTTAACAGTTTCAATAGCACATTGTTCAGATAAAACAGGTGTAATTCCAGATAAGAAAACCCATTTTTTACCTTTTAAAATTTCTTCCCAGTTAAGCTCGTTCTCTTGTAATTGGCTAATCGCAGAATGTTTTCGATCGTAAATAACACTCGAAGGTCTAATAGAAGATCCTATTTCAATAAAATAAGTTCCAATTCTATCACCTCCATAAATAATATGACTCGTATCTATTCCGAACCCACGTAAAGATCCAGAAGCTCCTTCTCCTAGTTGATTGTTAGGAAGTTTTGTTACAAAACTAACGTTGTTTTTAAGCATCCCTAAAGAGCTTGCTACGTTTGATTCTGAACCTGCAAAATTGACTCCAAATGCTTGTGCCTTGTTTATTTTAGCACCATGATTGCTAGGGGTTAACCTTAGCATAATTTCTCCAAAAGTTATAAAACTCATAGTAGTATATTACCAGTTTGTAAATGATCCATCTTTTTTCCTCAATTGCGGAATTACGATTGGTTTAAATTCTCTTTCTATAGCTAACGCTTCGTTAAACTCTACACCCAAACCAGGTGCGTCAGACACTTTGTAACGAGGCCCATCCATTTTTGGTTGTACAGGATAAAACTCAGGAGCATTTGTTCCCATATATTGCGCAGGTGTGTTAATTTCTTCTAACCAACTAACATTATTACAGGCAGCTAAAACATTAATTGTAGCAGATGTACAAATAGGGCCAATTGGGTTGTGAGGCATTAAATCTATATAATTTGTTTCTGCCATGGCAGCCACTTTCATAGATTCTGTAATTCCTCCTACATTACATACATCAATTCTCGCAAATTGTGTTAAGTTTTTTTCTAAAAACGGTTTAAATTGCCATTTGCTAGAGAATTCTTCACCTATAGCAAAAGGAATATCAATCATTTTACGAAGATTTTCATAGGCCTCAGGACTTTCATCTCTGATAGGTTCTTCTATAAAATCGATAGTACCTTTTGGCATTTTTTGTAAAAAAGAATAGGTTTCTGCAGGATTTAGTCTTGAGTGGTAATCAATACCAATTACAATTTCTGAGCCCACTTCTTTACGAAGTTCAATCAACCAATCTGCTACTATTGGAATAGATGTTCGAGGTTCAAAAATAGTAGCATCTTCTTGTGATTCAAATTCTGCAGGTGCTAATCGCAACATTTTCCATCCTTCTTTTACAAGAATTCTAGAATAGTCTAATAATTCTTCTTTGGTAGCAAAACGAACAGAGGCAAAACATTCTATATAATCGCGTTGTTTTCCTCCTAAAAGTTCGTATACAGGTACACCTAAGGCTTTTCCTTTGATATCGTACAAAGCAATATCTATAGCAGATATTGCAGCAGTTAATACGCGTCCTCCTTCAAAATATTGACCTCTATACAATTCTTGCCAAATGGCTCCAATTTGCCGTGCATCTTTACCTACAAGTAAAGTTTTATAATGTTCTACAGCTCCAACTACAGCCAATTCTCTACCAGTAATACCAGAAGCACCCCAACCAAAAATTTCGCTGTCGGTTTCTATTTTTATGACCAATTGACTTCCAGACCCCACATTAATAGGGTATGTTTTAATATCTGTTATTTTCATGTTGATAAAATTAAGATTTTGGAACAATTCGTTCTACTTTTCCAATAAGAAATGTGTAAGAAAAGAATCCTAAAAGAGCGATTCCTCCAATAAAAAATAAAGCAGGTTTAAAGTCTTTTTCATCTGCTAAATATCCAATGGCAATTGGTACAACAACTCCAGCTAATCCTCCAATAAAATTCATACTTCCTCCAGTCAATCCAATCAGTTTTTTTGGAGCTAATAAGGATACAAATACCCATGCAATACTTGCCAATCCATTTCCGAAAAAAGCAATGGCTAAAAAGGTAATAATCCAAAAAGTATCGTCTGTGTAGTTTGCCCCAATAATACAAGTTGACATTAACATACCAATAATAATAGGCCCTTTACGTGCAATTTCGTTAGAATATCCTTTTTTTACTAATAAGTCAGATGTAAAACCCGAAAGTAAAATACCTGCAAATGCCGCTAGAAACGGAATAGAAGCTAAGAAACCAGACTGTAAGAAATCTAATCCTCTATATTTTACTAAATAGGTAGGAAACCAAGTTAAAAAGAAAATAGCAGTGGCACCTAAACAAAACTGACCAATATAAATACCCCATAATTTTCTGTAACTAAATACTTCCTTTAAGTCAGATAGATTAAATTTTTCGGTTTCTACTTTTGCTTTTCCAGGGGTTTCTACCAAACCACCACCATCTTTAATATGCTGTAATTCTGCAGCATTTACTCCTTTATGATTCTTAGGATCTCTATAAAATATATACCAAATCAATGCCCAAACAATTCCTATAATACCCGATATGATGAACAAACCTCTCCATCCCATATGTGCTTGAATAGCGGTTAATACAGGAGTTAAAAAAGCTAAACCTAAAAATTGACCTGATGTGTAAATGGCAATAGCAGACGCACGTTCGTTTTCTGGAAACCATTTTGAAACAACTAAATTGTTGATAGGGTAAGATGGAGCTTCAAAAACACCAATACTAGCTCTTAGTCCTATCAATGCAGCAAAAGAGCTAATCATCCCTTGAAAAAGAGTAGCAATAGACCAGAATCCCATAATTATTGGGTATAAAAAACGTGTTTTAATTTTGTCAGCCATAATTCCACCAGGAATTTGCAATATTGCATAAGTCCACGCAAAGGCAGAAAAAACATACCCCATTTGAACTGAACTCAATTCTAACTCTTCACTAAGAGCAAAGGCTGCTACAGAAATATTACTTCTATCTAAATAGTTAATCACCACTGTAATAAATACCATAGAAAGTATTCCGTAGCGTTTTTTTGTTTGTTTCATCTTAAAATTTTATGCATTCAGGCCATAAATATATAAAATAATAAAAGCTAAACTATTTTTATTTTAAATGTGTTTTTAATAAAACAACATATGTTATTGTGTTTTTATTTAGAACATATGTTTAACCTTAAAACTATTTTTTGTTGCAATAAAACCTTTCGATAAAATAATTCTCTCTGGTTAAAATAGGGTGTGTATTATTTTAAATAAATCTAAATAGTTTATATATTTGCGCAAGTTTAAAAATGAGCATTCTGCATATTTGAAACAGAATGTTTGCCAAAGAGGTGAAACTTTGTACCAACATCAAAAAAATATGATATCGACTACGACAGTTGCAGATTTACAAAGAGGAGATAGGGCTATCATAAAAAGCTTTAATGAAACAGATGTTCCTTTAAAGTTGATGGAAATGGGCTGTATTGAAGGAAACTACGTAGAGGTATTACAGAGAGCTCCTATGCAAGATCCTTTATATTTAAATATTAGTGGTACTTACTTAGCAATTCGATTAGAAGTAGCTTCGAAAATTTTAGTAGAAAAATTATGAGCGATATTAAAGTAGCTTTAATTGGAAATCCTAATACAGGTAAGACTTCTTTATTTAATAGAATTACTGGATTAAATCAAAAAGTAGGGAATTATCCAGGGATTACTGTAGATAAAAAGATAGGGTATACTAAAATTAATGATGAAACCTCTGCTAAAATTATTGATTTACCGGGTACATACAGCTTAAATGCATCTTCTTTAGATGAAGATGTTGCGGTGAAAGTGTTATCAGATAAAACGAATAAGTATTATCCTGATGTTGTTGTTGTGGTTGCGGATATTGAAAACTTAAAGAGGAATCTTTTTATTTATACACAAATTAAAGATTTAGGAATTCCGACCATATTGGCAATTAATATGGTAGATCAAATGGCTATAAAAGGAATTGATATTGATATTCCGAAAATGGAGGCTTTGTTAGAAACAAAAATTGCTTTGGTGAGTTCGAAGCAAAATAAAGGAATTTCACATTTAAAAAAGCTAATAGCTTCTTATGGTTCTTTAAGTATACAACCGTGTTTTAAAGATGAAGAAACCGTTTTATCGAAATTAACAAAAGATGAAAAGAAGAAACATCATTTAGAAACTGTGAGACGTTATCAGTTTTTAAAATTGGTATTAGAGAGTACGTATACTAAAGATCCTCAAAACGCGAAAGATATACGAACACTTTTAGACAGAATACTTATTCATAAAGTATATGGGTATTTAGTATTTTTTGTAATTCTATTTGTTGTTTTTCAAGCCTTGTTCTCATGGTCTGCCATTCCAATGGATTTTATAGATAGTACTTTTGCTTTGTTGTCTGAAAAAGCCAGAGCCTTTTTACCAGCGGGAATTTTTACAGATTTGTTAGCAGAAGGAATTATTCCTGGTATTGGGGGAGTTGTTATTTTTATACCACAAATAGCATTTTTATTTTTATTTACCTCTGTTTTAGAAGAAAGTGGTTACATGAGTCGCGTTGTGTTTCTAATGGATAGAATTATGCGAAAGTTTGGATTGAGTGGTAAGAGTATTGTGCCTTTAATATCTGGTACAGCATGTGCTATACCTGCAATTATGGCGGCCCGTAATATAGAAAATTGGAAAGAACGACTGATCACAATATTAGTAACTCCTTTTACTACGTGTTCGGCAAGATTGCCAGTGTATGCCATTATTATTGCTCTGATAATACCATCTGAGGCAACTTTTTTGAGTTTTAATGTACAAGGTTTGTTGTTAATGGGCTTGTACTTGTTAGGATTTGTAACGGCAATTGTAGCGGCAGCTATTTTAGATAAGTATTTAAAAATAGTATCAAAATCTTATTTTGTAGTAGAAATGCCTGATTATAGGCTGCCAATGTTAAAAAATGTGGCTTACAATGTGTTAGAAAAAACAAAAGCTTTTGTTTTAGAAGCTGGTAAAATTATATTAGCAGTTTCTGTGTTGTTATGGGTACTAGCGTCTTATGGGCCAGGAAATGACTTACAAAATGCAGAAACTGTTGTGAAAGAACAGTTTCAAAATCAAAGTGATGAAATTATACAAAGTGAAATTGCATCGTACAAATTAGAGCATTCGTATATAGGAATTATGGGTAAGTTTATAGAACCTGTTATAAAACCTCTGGGTTACGATTGGAAGATAGGAGTTGCTGTAATTACCTCTTTTGCAGCTAGAGAAGTATTTGTAGGTACTTTGGCGACCATTTATAGTGTTGGGAGTGAAGAAGAATCGACAATAAAAGAACGAATGAGAAACGAGGTTTTTCAAGACTCTAAAAAACCAGTTTATTCCTTTGCTACGGGGATTTCTATTTTACTTTTTTATGCTTTTGCAATGCAATGTATGAGTACAATAGCTATTGTAAAAAGAGAAACCAATGGTTGGAAATGGCCTATTGTTCAAACCTTCGTTATGTCTGGTTTGGCATACATCACAGCGCTTGTGGCATATCAACTATTAAAATAAAGTATGATGATTCAGAATATTCTAACAATAGGTATTATAGCTGTAGCCATATATATATTATATGCTAAATTTTTAAAAAAGAATACTAAAAACAGTTGCGGTTCCGGTTGTGATTGTAAATAAAAAGAAGACTTTCGTTAAACGAAAGTCTTCTTTTTTTAAATTAAAAATGTAATTACAGGGCGCTGCGATTTTTCTGCCAAATTGAGTGAAACACTTTGATTGAAAAATTTAGAAATTGTAGACTTACCATGAGTGGCAATACTTATCAAATTACATTTATGTTTTTTAGCATAGTACTTTACACCATTCAAAACATTGTAATCATCGTAATTTTCAAAACAATCTAAGTTGTTTAAATGACCATCCGCGCGTAATAAGAAATCTTTGAAACGATTGTCCATTTCAGCTGTAGATACAAATCCGCTATCAGGCGTATTGATGAATAATAATTTAGGTCGTATGTTAATTTCGCTAAAGAATTTTTGAGCTCTTCGATATGCATCCACTGTATCGAGTTTAAAATTACTAACGTAAATTGCTTTTTCAAAATCAATATTTGGTATTTCATCTTTTACAACCAATACAGGTGTTTTTGAGTTTCGAATTACTTTCTCGGTATTAGAACCTAAAAACGGGCCATTGTTGTGATTTTCTCCATGAGAACCCATTACGATTAAAGAAGAGTCGTATTCTTTAGCAATAGTTCCTATATCTGGAAACAGCGTGTAATGTTTTACTAAAACTTTGATGTCAATATTGTTTAGGTATTTTTTATTTAAAAAATCATGCATCTTTTTTTCTGCTAATTTTAACATAAACACGATGGCCTGATTATTGGCAGTGTTTTGTGTAGCATATCCTGTTGGCATTTCAAGCATGTGTATTAAAATTAACGAGGCTTTATACTTTAAAGCTAGTTTTGCAGCTGTTTTAAGGGCAAACTCAGAATAAACAGAAAAATCTACGGGTATAATTATATTTTTCATAAGGCAAAGAGTTTAATGATTAGTCTAAATAATTTACGAAAAATCACGCAGAAAAGCAAGGAAACACTTGGGGTAAATATTTTTTATAAATTAAACATAACAAGGTATAAATGTTGTATATTTGCATGCAATTAAATCATAAATTGCAAATGTCTACAACAAAAGTTATTTCTGAAGGATTAACATACGATGACGTATTATTAGTTCCAGCTTATTCTGAAGTATTACCTAATACAGTTTCGATTAAGTCAAAATTTACAAGAAATATTCCGTTAAACACCCCAATAATTTCTGCTGCTATGGATACAGTAACAGAAGGAAGAATGGCAATTGCGATTGCTAGAGAAGGAGGTATTGGTGTGATTCATAAAAATATGTCTATTGAAGAACAAGCGAAGCAAGTTAAAAAAGTAAAGCGTTCTGAAGCAGGTATGATTTTAGAGCCTGTTACCATTACTGCAGATCAAACTGTATATGATGCAAACTTATTGATGAGAGAGCATAAAATAGGGGGGATTCCTGTAGTTGATACAGAAGGAGTTTTAAAAGGGATTGTAACGAATAGAGATTTGCGTTTTGAAAAAAATAGAAATAGAATCATTTCAGAAGTAATGACTTCTAAAGATTTGGTTACTGTTTCTTCTGGAACTTCATTAAAAGAAGCAGAGGTTATTTTACAAGACAACAAAGTAGAGAAATTACCAATTGTTGATGACGCAAACAAATTAGTTGGATTGATCACTTTTAGAGATATTGTTAAAGTACGCGAAAATCCGGAGGCTAACAAAGATGAGTATGGTAGATTACGTGTGGCTGCTGCCATAGGTGTTACCGATGATTGTTTAGATAGAGTAAAAGCTTTGGTTGAAGAAGGTGTTGATGCTGTAGTTTTAGATTCTGCACACGGACATTCTATTAATATTTTAAATAAATTAAAAGAAGTAAAAGCTGCTTTTCCAAATTTAGATGTAGTGGCAGGTAATATTGTAACGGCTAAAGCTGCTTTAGATTTGGTAGCTGCTGGAGCAGACGGTGTAAAAGTAGGTATTGGACCAGGTTCTATTTGTACGACACGTGTAGTTGCAGGTGTAGGGTATCCACAGTTGTCTGCTGTAATGCAAGTATCAGAAGCGTTACAAGGTACAGGGGTTCCTGTAATTGCAGATGGAGGTGTACGTTATACTGGAGATATACCTAAGGCAATTGCAGCCGGAGCAGATTCTGTGATGTTAGGTTCTTTATTAGCCGGTACGAAAGAAGCACCAGGAGAGGTGATTTTGTTCAACGGAAGAAGATTCAAATCATACAGAGGTATGGGGTCTGTAGAAGCTATGAAAAAAGGTTCGAAAGATAGATATTTCCAAGGTGATGAAGATAATAGTAAAAAATTAGTGCCCGAGGGTATTGAAGGTAGAGTGCCTTATAAAGGAGAGTTGTATGAAACAATGCATCAGTTTATTGGTGGTCTGAGAGCGGGTATGGGATATTGTGGTGCTGCTACAATAGAAGATCAAAAATCTGCAGAATTCGTAAGAATTACAGCTTCAGGAATTGCAGAAAGCCATCCGCACGATGTGACAATTACAAAAGAAGCGCCTAATTATTCAAGATAATTAAGCTGAAATATATAATAAATCAACCACCTAGTATTTAGGTGGTTTTTTTATATCTTTTACCGTCGGTTTTAATTTAAATTTTACAGTAAAATTACAATGAATTATATTCTTTTCGATGGTGCAGTTCGTGAGGCACTATTTCCGTTTACTTTTACAAGACCTGTTGCAGATATAAGGGTTGGAATCTTAACCATTAGAGAAAAATGGGAGCGTTTTTTAAGATTGACAACCACTACTTTAACAGAAGAATATTTAGAAGAAAAATATCCGATGTTAGAATTTGAGCAAAATATTTTTATTGATGCGAGCTATCTTCCTAACGAAGCATTTTTTACGGCTGTAAAAGGATTAAAGAAAAACCAAGCTGTTTTTTGTGAAGGAGAAGTACTTGCGTTTTATAGTGAACAAGATCAAGAAGAAATAGATTTTGACTTATATGAAGCTATAGAGGTAGAAAATGTAAAAAAAATCTATCATAAGTGGGATTTGTTTTTGTTGAACGCTTATGCAATAAACCAAGATTACAAATTACTTACGCAAGACGAAATTTCAGAACCGATACCGAGTCATGTTTATGCAGTTAACAAAGAACAAATTTTTATAGAGCCTGGAGTTGTACTGAATAGTTGTGTACTAAATGCGAGTGATGGACCCATTTATATTGCTAAAAACGCAGTTGTTTTAGATGGTGCCCTAATAAGAGGTCCTTTTTCTTTAGGAGAAGGGGCTGTGTTAAAAATGGGCGCCAAAATTTATGGAGCTACAACCATTGGTCCAAATTGTAAAATTGGAGGAGAAGTTAAAAATAGTGTTGTTTTTGGAAATTCAAACAAAGGACATGAAGGGTATTTAGGGAATTCTGTGGTTGGAGAATGGTGTAATTTTGGAGCAGACACCAATGTGTCGAATTTAAAAAACACGTACAGTTCGGTTAGGTTGTGGAATTATGAACAGGAGGAGTATGAAAAAACGGAACAAGTGTTTTGTGGGTTGATGATGGCCGATCATAGTAAAACAAGTATCAATACAATGTTTAATACAGGCACGGTTGTTGGTGTTAGTGTCAATGTGTTTGGAGCAAATACACCAGAAAAATTTGTGCCTTCGTTTAGTTGGTCTGGAAATAAGGTACAAGATGTATACAATTTAAAAAAAGCATTAAGAACGGCTAAAAAAATGATGCAATTATCCGGAGAAGAAATTTCGGAACAGGATATTAAAATATTAACACATGTATTTGAAATAACAAAAAAGTACAGAGAAAAAATATAGAAAATGGTATTAGAAGATAAAATAAAATTAGTAATAAGGGATGTGCCTGATTTTCCAAAACCAGGAATTTTATTTAAAGATATAACACCAGTTTTACTAGACCCTTTTTTAATGAAAGAAATGGTACATGCCATTGTAGCCCAATTTAAAAACACAAAAATTGATGCTGTTGCTGGAATAGAATCTAGAGGGTATTTGTTTGGTTTGTTGATAGCTCAGGCATTAAAAGTACCTTTTGTAATGATTCGCAAAGAAGGAAAATTACCAGCAAAAACAATTAAAGAATCTTATACGTTAGAATATGGTACAGCAACAATTGAGATGCACGAAGATGCTTTGCCTAAAGATAGTAATGTGTTAATTCATGATGATTTATTAGCTACTGGAGGGACTGCAGTTGCTGCAGCTAATTTGATACAGCAAAAAGCGAATGTTGTCGGATTTAGTTTTATCATCGATCTGGCTTTTTTACAAGGCGCTAAAAAATTAGAAAAAATTCAAAAAAATATACAATCATTAATAACGTATTAAGTATGGTTAAAAGTAAAGTACGCATAGGTATTGTTATTGCGTCTATTTTTGTTGTGCAAGCAAATGCTCAAAAGTTATTTAGATACAATGATAATGGTAAAACAGCAGCTAAAGAGTTTGATTTAATTGATACAAAATTAGATTTGAATTTTAATTTTAAAGAGCAAACAGTAAATGGTGAAGCTTGGTTAAAATTAAAACCTCATTTTGATAGTAAACAGAATTTACAATTAGATGCTAAAGAAATGGATGTTTTTGAGGTGTCTCAAAATGGTGTGCCGTTAAAGTATTACAATACGGGCGAAAAACTAAATATAGATTTACCAAAATTGTATACACAAAACGATACCATTGCTGTTTATGTAAAATATAGAGGGAATCCTCAGAAAGTAAAAAAAAGTACGGGGGTTGCTATAACCGGTAATAAAGGTTTGTATTTTATAAATCCTTTAGGATTGGATAAAAATAAACCTACACAATTATGGACACAAGGAGAGCCGGAGCAAAATAGTGTTTGGTTTCCTACTATAGACAAACCGAATCAAAAATCTACCCAAGAAATAAAATTAACGGTAGCTAACAAATACAAAACTTTGTCAAATGGTTTGTTGTTATCGCAAACAGAAAATAACAATGGAACGCGCACAGATGTATGGAAACAAACATTGCCCCATGCGCCTTATTTATTTTTTGTGGCTGTAGGTGATTTTGAAGTGATAAAAGATAATTGGAACGGTAAAGAAGTGAGTTACTTTGTAGAGTCAAGTTATAAAGACACGGCTTCGGAATTGTTTAAACACACAAAAGAAATGTTAACATTCTTTTCTGATTTAACAGGAGTTGTCTATCCTTGGGATAAATACAGTCAGATTATTGTGCGTGATTATGTAAGTGGTGCTATGGAAAATACTGGAGCTGTGGTGCATGATGAAAGTGCAATGTTGTCTTTGGGAGAGCTAAAAGAACGTAATGTTTGGGAAACTACCATAGCGCATGAAATGTTTCATCATTGGTTTGGGGATTTGGTTACGACAGAGAGTTGGGCAAATATTACTGTTAATGAGTCTTTTGCAAATTATTCTGAATATTTATGGTTAGAGTATAAATACGGAAAAGATAGAGCCGAAGAGCATTTGAAACAAACCAGAGGGGGGTATTTAAGTAAAAATAAACTTCAAGAAAATTACGAAAAACACTTAGTGAGATACAATTATAACCAAACAGATGATTTGTTTGATGCGGTGAGTTATAATAAAGGAGGGCTTATTTTGCATATGTTGCGTAATTATTTAGGGGATGCTAAGTTTTTTGCAGGTTTTAAAAATTACTTAACAGTTTATAGATTTAAAGCTGCCGAGGCTCAGCAATTAAGATTGGCTTTCGAAGAAGTTTCTGGTGAAGATTTAAATTGGTTTTTTAGTCAATGGTATTACAATAATGGGCATCCAAGGTTAAAAGTAACTATGGAGCAAGATGTTATTAATGAGCAAGTGGCTGTAAAAGTAACACAACTAGAAAAAGAATTCGATTTTCCGCTACAAATAGATGTGTATGATAAAAAAGGAAAGCAAACGTACGATGTGTTTATGGATACAAGTGAAAAGGTGTTTAAATTTCCTGCAAAAAAAACACCTGCTTTGGTAAAGGTTAATGCAAACCATGTATTGTTGTCGGAGATAGAGAAGGATACATTAACAACGGAGCAGTTGATATATCAGTATAAAAATGTAACTCATTTTGTAGATAGAATAGAGGCTTTAGAGTTGTTAAAAAATAAGCAAGAAGATAAAGAGGTTTTTAAGGTTTTTGAATCAGCAATGAATGATACCTATGATGTTGTGCAGGCCTATGCTTTAGATAATATAAACTTAGGAGGTAAGTTTTCGAAAAAGAAAACAATAGAAAGAATAGAGGTGTTAGCTAAAAATGAAAATCCTAATGTAGCGGGTGCTGCTATTGCAACTTTAGGGAAGTTGGTAAACGAAGCTTATGTACCGATATATAAAAAAGGCTTAACAAACATATCTCCTAAAGTAAAAGGAAATAGTTTGTTGTCTATGTATTATGTAGATAAAAAAGCAGCGGAAAGCTATGCAGAGGGTTTGTCTGTTGAAATTAAAGATGTAATACATGTTCCGTTATTAAAAATTTATTTAGAAGATAAAAAAGAAAAACACGTTGCTTATGTGGCAAAGTACTTGTGTTCAGGTTTGTATTTTACAAGTAAAGAAAAGTTAAGAAAAGATTTTGAAGAGGCTTTTGATTGGGTTGCGAAAACAAATAATATAGAAGCAATACAGCTAATGGTAGATGATTTTGTGAAAAAAGGTTTGCGTTACAAGGCATATAACTTTAACTATGTAGCGATACGAGATTTGAGGAAAGTAATGTCGGCACAAATAGATGCTCAAAATCAAAACAAAGATAAAATTTTAAATATTTTAGAGCAGGGAATTGCTAAGCTGGCTGTGGACGAATAAACTTTTAAGCTTCGGAATAGTCTTTAAAAGTTCCATCGGTATAAAAAATAACAATCTTATCTATTGCAGATGGGGTTGTTTTTTTTTGTGCTACTGTGTTTTGTGTATTTGTAGTTTTTGGTTCTTTAGCAGTGTTTTGAAATAAATTCAATTCTTTGTTTTCACGTATTGTTTCTTTCGGAAAACTTCCTTTTCCATGAAGTAGCCATTCTAAAGAAACTTCAGGATAATTACTTTCTATTTTAAGCACAAATTCTAAGCTAGGTTTATTTCTACCAGAGAGTAGGTGAGAGATACTCGATCGTTGTACGTTGATTGCATCTGCAAATGTAGCAGCAGTTAATCCGTAGTGATCGAATATTTTATGGAGTCTTGTAATGAATTTCTCTTGGTTTAACATTGTAATTTTTAGCTACTATAAGAATTAGTTACAAATGTAATTAATATTGTGAATCTATCAAAAGATAGTGTAAATATTAATAATCCACTTGATCTATAATTGTTTAATTATATGTCTTTAAATATCTGATAATCAGTTTTGTCTATTTGTTTAATTAACTTTTTTTAGATGTTCTGTTTTTTGTAATCAATGCTGTGTTTACTAGGGTCTCAAGAGCTGGTTAGAGGTAAATAAATAGATTTAAAATGTTTACTTTTGTAAATTACAATTGTAAACAAAAGGTTGTTTACTTTTGTAACATGAATAGATTAGAACTAGAAAACCTAGAAAACTGGTACGCTCAGAATTTTGAAAATAAGTTAGCGGGAAGAAGAATTGTTTTAGAAGATATAGAACCTATTATACAGGGGTTGAAAGAGCCATTTGAAAAACTTAAAATAGGTTCGTCAGAAGAAGGAAAAAGTATTTATCGTATAAAATTAGGAACAGGACCAAAGAAAATTTTGGTATGGTCTCAAATGCATGGAAACGAAAGTACGGGTACGAAAGCTGTTTTTGATTTGTTTAAATATCTTGCCGATGAAGTGAATGCTGAGTTTGTAAAAGACCTATTAAAAAAATGTACGTTGGTATTTATACCTATGCTAAATCCTGATGGATCGTATAATTTTACAAGAGTCAATGCCAATCAAGTAGATTTAAATAGAGATGCTGTTGCTTTAGAAGCAAAAGAAAGTCATATACTACGTAGGGTTTTAGATGATTTTAAACCTCATTTTTGTTTCAATCTGCACGATCAACGTACAATATTCAATGTAGAGGGATTTAAAAACCCTGCAACAATATCGTTTTTAGCACCTTCGGTAGATGTAGAAAGAACGTTAAATGATGGGAGAAAGCAAACAATGGCGGCTATTGTGGCTATGAATAATGATTTGCAACAATTGATACCAAATCATGTTGGGCGTTATACAGATGAGTTTTACCCAACAGCTACTGGAGATAACTTTCAGAAATTAGGACACAATACTATTTTGATAGAGGCGGGGCATTATACTGATGATTATGATAGAGATATTGTACGTAAATATAATTTTTATGCATTAGTAAGCGGTTTGTTGTATTTAACAACCAACGATACATATGAAGATTATGAACCCTATTTTGAAATTCCGAATAATGGCAAACAGAACTATGATGTAATTGTTAAGAATTTTAAAACAGATACAAATGAGCAGGTAGATATTGCTTTTCAGTATGAATATCAGGTTGTTGACAATAAGTTAGTGAGTAAGTTAGTTGAGTATCAAAGAGGTGATTTGAAAGATTTTTATGGATATCAGGAGTTTTAGTTTAAATTAATGTTAAGAATTACTATATTTATAAATATTTGCTAAAAATAGCACCTCAAAAATGTATTTTTGCAATTGTAGAAAACTAAGATTTATAAGCCTTTTAAGAATAGCATGAAAAAACATCATTTAGACGAAATCGATCATCAAATATTAGATATGTTGATTGACAATGCCAGAACGCCATTTACGGATATTGCCAAAAAGTTATTAGTGTCTGCTGGAACAATTCATGTTCGTGTTAAAAAAATGGAAGACGAAGGGATTATTAAAGGATCTACGTTGACCTTAGACTACGAAAAAATGCAATATAATTTTATTGCTCATGTTGGTTTGTTTTTAGAAAGTAGTTCTAAAATTAGAGATGTTTTAGCTGCTTTAGAAAATATCCCAAACGTTACCGTTGCCTATATAACCGCTGGTAAATACAATATTTTCTGTAAAATTAGAGCAAAAGACACCAATCAGGCTAAAGATATTATATTTTCGATAGACGATATTGATGGAGTTCGTAGAACCGAAACCATGATTTCTATGGAAGAAAGCATCAATGATAAGAAAAGAATGATGCACGCTATATTTAAAGATTATTAAATAGAATTTCAATGCATAAAAAGCACCTTGATACATTGTTTATCAAGGTGCTTTTGTATTTTTAAGCTTTACTTTTTAAATGCTAAAAACAAGTCTTATAAAACTTACGGGTGCGTATTCTTTTTCCTATTCGTTTGATATGCATACGATCAAAACGGATTGGGAACAAGTAGTTACGAATTCTGAAAATATATATTTTTCAAGTGCGTATTTACAGGCTGTAGAAAAAAGTGTTTTAGAACTATTACGATTTGTATATGTAGTTATTTATAAAGATAATAGCCCTGTAGGGGTTAGTTATTTTCAATGGCTGCAAGTAGGAGATGAGTTTTTTAAACAAAAAAAGTTTCCTAAAGAAATTCATTCCAAAATAACTGCACAAATTTTAAAAAAGCTAAATGGTAGCTTGCTTTTGTGTGGTAATTTTTTTACCACACATACCAATGGTTTTTATTTTAAAGAAGTTATACCCAATAACATAATTATTGTGTTGCAAAACACATTACAAAAACAACTCAAAAAAGAAGAAGATTTTCCTGAAATAAAATTTGTGTTGTTTAAAGATTTTTTTGAAAAAGATTTTTTTGAAATTCAAGAAAGTTTAAAACAAGAGTTTGTCCCTTTTCAAATAGATGATAATATGTTGTTAAACGTGAAGCAGTTTCACGATTTTAATGATTATTTATTAGCTATGAATACAAAATATAGAACAAGAGCTAAGAGTGTAGCTAAAAAAACACAAGCACTTACAAGTCGTTTATTTAATTTAAACGACATTGAGTTTTATGAAAAAGAAATTGAAGTTTTGTACAATTCAGTTTTAAATGAGGCCGATTTTAATATGATGGTTTTGCCAAGTAAAAGTTTTTACGAATTTAAAAAGCAGTTAAAAGCATCATTTTTGTTTCAAGGTTATTTTTTAGATCAAAAGTTAATTGCTTTTAGTACCTCGTGTATTAATAATACAGTTATGGATGCAGTTTATGTAGGTATGGATTACGAGTTAAATACAACCTTGCCACTCTATCAAAAAATACTGTACGACTATGTTGCTTTAGCTATAGAAAATAATGTAAATGAATTGCGTTTAGGAAGAACAGCAGAAACTATTAAAAGTAGTGTAGGAGCGGTGCCTGCGTCTATGAATTTATATGTAAAGCATACACGAAAAATAACCCATACAGTTTTAAAGCCTTTGTTAAAATATGTAAAGCCGAGTAGTTATGAAATGAGAAAACCCTTCAAAAAGGTTGAATAAAACGATCAAACGTTTTTTTAACATTAAAAAGAACGAAATTATTTCATAAAACTTTAAAAACTGCGTAGTTTTGCAAAACTCAAAAAGATCAAATGGAAGTTACAGAAGGGAAAGAGCTTAAGAAAGGAAAAGAATTATATGACTATCAAAAAGATAACATTGACAAGGTTTTTGATAAGATAGAAAAAAAAGCACACAACTATAATTTAGCCTTCCAATTACCAACAGGAGGAGGAAAGACGGTTATTTTTTCTGAGATAGCAAGAAGATTTATTGCTGAAAAACAAAAAAAAGTTTTAATACTAACCCATAGAATTGAATTGAGTAGCCAAACTTCTAGAATGTTAGAAGAATTTGGAGTTGCAAATAAAGTGATTACAAGTGATGTCAAGTCATTAGATGATCAAGATGACTACATGTGTTTTGTGGCCATGGTAGAAACGCTAAAAAACAGATTAAATGATGAGTTGCTAGACATGAAAGATGTTAGCATGGTTATTATTGATGAAGCGCACTACAATTCTTTCCGTAAACTATTTAAGTACTTTCAAAACTGTTTTATATTAGGGGTAACTGCAACACCTTTGAGTTCTAATATAAAGCTACCGATGAACGAAATTTACGATGAGTTACTTGTTGGGGAGCCTATTTCGACCTTAATAGAAAGAGGTTTTTTGGCAAAAGCAACAACATATACATTTGATGTGGCTTTAGGTGGCTTAAAAGTTGGTATTAATGGAGATTATACGGTAAAATCATCGGATGATTTGTATACCAGTAATTTAATGCAAGACAAGCTTTTGCATGCGTATGTAGAAAAGTCTTTAGGTAAGAAAACATTGATTTTTAATAATGGTATTAGCACATCGTGGCATGTATATGATACTTTTAAAGCTGCAGGTTATGAAAATATTCGTCATTTAGATAATACCTTTTCAAAACAAGAACGTAGCGAAATACTACATTGGTTTAAGCATACGCCAGATGCTATATTAACTTCTGTAAGTATTTTAACAACAGGTTTTGATGAGCCTAGTGTAGAAACAATTATCTTAAACAGAGCTACAAAATCGATAACTTTATATTATCAGATGATTGGACGTGGTTCACGTGTGTTTGAAGGTAAAAAAGATTTTAATGTAATTGACTTAGGTAACAATTCAGCAAGATTTGGTTTGTGGAGTGAGCCTATTAATTGGAAACGTATTTTTAAATCGCCAGATTATTATTTAGACAATTTAATTAATGACGAAGATATTGAGCGTCAGTTTGTGTACGATATGCCTAAAGAAGTTCGTGCGAAATTTAAAAACTCAGAGCATATTACTTTTAAAGTAAAAAAAGAGTATGAAATGGCAATTAAAAAAGGAATCAAATCTAAAATTGTATTAGATAAATCTGTAGAGCAACACGCACAAATGTGTTACGAAAATGCCGAAGATGTTTTTGATGCTAGAGATTTGGCTATTTTGTTAGATGATGATATTAAGGATAGAATAAAGAAATATTCTCATTACATGATTAAAAGTACTAAGAATTACATTATGTGGTTAGAAGAAGATTATAAAAGAAAATTAAATACAACCATAAACATGAAGTTTAAGGAGGAATAGTAAAAAGAGAGGATTTTCAATGATCCTCTTTTCTTTATAATATTATATTTAACATAATATAAATTATAATACAAATAGTGTTTTTAAAAAAAGGATAAATGATCCTTTTTGTTTGTGTTTTTTAATACGGTAATTCATCGTTTAAATCAAATTCATTGTGATGAAAAAATTGATTTTTGATAGTCTCAAAAGAAAACAAAATTTGTTCTAACCTATCAATAAGATTATTATTTAATAAAATAAAATCATTATTTTCTATTTCTGAAAAATTAACCTCTAAAGGTTTTAAATTTTGTTTTAAATGTGAAAGATTTTTAGCTAATGAATTAATACAATAAAAATTGTTTCTTGATTGGTTAATAAAATTTTCTGTTAAAACTTTATTCATTAAAAAAACTGAATTTTCAGATACTTTTACTTTTTTAGACATTAGTATTATTTTTTTGAGCTGTTAAAAAATCTATGTTTTTCACTTTAAAATTATGAAAAGTATAATTTTTTTCATTTATAGATTTTTGGAAATAAGATAATTGTAGAGTTAAAAATATTAATCTACCTATTTTTGCATTTCTTTGAATGTATTCAGCTTGTTTATTCCAAAAAGTTATATAGTGCCATGTGGGAATATTTACCCAATCTTCACTATCTTTTTTTTTGTATGTTTCAGTTGTACATACTGATATCGATATTTGTTTATCGGAATTAATAAATTTCATTTCTGAAATAGTACCGATATTACCTATTAATTCGGTTTTGTTTCTTGACATAATATTTGGTTTTTAGCCTTAATTATATCCGCTTTTATAATTTCAAAGATCATCTAATATTTGGTTTGTTAAAATTAGTATAATTGTGTATATAAAACAAAAAAAAATAACAAAAAAATAAAACATTGATATATAGATATTTAATGTTTTTTGATAAATAAAAAAAGCCAAAAATTTAGGTTTTTGGCTTTTTTTAGATAAAAAACTATATATCAAAAGGTTAAAGGTTTAAAGTGTTGCATATGTGGGATACAGCGATGCGTGTTACTAGGGGAGCATCGCAAATAGATTTTAACAAAGAAAACGTAAGTAATGTGTTAAACCTACTCCCCCACCAAAAAAAGGCGGGCTCGACGGTTTAATTTTTCTTTTTATTTGAGAACGACAAAAATACTTTAAAAGTATTTTACTACGACAATGAACCGATTGCATAAACTCTTTATTGTCTAAAAGTCTAAATATTTCGCCCAAAAGGGCAAAATAAAGACTTTTTAGACATAAATAGTTATAAATCGAACCCTTGTCTCGAAAATACTTTCAAAGTTTCGGAAAAGTGTTCCAATTAAAAGGAAAAAAATATTTTTTTTTTTAAGGGATTCGAACGCTTAAGAAAAATGAATAAACTAAAAGCAAAAATTATGTTAAGTATTAAGGTAACTGATGAAAAGAAATTTAAAAAGGTAATTGACGTTGATTTATCTAACGCAGGAAAAAGTATATATAGAGGTGCTTTTGATGGTAATATTTTAGTTCAACTTAAAAAAGGTGAAGAAATTGAAAGTGATGGACAACACGGAGTTTATGATTGGGAAGATGAATATGGTTTTATAATAATAGAAAAATAAAAAAAAGCAACTTATTAATTTAAGTTGCTTTTTTATGTTATTTAGGTTGAATTATAAAACCTCTGAAATGACCTTTTATATCATCAATCGGAAGCTTTGCATGTGCTGCAATTGAATTAAAAACTTCTACAATTTGTGAATTTGATTCTATTTTAATAATTGATTTATTCAAAAAAGAAATTGAACAAGGTGTATCATTATCGCCATAGGTTAACACACCAAAATAGAAAGTGTTTTTATCTTCTGTTATTGTGTGTATTGTTTTTAAATCTGATAAAATTATAGGTGTTGCAATAAATTCTTTTTTAAACCTTTTTTCTAAAGACTGTAGTGTTAGTTCTTTACTATCTAGTGTAAAATCCATTTGTATAATTGTTTTTATATTTATCAATATTATTTAGTGAATGACCGCCTTTAAACCAATATTTTACATCTAAAATCCATAAAATAAAATTTAAAAACCAACCTAAAAAAGAAAGTGTTTTATCTCTTTGGTTTTTGCCTAATGCACTAGAGATAGTTTCGTTTTTTTCTCCGAAATTGTAACCATTTTTATCTTTTAAAATAGTATTCCATAAAGTTCTAAAATGATAATTTGCAAATACGTCAACCTCTAATGCTTGACCTATAAAATAATTGCTAAATGATTTTTTAAAACCTTGTTTTTTTATGTTTTTAAATATCCATACAGGAGCGTTTAAAAACACTCCTATTATGGGCATTAAAATGTAAGCTATTACTGATAAAAAATAATTGATCATTTTTTAAGAGTTTAAAATGTTTTGTTTAAAATCTTCTGTAAAAATTTCTTTATCAAACTGATCTGTTGTTATCCATTGATCATCTGTAAGTGCATATAATTTTAAATTTGGATTGTTTTCTAAATCATAGAATACAGCTCTAACGCTTGACAACATTGCTTTTTCAGTAGCTTGTAACATTTCGTTACCTGTCATGCCCATATATGCAGAGATATAAGGTTCTTTTAAAGTGTTGGTATATGAAAATATTGGAGATACGGCAACATCATAATTAGGGTTTGATTTTGTACCGATGTTTTTTTTATGAAAAACACTTACAACAACTTTGTTTGTCATTGTGTTTTTTTGAGATTGACCTATTTTGATATCAACACTTTCTAATTGCAAGTAATACTTAGGTAATTTTTTACCATTCATATATCGACGTAAAAAAGTCAAAATATCATTGTGAACGTTTTGTAATTTATAAGGATTTATATCTAATTTATTGCTTTCTAAATCATATAGATTTAACAATAAATTTAATGGTAAACCAATATTTACTGGTACTGATGTGAATATTTTGTTATTCATTTAGATTTTAATTTTGAATAAGATCAACTGAAAAAGATCTGTTATTTATTAAATGATTTATACTTTCCTGTGTAGTTTTGTTATACCCTAACGTATCTTTTAAAGATAAATCTACATAAGCATCATTAGATACAACTTTTTTATAAGCGCTATAAGTTTTACTGGTATTAAGTAGGTAAGTTAGTGGTGTATTGTCTAAATCGGCATCTTCTGTACCCCAAGCCATTTTAGCTACTATATCTGCAAATATTTGTCTGTGTTGCGTAGTACCTGCTGTACTACCATCTGCCGTATCTCCATACTTGTAGGTATGCAAAGTATTAGGCAAAGCGCTACCTGCTATTCTATTGGAATAATTGCTATTACCTCCAAAGTTAATTTCTCTTAATTTAGTAGCCGAAAAATCTATAGGTGTAGTTATACTGCTCATACCGCTCATAACGTACATAGAGAATATTCTAAGATTGGTACTGCTAGAAAAATCTATTGTGTTATTGTGTATACCACTAACATCTATAAAAGACGGAGCAAACAATTCTAAAGAAGGAGAGTTAGGAAACTTAAATATTTTAGGTCTATCAGAACCCGACCCTGACATAGAATAAGCTACTAAGCTAGTAAGAGGAGATAAATCTAAGTAGTGTGTTTGCCCATCCCCTATTTCATCATCTCTTAATGCTTGATAAATACTGTGCCTAGTTTGGTATGTATATAGAATTTCTATATTAGGTATAATAGACCAATCTAAGCAATACCAAGCCGCTTTACTTCCTGTCAAACTAGTTAAATTAGTATGCACAGAATTAGCTGTAAATAGAACATTACCTGTAGATAGGTGCATAGTCTCTAACATAGGGTAATCAGATACATTGAACCTAGAAACAACAGTACCGCTTATTGTAGTAGTGTTAGTTGTTACTCTACCTAAATTCATGCTTATTAAATTAAGTCCTACAGAACGAGTTATATCATTCTCTATTACAGAACTGTTAGAAGATAATGCTTTTATCTTTGAGCCATTACTAGCTAGTAATAAAAATTCATCGCCTACATTTACAGAATATAATTGTAAAGTAGTTCCTGTTGTTGTCAGTTTTGCACTGCTTATAAGAACACCATTTCTGTATATATAAAGAGTTTTTTCCTCTGTCTGGGAATCTAGTTTACTCGCTGATACTTGTACATTTGTGGTAGATGCATTTGCTGTACCTGTTAGAATTCTAAGCAATGTAGATACGTTATTTATAATGTCAGTTTTTGAGAATCCTTCGGAGTCGGTTACAGTTAGCCTAATGTCATAATTTTTATCATCGGCTAGATCAAAAAACTGAAAAATTCTTTCATTATCCGTTAATTCTCCGCTTTTAATCATTGGAGAATAATTAGGTATAGTTTGCCAATTATTGGCAGAACTTGAAAGTTTGTATTCAAAATAGTATGTATGATTACCAATACCACCAGTACCGCCAGTAAAAGAAACTTTTACTTTTGTATCTATTAATGAATCAACAGATAAAACCACAGGCTCAATAGTATTTTGAACAAGTGGTTTATTTATCAACTCTCTTATTTTAACAGCTTCGGAATCAGTAAATTGCTTACCTCCTCCTACTCTTGTTTGATATACTTGCATTATGTTAAAATTTTATAAATAGTCTTAAATGTATCAATGTCAATTTTACCCATTAAAAAAGATATCAATAGTAATAATGTCAAAAAAAAAGTACCTAAATAAACAATATTATTTGATGGTTTTTTTATATCTCTAAAATCTTTTATTGCTTTGGCTATGCTTGATAGACCACTAGCGTCTTTTATACCTTTAAGGATGGGGATTAATATATTTTTCATTTTTGTAATTTTTAATTTTAAGTAATATATATACAAGGGTTGCAATTCCGACAGATGCCGAAATGATTGGCTCAAAGAACTCGGCAACCCCTTGTATATATCCAAATAATCCAATAATTGCATTAATTAATGTTTGTCTACTCATTAATTATGAGATTGATTTGATAGAGATAATTGCAAGGATGAGCCACAGCAAGGACATACTATTTTTTTTTTGCTCCGTTGATGTATCAACAGAGATATTTAAGTTGCTTAAAAACAAGTCTCGCTCTTGTTCTCGCCTTTTTAATAAGCCTTGATTTACTTTACCGTTAGCCTTTTTAAAATCAGTAAAACGTGCGGCAGCTTCTTTAAAACGATGGTTTTTTAAGTGATTATATAAAGTTGAGCCTTTACCAAAAGAATTACCGTAGTTTTTAGTAAAAATTGATCCAGCACCAACATTATACACTAAAGAGACTAATGCGTCAAATTGATTTTGGGTTAAGGGAATACCTTTGTTTACAACGTATTTATTTACTGATGTTTCAAACTCGTGTAAATCTTCTTTTAAATAACGTTCTGCAACTTCTTTTGTAATTTGTTGGTTTGGTCTAACTCCTTTTGTATGACCATAACCAATGGCATAAGCTCCAGCGTCAGGGTATGAAAATAATCTTAACCCCTCAAAACGTTTGATTAGTTCTATTCCTTTTTGTGATGTTTTCATATTGATTCAATTTTTGAATTAGTATTTAATTGCTCCATTTTTAACTTAAACTTGATGTAGTTTAAATTTGAATAAAGTTTTAACTCTTGTGTGAGCTTGTTTTTTTTATTATCGTGTACCATTGATGTTATACTATGTGCAACAAAACATATAGTTGCAAATGGTAATAAGGCAACTATAAAAAGCAATATAAATGGCAACAATAACACTATAATTATAACAGCTAAAACAACCATCCAAGTAGGATAAGTTGTTTTTGATTTTGGCTTTTTTTTAGGTTCTAAAGGTTCGTAGGGTGTTTGTTCTGTCATTTGGTTATATTTGGGTAAAAAAAAATATGAGTTTATTTAAAAACGCTATAAAAGCAGTAAAAAAGGAAATTATTAAAAACAGAAATATTAAAAACGGTCAAAGTCTTGAAGATGATTTTGAATTTTATTTAAATGAAAACAAAAACATTTCAATTGTTGAAAAAACACATTCTTTTAAAGAAAATGGTTTTATTGAATCAAATCTAAATCCTGACTTTAAAGTAAGACTAAAAGATTGTGACTTTGTTTTTTGGGTAGAATGTAAATTCAGATCATCAATTGACGAAAAAAATAGAATTGATTTAAAAAATGTAAAGCAATACAACCGTTATAAAAAATTAAAAGAACCTGTTTTTTATTTAATAGACATTCATAATGAATTTACAGCCTTAATAAATATGGATATGTTATACCCTAAAATGTTTGTTTCATATTTGAAAAAATTTGAATTTGAATGGGATGAAAAATTGACAAAAGAAAAATTATTAAGTAACAGTAAATCATAACGAAAGATTAAATCTTTTGATTAAAGGTTTTAATTCAGTTTTTGACATTTCGTTAAAAAGCCAAAAAACTAAATCCTTAGGTTGACCAAAATAAACGCCTTCAGTACCTGTAAAAGGTTCATATTTAACTAAACCAAATTGATTATAAATTAAATTAAAATCAGATTTATTTAAACCGTTAAAAGTATCTATTATTGATTGTTCGTCAGTTCCAATACCCCCCATAAAACCAACAAGTCTAGAAGCTTTTCTTTTTGCTTCTGAAATGGTAATAGTGGGAGAAGTAACTACCTTTGTATTAGGATTTTCAGACTTTGTGTTTGTGTTTGATTTTAATTTATTAATAAAAAAACTCAAAATCATCAAAACAAAAGCAACTTGAAAAGCTGGACTGTTAAATATTTTAAAAAGTTTATTCATCTTTTATATTTTTATCAAATTCACGCTGAATCTGTTCCTTTGTTTTTTTTACTTCGTTTGTTGTTTGTTTTAACAAATCATCAATTCCGTTTTCAACGTCATTAATTATAGTATCTAAAGGATTTTCAACATCTTTAATTACTGGTTTTTGTAATGGTTTAGATTCCTTTTTTGACTTAAATAAAGTCAAGAAGAAAAAAGATAAAATAATTAATAAGAATGTTTTAAAATCCATAATTTAAAATTTAAAACCCCCTCATATAGAGAGGGTTAACCAAATATTAGCAACAAAAAAAACTTAACGTCTTCGGAAACTCTTTTTTACACGTCTACGACGTTTTAATCTAACTTTTTTAACAGGCTTATATCTTACAATAGGCTTATTAATAGGCATTAGTTTATAACCTCTTTTTTTAGCTTTTAAGGCAGATTTTTTTGTATAGTGTTTACTCACTATTCTTTTGCCTAAAACTAATTTGTATCTGTATTTTCTTTTAGCTTTAGAACGTCCGTTAGACATTCCTAAAGCTGTCATAATAGCATCTAACATTATTTAAATAGTTTTTTACCAAACAATAAAAGAGCTAAACCGCCTAATATCATTGTAGTATTTTTATTATTCTTTTTTTCTGCATAAGCTTCATTTGTTAAAACACCCTGCCCTGCTCCTAATGTTGTGTTTCGTCTAGTAGAATTAACTTTTGAAAAACTAGAATTTAAACTGTTTTTAGTGGCGTTTTTAGAAGCTATAAAACGCTGATAAGATAAAAGTTGTTTAGAGGCAAAAGAAGCGTTATTTTGGGCTTTTTTTGTGTTATATTTAACATCTTTTCTAGTGCGTGAATAAATACGCTTTTTATTAGGAGGATAAATACTCATTCTAGTACCTCTGTTAGGTGTAGACGCCCTAGTATATCCTGTTAAACGCTTATTTCTTTGACTTTTTGATATAAAGCTGGAAATTTGTTTATTTACGTCGGTTTTAGGAAAAACTTTTTTAATTTTATTAAAAAATCTTGGTAACCTAGATGATCGTTTAGAAATTAGTTTACCGGCTATACCGCCTAGTTTTGTGCCAATACCCGGTAAAATAAAACTACCGACAACAGGAGATGCAAAACGCAAAGTTTTACGTGCGTTTTTTCTTACAAACTTAGATGCCTTTTTAACACCTCTACGAAATTTTTTCGCAGTTTTTTTTACTGAACGTCTTAAACGTCTAAATTTTCTTTTAAACCAACCCATAAGGTAACAATATTTTTAATCGTCTAGCTCGAAATCTTCGTCCGAACGTGAGGACATTAAATTTTTAATTTCTTTCACACCCCAAAAATATACAAGGGGCATAAGCAACTGAACAAATACGTTCTCTTTAAAAAACTTGGCATATAATTGCTCAAATTTTGATTCAGATTTAGAAGTACAACGGTCTTGCCAAGCTTCTGCATCCACTCGTAACTGGTCTAATGCGACGGTCTCCATTAGTCCGAAATCTTTGTTTATTTTTAATAAAACATCTACAGGTTTCATATCTATTAAATTTGGTTATTTTTAAAGTAAACCCCTCTTTTTAAGAGAGGTTTATATGTTTATATTAAATCGTAATGAACAGATATTAATTTAGCATCTTCATTAGCGGGCTTATCGAGTTTAGCTCTTAAATGCGCCTTATCTAAGTGATTGTCAGATAAGTAAAGAACTAGATTTTGCACGTCAGATTCAGGATTCACATCTAACATATTCATATTTTGAGCTATCAACGCATTGTGCGATACGGTTTTATCAAAAGGGATATCTTCATCCGTTTGCTCGTCAAAAACATTACCTCTTAAATTAAAAGTTTCAATTTTTGAGTTTGTTGACTGATCGTATGGTTTTTTATAGTCAGTTACTAAAACTAACTTTAACATATTTTCATCAAACTGCTCATCAATGTTACTATTGCCAGCACCAACATTTTGAGTAATGATTTTTGGTAAACCAAAAGTAGCATCTTGTGTTGTTGGTATTGTTTCAACAGTAATTGAAGAATTTACAGTACTTAATCCGTCAAAAGCTTCTTTTGATGGATTCATTGAAACCTCGAATTCGTCTCCAACATTCAATTCTAACACACCACTAAAGTCAATTAACATTTTATAACCACTTAACAACGGTTTTTTTGCGATTTGTAAACTTGGTGTTTGTGCGTATAATCCTATTAAAAGATCATCTAAATAACCTTGATGAATGAACTCCTTATCGTCTCCTTTTCTTTTTACAGAAATGTCTATACCAATTTCGTTAAGGTTTTTAATTGGGGCAATAGTTTCGCCGTCAACCTTTAATGCGTCGACGTCGAGTAAAATACCGCTTAACTTCTCATCCTTAACGGTCATAGTGGTATGCTTACCGAATCTAAATTCCTTTTGCATAAATTAACTATTTTGTGATTTATCAAATTCCTCTATCTTTTCGCCGATAACAGGGATTTTTTTAATTACTTCCATGATCTTCGTTTTGAAAACCATTGCAGCTAAAGAAATTGCAACAATTGCTAAAATTCCTTTCATTTTTTTATTATTTCTCATCATAAAATGATTTGTTTATCAACATAGAATGACAATATAAATACGAAAAACAAAAAAACCGCTAAATTGGTTTTTTAGCGGTTAAATTGGTCCAAATTTATTGATATAACAGCGTATAACATACATTAAAAACGTATGTTATAAAGTGTTACCCACAATAAAAATTACTTAAGTACAGTTACACTTTTAACTTGTTCATTTGTAAGTAAGTCATACAAATGCAAAAATACCGCAGGCGGTGTGTCAATACCATCAGGGTTTTGGGGTTTAGGTATGTGTATAAATATATCCCCTTCATCGCTCGCATTACCTATTGGTAAGTCAAATAAGTATCCGATATCAGGATAATCTGAACCCAAATCATTCCATATAATTTCACACCTGCTACCTGCTTCGGTTTCTTCACCTTTTAGTTTATCAAAAAGTCCATCAAGTATATCAGCATCTAACATTTTTTGCCTTTGTACTAATAATTCATTTAAAAATTCGTATTCCATTGTCGTAATTTTAAAAGATGGGTAACACTGTATAAAGTGAAAAGCCCATCAAGGTTTCTGTTTTAATAGCCAAAGTTCAGGTGTTGGCTTCTCACCTTATACTCGTCCGTTATATTTAATTTCGCAATTCAGATATTAAAACATCTTTTGCGTTTTCTAATGCTTTATTACGTTTAATTAGTTTTTTATTATGTAAAAGAATTTCTTGATGTGTTACAATTATTTCAGATAATAACTTTGCATAATTTGGTTGATTGTATAAATCTACCAATTCATTTAGTTGGTCTGTTAAAGGGATTAACACCCTTTTTTTTTCTATTATATTTAGTTTAGCCAATTCTATATAAATTTTGATGTGATAAAAAAGATTCTCTATATAAGTATGATGTTTGTGATTCGTAATAATACGTAAAATCGTCGCAATGATTTATAGGTTTATCAACCTTTTGAGATTGTCGAGATAATCCAAATATCTCTAAATCCTTTTTATAGCGTGAAAAGGTTGAAGATGATAAATTCATATTGTAACGAATTTCATCCAAAGATTCTCCGCTTAAAATACGTTGATGTAACATTGATAAAATAGGTACGTTAATTTTTTTCAAATGTTTTTCACGTAATTGTTTTTGCGTTAATAATTCTGTAGCTTTTTTAATTGTTGATCCGTTATTTTTATAACGTGGGTTACCCTCTATATCAGTAATTCTATACTCATTTAAATTATTGTATTTTATTACGTTTTCATCTGCTTGATCGTTATACTCTTTTAAACGTTGTACAAAATCATCCTCATTTTCTAATTCTTTTACTTGAAAATGTTGGAACATATCGTAAAAATCAGAAAAAAGATGGCTTAAAAAATCTTTTGTTAAAGGTGCTACGTCTGAAATGTACAAACTATAACAATGCTTATATAAAGGATTGTTTTGAGTGATATTGTACTCTCCTGTTTTTGGGTCGTAATCTGTAATACCTTTACCGTAAGATTGTTTTTGAAAATTATGCAAGATAGAACTATCTGAAAAAGTTAAACAAATTGATCTTTGCAACCATTTTTTACAATCATTGTAAATGTCTCGCTCATATTTTAAAATCTTACGTTTAGATTTTGAAGCGTTACGAGAATCTTCTATGCTCCTTACTTTTTTAAATATTTTTTCAAATTCTAAAAAATACATACATTCACGTCTAAAATGTTTTGTTTTAAATTTATACGCAAATTGCTTAGGTCTATAGGTTACTTCATAACGCAATATTTTATCTGCTTCTGATTGCAAAAATTTAACATCAAAAAGTTGGTTATCTCTATAATGTCTATTCATTTTTAAAAAAGCTTTTTTATCTAAAGATTTAGGTAATTTTATTTTTTCGTATTTATCTTTTATAAAAGCTTTTTCAATTAAGTATTTTTGTTGCTCTTTAAATGTTTTAAAATGTGTAGGTGTTACATTTTTATTACGTTTTAATATTTTTTCAAAATATTCAGAATTGAGTTTTATATGCTTTTTTAAGTCGTTTTGTTGGTATTCAGTTCCTTTGTGATATATTTTAAAATAGCTACCACTTTTTGACGTAAAAGCTAAAGAAGTATCATAAGGCTTATTACTAGCGTTAGATTTTGAATTGTATTTATTATTGATTTTTTTCTGCATTTTTAGATACCTTAAAGCTTCGCTTTTACTATCAAAATATTGATTAAAACAAAAATCAATCCTCAACAACTCTACATAATGCATATTTATAGATTTATTCAAACTAAATAAAGTTTCTATATCACTAAAAAACTTCTTTGTAATTTTTATAAAACGATCATACAAAATATTGTTTTGATGTTCCCAAGATTTAACAAGTAATCTATTTTGAAAAACTGAACAGTGTTTTGAATAAGATTGCGGAACAAATTGAACTATATTATGTTTGTATAAATATTTTGGAATTGAGAATTCAAAATCTATAAAGCCAGCTTCTGGATTAACACTAAAATTAATATCAGATTCAGAACTAGATAGACGAAAAGTACCAATAGTGCGCATATTACGTTCAATAGTTTCTTTTTCATTTCTAACTCTTAAGATTTGGGTATTTAAAAAATGTCCTTTTAAATCGCCTTTTGCATAATTGAAATGTAAAAAATCATCAGAATCAATATTTTCATGCGTTTCTTGTGTTTTATTGATGATACTTTTACTTTCAAAATATTTACCCTTATACTCCATTAACTTAGTAAATAAATCAAAATGTGACGGACATGTATATTCTTGATCGTCTAAAGGATTAGGTATTTTTTTCTCTTTGTCTATGTATTTTGTTTTTGTATCAAAAACTGCATGTAATCTATATCGTACTGTATCAATTGCCATAAGAGAGAATATATGAGTTATATAAATTGATAGCAGTAAGTAGAGTGTCTGAAACTTCAAGAGTTTCAAAATCTACATACATTTTTTTATGTAATCTAGGTATTTGTAACTGACAATCTTCTAATGATAAACATGTTAAAGATTGAATTGTTGCCCACATATTTTGTTTATGATATTGTAAAATACTCATGTCTTAATTTTTTAGGTGTATAATTAGGTAAATATGGATAAGATTCATTTTTAAAATAAAGTATGTCAATTTCAGATTGTGGATATATTGAATAATTTTTAAGAATCATCAAATAAATATCTTTATTACAATTCTTATCAAAAAAACAGATGTGTGGTTCAATATCTTTTAAAAGAATTGTTTTTTTATCTATTAAATTAATTGTAGCGTGCTTACATTTAAATTGGTCTTCTAAAATAAAAAGAGTATTAAGTGAAAAATAAGGACTACTACGACGCACTATAATAAAATATTGTTGATAATGCTTTGGCAATATAGATTCGGTTATGTTTTTGGTTATTTTAGGCATTTAAGAGATTATTTGATTTTAAATGAACAACTTTGAACCTGATATTTCGATAATTTATTTCGTTGTTGTTACATTTTAATTCGTTTCTATAATTTTTTAAAAGCAATTCCAATTGTTTTGAAATTGAATTTGTTTGTGCCAATAAATTAGAATGTGAGTTCTTAGATTTTGAAAATTTTTTTAAATTATCGTTAATATCAAAAAGATTATCAAAAAGTATATATACTTTTTCAAATGATATAGATTGGTTACCTTTTGTATAAGTATAAAAAGTGAAATCAATTTGTTTATTGAATTGATGTAAACTATTAACTATCTTACTAGATATAGTAGAATTTAACTGTAAATAATAGTCTCCGTATAATGACATTAAACGAATTTGTAAAGACCTTAATGTGTTAATAGTATCAAAAATCAATTTTTTCAATAAACGGACTGAAGATTCAGCGTGTTTTTTGTTTTTAAAAAAAACTCTTTGTCTATAAGGTAAAAGAATATAATACTTACCTCTTACATCATTTTGTAAACACTTAATAATTTCAATTTTAAAACTTTTCATTTTCGATATTTTTTTTTAAGAAATCGACGAAAATATAAAAGCGGAAATATTAAGGGATTTTTTTCTGTTTTTTTTTACAATATAACCCTAATCTGTTATATTTGTTAGGGTTAATAATGTTAATGTATTTTACATTTTATAAATTATAATACATTCTAGCTGTGGTGAAATTTAATCCATTTCAAACTGAATAATATTACCTATGGGTATTTGTGCAAGTTTATTACATGCGTCTTCTGTTAAATTTACAATACGTAAATAACCACCAGTTGTTGGTGCGTCAGCCATCATTACAATTGGAAAACCAGCTTTGGTAATTTGTACGGTTCCTTTAAGAATACCTGAAGAAATAATTTCATCTTTCTGCGGCATTTCTATTTTTGTTCCGTTCAATCTAATCCCAATTCTATTACTGTTTCCATCTACAGTATAAACTGTGTTCAAAAATTGATTTTGAGAAATTTTAGAAAAAGAATGCCATTCGGGCCCTTTTAAACATTTTAGAATATTAGTTTGTTGTGTTTTTATGTTTAAATGCGTGTTAGGTATTGTGAAGCTTTTACGAAGAACAGCTGTTTTGATAAAATCTCCTTTTTTTAAGAATTCTCCATGCAATCCACCAATTTTTGCTGGTACATACGTTGATTTACTGTTGAAATAACTAGATATTTCTAACGAATCTGAAACAGCTACATAACAATAAACTCCTGTTTCAGCGTTAGAAAAGCTGAGAATGTCGTTTTTATAAAGAAAATAGGCTTTATTTAGTTTTATAATTTTGTTGTTGATTTTAGGTTGCATATTTGCTCCAGTTACGGCAAAACAAACTTTTTTTGTTGCCTTAAAAGTACTTCCCAAAAGAGTCATTTCAAACAAAGCCTCGTGTGGGTTGTTGTTTACTAGTAAGTTAGCCAGTTGTGCAGCTTCTGTGTCCATAAAACCACTTACGGGAATCCCTTTGTCTTGAAAACCATACCTACCGATGTCTTGAATCGTTGTCGAAAATCCAGATTTTAATAGCTTAAGCCCCATTGTATTTCTTTAAATGTTCAAATTCATCTACACTAATGGCTTTAAATTTAACAAAATCTCCCATTTGCACGATGCTTGGTTTGTTTTTAGAAAATAAAACCAAAGGAGTTTGCCCTATAATTTGCCAACCTCCAGGTGTTGCTAAGGGATATACTCCTGTTTGTTCATCAGCCAAACCTACAGCGCCCGCATTAATTTTAAGTCTAGGAGTTTCTTTACGTGCAATGTGTAGTTGTTTGTTTAATCCGCCCAAATACATAAAACCTGGTGCAAAGCCCAACATATGCACCAAATAAGGTTTTGCTGTATGTAGTTCTATAATTTTTTGTGGAGTACATTGTAGTTTTTGAGCTACATATTCTATATCTAAACCATATTTTGGATGGTAGCAAACAGGTATGGTTACACTATTGTTTGATGTGTTTTTAGAGGCGCTATGTTGTGTTACTTTTTTAATAACAGCACTAAGTGTATTCTTATTGGTTTGATGTGGGTTGTAGATTAAAGTAATAGAACTGTAAGCGGGTATTATGGATAGTAAACCTTTTGGCTTGTAGTTCTTTATAGTTTCGTAGCAATATTTTACTTTAAGGTGGTTTTCGTGTGATATTTCGTTTTTAAAACGTATTAACAAACCATTTTCGCCATAAGAAATAATATCAGACCACATTTTTAACTACTATATTTTGTTTCTTCAATTCTTGAGCAACGTACGTTACCAATTTTAAAGCCTCTGGTGTATCTCCATGAAAACAAATACTATCAATAGTAAGCTCGTTAGTAGTGTTCTCTAAAGTTTCTACCTTTTGGTGTAGTACCATATTTTGTACTTGTTGCCACACCAATTTAGGTGTATGTAGTACAGCTCCATCTATTTTTCTAGAAACCAATGTATTGTTAGTGTTGTAGGCTCTATCTGCAAAACCTTCTTTTATATACATTATATAGTGTTGTTTGGCTAATTTTTCTAAAATTGTATTGGGCATTCCCATAAGTGCCACACTGGGTTCTATATTTTTTACAACATCAATGAGTAATTGGGCTGTTTTTTCATCTTTATTAGCCTTGTTGTATAAGGCGCCATGTGGTTTTACGTATCTCACAACACTCCTCTCTTCTCTAGCAACGTTAATAAGTGTTAAAATTTGTTGCTGTAGGTTTTTCTTTAATAGGTCGTCAGAAATTTCCATATCCTTTCTTCCAAAATGATCTGGGTCTGGATAAGAAGGATGTGCACCAATGGTAACATTGTGTTTTTTTGCCAACTGTATAGTTGCACGCATAGAGTTTTCGGTACCCGTATGCCCACCGCAAGCAATATTACAAGAGCTTAACAAAGGCATGAGTTCTGTGTCAAATAAAAAACCTTCTCCTAAATCGGCATTTATATCTATTGTTTTCATAAAGTTGTCGTTTTATTCGTCAAAAAAGTCCTTTTCAAATCCAATTAAATAAAGAGTTTCTTTTGCACGTGTTACAGCTGTGTACAACCATCTCATGCTATTTTTGTCTAAACCATCGGGCAAATAAGGCTGTTCTATAAAAATAGTATCCCACTGCCCTCCTTGCGATTTATGGCAAGTCATAGCGTATGCAAACTTAATTTGCAAAGCATTAAAATAATGGTTGTTTTTTACAGAAAGCATTTGTTTGTATTTCGATTTTTCATCGGCATAATCTTGCAATACTTCCTGATAGAGTCTGTTAGATTGCTCGTAAGTTAATGAAGGACTTTCTGAAGTTACGGTGTCTAATAAAACTACCGTTTCAATAGGTTTTAAATCGGCATAATCTATCAAGCGGAGCTTTACTTCGGCAAATCGAAAACCGTAAAGCTCTTTAATGTTAAATATTTCTTGAATTTCAGCAATATCACCATTGGCAATAAAATCTGCCTCAGTTGTATCTTTTAACCAAAAATAATTGTTTTTTACAATCATCACGTAATCACCAGCAGATATTTCGCTTTCTTGCCCTCTAATTTTTGTCCGTATTTGTTGGTTGTATTGGTTGGCTCTTTTGTTAGAGCGTACAATAAAGGCGGTATCTTCTACTCCTGCCTTATCGTAAGCTTTGTTAATAGCTTCTTCAATATCGTACCCATCTTGTAAGCGTATAATGTCTGGAAAATCTAAATCAAATTTAAAATCGTAGAATCCATCTTTTTCTAATTGACGTCTAATTTCGGTAGCATTTACTAAAATACCTGAATCTTGATGTTGACGAGTTACCTGATCTAATTCTAATAAATAAGGATTTTTTTGGTAATTTATAGCTAAAGTATCTTCCGATAAAGCAGGGCTTAATTCCGATTTCACAGGCGGTAGCTGTGCAGTATCACCAATAAAAATCAATTTACAGTTAAAACCGTTGTATACATAATCCATTAAATCATCTAATAAAGACTTGTTGTCAAACAAACTCAGCTCGCCAGAATTGTCCGTAATCATAGAAGATTCGTCTACAATAAAAAATGTATTTGTGTGTTTATTGGGTTGTTTTACAAAGGCAACATTACCATTGGGTTGTTTTTTGGGATGGTATATTTTTTTATGTATGGTGTATGCCTTTTTTTTTGAGTAGTTAGAAATTACTTTAGCTGCCCTACCCGTAGGAGCCAGCAACACAGCTTTTTTACCAACTTCCCAAAGGTGGTTGACAAACGTACCAATACTAGTTGTTTTACCTGTACCTGCATATCCTTTTAAAATAAAAATAGCATCATCGTCTTTGTCAAAACTAAATTCCGACAGATCTCGTAAGAGTTCTTTTTGAATATCAGTAGGATCAAAAGGGAATTTTTGATGCAGTCTTTTGTAGAAATCAGATGCAGTTTTTATCATAGAAAAAGTTTCGGCAAATATAAAGATTGAAAACAGCTTAAAAGTTTTTATCAATAAAAAAAAATTGTAGATTTGTCTCCATTCATTATAACATTAATAAAAAACAATGATACCATTTATTATTTTAGGAGTAATCGTAGCAGCTGCATTGGCAATACTTATTGTAAAGTTTGTACCGGTTAAATTAACTCCAATTTTATCTATTATTTTTTTAGCGGTTGCTGGATATTTATCATATTTAATATATGGTGGAATTATGGAGCCAATTAGATTTCATGAAGAGAAAAAAGTAAGATATGCTGAAGTAATTAAGCAATTAAAATTAATATCTGCTGCACAAGATGCTCATAACACTATTTTAGGAAAATTTTCTAGCGATGGTGAGAGTTTGATAAAATTTGTAGATACTGCAAAGTTTCCTGTAACTGATACACGTACAGTTATTGTAAAAGAAAATAGAGGAACTACTTGGTCTCCATTATATGTAGAAGTAGAGAAAAAAGTAACAGATACTATTGGTTACAAATCCGTTGTAGATAAAATATTTAACGGTAAAAAAGATTACCAAAATATGTTAGCAATACCAAGAAGTAACGAAGAGTTTAAAATTCAAACTTCAGCAGTTTTAAGAGCAAATAAAATATTAGCTTCAGTTTTTGAAGTTAAAATTGACAAAGCAGATATTTTAAAAGGTTTATCTAAATCTTTAATAAAGCAAGAAAAAGAAGCTTTAGGTGGAGATGATATCCCTGGAGGAATGATTAGTATTGGTTCTTTAAACGAAGTTTCGGTTAGTGGTAACTGGCCACCTTTGTATGACGCAATGATTAAAAATGAATAAGGATACACTTATACAAAATAACATTAGATTATCCATCCAATTAAGTTCGGATGGATTTTCTTTTTGTACGTATAACACACTTACACATACGTATGAGCAATTTGAAAATGTAGCGTTTTCTACAAAAGCAACTACACCTACCCTACTTTTAAAAGAAGTAAAAACGGTATTCGAAAGCTATGAAGTGTTGCATAATACTTTTGACCAAGTTGTATTAATACATCATAACGATTTAAATACGTTGGTACCTCAGGTTTATTTTGATGAAACCGTTCTGTATCAGTATTTAGAAAATACCGTAAAAACGTTTACCAACGATTTTGTGAGTTTTGATGAGATTTCAGCTTTAGAAGCTAACAATGTTTATATTCCTTTTGTAAATATTAATAATTTTATTTTCGAGTCTTTTGGGGAGTTTACGTACTTACACTCTTCTACCGTTTTTATAGAAAACATTTTAAAAGAAAACGAAGTGTTAGAAAAGCAAATGTTTGTAAATGTGTACAAAAACGATTTTCACGTTATAGTATTAGAAAACAATGCTTTGGTGTTGCAAAATCATTTTACGTTTGTTACTAAAGAAGATTTTGTGTATTATATTTTATTTGTTGCAGAGCAGTTAAAAATGGATACCAACGCATTTTTACTAACACTTTATGGAGATATATCCGAAACGACGGAGAAATACGAATTGCTATACACCTATGTTAGAAATGTTGTTGTTTACAATAAGTTAAATACAAATTTAAGTACCGCAATTCATCAACCTACACAAGCCAATTATAATTTATTACATTATTATTTATGAGAATTATTTCAGGAAAATACAAATCTAGACGTTTAACAGCTCCTAAAAATCTACCTGTTCGTCCTACAACAGATATGGCCAAAGAAGGTTTGTTTAATGTAATTAATAATTGGTATTATTTTAACGAAATAAAGGTGTTAGATCTTTTTTGTGGTACCGGAAATATAAGTTTTGAATTTGCGTCTAGAGGTACCGAGCAAATTTTATCTGTAGACAAGCACAACGGATGTATTTATTATGTAAACAAAATAGCTCAAGAATTAGATTTTGATATAGACACTGTAAAATCGGATGTTTATACTTTTTTAGAAAAACACACCGGTACTTACGATGTTGTCTTTGCAGATCCTCCTTACGATTTTACTGAAGAGCAGTTTTCTAAAATAGCAACGTTGGTTTTTGAACAAAATTTATTGAGTGAAAAGGGTACGCTAATTATAGAACATTCGCAACAAACAGATTTAAGTAATGCTCCCCATTTTACGCAGAGTAAGCGTTACGGTGGGTGTATGTTTAGTTTTTTTGAGGTATTATAATTTACTTTAATCGTGGTGGTGTAAATTATTTTAATACAGTTTTTTGTGTTTTTAAAAACTCACTAATAAGTGAGGGTTTGTGAACCGTTTGGGGTACTTTAAACTGAAAGTAATTTTGCAGCGGTACATCGAACTTGGTGTGATTTAAATAATTGTTTAAGGCTTTGTTTAATCCCTCGCTGTATAAATGATGCTCTGCTCCTGTTGGATCTTCGTGATACAAATCGTTTTCGGCAAACCCCTCGAATTTGGGACCAGTTATTTTAATATGAAAAGCATCCGGATTTTTACCAACGGGGCTATGCGAAGTACATGCAAATTGATGCCAAAAAGCTGATTGAATACAGTTGTTGTAGAACAATTGTCTAACAACTTCTAAAGAATCTATGGTTTCTTGCGCTGTTTCTGTAGGAAAACCAAACATTAAATAGGCATGTACCATAATGTTTTCGTCAGAAAAAGCTTTGGTAACTCTAGCTACTTGGCCAATGTCTACTCCTTTTTTCATTTTGGCTAACAATCTATCAGAAGCAACTTCTAAACCTCCTGTAACTGCTATGCAGCCCGATTTAGATAATAAAGCGCATAATTCGGGTGTAAATGTTTTTTCAAACCGAATATTGGTCCACCAAGTAATGTAAACTTTACGTTCTAAAAGTTTGTTAGCCAAAGCTCTTAGCATTTTTGGCGGTGCAGCCTCATCTACAAAATGAAAACCTGTATTGCCTGTTTCTGCAATAATTTGTTCTATTTTTTGTACCAAATCATCGGCAGTTGTATTTTGATAATTACCAATATAATCTAAGGTAACATCGCAAAAAGAACATTGTTTCCAGTAACATCCGTGCGATATGGTAAGTTTGTTCCATTTTCCGTCAGACCACATACGGTGCATAGGGTTCATGACGTCTAGAAAAGATAAGTATTTATGCGTAGGTAATCCTTTGTAACTGGGCGCAGGTAAATTTTTGTGGTGGAATATAGTGTTGGGTGTTTTGTTTTTGTAAAAAACTTTGTTGTTTCTGCAAACGTAGGTTCTTTCTAGTTCTTCTTCTGAGATTTTACCTTTAATGTATTCTGTAATCTTAAGTAACGGCCCTTCTCCATCATCTAAGGTTATATAATCTACATATTCAAAAATTCGAGGATCCTCTAGTCGTCTTAATTCTGTGTTACAATACCCTCCTCCCATTGCTATTTGTATTTGCGGGTATTCGTTTATTATAAATTGAGCACATCGCAAAGCTGAAAATAAATTACCAGGAAATGGCACGGTAAAGCAAATTAAATCGTAGGCTTGTTTTTCTAAATGCGAATTTAATATGTAGAGCATTTCATCTTCTATCAATGTAGTTTCGTATTGTAGGTATTCATCAATAGTATCAAAACTAGAAGCTGCTCTAGCTATTTGTTCTGCATATCGTGTAAACGAAAAAAACTCGTCCACATTGGCATGTATAAAATCACCCAATTCTTCTATAAACAGCGTGGCAATATGTTTTGCTTTGTCTAGAATTCCTAATTTACCGAATTCGTTATTTAAATCGTTGTTTAATTGTTTACGACGATGTCCGTGGGGTAAAAAATCTTTATGAATAATTTGATAGGCAGCGGTAGCTTTTTGGTTGCGAAGATAATTCATTACCACATCCACCTTGTCAATATAATCTTGCTTATATTTTAACACCAGCGGAAAAGCATCATTTTTAAATAAATCTGCTTGTTTAAAAATAGCATCAATAAATTCGCTTGTAAATACAGCACTAAACAATTCTATACTTAGGTCTATTTGATGCGTAGTAATGTTTTTACTATCAAGAAACCCCTTAATATAGGCTGTTGCCGGATATGCAGTATTTAATTGCGTGAATGGTGGTGTAATTAAAAGTGTTTGAAGTGCCATAAAAACAGATGTATTACAAATGTAGTTTTTTATCTATTAAGAAGATTGCATTGTAAATAATTAGAATTAAAATATTTTGTATATTAATGTAATTGTTTGTTTTTTAAGTTGTTGAATATGAATTTACCCATCATTTTGTTAAAGCCTTCGATACATAGAAATAAAGAGGTTGTATTTTTAGAATTTGTATATAACAGTGCGCTTGTTTCTAAAATTAAACAGCTAGGAATGCGTGTTTTGTGGAGCAACCAAAACAAGATGTGGTATATAGAAAAAATCAACTTTGAATTGTCTCTTTTTTGTGATGAACTTAAAGAGTTGGCTATTGTTGATACTAGTATTTATAATACAACAGTAGGTGTTTTGGTAGAAAAAGAAACTATAAAAAATAAGCTAAGTAAAGCGCAGCGTAATCAACTAAATAACTTTTATAAATATTTAAGAGGCAAACGTTTTAGTACTAGTACGCTTAAAACGTATACGCATTTGGTAGCCGAATTTGTAGTGTATTTAAATGAAGATGCTATTAGCTTACAAGCTATTGAAAAATATGCAGATGATGTGATTGTAAAAAAACGATTGTCTGTGAGTACGCATAGACAATTTGTAAGCGCAGTAAAACACTATTTAACGTTTATAAATGCGGGTTTTGATATTGATTTTACTACGGTAGCACCCAAAAAAGATAGAAAATTACCAAATATATTGTCTAAACAAGAGGTGATTGAACTAATACGTGTTACAAAGAATTTAAAACATAGAGTTTGTATAGGGCTTATTTATTCGTCGGGTTTACGAATTAGTGAACTTATCAACTTAAAAATTTCGGATATAGATTTTCAAAGAATGGTTTTGAAAGTGAATTTTGGGAAAGGAAGAAAAGATAGGTACGTGCCTATTGCTCAAGTATTGTTACCAATGCTTAAAAATTACTTAGAAACTTACAGACCGCAGCACTATTTTGTGGAAGGGCATGTTTTAGGAGATACATATTCTGCAGCGTCTATCCGAAAATTTTTAAAATATAATTGTTACAAGGCTAATATTTATAAAAAAGTAACCCCTCATACCCTACGCCATAGTTATGCAACACATTTGTTAGAAAGTGGTACGGATATAAGATATATACAAGAACTTTTGGGGCATAGTAGACCTGAAACAACGATGTTGTACACAAAAGTACAAAGTGAAGATTTAAGAAAAATTACAAACCCATTAGATTTGATTGTAAAACAAATGAACGTGCAGAAAAAAGTTACGAATTAATTTTAAAAAACGAACCAAAAAGGTAACGATAACCTGTTTTTTACACTATTTTTCGTTACATTTGGTTTTTATATAACCCGTTGGCATTAATTACAAAGACTGTAATATTCTTCTTAATTTATTGTCTTATAACAATTGAATCAATTAAAAAATGAAAAAAACACTTTTATCATTATTGATAATACTAATTTTTATCTCCTGTAAAAATGATATTACAGAAAAGAGAAGAATATTAATTATCGTATCAAACACCGAGGATATGGGAGACGCAGAAAAACACTTTGCAGGTAACAATCTTTGGGAAGTAGCACCTCCATATCATGTTTTCGTCTCTCACGGATACAAAGTTGATTTTGTTTCGCCAACTGGGGGAAAAGTCCCTTTCTCAATGGATCCTGTTGGAATCAGTAGTTATACTATAAAATATGAGAATTTTAATGGTAATGTTGAAAAATCATTAACACCTGACCAAGTAGATTATAAAAATTATAAAGCTGTTTTTATTGGCGGTGGATATGGACCATTGTTTGATGTTGCTAATAATAAAAAATTATTATCAATTATAGCTAACGTTTACGAAAATGATGGAATAGTAGGAGGTTGTGGACATGGACCTGGTGCTTTTGCAAATGTCAAACTTAGTAATGGTGATTATATGGTTAAAGATAAAAAAGTGACAGGTTTCCCAAAATCGACTGAAATTACTAAAAGTTGGGCTAAAGAGGGAACTTTATTACCTATAATGCTAGAAGACCAATTAAGAAATAATGGAGGCATATTTCAAACTAAAAGTGATTTGAATGATAAACACGATATAGTAATTGATAAGAGGATTGTGACGACTATGTTTCTTCCCTCTTCTGCAATTGTCGCCAAAGAAATGATTAAACAAATAGAAAACTAATGCCAACAACGCATAAAATCAATTTGGGCTTGGTTCTCTCCTATTTGTTATTTACTTTTAACAAAATCATTGTTATGGCTGACAGGGCGTTGCTCTTTTAACCCAAACTGATTTTTATGCAAACCGTTATGCACAACCTATGAAAAAGCTTATAATATTGATTGTTTTATTTTGTGTAAAACCTTCATTGTTGAAACTTCACGGACAAAATAATATAAACAACTCTGAAAGTCCCAAATTGTATTTTAGAACTGAAATATTAGCCGATACAATAAACACTTTTGGAGTAAAAAAAGATTCTTTATTCTACAGAAACAGACAAAAGTTTGCTATGCTTAGTAATAAATGGTTTTCTAAGCAATTAAATGGTTTGGGAGAACCTATTATATCTGAAAAATATAAAAATGAAACATATCGTTTTACTTGGCTAAGAACATTTCATAACCCTATATCAGTCCGAATTGAAAAAAGAATTGACAAATATTTCTTAACTCTAAAAAGAACCAATGGAGCTGGAGGATATGAGCCAGGTAAATTAATTAACAACGAAGAGTTTCAGATTTCTGACGAAGAATGGAATAATATTAAAATGAAAATTTATAATATAAATTTCTGGAAAATTCCAACAATTGAAATGAGTAATTTTATCGTAGCAGACGGTGCAATATGGATACTTGAAGCTAATAAAGAAAAATCATACAAAATGGTCTACCGAAATAGTGCTAGTAAATCAGAAGTAAAAGAAATCTGTAAATATCTTTTAAAATTGAGTAAACTAAAGATTCGGAAGAAAAAAATATACTAAAAAGATATGCATAACAACTAATAAGCTAAATTTTGGGGTTATTTCAAGCTTGAAGTTTTGTACTTTTAAACAAGCTTTGTCTTGGCTGAAAAACCTCTGCCCTATCACCCCAAAACTTAGCTTATTAAACCCGTTGTAGGTAATTAGAAAAATGCAGAAATTCGATCTAATATTTTTAGGGTCAGACAAAGTTTTAGTTAGTCAAAAACAATATTATAACTAGAAAGAAATACAAAATGAATTTGATGATTATATGGCAAACGTAGGTTTTGATTCATTTGATGAAATTAAAGATTACATACAGTTTGACTATAAATTAACTGAAGAAAAGCATTTAAAGAATCGAGAAAAATATCTGAATCTAATTCTGATTATGTAGAAATTGAATTATGACAAATGAAATTGAAAATATATTCGCATCATTTCACGATGGTGGAATAACCGAATGGAAAGGAGATTTAAAAAAATTGACATTAAAAATCGAATGTCAATATCTCGGACAGGAATTTCAAGATGATTTTGAAAATTTTTATCTGCTTATCCATAATATAGAACATATTGAGTTAGAGCCTTGGATGAATCCAATAACTCTCGAAAAAATTAATAAAACTGAATTAAATGAGATTTTCAAAGCTGAATTAGAAATTGGATATGCTGAAACTGAAAATGGAGTCGTAAAAATAAGTTGTAATCAGCACGATATAAGTTTTGATTTTTGTGGTGGGAACTTGTTTATAAAAGCAGAAAGTATTGAGATTCAAAATCACTTAAAACAAAAAATATCACCAACTGATTTATACAAAGCAAGTGATAATTATTGGAATAATTTAAGTAAAAAATAACTACCTACAACACTGTATAAATTCAATTTGGGCTTTGCTACTTTCTCAAAGTTTGTTACTTTTAACTAAGTTGGGTTTTGGCTGAAACGAATTGGCTTTGTAACCCAAACTGAAATATATACGAACCCGTTACCCACAAGCAAACACCAAACGAACTGAATGAGTGAATTTGATAATATTACAATTGAGGAACTTAGACGAGAAATCCGAAAATTCAACAATGACCAGAATGTTAGTAAACTAGAAAACTATTACCGCTCAAAATCACTTCCCGAAATAATTGGAGCAAGTAGAAAAGAACTTGCCCACAGTGGATTTATAGCTTGGATTCTAAATAATTCTGAAAGTCATTTGTTAGGTGATTTTGCGATTAGAAAACTGCTTGAACTGTTAGTTATTTACAGTAAAGACAAACAATTGAGTCAACATAAGGAATTTTATGATTCAATTATCATTTCGGACTTTGAATTAGACAATATTTATACTGAAACTGAAAGGAGTATAAAAAATGTTGGAAGGCTTGATATTTATATCGAGACAGACATAAAATATTTTGATAAAGAAAAAAAGTTAAGGCTTATTGTTGAAAATAAAGTTGGAACCAAGGAACACAGTGACCAAACAACAAAATATTTCGATTATTACGAAAGCTTAAAAGGAGAAAATGACATCAATCTTTATGTGTTTTTGACACCTATTTCTAGTCTTGAATTAATGGACTTAGAATTTCCGGAATGTAGTTGTGATGAATATATTCAAATCAATTATCAATCAGTAGTCGATTTTATACTCGAACCCGCACTCAATAGAAATATAACGGATAAAACACAATTTATTATCAAAGAATACCTTCAATCCTTAAGTCAACCGACATTAGACGAAGATGAAGAAACATATAAACAAGGCTTAATTATGGCACTAGGAAGTGACGAAAGAAATTTATTGACCAAATTTTGGGATAAAAATCAAAAACTAATTTTAGCTACTCTTTACGCAATCAGTTCAGACCCAGAACAAGAAAAAGATACTAGAGATAGTGCTAACCAAGCATTAGATAATCTATCGAAAAGTAACAAAGACCGAAGTTTATGCTCAATAAAGTTCAATGGAATTTTAGAAGTTGAAAAAATCAGAAAATCTGATATTGGATATTCAACAGTCAAAATATTAGAAAGACACGGTTTAATAAATGAAGATTCAATTGAATTTTTAAAATCTGACAGAACAGCAAATCACAATTTATTGAAAACATTAAATGAAGTAACGGCAACAGAGGAAAAATATGGTAGGTATCGAGTTAGTAAAGAGCCTGAATTAATATATGATGAAAATGAATACTACATTGTAAGAAATTGGGGAGTAGGAAACATAGGACAATTTATTGAAAAAATGTCAACGGAATTTAAAGGATTGGAGTATGAAATCCACTAGTAAAAAAGCCAGTGGGTAACACGGTGTATAAAACATAGCTAATAAAAGCTAAACCGAAAGGTTTGTGTATATTTAGAAAGTCCGCCAAATTTTTAATTTGGC
>JAHDFK010000030.1 GCA_020628175.1 Wenyingzhuangia sp.
ATTTATCCAATTCAATGCTAACACCTAATCAAATGCATCAACAAAAGAAGTTAACGGTTTTGGCTTAAGGTTAGTGTGGGGGAGATAAATCAGCGATTTATCGGATACGCACTAAGCTGAAGCCTTTTTGTTTAGTTTTTAATTTTGTTGTCAAAAGCTAAATCGAAAAGGATTTAGCGACATAGTAAATATACACAAAACATCGAATAAGACCTCAAGCCCACATTAACTTTAGCCGTTGTTGGGTAACGTTATTTTTCATATTTGATTTCAATAACACTAGTATTATTATTTTTAAATCGCTTTGTTTTTAAATTTTGGATGTACTCATCTTTTTCCTTGAGGATATTAAAAAAAGAAGTTTTACCTATTGTTCGAATATTCGATTTTTTAAAATATTCTTTATATGCATTGTGTAATATTGTTGAGTTAACAGTAAGTATCTTTTTTTCGATTAAAAATAATTCTTCATCAATTATTTCATTTTCGATGATATCTCTTATTAATTTAATTATGTTTTCTTTAAGAAATTCAAAATGATTAGTTTCTTTAGTATAGACAATCTTTTTCTTCTTTGTTAACTCAGTTATTTGGATCATTTCATTGGAGAACATTTCAAAACTAAATAATTTTACTCTATTAGATAGACTTTGAGTTCTACGAATTGTTGGGTGCGTAAATTTTTCAGCAATTAAAATTATATTGGGTGTTAGTCTTTTTTCAAGTAAAAAGTCTTTTTCTTCATTAGAAATTGATTTTAATCTACTGATAATTAATTCAAAATTGTCCTCTACAAAATCTGAATAATCTAGGGCTTGTATCAATATATTTCGAGAATTACTAAGTTTTAATTCAAAAATTATTAGTCTACTTTTATCTTTATTCAAAGCTAATAAATCAATTCGACCACTTATTCCAAAAGCACGAACGTCACCTGAAAGTCTATATTCTTCTTCAATTAACGTTAATTCAGGGAAGATAATTTTGAAATTTTCAGATATTATTTTTTGAAGTTCCAACTCTGAAATTTCAATTTTCTTAAATGATGTTTTTTTCCTTAAATCTAATAGCATTTTTCGATGTTACCCAACTAGAAAAAACTATAAAAAAAGTAAGGTAGCAACTTAAAATTACTACCTTGCTTGTATATTAATCTTTGTAACGATTATTCAGGACGTCACAATTGAGTGAAAGGTTAGTAATCAAAACTACCATATTCACTTGTAATTGTAAGCGATTTTTCACCCTCAGACTTAGGAGCTTCTACGCGACCAATAATTTTGGCATTTACATTAAACGATTTAGAGATACTAATAATATCTTCAGCAATTTCGGCAGGAACATAAATTTCCATTCGGTGTCCCATATTAAATACCTGATACATTTCTTTCCAGTCTGTTCCAGAATTTTCTTGAATTAATTTAAATAAAGGAGGCACAGCAAACATATTGTCTTTTACAATGTGTAAATTTTCTATAAAGTGTAATATTTTAGTTTGTGCTCCACCAGAACAATGTACCATACCATGTATGTCTTGTGGTGTGTACTTTGCTAAAATGGCCTTTATAATAGGAGCATAGGTTCTTGTTGGCGATAAAACAAGTTTACCAGCATCAATAGGAGATCCGTCTACAGCATCTGTTAATTTTGTTTTTCCAGAGTATACCAAATCACTAGGTACTGCGGCATCAAAACTTTCTGGGTATTTACTAGCTAAGTATTTGTCAAAAACATCGTGTCTGGCAGATGTTAATCCATTAGACCCCATTCCTCCGTTGTATTCTTTTTCGTAGGTTGCTTGTCCAAAAGACTCTAAACCAACAATAACATCTCCAGGTTTAATATTGGCATTATTTACAACATCCGAACGTTTCATACGAGCTGTTACGGTAGAATCTACAATAATAGTTCGTACCAAATCTCCAACATCAGCTGTTTCTCCTCCTGTAGAATGAATGGTAACACCAAATTCTTTTAATTCAGCAAGCAACTCTTCAGTTCCGTTAATAATTTCAGAAATTACAGCTCCAGGAATTAAGTTTTTGTTACGCCCAATAGTAGAAGAAAGCATGATATTATCTGTAGCACCTACACATAACAAATCATCAATATTCATAATTAAGGCATCTTGTGCAATTCCTTTCCATACAGAAACATCTCCAGTTTCTTTCCAGTACATATATGCTAAAGAAGATTTTGTTCCGGCTCCATCTGCATGCATAATTAAGCAGTGCTCCTCGTCATTTGTTAAATAATCAGGAACAATTTTACAGAAAGCCTTAGGAAATAAGCCTTTGTCTACGTTTTTAATTGCGTTGTGTACATCTTCTTTAGAAGCTGATACTCCACGTTGGCTATATCTTTTACTTACTTCAGAACTCATATATGTATGTATTAAATATTGTTTAAATATTTTGCAAATTTAAGTATTTGATTTTAGTTAAAGGGGGAAAATAACAAGAACCTTAAAGCTGCCATAACACAGTAAGTTTTTTGTTGAAAATCATAGAGTAGAAAAAAAGGAATTCACTACGTAAAAATACGTAGAAACAGGCTTGTTCTCTAGAAATTTTATTTTATATTTGTGCTCATTAAGAGATAAAAATAAATTTATTAACATCATATTTATATTATGGCTAAAATTAAATTAGAATACATCTGGTTAGATGGTTCTTTTCCTACTCAAGGATTGAGAAGTAAAACAAAAGTAGAAGAGCACGAAAACTTTAAAGGAACATTAGAAGAAATAGGAAACTGGTCTTTTGATGGATCTTCAACAAACCAAGCAGAAGGTGGTTCTTCAGACTGTTTGTTAGTTCCTGTTGCTATTTATCCAGATCCTGCTCGTGTTAACGGATATTTAGTAATGACTGAAGTTATGAATGCTGATGGTTCTGCTCACGTTTCTAACGGACGTGCTACTATTGATGATGATGATAATGATTTCTGGTTCGGATTTGAGCAAGAGTACTTTATTATGGATTCTGAAACTAAATTACCAATTGGTTTCCCTCACCACGGATGGCAAGGTCAATACTACTGTTCAGTAGGAGGACAAAATACATTTGGAAGAGAATTAGTTGAAGAGCATGCAGATTTATGTATCGAGGCTGGATTAAACTTCGAAGGAATCAACCAAGAGGTTGCATGTGGACAATGGGAGTTCCAATTGTTTGCAAAAGGAGCTAAAAAAGCTGGAGATGAAATTTGGATTGCTAGATATTTATTGAATAGATTAACTGAAGATAGAGGAATGTACATTGAGTACCACCCAAAACCATTAGGTGATACTGACTGGAACGGTTCAGGAATGCACGCTAACTTCTCTAACTCTGTATTAAGAGAATGTGGTTCTAAAGAAAAGTATGCTGAAATTTGTGAGGCATTCCGTCCTTTAGTAGAAGAGCACATTGCTGTTTACGGAGAAGATAACGACCAACGTTTAACTGGTAAGCACGAAACTGCTGCTATTACTGATTTCTCTTGGGGAGTTTCTGATAGAGGAGCATCTATTCGTATTCCATTAATCGCTGTTGAAAAAGGATACAAAGGATGGTTAGAGGACCGTCGTCCATCTTCAAACGGAGATCCATACAAAATTGCTGCACGTATTATTAAAACTGTTAAGCCAGTTAAATAATTACTATAAAGCTTAGTTATAATTAAGAAAAGACTGTCTGAAAAGACAGTCTTTTTTGTTTTTAAGATAGGATTGATTCTATTTAAAGTAGCTATTTAATTAAGAATTACAAAAATATAGTATTAGCTGTTTAAAAAGATAGATTTGTGCGTACGATTAAAAGTTTATTATTGTCTTTCAAAATGTTTTTTTAATAAATATTGTACTAAATATGTTATTTAAACTTAGTTTGATAATACTGATTGAAAGAGAGGGATATAATATACTCAACTAAAAAGAGTCTCAAATGCAGGGCAAATGAGACTCTTTTTAAAATATAATACTAAATGCTGATTAGATTCTCTTCATCTGATCTTTCATCATTTTTATTTGATCTTTTAACATTCCGTGTTTGTCTAATTTTTTAGCTTCGTTTAAAAGTGTTGTAGCTTCTCGTTTTCTTCGTTTGCTCATAGCAACTCCTGCTAAATTAAGCTTCGCCATCGCTACATCATGTCCCATACGTAAACCAAGTCCTAAAGCTTTTTTTAGTAGCTTTTCTCCTTGTGTCATGTTTTTTTGTACCACCATCAATCCTTTTAGATAGTAATAGTAAGCTTGTTGCGATGTAATTAAAGCAGCTTCCGGTTTTTTAATTTTATCTAACCATTTTTCTGTTCCTTCCATATCTTGCTTTCTCATTTGTAAAAAAGCGAGTAACAATAGTTCGTTTTTAAAGTATAAGAATACAAAAACACCTGCTAATAAAAGTAATAAGATACCGTTTCCGATATTTTCATCAATAAATTGTAAAACAGCCAATACTAAAATTCCTGCTGCGATAACTAATTTTAAATTCTTGTGAAACATATATATTATTTGTATTTGATAAGATTTGCGAATTTACATTTTTAATTACGGATTTTACAATCCTATTTATTTTTTATAATGCTTTTTAAATTTAACATAAGCAACAGTTCCCAATAGTGCTACAATAGCTATAGAGTAATATACAAAGCTTGGAGTCACCACTTGATCTCCGCTGGCATAAGAGTGTAAGCCCGATAAGTAGAAATTTACACCAAAATAAGTCATCATAATACTTGCAAAAGCATATACAGATACTAGGTTAAAGGTAAATTTACCTCGTAAACCTGGTACCAAACGCATGTGTAATACAAAGGCATATACCATAATACTAATCAAGGCCCATGTTTCTTTAGGATCCCATCCCCAATAACGTCCCCAACTTTCGTTAGCCCACATACCTCCTAAAAAGTTACCAATAGTTAGCATTACCAAACCAACGGTCATACTCATTTCGTTAATAATGGTAAGCTCGTCTATTTTGAGTTTTAATTTCTTTTTGTTTTTTGCTGTCGTTGCAATCATTAAAATCAATACAACCAGTCCAAGTATCATACTAAGAGTAAAAGGTCCGTAACTAGCTACAATAATAGCTACGTGAATCATTAACCAATACGAATTTAAAACAGGCTGTAAGTTAGCTATTTGCGGATCCATCCAGTTCCAGTGAGCAACCATTAAAATCATAGCAGTTACAAAAGCAGTAGCAGCAATGGTTAATTTAGATTTTCGCCCAAATAATAATCCAAATAACATGGTTGCCCAAGCTACATAAATAATAGACTCGTAGGCATCAGACCAAGGTGCGTGACCGCTAATAAACCAACGTACCCCTAAACCAATAGTTTGTAAGGTAAATAAACCTATAACAATAGCAATACTTCCTTTTACAAGTATTCTGATTGTTTTACCATCTTTAAATATTTGAATGATGATGAATAAAAACAAAAGTGCGCTAATGTATATATAGTATGAAAATAGCTTCTTAAAGATATCATACTTGTTGTATGTAATTTCAAAGTCTATTTTATCTTGACTTGGATATACTGCGGCTCCGTGTTTTTTTTGGAAATTTTTAATTCCTTCTAAAATCTGATTAGCTTCTGAATAATCTTTACTTTCTTTAGCTTGCCATAAAGTTTGTCTGTAAGCTGGTATAATTTGTTTTACAAATACAGAATCAATGCCTTTAAAACCCGCTGTGCTTAATTCTAATTGTGATACCCATTTGTTGTTTTCATCGTTAATTTTAGGGTAAATACGTAAAATACTACCACTAATAGCAGTGTATAACAAACCAACACGTTTGTCTACATTAATAACATCTTTTTCAAAAGCACTTTTTTTCTGATTCTTTTCAGCATCTGCAACATACGATGTTAATTTGTAGTTACCAGAAGGGTCTATACAGCTAGAAAGAGGTGCATATTTTGTTTTTTCGTCTAAGCCTAAAATGGTCCTTAGTTTTTTATTGTTTCGTTCTAAATAAATAACAGGAGCATCGTACCAAATTCTAGGGTTTTCTATCATAGATAAAAACACTTGGTTGGCATCTAAACCATTATAAGTATCTTTTTTGCTCACTTTACGTAGCAATTCACTAGCAAAGGTGTGCACTGGTTTCATACGTCCTCCAGCGTCTTGTATAACTACTTTACTAAATTCTAAGGCGTGTTCTGGTTTGGTAGCATACTTCTGAATGGCAGCTATAACTTCTTCTGGAGCTAGTTTTTTTTGTTGAGCTTGTTTAGCTACGGCTTCATGTTGATGTTCTGACTCATTGTGTTCGTGGTTATGATCATGATCTTGTGAAAAAGAAGAAAATGAAAGTAACGAGATAGCAAAAACTAATATAAAAGACTTGCTTTTTATTTTATCAAGCTTTGCACTAAGTTGGCCAAAACGTGTTTTTTTTAGAAACAAGGTTAGCATTAATCCTGCATACAAAGCAAAATATCCTATGTAGGTAAGTGTTGTTCCTAAAGCATCATGATTTACAGACAAGCGTGTTTCTTCTTTAGGTCCAGATAAATCGTAACTAGATTGAAATAGTTTGTATCCTTTGTAGTTTAAAATGTTATTCATAAAAATTCTAAAATCAAAAGTTTCATTCTCTTTTTCATTAATTACAGTAACCTCACTAGCATAAGACGCAGCAGATTCTGATCCTGGATATTTTTCTAACTGAAAGTCATTCAGTTTTACGAAAAAAGGAAGTTTTAAAATTTTAGATCCATATGATAGATTAAAGTTCAATCCACCTACAGAAAAAGATTCTGGTTTGTTAGATGTATATTGGCCTCCTGTTACAGCAACCGAGGTTGTTTGGTCTTTAGAAGTTACTGTAAAGTTTAATAAAGCTTGCGGATAGGCTTTTTTGTCTTTAGAAGCTATTTTTTTCATACTTCCAATAATCGGTTTTTCAGGAACTACAAAACTCAGCCCTGCAATTTGATGTAAACTTAAATAATTAAACTTTTTCACTTCTTGTTTAGAAATAGTTCCGTTATACCTATCGGCCATTCGCATAAACGTACCGTTGTGTTTCGATTCTAAGTGTATGTCTCCATCAATATTTGTGAAATTAATAGAAGTGTTTGCACCGTTTTCGTACCCTACTAAAATTCCATGAATATTCTGAATTTCTCCTTTTTTGATATAATGATCATGTCTACTACCCGAACTTGATTCTACAAAATGGATGTATAAGTCACCTGTTTCAGATTTTGTAAATTCAGTTTTTACATTAGGAATGTAATTGGTTAATTCTAAAACAAAATCTTGACCTCTAAAATCGTTTTCTAATGTGTAGCTAGCTTTGCCTTTGGCAGATAATAAAATAGGAGCATGAATGGTTTTTTGCTCCTTCATGTTGTCTACAACCAAATTTAAATATGTTTTCTCAGAGAAAAACTCATTGCTTTGTTCTCCTTCAAGAATTGGCATCACCCCTTCGTAACTCACATATCTGGTAACAGCGGCACCAATAATAATAAATATAAAAGATAGATGGAATAAGAGTACAGACCATTTTTCTTTTTTGTACAGTTTGTATTTAGCAATATTTCCACAAAAATTTACGATAAATAAAAGCATAATCGCTTCAAACCACTTACTGTTGTATACAAGTGCTTTAGAGGTTTCGGTTCCGTAATCGTTTTCTATAAAAGTTGCTATTCCCATAGCTGCAGCAAAAACAATGTACAATACGGCCATTAAGCGCGTACTGAATAGTATATTCCAAATTTTTTTCATGGTAAAATCGGTCGTAATTTGTGCTGCTAAATTACGTATTATCGCTTAAATATGTTGTGAATTCGTCTAGGAATACAACACATATTTTTGGTTTTGTATTATTTAGATTCATGCTGTATTTTAAAGATTAAAAAACTGTTTTAACTTCTTTTTTTTACTGTGTGTTAAGCTTGCAATTTTTGTTTTGAGGTGTTGCTTTTACAGTTATGTTTTGGGTATTGATAAGTGAAACAATAGCCTTAATAATAATTGACTTCTAGCTGATAATATTTATATTAGAGCAAAAAAAAAAGAGCATGCAAGATTATGATGTAGCAATTGTTGGTAGTGGACCTTCTGGAGCTTCTACAGCTTTTTATTTGGCACAGCAAGGAATTAAAACCATTATTATAGAAAAAGAAACTTTGCCAAGGTATAAAACTTGTGGAGGTGGTTTTTCGTTTAAAGGAAGAAGAAACTTACCTATTGATGTATCTTCTGTGGTGGAGCTTGAATTTAAGAGTATTGATTTGTATTTGGCACATAAACAACATTACACAAGTACAAGAAAAAATCCGATTGTATCTTTAGTAATGCGCGATGTTTTTGATGAGTTAATTGTTGCCAAAGCCAAAGAATTAGGAGTGGTTATTGAAGAAAGTTGTTTGGTAACCAGTATTATACAAACAAATTCGGGTGCCGTGCTACACAATAGTAAAGAGCCTATTAGAGCAAAATATGTTATTGCTGCTGATGGTGCTTTTAGTGGTGTTGCTAAAATGGCAGGGTGGAAAGAAGATACACGTTTGATGATTCCTGCCTTAGAATATGAAATAGAAGTAGGAGAGGGGGATTACGAACGTTTGTCTAAAGAAATAAGATTTGATGTAGATGGAGTACCCTCTGGTTATGGATGGTGTTTTCCAAAAAAGCAACACTTATCTATTGGGGTTTGTGTGTTTAAAAAGAAAAGTCCTAATATTAAAGAATTATGTCAGAAGTATATAGAATATTTAGGCATAACAGACATTAAAAGTATTCAGAAACACGGTTCTCAAATACCTGTATCGCCCAGAACAGATGGTTTTGTGAAAAATAATGTTTTTTTAATTGGAGATGCAGCTGGTTTTACCGATCCTATTACAGCCGAAGGAATTTCGAACGCTATATATAGTGGTAAAATAGTTGCCGAGGCAATTGCGAGTGCTAACGGTGATGTAAAAAGTGCAGCAGATATTTACGAGACTAAAATACAAGAAACGTTATTACCACAATTACAGGTAGCCTCTAAAGTTGCTAAGTTTTTGTATCAGAAAAAAACGTTACGAAATATTGTGATGAAAAAGTATGGACAACAATTTACAGATGCATTAACAGATATTTGTATGGGAGATAGAACCTATCCGTTAGATATTAATGAGAAACTAAAAAAGAAAATAAAAGAGTTTGTGTTTTAATATAAGAATTTCAAATTGTATTTTTATGTGAGGAATCACATGCAATTGTGGTTAACTCATTTATGTTAATATGTTGTGAATTGATTTCAAATTGTATTTTTATGTGAGGAATCACATGAAAAAAGAACTTTTATCTATTGGTATTTCAGTTGTGAATTGATTTCAAATTGTATTTTTATGTGAGGAATCACATGATATAAGTAAAACAATAACTGCACAAGTTAGTTGTGAATTGATTTCAAATTGTATTTTTATGTGAGGAATCACATGGCAAAAATACAAAGCCAACTTGCGCGTACAGTTGTGAATTGATTTCAAATTGTATTTTTATGTGAGGAATCACATGTTTAATTGCTACAGTATCTTTATATAGACCGTTGTGAATTGATTTCAAATTGTATTTTTATGTGAGGAATCACATGAGATGCTCTACTACTTCCTAATAGGTCTAGGTTGTGAATTGATTTCAAATTGTATTTTTATGTGAGGAATCACATGAATAGCCATTCACCTGCTCCAACACCATAAGGTTGTGAATTGATTTCAAATTGTATTTTTATGTGAGGAATCACATGCGCTTTATCAGTTTCTACAACTCCTAAAGTGTTGTGAATTGATTTCAAATTGTATTTTTATGTGAGGAATCACATGTGTTGATTACGTTAAAAGTAAAAGGAATTAGTTGTGAATTGATTTCAAATTGTATTTTTATGTGAGGAATCACATGATCTCCTATAACACTACTGGAATGTCTAGTTTTATTGGTACAGATTTATGTGATTAAATTACATTTGTATT
>JAHDFK010000031.1 GCA_020628175.1 Wenyingzhuangia sp.
ACCCCCTGCGTGACAGGCAGGTATTCTAACCAGCTGAACTACCAGACCGTTGCTAATAGCGGTTGCAAATATAAGAGGTTTTTATAGTTTAACAACAATAAAAATCAACTTTTTTTAAAAAAAAATAGCGACTTAAAAAGTCGCTATTTTAATGTGTTTGTAGTCAGTTAATTATACTAAGTTTAACCAAGTACTATCTTGTTTGTAATCTGTTATTAGGTCAGTACTATCTTGAAAAGTTAAAGAACTAATGCTTGCAGTTACTTCGTGTTTTAACGATGTTAAGCAAGAATTTACTAAATCTTGTCTAAATCCTTTAACGCCTAAATCAATTACAAAGTTTGCCGAAACAATTCTACCAATTACTTTACCTAAATCTACCATCTTACGTTGTGGCAATTCTGTGTTAAGGTTAAAGTTTAATAAGTCTTTAAAAAAGTCTGCAGACTTGTTTGTAAGGTCGTACGTGTTTAAGAAATCAAAAAGATTCGTAATTTTTTTACGTTTCATTAGTTTCATTACAGCTTCTGATATTTGAGTGTATAACATTTCGTTAGATCCTTCAAAAATCATAAAAGCCCTACTGTCCATAATTCCTCTTGCACCAATATTTTCTTCTTTGTACCCAGAAGAACCAGAAAGTTGTACTAAGGTTTGCGAGGCAGCTTGCATCATATCTGTAATTACAGATTTCATACTATTTGCTTCTACTTGATCCATAGCTAACTCATTATCTATACCACTGTGCTCGCTACTTCTTGCGCACATAGCAGAACACACAGTAAATGCAGCTTGAATATTCGCTATTTGTTCTTTTACTTTATCTAAGCTTAGTAGGTTTTTTCCACCAACAATACGTGAATTACAATGGTCTATAGCTTCGTCCATCATTCTTTTAATGAATCCCATAGCCATACCAGGAAACTGCATTCTAGAACGGTGTAATAAATCTAGCATTAATTTAATACCCGTACTACCACCTTCTAATTTTTGATTTTCAGGAACTTTTAAGTCTAAAATATTGTTTCCGTAAGGAATTGCGTATAAACCAGCATTGTTGTAATATTCTTCTACAATTACTCTTTGTTCAGGGTCTTGGTTGTCGGCAATAAAAAAGTCAATATCTCTACCTAATTTACCGTCATCACTTTTTTTACGAGAAGTAATTAACCAGTAATCTGCCAAACCTGTTAAACCTTGCCAGTGTTTTTTTCCTTCTATATGGTATTTACCATCTTTATAAGTGTTCGATGTTTCCATACTCAAAGCATCCGAACCATAATCAGGTTCTGTAATCATCAAACCACCCATATTTCTTTCTTCTAAGAAACGTTTAAAAATAGGAGCTTTAACTTCTTGCTTTGCGTATTTAGCAACAGGTTCTAAAAAAAGAGCAATATTAATTCCAAAAGTTAATGATAACGGAAGAGATTCATAAGAAGCAGCTTCTAAAACCCCTAAACATTCTTTTACTTTTACACCTCTTCCTCCAAACTCTTTAGGAATTGCAACGGATAATGGATTTTTAGCCATGATGTCTCTAAAAACTAGAGAAGGAAAACCTCTTACTTGGCTAAATTTCTGAATATCAGCTTTTTCGTAAAATACACTTTTTAAAGTATCTTTAAAATCTTTTAAAAAAGTGTCGTACGAAATATTTTGAATATCTTTTATTGACATATTTATGTATTTGTCTATTAACTAGTTTAAGGTGCAAATATACAATTCTTATAGGTATATGATTGGCTATAAAGTTTTAATTCATCTATTTATAATCAATTTTGTAAAGATAAAAAGGGTGGTTTTTAAATATTTTCTTAATTTTGGAGCTGTGAAAAATACAGAGACTACATATTTAACAACATCTTTCTTTATTACCCTTTGGGGTTGTCTTTGTTATTTATATATATAAACCGTAAAATCTTGAAATTTAAACGATATGAATTCCTTTAAAAATCAAGTACTGTTTTTTTTCTCAATCATTCCAATACTTATATGAAAATTTTAAAATTTGGGGGTTCTTCAATCGCCTCAGCTAAAAATATCGTTCGTGTAATAGATATTTTAAAATCAAATAACAACCATCAAATAGCCGTAGTATTTTCTGCTATCGGAAAAACAACAGACGCTTTATTGTCTATTGCTGCTAAGGCACAACACCAAGACGATTCGTACAATGCATTGTTAAGCGAATTAGAGAATCATCATTTTGATATTGTACGCGAATTAGTACCTGTAAATAATCAGAGTGGTGTGTTAAGTGGTGTAAAAAAGTTATTTAACGAATTAGAAAATATACTAGAAGGGGTTTATTTATTACAAGAGCTTTCTAAAAAGACAAACGATACGGTTGTGAGTTTTGGAGAGTTTTTATCAACGTTTATTATTACCAAAGCGTTACAGTGTAAAGAAATAGATGCCGTTTATAAAAATACAGGTTCGTTAATTATTACAAATAGTAATTTTGGAAGTGCAGCTCCAATTACAAGTGTAACCAACGCTAATATTAAAGAGTATTTTTCTAAGAGCAAGCATGCAATAACTGTTTTACCTGGTTTTATAGCATGTAACGAGCAAGGAGACAAAACTACTTTAGGAAGAGGAGGGTCTGATTATACAGCTGCTTTATTGGCTGCGGCTTTAGAAGTGGAACAATTAGAAATATGGACAGATGTAAGTGGAATGTACACTGCCAACCCTACAATTGTAAAACAAGCAAAACCAATAGCTAAATTATCGTATAACGAAGCGATGGAATTGTCTCATTTTGGAGCCTCTGTTTTGTATCCGCCAACAGTACAACCTGTAATGCATAAAAATATTCCAATGTATATCAAAAATACATTCGAGCCAGAAGCCAACGGATCATACATTTCTAACGAAAATGTTAAAGGAGAAGGTGTTGTAAAAGGAATTAGTCATATTGATAATATTGCTTTAGCTACAGTAGAAGGAAATGGATTGATTGGTATACCAGGTGTTTCTAAAAGATTGTTTAGTGCCTTGTCTGAAAAAAATGTAAATGTTATATTAATAACGCAAGCATCATCAGAGCACTCTATTTGTATTGCTATAGATCAAGCGGATATTGAAAATGCGGAATTAGCGATTCAAGACGAATTTGCTTACGAATTAAGCTTAGGGAAAATAGATCCTTTGCATATAAAAACAAACATGGCTATTGTTGCCATTGTAGGAGAAGAAATGAAAAGCCACCAAGGAATTAGTGGTAAAATGTTTAGTGCTTTAGGAAAAGACAATGTAAATATTCATGCCATTGCGCAAGGAGCTTCCGAAAGAAATATCTCTACAGTTATAGATAGTAAAAATGTAAACAAGGCTTTAAACAGTTTACATGAAGCATTTTTTGAAGGGCACATTACAAAACTAAACTTATTTGTTGTAGGAGTAGGTAATGTAGGAGGTAAGTTGTTAGAACAAATAGAAAAACAAAAAGCATATTTGTTAGATAAGTTACAGCTAAGTATTGAGGTTGCAGGTATGGCAAACTCTAAAAAAATGCTATTTAATAAAGATGGAATTGATTTAACATCTGACTGGAAACAAGACCTAATTGAAAACGGAGAGGAGCTAAGTTTAGATTTATTTTTAGAAAACGTTAAAGAATTAAATTTAATAAATAGTGTTTTTGTAGACAATACAGCCAATGCAACTATTGCAAGTTTGTATGCCGATTATTTAAAGGAGAGTGTTGCGGTGGTTACTTGTAATAAAATTGCAGCTTCATCAGAGTATCAGAAATACGAAGAGTTAAAAAACTTAGCACAACAATACAACACACCTTATTTGTTCGAGACAAATGTAGGAGCTGGGCTGCCAATTATTAATACGTTAAATAATTTAGTGCAGTCTGGAGATCAAATTGTAAAAATACAAGCAGTAGCCTCAGGTTCGTTAAACTTTATATTTAACTCTTTTGTAGGAGATGCTAATTTTGCAAAAATTGTTGATGAGGCTGGTGCCTTAGGATTTACAGAGCCAGATCCAAGAATTGATTTAAGTGGTGTTGATGTTGCTCGTAAAATTTTAATTTTAGCAAGAGAAAGTGGTGCTAAAATGGATTTAGAAGATATTGAAAACAGAACTTTTTTACCAAAAGCAAGTTTAGAAGCAGATTCTATTGAAGATTTTAAGAAAACGTTAATTGCAGAAGAAGTACATTTTAATGCAATTAGAGATAAAGCAGCAGTAAATAATACACAATTAAAATATGTTGCAGAATATGTAAATGGTAAAGCCAATGTTTCTTTGCAAGAGGTAGATGCACAACATCCATTTTATAATTTACAAGGAAGTGATAATATTGTTTTGTTTTTTACAGAAAGATATCCAGAGTATCCTTTAATTGTAAAAGGAGCTGGAGCCGGAGCTGATGTTACTGCGTCTGGTATTTTTGCAGATATAATAAGAATAGGAAAAGGATAAATTAAAACAATCGGTAAATAATAAAAAATATCGAATCGAATAAAGTTTCGATATTTTTTATGAAATGCTATATATAGAATGAACGAAGTAAAATTATTTTGCCCAGGTACTATTGCCAACGTTTCTTGTGGATTTGATGTGTTAGGACTCTGTTTAGATACAACCGGAGATGAAATGGTGATTCGTAAAACCACAACTCCTGGTGTAAAAATCACAAAAATTGTTGGGCAAGATTTGCCATTAGCTACAGAAAAAAATGTTGCTGGTGTAGCTGTTGTAGCCATGTTAAAACAATTAAACAATACAACTGATGGATTTGAAATTGAAATTTACAAAAACATAAAACCAGGAAGTGGTATTGGGAGTTCTGCAGCAAGTAGTGCTGGTGCTGTTTATGGTGTTAACGAATTGCTAGGGAAGCCTTTTAGCAACCATGATTTGATAGCTTTTGCAATGAAAGGTGAGGAGTTAGCCAGTGGTGTAGCTCATGCAGACAATGTAGCCCCTGCTTTGTTAGGAGGTTTTACATTGGTAAGAAGTACTACGCCTTTAGATGTATTAAAATTGCATACGCCATCGCAATTGTATGCTACCGTAATTCACCCACAAATAGAAGTGAAAACTGCCGATGCACGTCAGATTTTAAAAGGAAAATTACGTTTAAAAACAGCCATTACGCAGTGGGGTAATTTAGGCGCTTTGGTAAGTGCACTGTACACAGAAGATTATGATTTATTGTCTAGATCTTTACACGATGAAATTATAGAGCCAATTCGTTCTATTTTAATACCAGCGTTCGATAAAGTAAAAGAAGAATGTAAAAATGCAGGAGCTTTAGGTTCTGGAATATCAGGTTCAGGTCCTTCTATTTTTGCGTTAAGTAAAGGAGAAGAAACGGCTCATAAAGTTGCAGAGGCAATGAAAGCAGTTTACGATAAAGTAGGAGTATCTTATGATATTCATATTTCAAAAATTAATGACCAAGGAATCAAAGTAATTGCTTAATTCCGAAACGACAAAACACAAATGAAATATTTTAGTTTAAACGAAAATGCACCAAATGTTTCTTTTAGAGACGCTGTAGTAAACGGTATTGCTCCAGATAGAGGATTGTATTTTCCAGAAAGTATAACGCCATTATCTAAAGAGTTTATCAACAATTTAGATGCTTATAGCAATACAGAAATAGCTTACGAGATTATTAAACAATTTGTAGGAGATGAAATTCCAGAAGCAGATTTAAAACAAATTATTGAAGAAACACTTTGTTTTGATTTTCCGGTTGTTCCTATAGAAGAAAATATTGGATCGTTAGAGTTGTTTCATGGACCAACAATGGCATTTAAAGATGTTGGAGGGCGTTTTATGGCTCGCTGCTTAGGGTACTTTAATAAAAAGGAAAAAAACGATAAAGAAATTACAGTGTTAGTAGCAACTTCTGGAGATACTGGCGGTGCTGTAGCAAGTGGTTTTTTAGGTGTAAAAGGAGTGAATGTTGTGATATTGTATCCAAGTGGTAAAGTATCAGATGTACAAGAAAAACAGTTAACAACATTAGGGCAAAATATTGCTGCCTTAGAGGTTAATGGTGCTTTTGACGATTGTCAAGACATGGTGAAATCTGCCTTTTTAGATGAATCTTTAAAAGAATATAGAACGTTAACATCAGCAAATTCTATAAATGTTGCTCGATGGTTGCCACAAGCTTTCTATTTTTTCTTTGCCTACAAACAATTAAAAGATAAGTCTAAAGATATTGTGTTTTCTGTGCCAAGTGGAAACTTTGGTAATATTTGTGCAGGTATGATTGCTCAAAAATTAGGATTACCTATTAAAGAATTTATTACAGGTACCAATGCCAACAAAGTAGTACCTACATATTTAGAAACTGGTGTGTACGAACCAAAACCAACCATAACAACCATTTCTAATGCAATGGATGTTGGTGCGCCTAGTAACTTTATTAGAATAGAAAAATTACACGATTTTGACGTAGAAAAATTACGTAAAAATTTAAAAGGATACTCGTATACCGATGATGAAGCAACTGCTGCGATGGGGCATTTGTATAAAAAACATAATTATGTTGCAGAGCCACATGGAGCTATAGGGTATTTAGCCTTAAAGAACTACTTAAAAACGGCTAGTAATACTCAAGGATTGTTTTTAGAAACAGCACATCCGGTTAAGTTTATGGATGTTTTATACCCAGGTGTTGCAGAAACTATTGAGTTGCCAGAACAAATAAAATCAGTAATCAATAAAGAAAAAGTAGCCGCTAAAATTAGTGGTTATGATGAGTTGGTTGCTTATTTAAAAAAGTAGGAAAATACTTCTGTATTTCTAAAAGCTACACAAAACTGTGTAGCTTTTTTTTTTTGAATTAAAATTGTATAAATATTTTTATTCTGAGGTTTTCTATATTTTTGCAATCTATAAATAGATCTTATGAAAAATACAGCACTTACCCATGTACACGAGCAGTTAGGCGCAAAAATGGTTCCTTTTGCAGGTTTTAATATGCCTGTGCAATATGCTGGTGTAAAAATTGAGCACGAAATTGTAAGAACAGGTGTTGGTGTTTTTGATGTATCGCATATGGGAGAGTTTTTACTTGAAGGACCTAATGCATTGGCTCTAATTCAGAAAATAGCCTCTAATGATGCGAGTAAATTACAAATAGGAGATGCACAATACGCTTGTATGCCTAATACAACAAATGGTATTGTAGATGATTTGTTAATTTACAGAATAAAAGAAGAGTTGTATTTATTAGTGGTAAATGCATCTAATATAGAAAAAGATTGGGAATGGATTTCAAGTCATAATGATTTGGGAGTGTCTATGAAAAATATTTCAGATGTATATTCTTTATTAGCAATACAGGGGCCTAAAACGGTAGAATCTTTGCAAAGTTTAACTTCGGTTGATTTGGCTGCAATTCCTTTCTATAAGTTTGTAGTTGGCGATTTTGCAGGTATCGAAAATGTAATCATATCGGCTACAGGATATACAGGGGCTGGAGGGTTTGAGATTTATTGTAAAAACGATGAGGTTGAGCAAGTTTGGAAAGCTGTTTTTAAAGCTGGAGAAGATTATAATATACAACCTATAGGTTTGGCTGCTCGCGATACGTTACGTTTAGAAATGGGGTATTGTTTGTATGGTAATGATATTAACGATACAACATCGCCTATAGAAGCAGGTTTAGGATGGGTTACAAAGTTCTCGAAAGATTTTATTAATAAAGAAGCCTTAGAATTACAGAAAAAACAAGGAGTAGAAAAGAAATTGGTAGGTTTTGAAGTTGTAGATAAAGGAATTGCAAGACATGACTATGCAATTGTAGATGAAAATGGAAACAATATAGGAGTAGTAACTTCAGGTACAATGTCTCCTAGTTTAAATAAAGCAATAGGATTAGGGTATGTACAAACTAATTTTTCTAAATTAGATAGTGAAATATACATACAGGTACGAAAAAAACAGCTCAAAGCAAAAGTTGTAAAATTACCTTTTTATAAAGAATAACAAATGGAAATTATATATGTGTTACCGAGCCTTTTAATCTTTGGATTAATAGGCTTTTTTATTGCCAAGAAAATAGGAGATTTACAAAGAGATAAAGAGGCAACGCTACAAAATCAACGTTATAGTTTGTTAGAAAAAGAACTCACTCATACGCAAGCGGATGCAGAGCAAACTAAGAATCGCTTAACTGGGGCTCTTACAGAAATAAAGCAAGAGTTAGAACAAACCAAAGAAAAAGCTTTGTTAGCTATCAATGAATTAAGAAGTGTAAAGGATGCAGAGCTTGCCAATTTAATTCGTGAAAAAGAATACATAGCATTGCGCTTAGAAAGATCGAAAGCCAAAGAGGAGGAGTTGACAATTGATTTATTGGAGAATAAAGCAGAGATTGAAAAGTTACAAGAAAAATTTGCGATGCAATTCGAAAACTTGGCGAATAAAATATTAGAAGAAAAATCGAAAACCTTTTCAGATCAGAATCAAAAAAACATTACCGAAATATTAAAGCCTTTACAAGATAAAATTCAATCATTCGAAAAAAGAGTAGAAGATACAAATAAGGAAGGGATAGAAAGAAACTCAAGATTGAGGCAACAAATCGAAAGCTTAAAAGATTTAAATCAGAAAATTAGTAATGATGCCGTTAATTTAACCAAAGCTTTAAAGGGAGATAACAAAACACAAGGGAACTGGGGAGAAATGATTTTACAGCGTGTGTTAGAAAAATCAGGTTTAGAAAAAGGGAGAGAGTATGAGCTAGAAAAAAGTTTTGATACCGGTGGTAATACGCGTTTAAGACCCGATGTTATTATTAATTTGCCAGAAGGTAGAAAAATGATTATTGATTCTAAAGTAACTTTAACGGCTTATGATAAATTAACAGCTGCTACTGATTCTGAAGAAATAGTGTCTTATACACAGCAACATTTACAGGCTGTGTACAGGCATATAGAGCAATTAAGTGCTAAAAAATATTCAGAATTATACCAAATAGAATCTCCTGATTTTGTGTTGCTATTTATACCTATTGAGCCAGCGTTTGCTTTGGCATTAGAACAAGATTCGGATTTATACAATAAAGCTTTTTCTAAAAATATAGTGATTGTTACTCCTAGTACATTACTGGCAACTTTACGAACCATAGAAAGTATGTGGAAAAATGAAAAGCAACAAAAAAATGCAGTAGCAATAGCGGTACAAGCAACACGTTTGTATGAACAATTTGTAGGTTTAACAGAAGAGTTGTTAAAATTAGGAAAGCAATTAAAAACAGTAGAGGGTACTTATGATACTACAATGAAGAAACTTACAGGAAGAGGTAATTTATTGATGAAAGTAGAGAATTTAAAACGTTTGGGAATAAAAACAAATGGTAAAGAATTTAATGAGAAACTAATAGAAAGTACTTCAGAAGATGAGTTGTTGTAAAATTTATAATGGATAAGATTCTGAAAATAAAAGACATATATTTAAGTGTGTAAAAAATGTAAATTTTTATTTTGTCAGAACGCGAGTTTAGCCTATATTTGCATCCGCAATGGCGAGGTAGCTCAGTTGGTTAGAGCGTCGGATTCAT
>JAHDFK010000032.1 GCA_020628175.1 Wenyingzhuangia sp.
GTGTTGATTCCATAAATAACAGTTAACTGTAACGCTATTTTAGGACGGGACAATACTTATAAATAAACAAAACCGTCTTTAGAGACGGTTTTGTTTTTATAAAAATAGAATAATAAAAACAGGATTGTATTTATAACACAATCCTGTTTTTTGTTTCTAAGTAAAATTTTATTCTTTTGTTTCCTTTTCTTTTTTAAGAAGCTCTTTAACGTTTTTTATCTCGTTTTCTACTTTGGCATCTAAGCTCTTAAATATTTCTTCATTTAGTTTAATGTCAAAAGTATAATATTTAAGGCTGTTGTTAAATGTTAAAGAATCTGTTTGATGCTTTTTGTAGATTAATGCATGATAATTAACATTTCGGTCGTTGTTTTTGTTTTTTACCAGTTTTGATTTTTTAGCTAAGTAAGTGTCATACAAAATAGCAACCATTTTATCTTTAGATAAAAGGTTTTCTGGTTTTTTTACAACAGTATTGCTATTACAAGCTGTCAAGCTCACTAACGAATAGCTTATTAAAATAGATCGAAAAATTAACTTCATTTGTTATCTGTTAAATGTAATTCTCTTTCCTTTGATATCTTCGTTAAAAGTACCATTGTCATAAATTAAATTACCATTTACAAATGTATGTGTAATTGTGTTGTTAAAACGAGTTCCTTCAAAAGGACTCCACCCACATTTGTATAAAATGTTTTCTTTGGTAACTGTCCATCTTTTGTTAGGTTCTATTAAAACTAAATCAGCATAATAACCTTCTTTTACATAACCACGTTTTTCAATGTCAAATAAGATTGCAGGATTGTGACACATTTTTTCAACCATTTTTTCGATGGTAAGTTTTCCTTCATCAACAAAATTTAACATAGCAGGTATAGCATGTTGTACCAAAGGTCCACCACTAGGTGCTTTGGTGTATATGTTTTGTTTTTCTTCTATTGTATGTGGGGCATGGTCGGTAGCTATTACATCAATTCTATCGTCTAATAAAGCTTTCCATAAAGCACCTTTGTCGTTTTTTGTTTTTACGGCAGGATTCCATTTTATAAGCGTTCCTTTTTCTGCGTAATCTTCGTTGGTAAAGTTTAAGTGATGAATACAAACCTCAGAAGTTATTTTTTTATCTTTTAAAGGAATATCATTTCTAAACAATTCAGTTTCTATAGCTGTAGACAAATGGAATATATGTAGACGAGCTCCTGTTTTTTTAGCTAATTCAATTGCTTTTGAAGAAGAAAGGTAACAAGCTTCGGCACTTCTAATATTTGGATGTTCCGAAATAGGAATATCTTCTCCAAATTCTTCTAACGCTTGTTTAAAGTTTCGTTTGATAGTTTCTTCATCTTCACAGTGTACAGAAATAACCATATCTGTAGACGAAAATATTTTTTCTAGTACCTCTGGATTATCAACAAGCATGTTTCCTGTAGAAGAACCTAAAAATAATTTAATACCTGCTACTTTTTTAGGGTCTGTTTTTAAAAGCTCTTCTAAATTGTCATTGGTTCCACCAAACATAAAAGAGTAATTTACATAAGAGTCTGTAGAGGCTGTTACAAATTTATCTTCTAACAATTCTTGTGTAGTTGCTTGTGGTACCGTGTTGGGCATTTCTATAAAAGTTGTAATCCCTCCTGCAGCTGCTGCTTTACTTTCTGTAGCAATATTTGCTTTGTGTGTTAAACCTGGCTCTCTAAAATGTACCTGATCATCGATAGCTCCTGGAATTAAGTATTTACCTTTTGCTTCTATAACCGTAGCGTTACGTGGCACTTTAATGTCTTTAGCAATGGTTTTAATAATTTCGTTTTCAATTAAAACATCACGTTTAAATGCTTTTCCTTCGTTTATAATTTTAGCACCTTTAATAACCGTACAACCCATAATTTATTTTTTTGTCAATCCTTTTAATTTCATTTTAATTACTCCAAATATAGCTTCGCTAATAATAGAGCTGTCTAATTTAGAAGTTCCTTTTGTTCTATCTGTAAATATGATAGGGACTTCGGTAATTTTAAATTTTCGTAGCCATGATTTGAATTTCATTTCTATTTGAAATGCATATCCTGTAAATCGAATCTGACTAAAATCGATGTTTTCTAATACAATTCTTTTGTAGCAAATAAATCCTGCCGTTGTATCAAATACAGGAATTCCCGTAATAAACTTTACATATTTAGAAGCAAAGTACGAAAGCATTAAACGTTTAAAATCCCAATTAATAACATTTATTTTGTTATTGATATATCTAGATCCTATAGCCAAATCAGCACCGTTGTCGCAAGCTGTTACAAGTTTAGGTACATCATTAGGGTTGTGAGAAAAATCAGCATCCATTTCTATAATATGGGTGTATTTCTTTTTAAGAGCCCATTTAAAACCATGAATGTAGGCTTTTCCTAACCCTTTGTCTTCGGTTCTTATTTCTAAAAACAAATTGGTTAGTGAGCTTTGTAACTCTTGAACTTTTTCAATAGTTCCATCTTTAGAATTGTCGTCAACAATTAAAATATGATACTGGTTATTTACCTTAACAACAGCGTTAATAATTGCATTTATATTTTCAACTTCATTCAATGTAGGAATGATAATTAAAACTTGATTCATACTTCGTAATTGTTTCGTCAAATTTACATTTTTTTATTCCTAATTTTACATCAATATTTATTCCCTTTTACATTTATCATATATGAACTTAGAAACTTTAAATTGGTCGTATTATACACTTATAGGGAGTCTTTTATTTTTGCCTTTGTTATTTGTTTTTTTGATGAGTATGATAGACTTAAAAAAGACAATGTTGTTTTTTAGAGTACTTTTTTCAAATAAGTATTTTTACAAATACTCTGTAGATACGAATCGAAAGACAACGCCTTTTTATTTGTGTGTGTTAGGAGCAATGTCTGTTGTTTTAGCGTTGTTATTAAGTGTTTTAAAGTATGGTAGTTTAGAAATTTATCAAAATTTATTGAAAATTTTTAGTGAAACCATCGTCTTGTCAGTAGCTTACTTTTTTGTTAAGAGAGTTGTAGCAGAAATGCTTCATCATTTGTTGGGGAAAAACGCAGGGATTAAACAAATGATAAATCTGGAATTCAGTTATTTAGCATCTGTATTTGTAGTTGTTTATTTATTAGATGTTTACGTTTTTTTACATTTAGATAAGCTAGAAACAATGGTTAATTATATTTTAATAACAAGCTTGTTTTTGTATGTAATCCGAGCAATATTAATGTTTGTAAACAATAAAAACCTACTATCTTCCAAAATAATTTATATTATTTTGTATCTTTGCGCTCTAGAAATATTACCGTTTATTTATATTTTTAAACGATATATAGCGTAAGGAAAAGATGAAAGTAAAAACAATATTGGTGTCACAGCCAGAACCTAAATCAGATCAACAATCTCCATTTTCTATTTTATCAGAAAAGCAAAAAGTTAAAGTAGACTTTAGATCTTTTATTCATGTAGAAGGTTTAACGGTTAGAGATGTACGTAATCAGAAAATTGATTTAAGTAAATATTCTGCAATTATTTTAACGAGTAGAAATGCAGTAGATCATTTCTTTAGAATAGCAGAAGAAATGAGGTATAAAGTACCGAATGAATTAAAATATTTTTGTCAATCTGAAGCTGTAGCGTACTATTTACAAAAATACGTGGTTTACAGAAAGCGTAAAATATATGTAGGTACAAGAACTTTTCCAGAATTGTGTGAGTTGATTAAGAAGCATAAAACTGAAAGGTTTTTATTACCCTCTTCAGATAAATTAAAAGCATCGATTCCTGAAGCTTTAGATGGAATGGGATTAGATTGGAAAAGAGCAGACTTGTACAGAACTGTAACAAGTGATTTGTCTGACTTAGAAGATGTGTTTTATGATGTGTTGGTATTCTTTAGCCCATCAGGAATTCATTCTTTATTTAAAAACTTTCCGGAGTTTAAGCAAAAAGACACAAGAATTGCAGTGTATGGTAATTCAACAGTAAAAGCTGCTGCCGAAGCAGGTTTAAAAGTTGATATTGCTGCTCCATCGCCAGAAACACCATCGATGACAATGGCTTTAGAAAAATACATTAAGCAAGTAAATAAGAAATAATTTACCGAAATAACTTATATTTGAGAGCCTATTTTATAAAATAGGCTCTTTTTTATTATATAGAATAGTATATGTTTCAGATAGGAAAAACAATTGTATCCGAAGAGGTTGTCGAAAAAGATTTTGTATGTAATATAAGTGCCTGTAAGGGTGAGTGCTGTGTTGCAGGAGATGCGGGTGCTCCGGTTTTAGATGAAGAAATTTCGAAATTAAATGAAGTGTATCCAAAAATTAAGCACTTATTAAGAAAAGAGGGGATTGAGGCCATTGAAGAACAGGGAACTTATACAACATCAGAGTTTGGTGAGCACGAAACTACTTTGGTAAACAATAAAGAGTGTGCTTTTGTTACTTTTGATGACAACGGAATTACTTCGTGCGGGATAGAACAGGCGTATAACAAAGGATTGGTAGATTGGAAAAAACCAATTTCATGTCATTTGTATCCTATTAGAGTACAAGATTATTCTGAGTTTTCTGCTGTAAATTACAATACTTGGGATATTTGTGATGCTGCTTGTACCTTGGGTAAAGAATTAAAAGTACCTGTTTATAAGTTTTTAAAGAACGCATTGATTTTAAAATTTGGAGAAAATTGGTACCTAGAATTAGAAAAAGTAGCCGAAGAATGGAAAAAGCAAAATTCTTAAAAATTGAATAAATGCATTATTCAAAACTCCTAATAAACAGTCTGTTTGGTAGGAGTTTTCTTTTTTATTTATAACAAGTATAAATATAATATTCTGTTTTTTAGTGTTTTGTGTTTTGAAGATGTTTTGTTACGTAAATAATAGATTGTTAAGAACTTTTGGTTTTTGTGGAAAAGTATATCTTTTATGCAACGTTATTTTTTACAATCTTTGTTAGCATCAAACAATGATTACTAATAAAAGAAACAAGAAAACGTATATGTCTCAGGTTGAACCAATTTTACAAGATGACCCAAATAGATTTGTGATTTTTCCAATACAACACCAAGATATTTGGGAGTGGTATAAGAAACAAGAAGCAAGTATTTGGACGGCAGAAGAAATAGATTTGCATCAAGATGTTGTAGATTGGGAAAACAAATTAAATGATGATGAGCGTTATTTTATCAAACATATTTTAGCATTTTTTGCTGCATCTGATGGAATTGTAAATGAGAACTTGGCAGAAAACTTTGTTAGCGAAGTACAATATGCAGAAGCTAAGTTTTTCTATGGTTTCCAAATCATGATGGAAAATATTCATTCAGAAGTATATTCTTTATTAATTGATACTTATGTAAAGAATGAGGCTGAAAAAAATATGTTATTCAAAGCCATAGAGCATTTTCCAGCAATTAAGTTAAAAGCAGATTGGGCTTTAAAATGGATAGAATCTGAATCTTTTGCAGAGCGATTAATTGCTTTTGCAGCTGTAGAAGGAATTTTCTTTTCAGGTAGTTTTTGTGCTATTTTCTGGATGAAAAAACGTGGTCTTTTACCAGGTTTAACTTTTTCAAACGAGTTAATCTCTCGTGATGAAGGTTTACATTGTGATTTTGCTGTACACTTACACAACAACCATATTGTAAACAAAGTACCAAAAGAAAGAATTAAAGAAATTATTACAGACGCATTAGATATTGAGAAGGTATTTATTACAGAATCTTTACCTGTTAGTTTAATTGGTATGAATGCCAAATTAATGAGTCAATATTTAGAATTTGTAACAGATAGATTACTGGTAGAGTTTGGATGTGAAAGAGTTTACAATTCAGAAAATCCTTTTGATTTTATGGATATGATTTCTTTAGAAGGAAAAACAAACTTTTTCGAAAAAAGAGTTTCTGAATATCAGAAAGCAGGAGTGAAATCTGGCGGAACAGGAGAAATTAGTTTCGACGCAGATTTTTAGAAAAAACAACAAAAAAAATGGTAATGTTTTTGCAATACTACTTTTATAAAGTAGCGTTGTTAGAATACTACTCTCTAAATAAAAATAAGAACTATGTACGTAATTAAAAGAGATGGGCACAAAGAGTCTGTGATGTTTGACAAAATCACGGCTAGAATTAGAAAAATCTGTTATGGATTAAATCCATTGGTAGATCCTGTAAAGGTAGCAATGCGTGTAATTGAAGGTTTGTATGATGGTGTAACAACATCAGAATTAGATAACCTTGCCGCAGAAATAGCAGCTACTTTAACTACAGCTCATCCTGATTATGCAAAATTAGCAGCAAGAATATCTGTTTCTAACTTACATAAAAATACCAAAAAGTCTTTTTCGGCTACAATGAAAGATTTATACGAGTATGTAAACCCGCGTACAGGTTTAGATTCTCCTTTGTTGTCTGATGAAGTATATGAAGTAATACAAAAAAACACAGCGTTATTAGATTCTTCTATTGTATACGATAGGGATTTTAACTACGACTATTTTGGATTTAAAACTTTAGAACGTTCTTATTTATTAAAGTTAAATGGAGAAATAGCAGAAAGACCACAGCACATGTTAATGCGTGTAGCAATCGGTATTCATTTAGAGGATATTGAAGAAGCTATTGAGACGTATAACTTAATGAGTAAAAAGTTTTTTACACACGCAACACCAACTTTATTTAATTCGGGTACACCAAAACCACAAATGTCTTCGTGTTTCTTGTTACAAATGCAAGAAGATAGTATTGATGGTATTTATGATACACTAAAACAAACAGCAAAAATTTCTCAATCTGCGGGAGGTATTGGTTTGTCTATTCATAACATTAGAGCTACAGGATCTTACATAAGAGGTACAAACGGAACTTCTAATGGAATTATTCCAATGTTAAAAGTATATAACGATACAGCTCGTTATGTAGATCAAGGAGGAGGAAAGCGAAAAGGTTCTTTTGCGATATATATTGAACCATGGCATGCAGATGTTTTTGAATTTTTAGATTTAAGAAAAAATACAGGAGCTGAAGAAAAAAGAGCTAGAGATTTATTTTTAGCACTTTGGATTTCTGACTTGTTTATGAAACGTGTAGAGCAAAATGGAGATTGGACATTAATGTGTCCAAACGAATGTCCAGGTTTATACGATACTTACGGAGAAGAGTTTGAGGCTTTATATACAAGCTACGAAGCTAAAGGAAAAGGACGTAAAACGATTAAAGCTCGTGAACTTTGGGAAAAAGTTTTAGAAGCACAAATAGAAACAGGAAATCCTTACATGTTGTACAAAGATGCAGCAAACCGTAAATCTAATCAGAAAAATTTAGGAGTAATTCGTTCTTCTAACTTGTGTACAGAAATTATGGAGTACACAGCTAAAGACGAGGTTGCTGTATGTAACTTGGCATCTATAGCAATACCAATGTTTGTGGATACCAATGAAGAAGGTGTTAAATTCTTCAATCACCAAAAGTTGTATGAAGTAGTAAAAAAGGTAACTCGTAATTTAGATACGGTTATTGATAGAAATTATTATCCAGTTAAAGAGGCTGAAAATTCTAACTTCCGTCATCGTCCGGTAGGATTAGGTATTCAAGGTTTAGCTGATGCATTTATAATGTTGCGTTTGCCTTTTACATCTGATGAAGCTAAAAAGTTAAACAAAGATATTTTTGAAACTTTATATTTTGCAGCTGTAGAATCATCTATGGAAGTAGCTACTAAAAAAGGAGCTTATTCTACATTCGAAGGTTCTCCAATGTCTAAAGGAGAGTTTCAATACAATATGTGGGGCGTTAAAGATGATGAATTAAGTGGAAGATGGAATTGGGCAGAATTACGAGAAAAAGTAATGAAAAATGGAGTGCGTAACTCTTTATTAGTAGCTCCAATGCCAACAGCATCTACGTCTCAGATTTTAGGAAATAATGAAGCTTTTGAACCGTATACTTCTAACATTTACACAAGAAGAGTATTGTCTGGAGAGTTTATTGTTGTGAACAAACATTTACTAGAAGATTTAGTAGAGTTAGGTTTATGGAACAACAGATTAAAAGAAGAATTGATGAGAGCCAATGGTTCTATTCAACATATAGAAGAAATTCCTCAAGACTTAAAAGACTTGTATAAAACAGTTTGGGAATTAAGTATGAAAGATATTATTGATATGTCTCGCCAAAGAGGATATTTTATAGATCAATCTCAGTCGTTAAATTTATTTATGGAAGATGCAAACTACTCTAAGTTAACATCAATGCATTTTTATGCTTGGAAATCAGGTTTAAAAACAGGAATGTACTACTTACGAACAAAGTCTGCTGTAAATGCCATTAAGTTCACCTTGTCTAACGATAAGAAACAAGAAGATAAACCAATGACGCCAGAAGAGTTTAAAGCAATGGTTTTACAATCAAAAGAAAATCCAGATGATTGTGAAATGTGTGGATCTTAAAATATACTAAGATAATCAATAAAAAAACCGATACAGGAGTACTTTTCTTGTATCGGTTTTTTTAGCACTTAAACTGTCCCGTCCTAAAATAGCGTTACAGTTAACTGTTATTTATGGAGTCAACACATTCAAATTACGTAAAGCGTACTCAAAAGGATTACAGCCTATCCTTTA
>JAHDFK010000003.1 GCA_020628175.1 Wenyingzhuangia sp.
AGTGACCTTCGGGTTATGAGCCCGACGAGCTACCTACTGCTCTATCCCGCGATTTGTGAGTGCAAATATAGCCTTTAATACTACTTCTACAAGCTATTTTAAATGTTTATTTCTCACTATTTACTAAACAACTATTACTAAGGCATCTACTTATTTAAATTAAATCTAATCCCTCAAAATTCATTTCTTCTTTAACTCCTTAATTTAAAATAGAAGCTGAATTCATCTTACTCTTTTAACAAGATAGTTACTACTTGTAAACCAGTTAAAAATTAACGACTTTTGCATATTGTTTAATCAGTATGTTTTTTCACTGAAACATCAATTGACACAATACAATGTTGACATCAAAAAAAATAGTAATTAAAATAGGATCTAATGTACTAACCTTGGCTTCTGGTGCGCCTAACAAACAACGCATCGAACATATAGTGCAACAAATTGTCGCTTTAAAAAAACAAGGACATCAAGTTATTGTGATTTCTTCTGGAGCTGTAGCAGCGGGTAGATCTAAAATAGAAGTTCCTAGCTCTTTAGACATTGTAAGTAAAAGACAGGTATTGGCATCTGTTGGGCAAATCGACCTAATGAATTTATACAACCGTTTCTTTACAGCGCATGAGTTAGTTTGTTCTCAAATTTTAATTACTAAAAATTCATTTAGTACGCGAGAGCATTACTTAAACATGACCAATTGTATAGAAGCCCTATTAAAATGTAATATTACTCCTATTATAAACGAAAATGACGTTGTTTCTGTAACAGGCTTAATGTTTACAGATAACGATGAAATTTCGGGACTAGTAGCTAGTATGATTCAGGTAGATGAATTGTTAATTTTGAGTAATGTAGATGGTATATACACGGAGCACCCGAAAAACCCTAGAGCTAAACTGATTAGAAATTTTGACAAAGAAGAAATTGATTTAGAAACTGCTGTTAGTGATGAAAAATCGGAATTTGGTAGAGGAGGTATGCTAACAAAAGTAAATACTGCCGACAAGATTTCGAGACTAGGCGTTCATGTTTCCATTGGTAACGGAACCAAAGAAAACATTATTGAACAACTCCTAAACAGAACTGATGGTACTTTTTTTGAAGCTAAATTTGAAGAAAATAAAACTGCTGTAAAGAAATGGATTCAGAATTCTGGCGATTTTTCTAAAGGAGAAATCTACATCAATCAAGGAGCTATTGACGCTTTGATAAGTAATAATGCCAACAGTTTACTCCCCATAGGGATAGAAAAAATTACAGGTGATTTTAAAAAAAATGATATCATTACTGTATTAGATATTCACAACAATATAATAGGATACGGAAAAGCTTCCTACAGCGCAAAAAAAGCAAAATCGTACCAATACAAACACAATAAGCCCGCATTAATACATTGCGATTATTTAACGATAGAAAAAAATGGAAAATAAACTTATACAAACCTTTACAGCTGCAAAAAATGCAAGTAGAGATTTATTAGAAATATCAATAGAAACTATCAATACCATATTGATGGAAATAGCAGAAGCTGCTGTTAAAAATACTTCTGAAATTTTAGAAGCCAATCAAAAGGATTTAGATCGTATGGATAAAAACGATCCTAAATACGACCGTTTACTTTTAAATGCAGAAAGAATAGAAGGTATTGCAAACGATATTAAAAATGTTGCAAAGCTAAAAAGCCCTGTAGGACAAGTGTTAGAAAACAAAATACTTGACAACGGTTTAGACATTTCTAAAGTAAGAGTACCTATTGGTGTTATTGGTGTTATATACGAAGCCAGACCTAATGTTTCTTTTGATGTATTTTCGCTATGTTTTAAAACAAAAAATGTTTGTATTTTAAAAGGAGGCTCTGATGCTGAATTTTCTAACATTGCAATTACAAATGTTATAAAAACTGTTTTAGCAAAACACAATGTAAACACAAATATTGTTACCCTTTTACCTGCAGATAGAAGCGCTACAACAGAAATGTTAAACGCTGTAAATTTTGTGGACATTATTATACCAAGAGGTAGCCAAGGCTTGATAAACTTTGTAAGAGACAATGCCAAAGTACCTGTGATAGAAACAGGAGCTGGAATTGTACATACCTATTTTGATAAAGATGGAGATGTAACCAAAGGAGCTGCCATTATTACCAATGCAAAAACGAGAAGAGTAAGTGTTTGTAATGCCTTAGACTGTTTGTTAATTCACGAATCGCAATTAAACAAGCTTACTGAGTTAACAAACGATTTAGCAAAACATAATACAGTTATCTATGCCGATGAAAAATCGTTTGCAAATTTAACTAACTACCCACAAGAATTGCTACACCACGCAGATGATTCTCATTTTGGAACAGAATTTTTAGCAAATAAAATGGCTATTAAAACAGTCGCTAATTTAGATACTGCACTAAACCATATCGCAGAATATAGCTCTAAACATAGTGAAGCTATTGTTTCTGAAAACGCTGCTACCATAGAAAAATATTTAAACATTGTAGATGCTGCGGCTGTATACGCAAACACATCTACGGCTTACACAGATGGAGCTCAATTTGGATTGGGTGCAGAAATAGGAATTAGCACACAAAAACTACATGCTAGAGGCCCTATGGCTTTAGATGAAATTACATCTTATAAATGGATTGTAAAAGGTAATGGACAAGTACGTTCCTAAAACTTTTTTTTAAATCCCAATTAAATCCTTAAATTTGCACAAATTAGTTACCTGTTTATCAGCAGGTAACTAATTTTATTATAAGATATCCCCAAACAAAACACACTGATTATGCCTGATAGAATTATACAATTTTTATCAAAAACACACGAAATACCCAAGCACGAGATAGAAATTCTTTCTAAGCTTGTAAAACCTATTACTTTAAAAAAAGGAGAGTTTTTATATAACGAAAATACAATCCCTAAATACGGAGCTTTCGTTAACAAAGGAATTTTACGAGAATATTACACCGATGCGAAAGGAGTAGATTACATTAGAAGATTCGCTTACGAAGACTGGTGGATGGTTGATTTGTATGAGCTATTACACGAAAAACCGGCGTTGTGTACTGTTCAAGCCATAGAAGATTCTGAATTATTAGTCTTTACAAAACAAGATTGTGAACTACTAATAGAAAAATGCCCTATAGCTGCAAGCGTACTTCATGAAATATCTGGTGCAGAAAAATACTCTTTAGCAAAAAACGAAAAAAAGAAACGTAGTCTTGCTGCGATTGATAATTATAAAACATTATTAGCTAACCATCCTGGTATCGATAAAAGAATTCCTCTTTTTCATGTTGCATCTTATCTAAATATAAAACCGGAATCTTTAAGTAGAATTCGAAAGCAAATGAATTTAAATAAAAACTCATAAGCTTTATGTCAAATCGTATTATACAATATTTTTTAGATAAAGGCATAACACTTCCTGAAAAGGAAGTTAACGTTATTTTAAGCTTCTTAAAAAATATTCATGTCAACAAAAAAGAATTCCTTTTCAGAAAAGGCGATGTTTCTGATAAAATATACTTTGTTACTAAAGGGGCTGTAAGAATTTACACGCAAGATAAAAATGGTAAAGACTACAATCGTTTTTTTGCATTTGATGACTGGTGGATTGGTGAATTTCATCAAATAATCAATCATTTACCTTCTGTTATTGGAGCACAGGCTATAGAAAAGACTGAGTTGTTATATGTAGAAAAAAGTGAAATACCTACTTTAATGGTCAAATGTCCTGTTTTTATAAAAACAATTCTAAATTTTTATTTAACGGGTTATGCAAAACTTCTGGAAAGAGAAGAGTTAAAAAAAACAATGACCATTGAAGAACTCTATCAAGATTTACTAGACAACAACCCTCTTATCATACAAAAAGTTCCTTTATATCACATTGCAAGTTATTTGGGTGTAAAACCCGAATCTTTAAGTAGAGTCAAGAAAAAGTTCAAACAATAAAAGCTCTGGTTCCATTTAGATTGATAACCGTCCTTTTTACGTATCTTTGCACAAAATTTTCATTCCATGAATAGTATTGTAGCCATAGTAGGAAGACCCAACGTAGGTAAATCTACTTTATTTAATAGATTAATACAACGCAGAGAAGCTATTGTTGATGATGTAAGTGGTGTTACAAGGGACAGACACTATGGTAAAGGTGACTGGAATGGAAAAGAATTTTCGTTAATAGACACTGGAGGTTATATAGAAGGTTCTGACGATATTTTTGAAGCAGAGATCCGTAAACAGGTCGTGTTAGCTATTGAAGAATGTGACTTGATTGTTTTTGTTGTTGATGTTGCTACCGGAATATCTCCACTGGACGAAGTTGTTGCCAATTTGTTACGTAAAGTTAAAAAACCTGTTTTTTTAGCCGTTAACAAAGTTGATAATGCAATGCGTGAAACCGATGCTTTTGAATTTTACAATTTAGGTTTAGGAGAGTATTACAGTATATCATCTGTAAACGGAAGCGGAACTGGAGAGCTTTTGGATGCATTGGTAAAAGAAATGCCAGACATTAGTGAGGAAGAAGAAGAATTAAATCCTAATGATGAACTTCCTAGATTTGCTGTTGTAGGTAGACCAAATGCAGGTAAATCATCTTTCATCAATGCATTGGTAGGAAAAGACCGAAATATTGTTACCGATATTGCAGGAACAACACGTGATACGATTGATACTGCTTATAATAAATTTGGCTTTGATTTTAAATTAGTAGATACTGCAGGTATCCGTAAAAAATCGAAAGTAAAAGAAGATATTGAGTTTTATTCTGTAATGAGAGCTGTTAGAGCCATTGAATACTGTGATGTTGCTATTTTAATGATTGATGCAACTCGTGGATTTGAAGGGCAAGACCAAAATATTTTTTGGTTGGCACAAAAAAACAGAAAAGGTATTGTAATCCTTGTTAACAAATGGGATTTGTTAGACAAAGAAACCAATACCATGAAAAAATGCGAAGAAATGATTCGCAAAGAAATAGCTCCTTTTATAGATGTTCCTATAGTATTTACTTCTACCATCACAAAACAGCGTTTGTTAAAAGCATTAGAAACTGCTGTAGATGTACATAAAAGCAGAAGTAATAAAATTGCTACAAGTAAGCTTAACGAAACCATGCTTAAGGTAATCGAAAACTATCCACCACCCGCTGTAAAAGGTAAATATGTAAAAATTAAGTATTGTATGCAATTACCAACGCCTACACCTCAATTTGCATTTTTTGCTAATTTACCTCAATACATAAGAGACCCTTACAAACGTTTTCTTGAAAATAAAATGAGAGAAATTTACGATTTTAAAGGGGTTCCTATTACCATTTATTTTAGACAAAAGTAAATACACTGATATTCTCAGCTATACACTTTATATAAAAGTTGTATATTTAAATGGTTAACACTTTGGCATGTATATATTAAAAAGCCCTATTAGAAATAAAGAACTACCTTTTAAGGTACATATAAGTTTCGAGAAAATTTATGCTTATTTAGAAGAGCAAGCTTCTAATAAAGAAAGCATTTTACATCATTCGGCGATTGAATTATTAAAAGAAATGAATCAGTATCCTATTCTTCGTGAAGGATTTACTGATTTTTCTCTATTACATACCTACCAAACACAAATAAAAAAACTACTCTCCATTTTATTTCCAGACTTATTACAGAGCAACGAAATAAAAGCAGTATCTATACCTTTTAACATGACTTCGTTTATGTTATCTAAAAGATTTAGAAATATTATAGACAATGCAGGGGATGACTATGTTTTTGATATTCGGAATTTTGAAGATCAAAACATGTACATACTAACATGTTTGTATGTTTTATCTTTCTGTTATCGAAAAAATATCGATTTTAAAAGACCGTTTCTATACGATATTCCAGACAAAAAAAACAATATCTTAAAAAGCTATAGAGCTTTATTTAATGCTGATTTTGCCTCAGTAGAAAAAACGAAAGATGCTCCTGAAATAACGGAAGAAGATATTAATATCTTACTTCATAATTTTGACAATATTGCTGTTTGGAAAGAAAAATTCCCTCCTAATTCTTATATTTTTAAAGGATTTGGAATGATCAATCTTTTTGATGTTACGCAAGATGAAACCATCTCTAAAATAAAAAACACCTTTATAAAAAGAGATATTTATTCTTTACAAAAATTAGAAATCTTAATTCGAGAACTTTACAATATACCTCATTTAAAATTAGGGATTTCAATTTACAATAAGAATAAAAAAAGTCATGCCGATTTTGTGAAACAAAATCAAGAGTTTAGCATTATTAACAACCCTAATTGCACACAACCACAAGAGCAGTTTTGCGATAGTATTGTAAATAGAGTTTTTAACTCGAGTATGATTACCGCTATTCCTGATTTAAAACAATATGTGAAACAAAATAAAATTTTAGATTTTGAGAAAACTATTGAAACTCAAAATTTAAAGAGTATTATTTTAGTTCCTATTGAGCTTGACAATAAATCATTAGCAATCTTAGAACTTGGTTCTCCTGTTAAAAATGAGCTAAACTCTATCAATGCTAATAAATTAAAAGACATTCTACCTGTATTAACAGTTACTATCGAAAAATCTTTAGACGAGCGTCATAATTTATTAGAAACAATTATACAAGAAAATTACACGACTATTCACCCTAGTGTAAAGTGGAAGTTTTACGATGCTGCTAACGATTATATCGCCAATAATAACTCGAAGTTAAAAAACATTTCTTTTAAGCAAGTATATCCTATTTACGGCCAATGCGATGTAAAAGGATCTTCTACTGCAAGAAATAAAGCTATTCAAGAAGATTTATCTTACCAAATAAAACAAAGTGTTCTATTGTTTGATAAAGCTTACAAACAGAATAATTTAATTATTTACAAAGAGGTAATTTACAAATTGAACAAAGCACTTACTTCTATTTGTTCCGGCATAAAAACTACCGACGAACTACGAATAACTGAGTTATTTAAAAACGATATCTATCCTGTTTTAGAACATCTAAAAAGCACTACTGCCTCGTTAAGAAAAGAAATAGAAATTTACGAAGGTGAAATTGATCAAAATCTTAAAATAGTTTATAAAAAACGTAAAGCTTACGAAGATTTTATTACAGAATTAAACAACAGCTTAGCAAAGCATTTAGACAAGTCTCAAAAAGAAGCTCAAAAACTGTTCCCACATTATTACGAGCGCTTTAAGACAGATGGATTAGATTACAACATGTATATAGGTGAATCTATTACGAATAGCACACAGTTTCATCCACTTTACATCCAAAATTTACGTCTTTGGCAATTACAGCAACAATGCGAATTAGAATTAATTGCTAAACGTATTGATATTAAAAATAAAGCAATTAGCATGCAAGTAACATCGTTAATACTTGTGCATTCTTTACCTATAGATATCAAATTTAGAATGGATGAGAAAAAATTTGATGTAGATGGTGCTTATAATATTCGTTATGAAATCATCAAAAAAAGAATTGACAAATCTCATATAAAAGGTACTGATGAGCGCTTAACACAGGCAGGTAAAATCGCTATTGTATATACGCACGAACATGACTTACAAGAATATACAAAGTACATTGATTATTTAACAGAACAGAACTATTTTACAGGTGAAATTGAGTATTTAGATATTGAAGATTTACAAGGAGTATCTGGATTAAAAGCCATTAGAGTTGTGGTAAATTACAACAAAGAAAACACTTCGAATACTTCTTTTGAAAAACTAATGAAAGTCAACAACATCAGCACGCAATAAACCCACTTAGAATTACAACCCTAAATTGTAAAAAGCAACTCCAAAAGCTATAACAGAAGCTATAATCCCTATCATAAAGATTGAGTAGGTTAATCTTAAAAGTCTGTACTTTCTTGCCAATACAATTCCTAAAAAGTACAAATCCTTATTTAAGGATTTGTATAAATATTCTTTATCTTCTATCAACGTAAAAATTCCTTTATCGAAAACCTCTAAAGGCATTTTATGAAAGTTCCCAAAAAACAATAAATTCACCTTCTTGTCTGCCACATCCTTATCTGTAAACGTCCCCGAAGTTACTTTAGGGCGCGTAGATATAATCGCAAAAATCATAGAAGTAACTGCCGTTAATAAAAACACAATAGTAGGTGTTATTAAGTAAGCATTGTCTGGCTTGTCTAATTTAGGAAACAAATTTGCCAAAGCTAATGATAAGATAATGGCATTTACACTCAATAAGATATTGGCTTTAGTATCTGCTATATCACTTAGCTTTATATGATTTCTCAATGTAACTCTATACATTGTTTCAATCGTCTTATCTGCCTTTATTCTATTTTTAGTATTCCCCGATACTTCTTTTTTAGTTTTTGAATTACTTTTTGAGTCAAGTGCAGCTTTTTCTATTGCTTTCTTTAATTTTTTTTCGTTGGCTAAAATATTATTCGCCTTGGTAGCAGTCCAATTTCTAAAAGCATAATCCGTATAAAAATTGTGCTTTTTTAAAAAATTCGCATTGCATTCATACCACTCCACATCAGTCATTTCTCTTCCTTCTAACAAATCCCATTCAGTTCTTAAAAGTTTCGAACGAGTTTCAAAAGCATCTGTAGCAATATGCTGTAAATCTGCATCACATAAAATTTGTTCTATTTTATTTTTAGGAGCTTGCGGCATTTCTGTAGCCTTAATACAGCAAACAATTTTTTCAATAAAATTAGCTTCTATTTTATGTGTTTCTAAAAAAGAAACAACTTCTGTAATACTATGTTCTTCATGATTTGCACTTCCTTTTGCATAACCTGTGTCGTGAAACCAAGCTGCTATTTGTACACATAATGCATCTTCTTCAGAAACCTCTTCCTTGTCTGCTAATAACTTTACGGTAGCAACAACATCTTGCGTATGCGAAATACTATGAAAAATAGTTTGAGCGGGTAAATTAGTTTTTAAAAAATTTACGACATAAGACTCGGCTAGTGCTACAAGTTGAGTATTCATAGATTTGAATTCTTTTTACCAAATTTATTAAAAAATAAGTTTAATTTTAGATATCCGCTACACCAATGCTTATGAAGTCTTTTTTTATTAGACATTTTTTTTTAATACTTGCTTTTTTAAGCGTAACAGGATGTGCTACCTACGAAAAACAAATTTCTAAGCAATTTAAAAGCTGGAACAAACACACGACTTCTTCTAAAGAAACAAGTACAATTTACTTAATTGGAGATGCTGGAAACACAAGCAACAACAATAATACGTTAGTACAACTAAAACGAAAACTCAATAAGGAGAACGCTAATAGTTCTATTTTATTTTTAGGAGATAATATTTATCCCAAAGGAATTCCTGTAAAAAAAGGGAAACAACAAAAAAAAGCAATTTCTAAACTAGAAAGTCAATTAAACATCTTAGAAAACTTCAAGGGCCGCTCCATTTTTATTCCTGGTAATCACGATTGGTATAGTGGTTTAAAAGGTCTTGAAAAACAAGAAAACATTGTAAAGAAAAAACTCGGTAAAAATTCATTCTTACCTAAAAACGGGTGCCCTTTAGAGGTTGTGCATTTAAACGATGCTGTTGACATTATTATTATTGATTCGCAATGGTATATTACAAATTGGGACAAACATCCTGAGATAAACGATAAATGTGCAGACATTAAAACGAGAAAAAAGTTTTTTGTTGAGTTAGAAGGATTGATCAATAAAAGCCAACACAAAGTTACACTTATTGCCATGCACCATCCTGTAAAGAGTTATGGTACACATGGTGGCGCTGCTTCTTTTCAACAACATCTATTTCCTCTTCATAAAAAAGTTCCGCTACCTGGTTTAGGTACGTTGGCACATGCTGTTCGAAAAACAAGTGGTTTAAACCCTCAAGACTTACAGAGTTTTAGGTATAGCGAACTGGTAGATAGAGTTACCACATTGGCCAAAGAGCACAAACGTCTTGTTTTTGTATCAGGTCACGATCATAATTTACAGTATATTTTTAAAAACAATATCCCTCAAATTGTAAGCGGATCAGGCTCTAAAACATCGCCAACCTACCTAGGAAAACAAAAGGGTTTTACTTATGGTAAAAATGGATATGCAAAATTAAGCATTCACCAAAACGACGAAGTTAACGTTACTTTTTATAGTAATGACAGTGCTGTTTTTAAAACTCAAATATTCAAACCTCAACAAAAAATTATTCAGAAAAATCATAACCCTATTGCTTTTAAAGACTCTATAGAGGCTAATATTTATCCAAAAAATAGAACACAAAAAAGTAAGTTCTATGAATTTGTTTGGGGAAAACATTATAGAAAAGAATACAATACTTTGGTAAAAGCAAAAACGGTTTCTTTAGACACTTTGTATGGAGGTTTAACGGTTGTAAAAAAAGGAGGAGGACATCAATCTAAATCCTTACGCCTAGTCAACCCTCAAGGAAAACAGTATGTAATGAGGGCTTTAAAGAAAAGCGCCATTCGTTTTCTACAAACTGTTGCTTTTCAGAAAGATTATATTGCAGATCATATGGACAATACCGTAACCGAAGATATTGTTTACGACTTTTATACCTCTGCACACCCTTACACTCCATTTATTGTTAGTGATTTATCTGATGCTGTAAACGTATACCATACCAATCCTAAATTGTTTTACGTGCCTAAACAAGCAAGTATTTCAAATTTTACAGATGAGTTTGGTGATGCTCTTTACATGATTGAAGAACGTCCTGAGAAACACCACAGTGATGTGATTTCTTTTGGAACTCCAGATGATATTATTAGTACAGATGATTTGTTTGCCAAGCTACGAAAAAGCAAAAAAAACAAACTAGATGAAAAAAGCTATGTAACTGCTCGTCTTTTTGATATGATTATTGGAGATTGGGACCGACATGTAGACCAGTGGAGATGGGCTGTATTTAAAGAGGAGAAACACAATGTATTTAGGCCTATTCCTAGAGATAGAGATCAGGCTTTCTCTAATTACGATGGAGCGTTACTTACTACATTAACAACTCTTGTAGATCCTATTAAGTTAATGCAAACTTATAAAAAGAATATTCGAAACCTATTTAAGTTTAACGACGAACCTTATCCTATTGATATTTCTTTGTTACAAGAAGAGAGTACGGATTTATGGAGACAACAAGCTCTATTTATAAAACAACATTTAACAGATGAAGTAATTGATAAAGCATTTGAAAAACTACCAAAAAACATACAAAACGAGTCTATTCTGAACATTAAAAATGTTTTAAAATATAGAAGAGACCATGCAGAAGCAATTGCTCTGAAATACAAAACAACCTTAGAGAAATTTGCCATTGTAAAAGGTAGTGATAAAGATGATTTTTTCGAGATCACATCAAACAGTAAAACAACAACCATACAACTTTATAAAAACAAGGATGGTAAAGAGGGAAAACATTATTTTACACGCCATTTCGACAATAAAAAGACCAAAGAAATTTGGGTCTATGGTTTGGATAAAAAAGATATTTTTAAAGCCAAAAACATCCCTCAAAAAACCCCTAAGATACGCTTAATTGGTGGACAAGACAAAGATACTTATAGTATTGACAATGCTAAAAACATATCTATTCATGATTTTAAAAGCAAAAAAAATCACATCAAAGGCAAGGCAAAAAAACACCTAACAGATCAATATCATAAAAACTTATACGAATTTCGAAAAGTAAAAGACCAAACTTTAACGGTACTGCCTATTGTAGCCTACAACCCTGATGATGGTTTTAATTTAGGAACCAATTTTACATTGACTAACTTTGGTTTTAACCAACAACCTTTTACCAACAAACACACTATAAAGGCAAAATACTTTACCGCTACCAAAGGATTTGATGTAGCACATACTAGTGAGTTTGCTACCTATATGAATAAGTGGAACGTTTTTGTAAATACACGTTTTACAAGCTCTAACTACAGTAATAACTTTTTTGGTTTTGGAAACAACACGCAAAACTTAGACAATAGTTTAGGATTGAACTACAATAGAGTAAAAACAGAAATTAAGCAAATACAACCTGGCCTTGTTTGGAACAACTTAAAAGGAGCTATGTTTAAAATAAGTACACCTTTTAAAATTTACGAAATAGAAGAAACTACAAACCGTTTTATAAACACACAAAACATTGCTTTTGGTTCTCAAAATTTCGTAGGATTAAATACGCTTTTAAGTTACGAAAGACACAATAGTAAAACTCTATCTTCACTTGGGTTTGAATTTATTTTAGATGCAGGGTTTGATTACAATTTGAGTAAAAAATCACTACTTCCCTATTTAAAACCTAGTATCGGAATAGTACATCCTCTTTCTCTAAATCATAAATGGGTACTGGCTAGTAAAGTTAGAACACATTTTAATTTCAACAATTATTTTCAACCCTATCAAGCTGCTTTTATTGGTGGTAATAACGGGTTACGTGGTTTTAGAAACGAACGTTTTTCGGGTAAAAATGCATTTGTTCAAAACACAGATATTCGATATACTTTAGGAAAAACAAAAACACCTATTCTACCCATATCTTATGGATTGAATTTTAGCTATGATTATGGTAGAGTTTGGTTAGATACTGAAAGCTCTAATAGATGGCATTATGGTTACGGAGGTGGTTTTTGGATTAGCGCTCCTGGAGTTACCAAATTTAACTTCAACCTATTTAATACTACCGAAGGAACTCGTTTTACATTTACGGTAGGTGTACATTGGTAACTTTCACATCTTTTAACATTAACTGAATTGAACTGTAACCATTCCAGTTATTTTCTTCTAAAGTAAAAACAGCATCAAAACTCTCTGCCTCTGTTATAGCTTCTAATTTATTTCCCATACCAAAACCAATAGCGTTGTATGTTTTTTTATCTGCTCCATAAACAATATGTAAGCGTAAATGCTCTGGCAAATCGTTTTCGTTGGCTACCTTACCAATTCGTTTGCCAAAACCGTTGTCTCTTAAACCTGTCGCTTTAAAAACTGGCTTCATATTTACAGGTCCAAAAGGAGCAAATTGTGCTAAAATTCTATAAAATTTCGGAGTCAAATCTACCAAATCTACCTCGGCAGCAATTGTAATTTCTGGATAAGTAAGCGCTACAGGTAATGTTTCTTTTACCACTTTTTCGAAAGCCGTTTTAAAAGCCTCATAATTTTCAGGCAACAATGTCAACCCCGCTGCATATTTATGTCCTCCAAACTGCTCTATATGTTCTGAACATGCTTCTAGAGCATTGTACACATCAAAACCTTTTACAGAACGGGCTGATGCTGCTAATTTAGCACCACTTTTGGTAAATACTAAGGTGGGTTTGTAATAGGTTTCTATCAACCTCGAAGCCACAATACCAATAACACCTTTATGCCAATTTTCACTATAAACAACTGTCGAGCTGTTTTGCTCTTCATTATTTTCTCTAATTTGTTGTAAAGCTTCATCTGTTATTGTTTTATCTAATTCTTTTCTATCTGCATTGTATTTCTCTATTTCTTGCGCTATTTTTTTAGCCGTATCCAAATCATTCTCGGTCATTAATTCAACCGCATGAATACCTTGTTTCATTCTTCCAGCAGCGTTAATTCTTGGCGCAATGGTAAAAACAACATCTGTAATTGTTAGCACGCCTCTGTTTAAGGTATCTATAATTGCTTTTATTCCTGGTCTTGGGTTAGAATTAATACGCTTCAATCCATGGTAGGCTAAAATTCTATTCTCTCCATCCATCGGTACAATATCTGCAGCAATACTCACTGCTAAGATATCTAAATAAGGAAGTAAAATTTCAAAAGGTTCTCCTAGAGTTTCAGAAATAGCTTGTACTAATTTAAAACCTACACCACAGCCCGATAATTCATCGTATGGATAAAAACAATCTTCTTGTTTCGGATCTAAAACAGCTACAGCTTGTGGTACAACTGCTCCTGGCCTGTGATGATCGCAAATAATAAAATCGATATTTTTTTGGGTGGCATATGCTACTTTATCAATGGCTTTGATACCACAATCTAAAGCAATGATTAATGAAATATCATTGTCATCTGCGAAATCTATTCCTTGATAAGACACCCCATACCCTTCTTTGTACCTATCCGGAATGTAAGTTACCACATTGGGATGTAACGTTAATAGGTAAGAAGACATCAGCGCAACAGCAGTAGTACCATCAACATCATAATCACCATATACCATAATGGTTTTATTAGCTTCTATGGCATTCAAAATACAAGTAACTGCATTTTGCATGTCTTTCATTAAAAAAGGGTCATGTAATTTTGATAAATCTGGTCTAAAAAAATCTTTTGCTTTTTCAAAAGTATCCACATTACGTTGTACTAAAAGCTTGGCAAGTACCTTATCAATACCCAAAGCTATAGACAAGTCATCTACTTTCTTATTTTGGGTAAAATCTTCAGATATCCATCGCATGCCTCTTTTAGTTTAAAGATTAAAAATGCTAATTTAAAACATTCACATGCGATGTATAAACACAATGTTTTTTTTTATTTTACTCTAGTTATGGTTAAACCATCTCTTATGGGTAGTAAAACAGTTTCGACTCTAGGGTCTTCGTTAATTTTTTTATTGTAGATAATTAGTTCTTTCGTATCTATATCTTTTTCATCTACCTCTTGCACAACTTTTCCACTCCACAACACATTGTCTGATAGTATAACACCTCCAGGATTCATTTTATCAATAATCAAATCAAAATAATTTGAATAATTCGATTTATCGGCATCTATAAACACCAAATCAAACTTTACATCAATGGTGGGTAGTATATCTATCGCATTTCCTATGTGTTGATGCAACTGCTCTTTCCAAGGAGATAGATCAAAGTATTTTCGCTGTAAGTCATACAACTCCTCATTTCTATCAATGGTATGTAAAACTCCTCCTGCTTGTATTCCTTCACACATACACAAAGCAGAATACCCTGTATACGTTCCTATTTCTAAAATATTTTCAGGATGGATTAGTTTGGAAATCATAGACAAAACTCTACCTTGATACGTACCACTTAACATACGTGGATTTAAAATAGTTTGCCAAGTTTCTGTATTTAAATCCTGTAATAACTCTGGCTCTTTTTGAGAATGCTCTACAGCGTAAGCATCAATATCATTTGGTAAAAAATGCATCTATCTTAGTTATCAAATTCTTTAATTTGAGACTTTAATTTCGCTTTAAATTCTTCAGAAAGTGAATCTGTTTTAGCTTCTTGATTCTTTCTAGCCATCGAACACATATCTGTTAATTTAGAATTTTGCGATGCAAACCTTCTACAAAACTTACAAAACATGAAATGCATGTTTAGTTTTATTTTTTCGATAACGCTTGCTTCTCCATATTGTGATTTTGTACATATTGTACTTGCTTCTTCACAACTTATTTTCATATTTCCCATGGTTTTTCTTACTTTTTAAACCAATTATCTTCCATACATCTTCGTAACTGAGTTCTTGCTCTATGGATGATAACCCATAGGTTAGACGAAGTAATATCTAACTCATTACAAATATCTTCTGTTTCGAATCCTTGAATTGTTTTCATTTCAAAAACCATTCTATATTTCTCTGGCAATTTCGAAATACAAGCTTGTAATGCCTCTCCTAATTCTTCCGATTCCATGTCAGATCCTGGTCCGTCATCCCACTTTTGAGGCACACGTTCTTCTATCCAATCTCCTTCATTCTCACCATCCGTGTAAAAATTCATTCTAACTTCGGCTTTTCCCTTTTTAGAATTAATCTTTCGATAATGATCTATAATTTTTCGTTTTAAAATAGAAATCAACCAAGTTCGTTCACTTGCTTTCCCTTCAAAATTTTTCATAGACTTCAAGCCAGCAAAAAAAGTTTCTTGTACTAAGTCTTTTGCTTTTTCTCCATCACTTACCCTAGTAATCGTATAATTAAATAAATAGTCGGCATAAGCGTCTATCCATTTATCCGGATTTAGAGTATGTTTTATTGTTTGTTCTGACATATGTGCCCTCGGGTTTTACAAGACAAAGATATGATTTTATCTGTAGTAATCCTTTATAATTTTCTAATTCTATGACGCACTTATTTTTATTTCATTACAATTTCTATTCAAAAAAAAGTAATTTTACAAACTCACTTTTTTAGATTTATATCATGTCTACATTAAAAAAAGAATACAAAAGAGTAACCACCAACTCTTTAACACAAATGAAAAGCAACGGAGAAAAAATTTCGATGCTTACCGCTTATGATTTTACTATGGCTAAAATTATAGACAGCGCTGGTATTGATGTTATTTTGGTGGGAGATTCTGCCTCGAATGTAATGGCAGGTCACGAAACTACTTTACCTATAACTTTAGACCAAATGATATACCATGCTAGTAGTGTGGTTAGAGCTTCTAAACGTAGTTTAGTTGTGGTAGATATTCCGTTTGGAAGCTACCAATCTGACTCTAAAGAAGCTTTACGATCGGCAATTAGAATCATGAAAGAATCTGGTGCGCACGCTGTAAAGGTAGAAGGTGGAGAAGAAATAGAAAATGCTTTGTCTCGAATTATTCAGGCAGGTATTCCTGTAATGGGACACTTAGGGCTTACGCCACAGTCTATCTATCAATTTGGTACCTATACGGTGCGTGCCAAAGAAGAAGCTGAGGCTCAAAAACTAATCAACGATGCGAAATTTTTAGAAGCCAAAGGATGTTTTGCATTGGTACTCGAAAAAATACCTGCTAGATTGGCAAAAAAAGTAGCAGACAGTTTAAACATACCTGTAATTGGTATTGGTGCAGGACCAGATGTAGATGGTCAAGTACTTGTTACTCATGATATGATTGGAATGACTCATGAATTTCACCCTCGTTTTTTACGTAGATATTTAAATTTATTTGACGATATGACGACTGCATTTAAGCAATACAGTGATGATGTAAAATCAGTAGACTTTCCGAACGAAAAAGAACAGTACTAAAATTGTATTTAGTTTAGATATGAACATACTGCACATAGACAACAACCATCCTGTTTTAAAAGAAGATTTACACCGTTTAGGATGTACAAATCACGAAGATTACACCTCACCAAAAGTAGCAATCGAAAAAATAATTGATGCCTACGATGGGATTGTAATTCGAAGTAGATTTAAAATTGACAAAACGTTTATAGATACTGCTAAAAATTTAAAGTTTATTGCACGTGTTGGTGCGGGGTTAGAAAGTATCGATTGTGAATATGCCGAAAGTAAAAACATACAATTAATTGCCGCTCCCGAAGGAAATATGAATGCCGTTGGCGAACACGCTTTAGGGATGATACTTAGTTTGTTTAACAAACTAAAAAAAGCCGATAGCGAAATACGCAAAGGACAATGGCTACGAGAAGACAATCGTGGGTTAGAACTAGAAGGAAAAACAATTGGTTTGATTGGGTATGGAAACATGGGAAAAGCTTTTGCCAAAAAGCTACAAGGTTTTGACTGTGAAGTACTTTGTTACGATTTAAAAAGCAATGTTGGAAACGCGCATTGCCAACAAGTAAGTTTAGAGGAACTACATGAAAAAACTGATGTCTTAAGTATTCATACACCGCACAACGAACAATCATTTCAAATGATTAACGCTGACTTTCTTAATCAATTTAAAAAACCAATATACATTATAAACACTGCTAGAGGTACTGCTATTGTTACTGATGATTTGGTAGATGCCTTAAAAAGAAAAAAAGTTTTAGGAGCTTGTTTGGATGTCTTAGAATACGAAAAATTATCGTTTGAAAATTTATTCGAAAACAAACAATTACCCGATGCTTTTCAGTACTTAATAGCTTCTGAAAACGTATTACTTTCGCCACATATTGCTGGATGGACCGTAGAGTCTAAATTCAAACTTGCCAAAACAATTACCCAAAAGATAGAGCAACATTTTTTTAATTAAAGATTTGTAATGATTACTTTTATACTTTGACAATTACAGTATGGAAGACATCATAAAAAAAATACAAAACATTAAACAAAACACCGGTTTAAACTATAGTGTTAAAACAAGTGTTGAAGAGTTTACTCAAAAAATATTTAGTGTTTTATTTGACGATAGTATTGATTTAACGCACGGAATGAATGAATTAGAGTTTTTATTTAAAAAAGCTGCTAAAATATCGTGCTTGTCAACTCCTGAAACTTGCAATAAAACCTGGCTTGAATTTTCTCAAAAACTTCCTAGTATTTTAGAAGATTTAAATAAAGATGCTACCTACTTTATGGAATCTGATCCTGCTGCAAGACGTATTGAAGAAATTTATTTTGCATATCCTGGGTTTTATGCCATTGCCATTCATAGATTAAGCCACGAAGTTTACAAGCAACACCTATATTTATTTTCGCGTTTGATGAGTGAATTTGCGCACAGACTAACCGGAACAGATATTCACCCTGGTGCCACTATAAAATCTCCTGTTTTTATAGATCATGCTACAGGAATTGTTATTGGAGAAACCTGTATTATAGAACCTCATGTAAAAATATACCAAGGGGTAACATTGGGTGCTTTAAGTGTTAGTAAAGACAAACAAGACAAAAAAAGGCATCCTACTGTTAAATCAAACGTATGTATCTACGCCAATGCAACCATTTTAGGTGGAGAGACTATTGTAGGAGAAAACTCTATTATTGGAGGTAATGTATGGGTAACCAAATCGGTACCCGAAAATTCTGTGGTTTATAATACCATACAAGCAAACGTAAAATCTAGATAACAATGAAACCTTTTGTATACATAATTTGCTGCTTGTTTTCTATGCACCTGTTGGCGCAACGCAATGAAAACGCCAATAGTAGTACCGTAAAAAATAGTGTATTTACCACAGTAAAAAACGACGTAAAATATACTCTTAACGGAATTGGACGCTTTTATACATCGCCTTTACGATGGAAAAAGAAAGATGTAATTGGAGCAAGCGCTGTTTTAGGTGGTTTTACTGCTTTAACGTTTATAGATAGCTATGTAGAAAAAACAGCTGCAAAACACAATCCGCACATTCCTACCTTTCTTAAAAAATTTGGAGATGGTTTTGGGGGGCATGTAAACGCTTTTGCTTTTTCTGGCGGTATTTATGCTACCGGACTTATTACCAAAAACACTAAAATTAGAAAAACAGGTGCGTTAATGTTTACCTCTGTTTTGGCAGCAGGTTCCCTACAAACACTTGTTAAAATAATGGTGGGTAGAGCAAGACCTCGTCAAGGAAATTACAATACTCTAGACCCTTTTTCACTAAACAAACAATATCACGCTTTTCCTTCAGGACATTCTATCGTATCTATGGTATTTGCGCACAGTATTGCCAAACAAATAGATAACAAATGGATAAAAGCAGGATTGTATACCGCAGCTACAATTGTTCCTGTATCTAGAGTTTGGGCAGAATCGCATTGGGTGTCTGATGTTGTTTTAGGCTCTACTATTGGAATTATTACTGTTAATTATCTTGACAGATATTTAACAGAATTGTACGAAGGTAAAAAAGAAAAAAAAGTAACCAATTATTGGGATTTGAAACCTGGTTTTGGAAACGTAAGTATTAGCTACACTTTTAATTAAAACGCACATGTATCACAAGTTATTAGATTATATAGGAAATACACCTTTAGTTGAAACCACTAATTTGGTGAAAAATAAAAATGTTAAGTTGCTATTAAAACTCGAGGGAAACAACCCTGGTGGTAGTGTAAAAGATAGAGCTGCTTACAACATGATTCAAGGAGCTTTAGAAAGAGGCGAAATTAAGGATGGTGACAAATTAATAGAAGCTACAAGTGGAAATACGGGTATTGCGCTTGCTATGATTGCGCAACTATTAAATATAGACATCGAGCTTGTATTACCCGAAAACTCTACGGCAGAACGCGTACAAACTATGCGGGCTTATGGAGCCAAAGTAACACTTACCCCTGCCGAAACTGGAATTATTGGTTCTCGTGATTATGCAGATAAAAAAGTTGCTGCGGGTGGATACATTATGTTGAATCAATTTGCGAATGATGACAACTGGAAAGCGCACTACAAAACAACTGGACCAGAGATCTGGAGAGATACAGAAGGAACTGTAACACACTTTGTTTCTGCAATGGGTACAACAGGTACAATTATGGGAACCTCTACCTATTTAAAAGAACAAAATTCTGCTATTCAAATTGTAGGGGCTCACCCTAGCGATGGTTCTAAAATTCCTGGAATTCGAAAATGGCCAGAAGAGTATTTACCTAAAATATTTGACCGCTCTAAAGTAGATATAGTTATGGAAGTTTCGGAACAAGAAGCTCGTACAATGACGAAAAGATTAGCCAAAGAAGAAGCCATTTTTGCAGGAATGAGTTCTGGAGGCTCGGTTGCTACGGCTGTAAAACTAGCCAACTCTTTAGAAAGTGGAATTGTAGTTGCTATTATTTGTGATAGAGGAGATCGATACCTTTCATCTGACTTATTTGAATAGCTTTAAAATAATGGATGTTTTAGAACTTCTTTTACAATCGCAACACAGAGATTCTCGAGATATTTTTAGTTCTAAAATTGTTTTTTACGGAAAAGAATTCAGCGATGATAATATTTTTTTCACCGCTTTAATAGGATACACCTTACACAGCTTACACGATTCTTTTTCTACTAAAGAGCGTGAGCAAATTCAAAAGATACATCAGAAAAACCTCCGTGCATTTTCCTTTTTCGAAAACAAACACGGAGGTAGTACTTATAACTTCTACCCTACCAAACCCGTAAATCAATATTCAGGAATTCCTTTTCTAAATAAATTTACTGCATTACACATACCTGATGATGTGGATAGCACTTCCCTAATTTATTTAGCAAAAACCTCAACAACTATTGATTCTTTAAAAGCTATAAAAAGTAAACTAGAAAGTTTGTCTTATGATGAGAAACCTTTAAAATCGATTCCTAAAAAACACAAAGAGACAAAAGCTTACAGAACTTGGTTTGCTACCAAAATGAATCATGATATGGATATATGTGTTATGTGCAATGCGCTTGTTTTTACATACACCTATCAACTTCCTTTATCTAAAGTAGATAACGATTCTATAGCTTTCATAGCATCTCTAATAAAAGAGAACACACTTACAAAACACGCTTACCTATATGCTCCTCACTATAAATCTAAAGCAATTGTTTTGTACCATATAGCTCGTTTACTTTCTGTTACAAAACATTCAACACTACTAGCTGTTAAGTCTAAAATAACCCATTTAATTGAGGAACTGTTATCTAAAAACCACAGCCCTATGGAGGCTGTAATTCTATATTCTTCTCTATACAAACTAGGACAGCAACCTGAGTTTCATATTACTCTTCAAACTAAAGAAATTGAACAATTTTATTGGTTTAAAGCCAATCCTTTTAGCATTGCAAAACCTTGGATTAAACATATTTTTTCTAGACATAATTTTTTACACTTAGAGTACAAATGTTTTGCTTACAACCTAACTTTACTTTTAGAACTACAACAATTAAGCAAACAAAAGATTTTAAAAACTAGTAACGAGCATCTAGTTATCAGTACTTTTTAGCAATTAAAGTTATTGACAAGCTAGTCAATATGAGATTATGAGGACTAAACAAACTATTGATAGAAAAAAAGTCATAAATTACTTTTCCTAAGTTTCAATCAAGATTGTATAATAACGGCTTTAATAATAAGTACTAAAGCCGCTACTCATAGTTTATTCCTCATTAATTCCATCAATTTTCATAATCGGTCTGATTTCTATACTCCAGGCTCCGTCCTCAAATCTTGGATCCATTTTTGCAATTTCGATCGCTTCTTTTAAATCCTCTGCTAAAATATGGTAATATCCCGAAATTACTTCTTTAGTTTCATTAAATGGACCATCTGTGAAATTACCATTTTCATAAGATAAAATACTGCCCTGCATTTCCAAAGGTTGAGCTGATTTCATCTTTCCTTCTTCAACCATTTTTTTAATAAACCCTCCAACTTTTCGAACATGCTCTTGTTGCTCCTTTGCCGAAAAACTAGCTACAGGGTTCCCTTTACTTTTAATAAACAACATAAATTCTTTCATAATTTCATTTTTAAAATTAATAGATTACTAATACCCTTAAAACAATCCAACTTATGAAATAGGGACAATTTCTAACAACTTTTTTTGAAGTAATTTTAAATCTCTTTTATTTTTTGTCAATGAAATAGCTTTCTCATAACTATTTATAGCTTTTTCTATGTTGTTTTCTAATTTATAAAATGTGGCCAAAGTTGAATAAAAAAGGTGATTCTCTTCTATTTTTGATTGTTTTTTTAATTTTTCCTACTCTAAAACAGCAAATCTAACGCCTTTTACTTTAAAAAGAGGAACACTTCTATTTAGTCGTATAATTGGAGAATCTTCTAATTCTAGAAGACTGTCGTAAAGATCTAGAATCTCTTCCCAATCGGTTTTTTCATAACTTGTAGCTACGCAATAATTCGCAGAAATTGTTGCTAAGATTATATATTTAGAAACTCGTTCTTCACAAATAGCTTTATTCAAACTCTGAATGCCTTTATCAATCAAAGCCTGATTCCAATTTTTTCGATTTTGTTGATCCATTTCTATCATCAAATCAACAGAGTTCATTCTAGAATCAAATCGAGAAGCATTAAAATACATTAGAGCCAAAAGAGAATAACAATTCGATTTTTGTGTAATTATTTCACTTTCAACTAAAATTTCAGACAATCGAATTGCCTCTAAACATAAATCATATCGAATCAACTCATTTTTTTGTGTAGGACTGTAACCTTCGTTAAAAAGTAAAAAAATGGTTTTTAAAACAACAGGAAGTCTTTTATTTAAATCATTTGGAGTCTTGAAATTTAGGTTACTTGTTCGTAATTGTTTTCTTCCTCTTACCAACCTTTTATTTATAGTTTCTGTTGATGTAAAAAAAGAATTTGCTATTTCTGATATACTAAATCCACAGAGAATTTTTAAAATCAAACAAATTTGAGTGTTTTCTGATATTTTAGGATTACAACAAACAAACATCATTTTTAGCTGTTCATCAGAAATCAATTCTTTGGAGATTTCAAATTTCTCTATTTGTTCAGAATCATATTCTATCATTCTCTCAGAAAATTCTGATTGGTATTTTTTACGTTTTAAAGTGTTTATTGTTAAGTTTTTTGCTGTAGTATATAACCAAGCTTGAGGATTATTAGGTATTCCATTGTGTTGCCAATAATCAACCGCTTTTAATAGAGTTTCTTGCACAATATCTTCAGCAGTCTGAACATTACCTATACCTAGATATTTTGTAATAACCGAAACTATTTTACCATATTCATTTCTAAAAAAATGTTCGGCTAATTTTCGACTATGTTTCTCGTTAATTTCAGACATCATTCAAATCACTACCGAACTGTAATAAGAGCATCCGTTGTGGTAGTTGTAACAGTATTTTCGGATACTAATTCTTTATTTTTATTATAAAACCCAATTAAATCATCATAAGTCATACATACAGGTATGGTTTGAACGAGTATAAAAAACTTATAGAATTCCTCATTAATAAATTTATGAAATTTAAAATACTTATCTATTCTTAAACTAGATAAAAGACTATACATCAGACTAAACACAAACCTAATTTCTTAAACTTATTTCTACCCCATCCAAATCCATTAAATTGTCTTACAAAACCTCTATTTTCAATAATGTATATTCTATTAAATTTAAAACCTTAATATTTATAATTTATCTACAACTACCACTCCTATTGTATTTCATATTTTTTTAGCATCTTTATTAAAAATTAAATTATGAGAAATTTAAAATTACTTGTGTTCTTAACACTACTATGTACAACGATTACATGTTTTGCTCAAACAGAAAACTCGGTTACTGCCATTGAAACGGCTCATAAAAAAGAAGCTTTTTTATCGCAAAAAGCAATTCAGTTTGATGCTGAAATTACATTTGGCGGTAAAGAACATTTAAAGGGAAACTTTGTATTAGCTACAGATTCTTCTAAAGGAGTTATTACCTTAAACGATGGTGGAAAAATTTATATAGATGCCAACAAAGTATACCATACTCCACATATAAAAAATGAAGCCATGGTGCGTTTTGACGCTTATACTTGGTCGTATTTTATGCTACTACCCTATAAACTAGCCGACAAAGGTACTATTTGGTCTGAGTTTGAAACTGCAACACTAAACAATACCGAACTCTACAGAAAACGTTTGAGTTTTGAAACTGGAACTGGAGATGCACCGGATGATTGGTATTATATTTATTCTGACACCAAAACTAATTTATTGAGCTACGCTGCTTATATTGTAACTTTTGGTAGTTCTAAAGAAAAGGCTGAAAAAGATCCTCATGCAATTAAATATAATAAATACACAACAATACAAGGAATTCCTTTGGCAACTGATTGGAGTTTTTGGGAATGGAACAAAACAACAGGCTTAGGAAAACAATTAGGAGCTGCAAGTATTACGAATATAAAATTTGTAACTCCAAAAGCATCTGTGTTTAAAGCTCCTGAAAATGCTATTTCTAAATAATAAAGTACAGAAAAGGTTTCGCTATGAGCGAAACCTTTTTTATTGAAACACTATTTTTTGTTGTGAAGCTTTAATTTCAGTATCATTCAGCAACATCTTATAGTACTTTCCTGTGTTGTAATAATCTGTTTGGTTTTTGTAGTAAGGGCTCAAAAAATTCCCCGATTGTCCTGTAGGTAAAATAGCATAGGAATTTTCTATATTCGAAAAATCTACAATACGTCTTGTAGAAGGCCCTGCATTTGCAGTATATACTCCTTTTGTAGTAAAATCGAACATGATATTATTTACTGTTTCGTTTCCTCCTACCACAGGAAAAGGTCCAACATTTAATATCTTTTTTAAGATATCTATTTTTGCCAAAGCATGTTCGTGCGTTATGTTATGAACGCGTTCCCATCTCCAACTCTCTATAGCTGTACCTAATTGATTTTCTAGTTCGTTTACACTCTGCTTAAACGTTTGGGTAATTACTTGTTTCTGATTTTCCTTAGCCTTGGTTTTCACATTATCCCACCACACAGAATTTTGTTTTTCTAAAAATACATTGATCGTTCTTTTGTACAAACTCGTACTCACAAAATCAGAAAACAAATCTTCACCTAATTCATCTTCAAATGTATTTTTAAACACATTAAAAAGTACTTTGTAATATATGGTAGGTCCTATAATATCTTTGTAATGGTTTCCTTTCCATTTCAATAATTTATCCAACACTATCAGCTCTTTATCAGACAACTTATTTATGTCTATATGTTTAGCTAAAGCAAAAACATTATTTCTAGCCGTTGTATTTGTATGACTTGTTGCTATGTTTTTCACATCATTTACCGATAATTTTTCTTTTGCCTCGATACTTTTTGTAATTGCGACTCCCCTATCTTTAGGTAAATAATAACCTTGATAAAAAGTACCATCTATCGCATCGGGTTGTGTATTAGAAGTCAACACATACCCATTTACAGGATTTATTTTTTTAGGATTTTTTGCAAACGGCAACCACTTTTTATGGGTCGAAATTGTATCCAATCCATTTAAAATAAACTTTGTGTTTGTTTCCTTATCAAAAGTGAACAACTTCCCGACAGACCACAATCCTATATTATTATTTCTATCTCCGTACACATAATTTAACCCCGGAGCAGACAAGGCTTCTAATTCTTTTTCAAATTCTTGAATATTTTTCACATGATTTATTCCGTACGAAGCCTGTAACACTTTACTTTGATTTTCGTTATACACCCAATTTACAACTACAGGGTTTAAAGAATCCAATGCCTTAATTTGACTAGTACAAACAGCTCCTAAATGTGTGTTTTTAATTGTTTCAAAATGCGATTTTTCTCCTTTTATTTTTATTTCCTTCGTTTTATACTCATACGATTTCAACCCCGATGCACTTTGATATTTCGTACTATCTTGTGCATAGTTTTTTAATGTGTAAAAGTTAATATCATCGTTTTCGAACATGGTAATTCCAAAAGCATAATCTCTATTATGCGCTAATAAAGGAAACGGCATTAAACCTAAGTAAAAACCATAGTTTTCGTAATTGGGTGTTTTTATATGCGCCTGATACCAAACCGAAGGTTGTGCATAACTTATGTGCGGATCGTTTTCGAACAAGACTTTACCTGTAGTTGTTTTTTTAGGAGCCAATACAAAACCATTACTCCCTATAAATTGAGGAAAAGGTATTTTATTTAATAACTTACTTATGTTACGATACGCCATAGCTTTAGACAATTCTGCTTGTGTATCTTCTATCTTCGGATTCTGTACATGCGTGGTAATAGGTAAGTCTTTTAAGTAATCTTCGCCTAAATTTTGCTGTATATAACTTAATAACGGGTCTGTTTTAAAAGCATGAGCAAAACTAAAAGCCATGTAGGCAGATACATAGTACATATCTTTTAGGGTATATTTTTCTTTTTCTACACCTAGTAATGTAAACTCTATAGGTGTTGTTCCTTTTTCTATAAAATTATTTACGCCTACCAAATATGCTGTGGCTAGTTTTTTTATTTCTGGATTCTTTTCTAAATATTTTACTTGTTTTACTACCGTTTCATCAATTCCTAAATGCGCAAAAAACACATCTACATCTAACAAATCTTCTCCTAAAATTTCTGCCAATCTACCCGATGCTATTCTTCGCAATAGTTCCATTTGCCACAAGCGTTCTTTGGCATGTACATAGCCTAAAGCTGTCATTGCTTTTTGCTCCGTATCCGCATAAATATGAGGCACGCCAATACTGTCAAAATAAATTTCAGTTCCCGCAGCTTCTTTTAAATGTACACTTCCTTTGTATACCGGTTTTAAGGTTTCTACATATACAAAAACACTTATAGCTATTACACATAACAACATTATAAAACCAATCAAAAATTTCTTTAAAACTTGCATTCTAATTTCTATTTAACAACCATTTAAATATACGTATTCTAGCAACTTCCTTTGGTTAAAAAACGGCTTATTTTTATTAGATTTGTTAAACAAGCAGTTACTTAATGAAGAAATTACAAATGGTAGACTTAAAAAGTCAGTACCTAAATATTAAAGAAGAAATAGACCATTCTATACAAACTGTATTGAACAATACTTCGTTTATTAATGGTGGGCAAGTAACCGATTTTAAAAACAATTTAGCCAATTATTTAAACGTACAACATGTAATACCTTGTGCTAACGGAACCGATGCTTTGCAAATTGCATTGATGAGCTTAGACTTACAACCAAACGACGAAGTAATCACTGTAGATTTTACATTTGCCGCAACCGTAGAAGTTATAAAATTATTACAATTTAAGCCTGTGCTAATTGATGTTGAAGAGGATACTTTTAACATGAGTATATCTGCTTTAAAAAAAGCAATTACGCCCAATACCAAAGCCATTGTACCCGTGCATTTATTTGGACAGTGTGCCAATATGGAAGCTATTTTAACAATTGCCCAACAACATAATTTATATGTTATTGAAGATACTGCTCAGGCAATGGGTGCCGAATATACTTTTACCAACGGAACTGTTAAGAAAGCGGGAACTATGGGTACCTTAGGTACTACTTCTTTTTTTCCTTCTAAAAACTTAGGATGCTACGGAGATGGTGGTGCTATTTTTACAAATAACGAAGCTTTAGCATACAAAATTAAAGGAATTGTAAACCATGGTATGTATAAAAAATACTATTACGATGTTGTGGGTGTAAACTCTAGATTAGATAGTATACAAGCAGGTATTTTAAACGTAAAACTTCCTCTTTTAAATAGCTACAACAAAGCAAGGCAAAAAGCAGCAACCTATTACAACAATGCTTTTGCTAATATTGATGGAATTAGTACTCCAAAACTAGCGGAGTTTTCAACACATGTATATCATCAGTACACATTAAAAATTACCAATGGAAAACGAGATGAGTTGCATGAATATTTAAAAAAGCATCAAATTCCAAATGCAATCTATTACCCTGTTGCGCTACATTCTCAAAAAGCATATGCCAATGAAAACGTTATAGAAGAAAATTTTAGCAACACCAACAAATTAATAGAACAAGTAATATCTTTACCCATGCATACCGAATTAGAAAAAGAGCAACTAGAAATTATTACAAAAACGATACTTAATTTTATCAATAAATAAAAATATGGCGAAGCAAATATTAGTAACTGGAGGTTTAGGATTCATAGGATCTCATACTGTTGTAGAATTACAAAACGCAGGATTTGATGTAGTTGTAATAGATGATTTATCGAATACTACGTTGAAAGTTTTAGATCAGATAACTGAAATAACAGGTACGAAACCAGCTTTTGAACAAATTGACTTAAGAATTAAAGCCAATGTAACTGCTTTTTTTGACAAGTATCAGATTGATGGAATTATTCACTTTGCTGCCTTTAAAGCAGTGGGAGAAAGTATGCACAAACCTTTAGATTATTACGAAAACAATTTAGGGGCGCTTGTTTATTTACTCCAAGAAATGAGAGATAGAAAACTAGATAACTTTATTTTCTCATCATCTTGTACAGTATATGGGCAAGCAGATGAATTACCTATTACAGAAAAAGCACCTGTTAAAAAGGCAGAATCTGTTTATGGAAACACAAAACAAATTGGTGAAGAAATTATAGAAGATGCTACCAAGGCACATAACTTTAATGCTATTGCATTGCGTTACTTTAACCCAATTGGTGCACATCCTACAACTAAAATTGGAGAATTACCTATTGGAGTTCCTCAAAATTTAATTCCTTTTATTACACAAACAGCTGCCGGTATGCGTGCTGAATTGTCTGTGTTTGGTGATGATTACGACACTACGGATGGAACTGCTGTAAGAGATTACATACATGTAGTAGATTTGGCAAAAGCTCACATTGCTGCATTACAACGTTTAATTGATAACAACAACAAAGAGAAGTTTGAGTATTTTAATGTTGGAACAGGAACTGGAAGTTCTGTATTAGAAGTAATTAATGCTTTTGAAACTGCTAACAATTTAAAATTAAACTACAAAATAGTAGACCGTAGAGCTGGAGACATTACTGCTGCCTATGCAGATACTACCATTGCAAACAAAGAATTAAACTGGAAAACAGAATTAGATTTACAAACGGCTTTAAAGTCTGCCTGGGAATGGCAATTAAAGCAAAAATAAATTCTTGTTTTTAACATTATATTTAAGCTCTTTTTGATTCTTCAGAAAGAGCTTTTTTTTATCTTTAAAACAAAAAATGAAAAAAACATTAATTTCTTCGGGTTCCGAGTTTGAAGCTAAAATAGGCTATTCTAGGGCTGTTGTACAAGACAATTGGGTATTTGTATCGGGTACAACAGGCTATAACTACAACACAATGACTATTGATGATGATGTAGTTGTACAAACAGAACAATGTTTTAAAAATATTATAGATACTTTACAAAAAGCCAATGCAAGTTTAGAAGATATTGTTAGAATAACCTACATGCTACCCAACGTAGACGATTTTGAAAAATGTTGGCCAACCTTAAATAAATACTTAGAAAATATACGCCCTGCTGCAACTATGATTTCTACAAAATTAGCAAACGTTAAAATGAAAATAGAAATAGAAGTAACAGCACTAAAACCGAAAGCTTAAAAGCATTTGTCATAATATGGATAGAATACAAGAACTCATTAAAACATTAGCATTAACACCACATCCTGAAGGTGGTTATTATAAAGAAACCTACCGAAGTAAAGGGAGTATTGCTAAAACTAGCTTACCCAATGAATTTGATGGCGCTAGAAATTATTGTACTTCTATTTATTTTTTGCTCCCTTCCGATAGCTTTTCTGCTTTTCATAAAATTAAACAAGATGAAATTTGGAATTATCACGAGGGTTCAGCACTACAAATTCATCAAATTTCACCGGAAGGTATTTATAGTTATGTAATTTTAGGAAACAATCTTTCTTTAGGACAACAATTTCAACATGTTGTGCCTGCCAATTATTGGTTTGCCGCTACTGTAATACAACAAAACAGTTATACATTAGTAGGTTGTACCGTAGCACCAGGGTTTGATTTTAATGACTTTATCCTTGCTAACAGACAACAATTAGCCACTAAATTCCCACAACACAAAGCTATTATAAATAAGCTCACACAATCTTAAAATCGTACAATGTATAAAATACTTAGTGTTATCTTTTTAGCTCTCATTCTTTTTACCAGCTGTAATCCAAAAAAGAAGAAACCTACTTTTAAACACACCAATAATTTAATAAATGAAACTAGTCCTTACCTATTACAACACGCGCACAACCCTGTAAATTGGCATGCTTGGAATGATGAAACTTTGGCTAAAGCAAAAAAAGAAAATAAATTAATTTTAATTTCTATTGGGTATGCTGCTTGTCATTGGTGTCACGTAATGGAACACGAAAGTTTTGAAAACGATAGTGTGGCTAAAATTATGAATGACAACTTTATCAATATAAAAATTGATAGAGAAGAACGCCCAGACATTGATCAGATATACATGAATGCCGTACAGCTGATGACAGGAAGTGGTGGATGGCCACTAAATTGTGTGGCACTACCTAATGGAGAACCTTTTTGGGGAGGAACCTATTTTCCAAAAGAGAACTGGATAAATACACTGAGCCAACTTGCCAAATTATATAAAGAAGAACCCGAAAAAATTGCGAAATACGCTAACGATTTAACCAAAGGCATACAAGCATCTGAGTTAATTACTCTAAATACAGATACTCCCAAATTTGAAACCTTAGAAATAGAGAAAGCTATACAAAATTGGTCTACCTCATTTGATTATGAATTGGGAGGGCTAAACCAAGCTCCTAAATTTCCAATGCCAAACAACTATCAGTTTTTACTACGATTTAGCAAACAAACAAAACAAACATCTTTAGAAAAATATACACTAAATACATTAAACAAAATGGCCCTGGGTGGTATTTTCGATCACGTAAATGGTGGTTTTTCTAGATATGCTACCGATAAAAAATGGCACATTCCTCATTTTGAAAAAATGCTTTACGACAACGCGCAATTGGTAAGTTTGTACAGCAATGCCTTTTTAGCAAGCGAAAATCCTTTGTACGAAAATACAGTTCATAAAACACTAGCTTTCGTAGCAAGAGAATTAACAAACAAGGAAGGGGCATTTTATTCATCTTTAGATGCCGATAGTTTAAACGATGAAAATCATTTAGAAGAAGGTGCGTTTTATGTGTGGACAAAAGACGAATTACAAACTTTAATTCCTCAAAACTTTGAACTTTTTTCTAACTACTACAATTGTAATGAATTTGGGCATTGGGAAGAAAACAAATATCACTTGATTAAAAAACAAGACGATATTTCTTTTGCAAAAGAAAATAAGTTACCCTTAACACAACTAAAGCAATTGGTACAAAATTGGGAAAAAACCTTGTTTAAAGCTCGTTTACAAAAACAACTCCCAAGGTTAGATCATAAAACACTAACATCGTGGAATGCATTAATGCTAAAGGCTTATGTAGATGCCTACAATACATTTCAAAAACCTAGCTACTTAAACGCAGCACTTAAAAATGCTTTATTTTTAAAACAACATCAGTTTAAAAAAGATGGCGGACTCTACCACAACTACAAAAACGGAAAAAGTAGTATCAATGGCTATTTAGAAGATTATGCAGCTGTCATAGAGGCTTATATAAGTTTGTACGAAACCACTTTAGATACACAGTGGCTTTTAACAGCTAAAAATTTAGCAACCTACTGCTACACTCATTTTTTCGATCAGAAATCAAAGATGTTTTTCTTTACCTCTAACGAAGACCAAAATTTAATTGCTCGAAAAATGGAAATAGCAGACAATGTTATTCCCTCTTCAAACTCTATGTTAGCCAATAGCCTTTTTAAACTTAGTCACTATTTTGATGATAGGCTATACAGAAACACGAGTATTCAAATGCTTAATAATGTTAAAAAACAATTAAACGAATATCCATCTTCATACGCGAACTGGCTAAATTTGTATTTAAATCTTAGTGAGCCTTTTTACGAAGTAGCTATTGTTGGTAACAATGCAAAAAACAAAGTAGCAGCACTAAACAACATCTATATTCCTAATAAAATTATTGCGGGTAGTGCACAAAAAAGCGATTTACCATTACTAAAAAACAGATACATAAATAACGAAACGTTTATTTATACTTGTGTAGACGGAGCTTGTAAATTACCTGTCAAAAACGTATCAGATGCAATCAATGAAATTGTTAAATAGGCTTGCAATAGTTTATCAAATCAAAAAATCCCTTTTGAAATTTTCAAAAGGGATTTTTTATTGTTTTAAATACAATTCTTTATAATTCTGCACTACTTCTAGCAACAGATCTATCTATTTTTGCAAATAAACCTTGTAATACTTTTCCTGGTCCAACTTCTATAACTTCAGTTGCCCCATCAGCAATTATTGCTTGCGCACATTGTGTCCACTTTACAGCTCCTGTTAATTGTGCTATTAAGTTTACTTTTATTTCTTGAGGATCTGTTACCGCCTTTGCAACCACATTTTGATATACAGGACACAAAGGTGTTTTAAACTCTGTAGCTTCTATTGCAGCTTCTAACTCTGTTTTAGCAGGCGCCATTAACGGAGAATGAAATGCTCCTCCTACAGGTAACAACAATGCTCTACGAGCTCCCTTTTCTTTAGCTAATTCGCAAGCAGCTTCTACAGCTTTTAACTCACCAGAAATAACCAATTGCCCAGGGCAATTGTAATTTGCTGCAACAACATCTCCTGCTACAGATTCACAAATTTCTTCTACAACAGCATCTTCTAAACCTAAAACGGCAGCCATTGTTCCTGCTTGTACTTCACAGGCTTTCTGCATCGCATCTGCTCTTTTTGCTACTAATTTTAAACCATCTTCAAAAGATAACGTTTCGTTAGCTACCAAAGCAGACAATTCTCCTAAAGAATGCCCAGCAACCATATCTGGCTTAAAATTATCTCCTAATACTTTTGCTAAAATTACAGAATGTAAAAATATTGCTGGCTGTGTAACGTTGGTTTGCTTTAAATCTTCTGCAGAACCTTCGAACATAATTTTAGTAATATCAAATCCTAAAATTTCATTAGCCTTTTCGAATAACTCTTTTGCTAGTGGCGAATTATCATATAAATCTTTTCCCATTCCAGTAAACTGTGCTCCTTGTCCAGGAAATACATATGCTTTCATAAAACTTGCTTTCTAAATTTTGTACTGCAAAAATAACAAATTAAACGGTATAGAACCGTTATCAAAAGCTCCTATAAAACAACTACTTATAAAAAGACCCATTATTTTTGTAATGTTTCGCTATCTTAAACCACTACATAAACACATTTGGTCAATCTATGTAAATAGTGCGCACTATTTAGGCAACATTTTTGCTTTGGTTACCTTATAAGTACAAACTCCTAATTTCAAGCAATTGAAATTACATTCAAATTTAATATTACAAATGAAAACATATATTTATCTTTTTTTCTTGCTTTTTAGCCTACAAAATTTTGCACAACACACTACATGGAACAACTTGTTACAGAAAAACGTAGACACGAATGGTTGGGTAAATTACAATCAATTTGCCAACAACAAAGAGCAGTTAAACACCTACATTAACTATTTAGCCAATACAACACCTAAGGCTACTTGGAGTAAAAATGCAACAAAAGCTTTTTGGATTAATGCCTACAATGCTTACACAGTAAAGTTGATTTTAGACAATTACCCGCTTACTTCTATTTTAGATATCAAGAAAAATGGTAAAAATGCTTGGGAAATTCCTTTTGCAAAAGTAGGTGGTAAAACATATACCTTAAATCATATAGAACACACTATTTTAAGAAAACAATACAAAGATCCTAGAATTCATGTAGGTGTAAACTGTGCTTCTATTTCATGTCCTGCTTTACCTGGTGAAGCTTTTACAGAAAAAAACATTGAAAGTTTGTTAAATAAAGGAATCAAAAGCTTTATTAATGATAAGGTACGAAACACATTATCAAGCTCTAAAGCAGAACTTTCTCAAATTTTTAATTGGTTTAAAGATGATTTTACACAATCGTCAGATTTAATTACTTTTATCAATCAATATAGCGCTGTTAAAATTTCTAAAGATGCTAGTATTACTTACAAAGAATACAATTGGAATTTAAACAAGCAATAATCTTAAAACTACAGAAATGCAAAAGACATATTACGATCCAAAAGACTTAAAGAAGTTTGGAGAAATATCTGAATGGGATCAAGAATTAGGCGAAAAGTTTTTTGAATATTACGGTAAAGTTTTTGAAGAAGGAGCTTTAACCGCTCGTGAAAAATCTTTAATAGCCTTGGCAGTATCTCATGCAGTACAATGTGCCTATTGCATAGATGCTTACACAGGAGATGGTCTTAAGCGTGGTTTAGAAAAAGAAGAAATGATGGAAGCTGTACATGTAGCTTCTGCTATTAAATCTGGTGCGACATTGGTACACAGTGTACAAATGATGAAAAAGTACGACAAATTATCAATGTAAATTTTAGTACAACATAGAATTTGTTTTAGCCAACTAATTATTTTTTAGTCGGTATTAAAACATATTGTATGTACTACACAATACTAAAACAATGAAATCACTTGCGAAAAGAAAAGATAGCTTAGCTGATCCAAAAAATCAATTAGCTTTATTTAATAGCGGTATTTTTGCCAACGGAGAACTTCCTACCTTCAAGCAAAAATTAGCCGAAACCAATCAATTTCCATTACAACCTAACAAACTTGAAATTTTTCAAGTAAACGTAGGTTACATGTGTAATCAAGTTTGTGCGCATTGCCATGTAGATGCGGGTCCTGATCGTAAAGAGATTATGACGCAAGAAACCATGCAATTGTGTTTAGACAAACTTAAAGAGTCTGGTGCCACTACGCTAGATTTAACAGGAGGAGCTCCAGAAATGAATCCTAATTTTAGATGGTTTGTAGAAGAAGCTAGCAAAATTGGAGTACAAGATTTTATTGTACGTTCTAATCTAACCATTCTTAGAGCTAACAAAAAATACTACGATCTACCTGAGTTTTTTAAAAAACACAATGTTCATGTAGTATCATCGTTACCTTTTTACAAAAGAGGAAAAACAGACAAACAAAGAGGTGATGGTGTTTTTGATGCCTCTATAGAAGCGTTAAAAGAATTAAACAAAGTAGGCTACGGTGTTGCAGGTAGCGGTTTACAACTCGATTTGGTTTTTAACCCATCTGGCGCTTTTTTACCAGGAAATCAGGCAGAATTAGAAGCTGAATTTAAAGCAGCTTTACACGAAGATTTTGGTATTACTTTTAATAGCTTATTTGCCATCACTAATTTACCCGTAAGTAGGTTTTTAGAATTTTTAGTAGCTTCTGAAAATTACGAAGATTATATGGATGATCTTGTAAACGCTTTCAATCCTATGGCGGTAGAAAATGTAATGTGTAAAAACACCCTATCTGTAGATTGGCAAGGTTATTTGTACGATTGTGACTTTAACCAACAACTAGATTTAAAAGTGGCTACAACTGGAAAACATTTATCCGATTTAGACATTAGCGGTCTTAACAAGCGCCAAATCATAATTTCTCAACATTGCTACGGTTGTACCGCAGGTGCAGGTAGTAGTTGCCAAGGAACTGTTGCTTAAATTAAAGTACAAATTAATTTATTTAAACTCTAAAATCTTAAGTATTTTTAGCATTTTAAATTTCAATTATTCGCATACATGAGTAAGCAACTCTTAATTATATTTACACGCAGACCCGAATTAGGTAAAGTTAAAACGCGTTTAGCAGCCACTACTTCTGATGCCACAGCTTTAGAGGTCTATAAAAATTTACTAACACACACGCATAGAATTACAAAAAATATTGCTGTTGACAAATGGGTATTTTATACCGATGAAATTGAGTTTGACGATATGTGGGATGAGGGTGAGTATATGAAACTCATTCAAGCCAAAGGCGATTTAGGGACTAAAATGCAAGAAGCCTTTTTTAAAGGTTTTGGAGCTGGGTATTTTGAAGTCGTTATTATTGGTAGTGATATAGATACGCTAACTACAGAAATTATAGAAGATGCTTTTGAACAAGTAAAGCAACAAACCGTAATTGGTCCTTCTGAAGACGGTGGTTATTATCTTTTAGGTTTAAACGAACCTAGAACCGACGTATTTACAAACAAACAATGGGGTACTGATACTGTGTTAAGAGATACGCTACTAAATTGTGCAAATGAAGAGGTAGCACTTTTGGAGGAGTTAAACGATATTGATATCTTAGAAGATATTACAGAAGATTCTTTTCTGTATGAAAAAGTAAAAAACTTTAAATAAATTCTTATGAAAATATTAAAAATTAATTCCAGTGCTAACAAGGAAACTTCTATCAGTCGTAAATATGTAGAAGCTATCATTTCAAAAATAAAATCTGTGCATACAAATGCAGAAATTATAAATAGAGATGTTGCTTACGACAACTTACCCTACTTAAACGATACTATGGTAGCCTCATATTTTGCGCAAGGCGAAAGAAGTGCTGACCAAGAAAAAGCGATTGAAGTTTCTAACACATTAGTAGCCGAATTACAAAGTGCGGATGCCATTGTAATTGGATGTCCTATATATAATTTTACAATTCCGGCTCCTTTAAAATCTTATATAGATTTGATTTCTAGAGCTGGTTTAACTTTTAGATACACAGAACAAGGTATACCAGAAGGCTTATTAAATAACAAAAAAGTATACGTTGCCATACCTAGCGGTGGTGTTGCTGTAGGGAGCGAAGCTGATTTATGTAGTCCGTACTTAACAACAATTTTTGGTTTCTTAGGAATTACAGATATCACTTTTATTCCTATCGATCAGTTAATGATGGGCGCCGAAGAAAAAATGAAAAAAGCTGACGCTCTTGTAGCAAGCTTAAACGTATAATCAGACACCTATATCAATGACCTTAACGCACATACAAGAAAGTGTTTCTTTTTTAACAGCTAAAAAAATAACAACACCTCAAATAGGAATTGTATTAGGAACCGGACTCGGACAGTTTGTAAATGAAATAGCAATAACGCACGAAATTAATTATACAGACATTCCTCATTTTGTTTCTGCAACCTTAGAGTCGCATGCAGGAAAATTAATTTTCGGAAAATTGGCAGGAAAAGATGTAGTTGTCATGAACGGTCGTTTTCACAAATACGAAGGCTATAACTTTAACGAAATAACCTATGGAGTTAGAGTAATGCAAGCATTAGGAGTACAACAATTATTAATTTCGAATGCTGCTGGTGCCATTAATTTAAATTTTAAAAAAGGAGAATTAATGTTGATTGATGACCACATCAATCTACAAGGAGACTCTCCTTTGGCTTTTAAAAATGCTAAAGAATTTGGAAACATTTTTGTTGACATGTCTGCTCCATACAATCAAAATTTAAATACCCAACTTGAAAGTATTGCAAAAAACAACGACATAAACCTACACAAAGGGGTATATGCCGCAGTTGTAGGACCGCAATTAGAAACTAGAGCTGAGTATAAATATTTAAAAGTTATTGGTGCCGATGCAGTGGGTATGAGTACAGTACCCGAGGTAATTGTTGCCAATCAAATTGGTTTGCCTTGTGTTGCTATTTCTGTATTAACAGATGAATGCGACCCAGACAACTTAAAGCCTATCAATATTCCTGAAATATTTGAGATGGCTGCAAAAGCAGAACCTCAATTAGTTACATTGTACAAAGAATTGATCAAAACATTATAAAATGAGTTATTTAGAAACTACTAAAGACGTATATAAAGAAGCAGCCTTAACACCTGATGTTGGTTTGTGTTGTACAACCAATCCTATATGGGAATTGCCAGGATTGACCATTCCTAAAATTATGCAAGAAATGAACTATGGATGTGGTTCTACAGTGCATGCTAGAGATTTAACACGTAGCCCTAAAATACTTTATGTAGGTGCTGGTGGAGGTATGGAACTTTTACAGTTTGCCTATTTTTCTCGTCAAAAAGGTGGTGTTATAGGTGTAGATGTTGTTGATGAAATGTTAGAAGCATCGGCTAAAAACTTTATTGAGGCAGAAGAAAAAAACGACTGGTTTCAAAAAGAATTCGTAGATCTTAGAAAAGGAGATGCTTTAAATTTACCTGTGGATGACAATTCTATAGATGTAGCTGCACAAAACTGTTTGTTTAATATTTTTAAAGCAGACGATTTAAAGAAAGCTATAGACGAAATGTATCGTGTATTAAAACCTCATGGTCGTTTGGTAATGAGTGATCCTACTTGTGAACAACCTATGAACGATACCTTACGTAACGACGAACGTTTACGTGCCTTGTGTTTGAGTGGAAGTTTACCTATTAACGAATATGTAAAAGCATTAACAGATGCTGGTTTTGGAACTATTGAAATTAGAGCTAGAAAACCTTACAGAATATTAGATCCTGTAAACTACCCTACGGATGAATTGATTTACATAGAATCTATAGAAGTAGCTGCTATAAAAGATCCGATGCCAGAAGATGGACCTTGTATATTTACAGGTAAAGCGGCAATTTACTATGGTTCTGAAGACTTTTTTGACGATGGTAAAGGACATACATTGGTGAAAAATCAACCTTTAGCAATTTGTGATAAAACTGCACAAGCTTTAAAAGATTTAGGAAGAGATGATATTTACTTTTCAGAATCTACTTTCCATTACGATGGTGGTGGATGTTGCTAAACAATCATAAATTCATGTAAAAATGTCTTTTGAGATTTCTCTTCTCAAAAGACATTTTTTTTACCTTTAACCTATATGAAAAAGATAGAACAAATATTTATTTCTCTAAACTTAATAGGAATCGTCATAAAGCTATTGAGTCCAAATAATTTAAACCTAAGCTATATTTTTGTTATAAGTATGTATGTATTATCTTTTTATTACTTATTCTTTCCTATTGCTTCTTTAAACCATTATACCCACTTTAAAAAAGAAAGATTTAAAAATTTGGGTACTAAAAATAGTTTTATAAGTATTATTACAGGTCTTTTATTATTCATCGGTACGCAATCCATTTTATTTGGATTCATGAATTGGATTGGTCAATACTACCTACTAAACATATCTAACATTTTAAATATTGTGATGTTAGTAGTACTTATATTTTTAATCATCAATAATTCCAATAATGTCTTGTTATATATAGGTAGTATGAAAAGATTGTTAGTTGTAACTATAATTTGTTTGTTTTTAAATTACTTACCTTTTTAAATTAAGGTGAATTCTAAATAAATCTCATGTTGTTTTTTGAGTATCTTTCGATAAACCTTTTTATGCCTTAAAATTACCCTAACCAACAAACACCATATAACTACTCAAGTTTCTAAATGGACAACAAGCACTGTTATTCTATGTTTAAAGTCTCTTCAACAAAATTAATTCCCAATTCTTGACTTCTTTCTCCTGGCGAAGCTCCACCTACTCTAATTGTATATATTCCTTTTCGAACAATTTCATCTCCTTGATTTGTATAATTTACAAAAGCATTCTTGTCTAACGGAATTGTTACTTGTTGTTTTTGGTGAGCTCCTATTTTAACTCTCTTAAAACCTACTAATTTAGTAATCGGATCTAGTGTACCCGCCTCTGGAGAACTCACATACACTTGTGCTACTTCTTCGGCAGCTACTGCTCCTGTATTAGTTATTTCAAAACGAACCTCATCTTTCGTACAATTTATATCACTATAAGTAAACGATGTATATGACAAGCCAAAACCAAAAGGAAATTGAGGTTGTTTGGTTATATACTTATACGTTCTATTTGCCATACTATAATCATCGTAAGCAGGTAAATCTGAAACTGATTTAGGAAACGTAATCGGTAGTTTACCCGAAGGAACTGTATTTCCAAAAATGACATCTGCAACGGCTTGTCCTCCTTCTTCTCCCGGATACCATACAAATAAAACTGCATCGGCCAACTCGTACAATTCTGGCATTGCAATAGGCGATCCCCCTGTTATAACAACAATTAAAGGATTGCCTTTTTGATACGCTTTTATCTTTTTGATATAATCAATCTGGTGCTTTGGTAGCTTTAAATTTACTTTATCTCCTTTGTTTTCAGACGAAATTGCTTCCCCTTCTTCTCCTTCATAATTTCCAGAAATTCCTAAAACTACAATTCCAACATCTGCATTTGCTACTTCTCCTGTAGACCAATCAATTGGGTTTGCGTTTTTTACATAAGGCGTAATTCCTTGCTTGTAATTAATAGTAGTACCTACACTTACTTGCGAAACAATACCATCTAAAATTGTTTGGGTTTTAGAAGTTACTCCATAATAATTACCTAACAACACCTCCTCGCTAGTAGCATGAGGTCCTGAAACATATAAATTTTGTATATCCTTTTTTAAAGGCAAAACTCCACCTTTGTTTTTTAATAAAACAATAGATTTTCTAGCTGCTTCTAAAGCCAAAGCTCTGTGTGCTTTACTATCTACAACTGTTGTAGGTATATTGGTGTAGGGATTTTTAGAAGCCACATCGAAAAAACCTAACTTAAAACGTGTTAACAATTGATGCTTTAAAACTTTATCTAACTGTTTTTCTGTAGTTAAACCTTGTGCGATAGCTTTGTCTAAAGCCAAGTATACATTTCCGCAATTTACATGTAGTTCGCTATTTAAAGCCAAAGCTGCGGACGCTTCTTTGGTTTTGGTCAATTGATGAAATCTATGAAAATCGCTCAAAGCACCACAATCCGAAACAATATATCCTTTAAATCCCCATGAATTTCTTAACAAATCATCTAACAAATAAGGACTCGCACAAGCTCCTTCTCCGTTGACTCTATTGTAAGCTCCCATAACACCTTCTACCTTGGCTTCTGTTACCAATGCTTTAAAGGCAGGCAAATAAGTTTCGTATAAATCTTTCTTATTTGCTATTGCATTAAACTCATGTCGCAAAGCTTCGGGACCTGAGTGAACCGCATAATGTTTTGCACAAGCTGCAGTTTTTAAATACTTAGAATCATTTCCTTGCAATCCTTTTACAAAGTTTACACCTATCCTACTTGTTAAAAAAGGGTCTTCTCCATAGGTTTCTTGTCCTCTTCCCCATCTTGGATCTCTAAAAATATTTACATTAGGACTCCAAAAAGTAAGACCTGCGTATTTAGACGTATTGCCATTTTGTTGCGAAACGTTAAATTTTGCTCTTGCTTCGTCAGAAATTGCATCTGCTACTCTATACACTAAATTTTCATCAAAAGTAGCTGCTAAACCTATAGCTTGCGGAAATACAGTAGCTCTACCATTTCTAGCAACTCCATGCAAACACTCGTTCCACCAATTGTACTCGGGTATATTCAAACGTTCTATAGCGGCACTTCTATCCACCATTAACGAAATTTTTTCTTCGAGAGTTAAGGCATTTACCAAGGCACTTGCTCGTTGTGAAAATGATTTAGATGTATTGTACCATTCAAACTTTTTTTGTGCTTGATTTGGAAGACAATTAAAAATGGTAATGAATACTAAGAAATAGGTGCTTTTTTTCATGATACGATATTGCTGATCCTATCAAATATAACAAATACAATGAATTGAAATTGATTTTAAGCTCTTTAAAAATATTGTCCTATCCCAAACACAATCCCTTTTTGTTGATCGTTAAGAATACTGTGTCCATAATCAATTCGAAAAACAGCATTGTATATTTTTTTATGAATAAAGCGGAGTCCTACTCCTGGATGGATTCTTAAGTTCTCTTCTTTAAACACTTCTCTAATTTTTCCTCCTGCAGAACGCCAATTTCCTGCATCTACAAAAAAGTTAGATTGAATGGAACATTTGGGGTGGTCGTAAATAGTATAACGGTACTCTGCATTTAAAACAAGCATTGCAGTGCCTCTATCTATAATATTACCAACTCCTCTTATATTTATATTGTTATCTAAAGCAAAAGGTGCAAAAGGAGTGTCTTTATTACTTGCGATTCCTAATCTTAATCGGGTTGCAAAATTTCCTCTGGTTTTTATTTTTTTAAAGTACACCAGATCATTCCATAAAATATAAAAATGATCTTGATTTTCTTGAATAGGCATTACATATTGGGCACTTAACAAACTTCTAAACCCATCTACATACTGATAATGATAATTTAGTTTATTAAAATCGAAACCTGTTTTAAAAAGCACTTTGTTTTCTTTTAAGCTTAAAGGTACATTTACAGGAATATCTCCCTCAACAAAATTATATTTTTCTTGAAATAGATTTACACCCAACTCTAATTTGTGTTGTTGTGTTAATCTTTTAAAAAATACGGTAGAAATAGAGGTATTTCTATATTTATAATTTGCCCAACCTGTATTAAAAAACAAAGGTTCTAAACTTACCAAATTCTGAAAAGAAACTGCAATACCTGTGGTAGGGTTAAACAAAAAAGGATCTTTGTAGTTTAACGAAAAAGAATGAAAACCATTATTTCTGTAAAACCCTCCAAACTCTTTATTTTCTCCTAAAAAATTATATTCTGTAAGTCCTATTTGAAAAGCAACATTTTGGTCGTTTGCTGTCCATATGTTTACCGAAGGGATCAGTGTATTGGTTTCTTCTATAATGTAAGTAACATCATAGTTTTTATTTGTGTTTTTTTTAACAGTGTAGCATGCCTTGTTACAAACTGGCAATCTACTTAAAAAAGTAGCATCGTTATTTAAAACGATGCTATCTAATTTAGTATTTACTTGTAAACTAGTTAGCTTTTTTAAAACTTCTAACTTTGTTTTTTTGTACCCTTTGTAAGTAATGTTTTCAACTACTTGAGCATGTATAGAGGTACAACATAAACTCAAAAAGAAAACAATTAACTTGTAATTCATGTATTCGTATTTGAGTCTAATTTAAGTATTAATTTGCAGATAAGAAACGTAAACCTAAGCTAAATGCTTCTCCAATTCCTGAATTGTTTCCTGCAACGAAACGTCCGTAAGAAGCTTCTAAATTTAATCGATCTGTTACTTGATATTTCCCTCCAAATCCTATTTGTGTGAATCTTTGCTCAAAGTCATTTCCTAAATCAATTAAAAAGAATTGTTGCGCATTTACAAATATTGTTGATTTACTAGTTGGGAAATAACTTAAGAAAACGCTTAGTGGTAATGCTAAACTATTATTTGCAAAGTTTTCTCCACTTCCTTTTTCTCCAAAATTAAATCCAAAATCAGCTTCGGTAAATACTTGCCATTGATTGTTTCCAAACGTGTGATCGAAAAAGAATTTTGTCTCCCAAAAAACACTGTTTTTATCTAAATATCCGTTTTGTTCTTTCTCGAATATTGGTAAGAAAACAGAAGATGTAAAAGAAAAATTTGGAACAGAAGCTATGGGTTGAATTCTAACAGATGGCGCAAATGTTGTAATTCCAGATCTGCTATTCACTTTATCATCTTCAAACTCAAACACACTTAAAGCACTTTTTCCGTTAAAGGTATTTGCTCTAGCCTGTGCAATAAAACCAACATTTATTCTAGCACTTTCTGTTATTCCGTAGTAAAATTCTAAGGTACTTGTAAAAAAGTTTTGTCTTGGTAAATTTTTAGTAATATCAGAATTCTCATCAGCACTTTTAGTTTGGGTATACAAACTATTAAAGAACTTTACATCAAACTGATTTTTTGCTAATAACTTAGACGGTGTAAATGTTTGTACGTTTGATAATTCTGGAGTTGATACTGATGCTGTATTGTCATTTCCTGAAACTAAAGAAGTACTCGCTTGGTTATTTAATTGCCAATTGTATGTATAGTACCCAAAAGAATCGCTTATTTTTTGATTTCTGTAGCTATTAATGTACGCTGCTACTTTACTTTTAGAAGAACCAAAATCTTGTTTGTACCAGTTAAATATTTCAGAAATATTTGCTTTCCCATTCGCTACTCTAATAAAATCATCATTATTTAAAGCTAATTTTGTTTGCTTTTCTAATTGGCTTTCTAATTGACTAGGCGTATAGGCATAATCTACAATTGGAGGACAACTTACGGCACCACACACCAATACAAAGTGAAATCTAGGTTCTTTAAAGTTTCCTCTTAACAACTTGTTTTCAATATCGTTTAAGGTAATTTTCTTTCCTCCTAAGTTTCTTTTGTTTCCACTAAAAAAACCATTTATTTTCATTGGAGAATTTACAGGGTAATTTTCTACAATTTGCTCTATTACTCCTAAATTGTATACATTAATCCAAAAAGCTTTGTATGTATTTTCATCAGATTTATCAACCGCTATAGTATTTGACATATCTATTAAAGCTGCTAACTCTTTATCGTTTTTTGATAATTTATTATAAGCTACCTTTCCGTCTTTTACGTAGCTACTAAAAAAAGTATCTGCTTTTGTGAAAAAATCAGAAACGCTATTTTGTGCATTTGCCATTACAACCGATAAAAGCAAAACTGCTAAAACTTTATATTTCATTCTAAATGTTTTTTAATTTCCATATTTGTAGCTACAACTTTCAGAAACTTACATCTCATTCTAATTATTTATACTAAATATAAATAAAACTTTTTTTTTAAGTACTCAAAAAAGATTTCGACCCAAAGGTTGTAAATTGAAATCATCAAACTTCAAAAGCATATGAAAAACGTTGTTATAATAGGTAATGGTATTGCAGGGGTTACTGCTGCCAGACACATCCGAAAAAAGTCGGGACATAAGATTACAATCATCTCAGGAGAAACTGATTATTTTTTTTCGCGAACAGCCTTAATGTATGTTTTTATGGGACATATGAAGTTTGAACATACACAACCTTACGAAAATTGGTTTTGGAAAAAAAACAAAATCGATCTTGTAAAAGCTTATGTAACGAAAGTTGATAGTACTTCGAAAACCCTACTTTTAGATAACAATACAAGTATTGCATACGATGATTTGATTATTGCTACAGGATCGAAACCTAACAAATTTGGTTGGCCCGGACAAGATTTAAAAGCTGTTACAGGTATGTATTCTAAACAAGATTTAGATACAATTACAACCTATTCGAAAGATTGTAAACGAGCTGTAATTGTAGGTGGAGGTTTGATTGGTATTGAAATGGCCGAAATGCTAGTTTCTAAAAACATTCCTGTTACATTTTTAGTGCGTGAACAAAGTTTTTGGGATGGTGTATTACCTGCACAAGAGTCTGAAATGATTAATAGACATATTAGAGAACACCACATAGATTTACGATTAGAAACCAACCTTGTTGAAATTATTTCTGATGAAAATGGTAGAGCAAAAGCTGTAACTACAGACAAAGGAGAAACTATTGAATGTAATTTAGTGGGGTTAACCGCAGGTGTAAGTCCTAATGTAGCTTTCTTAAAAGATTCTGAAATTGAATTAGGTAGAGGTGTTTTGGTAAATAGACATTTAGAAACAAACATTCCTAATATTTATGCTATTGGAGATTGTGCTCAACAGCATGAAGGTATTGGAGAAAGACGTCCTATTGAAGCCGTTTGGTATACTGGTAGAATAATGGGGGAAACCGTAGCACGTACTATTTGTGGTACCCCTAGTGAATACCAACCAGGACAGTGGTTTAACTCGGCTAAGTTTTTAGATATAGAATACCAAACTTACGGTTGGGTTTGGGCAAAACCTAAAGAAAATGAAGCTCGCTTTTACTGGGAACATAAAGATGGTAAAAAGTGTATTCATTTTAATTACGATAAAAATTCTAGAAAATTTATTGGTTTAAATACGTTTGGAATAAGACTTAGACACGAATTGTTTGACAAATGGCTAAAAGAAGAACGCCCTGTTGAATATATTTTAGAGCATTTGAAAGATGCCAACTTCGATCCTGAATTTTTTGTACAACACGAACAAGAAATACTAACTAAGTTTAACCAAGAAAACAATACCCAATTGGTACCTAAGAAAAAAAGTTGGAAACGTATTTTTCAATCTTCTTAATATCCATCTTCTTTAAAAAACACACAGATTTATCTGCAACCAAATACATTAAAAAATGAAAACAATTAAAAACATAGGGTTTGTATTAACCTTCATTGGCTTTACCTTATTTATAGGTAGTATTTTTACAGGTACTTATAAAGTAAGTCAAACTAATTTTGATAACTGGATACAAAACAAAGGCATTAAAAGTGAACTTTTTATTAACGAAACTCAAAAAGCCATTGTTGGTAAAGAATTAAGTTCTTGGCAACTTAGTACCGCTATTACAGATCAAGCAAAAGCATCTAATGCGTATTTAAAAAGTCAACCAGAAATTGATTGGAATAAAATTATACACTTAAAATGGAACAAAACTTCTAAAGAATTAATCTATCCTATAGCCAAACAATCTGCGCAAGGTTGGTTTGTAGAAAATACAGCCTTGTGGTTTTTCTTAACTTTTGGTTTAGCTATTATAGGTGGTTTACTAATTTTTATACCCGATTATAAATTATTAGGGCCTGCCGGTATTAAAAACAATGGTATTTTTCAACATAGCGCAACCAATAGAGGGGTTATTGGTTTTGTTACAGCTTTCTTTTTTGTAGGCTTTTATATGTTTTTATACTTTTTTCCAAACTATATTATCAACCCTATTCTTTCTGTTGATGGGATTAGTAGAGCTTTAAGTGGTAATCCTGCATCGCAATGGTTTTTATACGGATTTATGTATTGTTCTGTAATGACAGTTTTTGCCATTAGAATGTTTATTAAATATCGTCATAACAAATACCAAATTATTAGAACGGCTGTAGTTTTATTTTTTCAAGTAGCTTTTGCTTTTTTAATTCCAGAAATTTTAGTTGCTTTTAACAAACCTTGGTTTGATTTTAAAAATGCGTTTCCTTTAAATTATTCGTTCTTTTTTGATTGGAATATTAACAACTTAATGAATAGCGGAAACTTAGGTATATTTATGTTTGTATGGGGTGTTGTATTAACGTTAGTTATTGTACCTGTAATGGTGTATTTTTATGGTAAAAGATGGTACTGTAGCTGGGTTTGTGGTTGTGGTGGTTTGGCCGAAACTTTAGGAGATCCCTACAGACAATTGTCTGATAAGTCTTTATTTTCTTGGAAAGTAGAACGATGGTTAATTCATGGTGTTTTGGCACTTGCGTTGATTATGACAGGACTTACATTGTATGTATATTTTGCACAAATACCTAGTTGGAAAGAACTATTTTTAGGAATTTCTGTATATGATATTCAAACTTTTTATGGATTTTTAATAGGTTCTATATTCTCTGGTGTTATTGGTACAGGTTTTTACCCTATTTTAGGAAACAGAGTTTGGTGTCGATTTGGTTGTCCTTTAGCTGCGTACATGGGATTGGTGCAACGTTTTAAATCTAGATTTAGAATTACAACAAACGGAGGACAATGTATTTCTTGTGGAAATTGTTCTACCTACTGTGAACAAGGTATCGATGTAAGATCGTATGCGCAAAAAGGGCAAAATATTGTACGTTCTTCATGTGTAGGTTGTGGTGTATGTTCTGCAGTATGTCCGCGTGGGGTTTTAAAATTAGAAAACGGACCTGACACAGGTGCTACACGAACAGAAGTTAGCGATGTTGTTTTAGGTAACGATATTGATTTATTGAGTATGACAAAAAATAATGAGTAAGCTTTTTTTACATATCTTTTTCATATTTCCTCTTGTTGTTTTTTCGCAAGAAGAGGAAATAACTTTCCATCAAACTTTTTTTCCTGGAACAAAAATTGTTGCATCCGAATGGTACCAACAAAACAATAAATATGTGAAATACTGTAAAACATTTACACAAAAAGATACAACCAAAGCTTTTATAAAACTATTTACTCCGCAAGGAAACTTAAAAGCAGAAGGTTGGATACAAAAGGATACAAAACAAGAATTTTGGATAGAGTATTTACAAAAAAACGTAATTGCTAAAGGTTTTTATGAAAATAACCAAAAAGTTAAAACTTGGAAATTTTATAGTGAGCAACAATTAGATTCTACACATACCTATCGTAAAAATCCCAATAAATTTTCCTCTAAGCATTATTACAAAAATGGAAATTTAAAAGCTTTTGGAAATTTTTTAAACAATTCAAAAAATGGTTTCTGGAAATTTTATGCACAAAACACTACGTTAATTCAATCTGGAAATTATAAAAAAGGATTGAGAGTTGGGTACTGGCATTATTTTTCTGAAAACGGTTTACCTTTACAGCATGGGAATTTTAGCAATAACAAAAAAAGCAAATGGTGGTCATTTTTTAAAAATGGAAAATTAACCCATAAATGCGAACTTAAAGAAAATCAAAAAAACGGATACTGTGTCTATTACATGAATGATAAAATTGTAAAAGGTGGACATTACAAAAATGGTAGAAAAACCAAAGAATGGACCTCTTGGAGTTCGTTTAAAAAAGATTACAAAAGCCTAAATGAATAAAAATATAGTAATTATACCTGCCTATAACGAAGAGCAATCTATTGCAAAAGTTATTGCAGATATTCCAAAAAATATTGTAGATACAATTTTAGTGGTAAACAACAATTCTACAGACAATACTGCAAAAGTAGCTCAGCAAGCAGGCGCAACAGTATTGTTAGAAAAAAACAAAGGCTATGGTTATGCTTGTTTAAAGGGTATGCAGTTTATTAAAGACAACAACTTACAGCCTGATATTATCACGTTTTTAGATGGTGATTATTCTGACTACCCTGAACAAATAGAAGAGGTAATTGCCCCTATTGTAAACCATGATTTTGATTTTGTAATAGGTACACGTAACAACAAACAACGTGCAAAAAACGCCATGACGCCTCAACAAGTATTCGGTAATTGGCTGGCTACTTTTTTAATGAAACTTTTTTTTAAGGCTACTTATACAGATTTAGGTCCTTTTAGAGCTATTAAATACCCACAGCTTTTAGCTTTAAATATGGAAGACAAAACCTACGGATGGACGGTTGAAATGCAGCTAAAAGCTTTAAAAAGCAAACTAAAATACACCGAAGTTCCTGTGAAATATAGAGAAAGAATAGGCCAATCTAAAGTGTCGGGTACCCTAAAAGGAACTATATTTGCCGGGGTAAAAATATTAACTTGGATATTTAAATACAGTATAAAATAATGTTTAGTAACATCTTATTTGCTATTTCTAAGCAAACAAACGACATCTTATATATAGTAAGTTATATATTATTAGTCATCTACATCTTATCTTTGGTAATGGTGTTTTTTTACGCTCTAGCTCAATTAAATTTGTTGCTTAACTACTTAAAAGCTAATCGAAATAAAAACAAAAAAAACGAGCCAAAATTTAACCTTGCCAACCCAGATGAAGTGCCCTATGTTACAATACAGTTACCTGTGTTTAACGAAAAATATGTAATGAAGCGTTTGTTAAAAAATATAGCTTTATTAGAATACCCTAAAGACAAATTAGAAATTCAAGTATTAGATGATTCTACCGATGAAACTGTTATAAAAACCAAAGAGCGTGTAGAAAAATTAGCCGCTACTGGTTTAGATATTGTTCACATAACAAGAACCAACAGACAAGGTTTTAAAGCTGGAGCCTTAAAAGAAGGTTTAGCTATTGCTAAAGGAGAATTTATTGCCATTTTTGATTCTGATTTTTTACCTCAAAAAGATTGGTTGCATAAAACAATCCCTTATTTTAAAGACGATAAAATTGGTGTTGTTCAAACTAGATGGGGACATATCAATAGAAATTTTTCTTTATTAACAAAAATTCAAGCCTTTGCCTTAGATGCTCATTTTACGTTAGAACAAATGGGAAGAAACTCTAAGGGACATTTTATCAACTTTAATGGTACTGCTGGTATTTGGAGAAAAGAATGTATCTACGATGCTGGAAATTGGGAAGGAGATACTTTAACCGAAGATTTAGACTTAAGTTATCGTGCGCAACTAAAAGGTTGGAATTTTAAATATTTAGTAGATGTAGAAACTCCTGCCGAATTGCCTGTAGTTATTAGTGCTGCAAGATCGCAACAGTTTAGATGGAACAAAGGGGGTGCAGAAAATTTTCAGAAAATGTTTAAAAAAATCATTTCTTCTGATTTAAATTTCAAAACAAAAGCACACTGTGTTTTGCACCTATTAAATAGTACTATGTTTTTAAATGTTTTTATTGTAGGTGTGCTAAGTGTACCTATGCTGTATGTTAAAAACTATTTCGAAGATTTAAAGTATTACTTTATAGCAATGAGCTGTTTTGCTATCAGTACACTTATATTTTTTATCTGTTACTGGTTTATGTACAAAAATGTGCAGAAAGAAACAGGTTTAAAAGCTTTTCTAAAATATATTGGCGCCTTTTTTACTTTTTTTACGGTAGCAATGGGACTCTCACTTAACAACTCCGGAGCTGTTTTAGAAGGTCACAGACGTAAACGTAGTGAATTTGTAAGAACACCTAAGTTCAATATCAAATCGTTAGACGGATGGAAGAAAAACAAATACATTAAGAAAAAACCGTCGAAGAACGTAATTTACGAAGGTATCTTAGCATTATACTTCTTATTCGGAATTATAAGCGCCTGGTTAGTTAGAGGTATTGGAGAAAACCACTTAAGAACTTATACAGAAAAATGTTGGTTTGGTTTATTGCCTTGCGATGCTTGGTATGTACCTTTTGATAGTGGACTGCTAATATTTCATATCATGTTATTTTTAGGTTTCGGATTTATATTCTACAAATCTGTTTTCAAAAAAGTATAAATCAATACATACCATGCTACAATCTTTACATAACTATAAAATGACTAACAAATTATCTTTGTTAGTCATTTTAGTAATGTCTTCTTTTTATTATTTATTTGCTTACCATACGGTTCGTACAAACTTTATTCAAGTACTAAGCTTATATACCCTACTATTTTTGGGCTTTTATGTACTAAAACAAAATTCTAAATTAAAAGTAGATCAACTTATATATATAGGTGTTGCATTTAGACTTATATTCTTGTTTGCTATTCCTAATTTATCGGATGATTTTTATCGTTTTTTATGGGATGGTCGCGCTGTATTAAAAGGAATCAATCCTTATTTGATTTTGCCTCAAAATAGTACAGAGCTTATTACTAATGGCGCTAAGCTTTACAAAGGCATGGGTACTATGAACGGAAGTCATTTCACCTGTTATCCTCCTTTAAATCAATTTGCGTTTTCAATTCCAGCTATCGTTACCAATCAAAATTTACTGATTAGTACATTTGTTATGAGGGCTACACTTATTTTTTCAGATTTTGTTACGGTAATTTTTGGTGTTAAAATATTAAGACATTTAAATATCGACCCTTCAAAAATGATGTTCTATTTCTTAAACCCCTTTATTATTATAGAACTTACAGGTAATCTTCATTACGAAGGGATGATGATTGCATTTTTAAGTATCGCTTGTTTTTATTTACTAAAATCTAAAAATATACGATCTGCTATCTTTTTTGCTTTTGCTGTTTCTATCAAATTAATCCCATTAATATTCCTACCCGTTCTTTTTAAAAAAATAGGCTTTATAAAAACGTGTATCTACGGTGCTATTGTTATCCTCGTAAATATTGTATTGTTTTTACCCTTTATGAGTAAAGAACTTTATAGTAATTTTATGTCGAGCATAGAACTTTACTTTCAGAACTTTGAATTTAATGCTAGTATATACTACATAATTAGAGAAATCGGTTACCATGTAAAAGGTTATAATATTATACAAACAGTTGGTAAAGTAACACCTATAGTAGTTGTTATAGCTACACTCCTACTTTCTTTAATTAGGAAAAATAAAAACAATACTATTTTATTTACAACCATGTTATTTGTAATTACATGTTATTATACACTATCTAGTATTGTACATCCTTGGTATATAGCAATTCCTTTGTTTTTAAGTCTATTTACAAATTACAAATATCCTTTGCTTTGGTCTTTTTTAATTATACTAAGTTATAGCGCATATATCAGTAAAGAATACCACGAAAACCTATACTTAGTAGCTTTGGAATATAGTGTTTTGTTTGTTTTTATGGGTTACGAAATATACAAGAACAGCTATAAACAAATAAATTCTGTAATGAATACTTCAACCTAGTAGAAATAACCTTTTGTTTATTCTTTTAAAAAAAAATAGTTATTTATCTTTGATTTCAAATCAATTAAAAATAAACAAGATGGCTTTTGAATTACCAAAATTACCGTATGCATACGATGCTTTAGAACCAAATATTGATGCTAAAACTATGGAAATTCACCATGGAAAGCACCATGCTGGATATACAACAAAATTAAACGCTGCTGTTGCAGGAACTGATTTAGAAGGAAAATCTATTGAAGATATTTTAGCTGGATTAGACATGACCAATGGTGGTGTACGTAACAATGGTGGTGGTTTTTACAACCATAACTTATTTTGGAGTGTTATGTCTCCTAACGGTGGTGGAGCGCCAACAGGAGCTTTGGCAGACGCTATCAACGAAGCTTTCGGATCTTTTGAAGCTTTTAAAGATGCTTTCTCTAACGCTGCTGCTACTCAATTCGGATCAGGATGGGCATGGTTATGTGTTGCTAAAGGTGGAAAAGTAAACGTATGTTCTACTCCAAACCAAGACAACCCTTTAATGCCAGGTGTTACTTGTGGTAACCAACCTATTTTAGGATTAGATGTATGGGAGCACGCTTACTACTTAAACTACCAAAACAGAAGACCAGATTATATCAATGCATTTTTTAATGTAATTAACTGGGAAGTAGTTTCTGCAAATTACGAAGCTGGAAAATAAGTTTCTTAGATTCTTAAAAAACTAAAACTCAAAATGTATGTTTTGAGTTTTTTTTTGTGTCTATCGGTAACAATTTTAAAAAGTAAAAGCCCCATTTCTAAAGAAATGGGGCTTTATTATTTACAAATAATTCTTCTTACTTGTTAATTTTAAACGCTTTTGTTTGTGGAAAATAAGCCACTTCGTTTAATTCTTCTTCAATTCTTAACAATTGGTTGTACTTCGCCATACGATCAGAACGAGAAGCAGAACCTGTCTTAATTTGACCTGTATTTAAAGCTACTGCTAAATCAGCAATTGTAGTATCTTCAGTTTCTCCAGAACGGTGAGACATTACAGAAGTATATCCAGCATTGTGTGCCATATTAACAGCTGCAATTGTTTCAGTTAAAGTACCTATTTGGTTTACTTTAATTAAGATAGAGTTTGCAATACCTTTTTCGATACCTGTAGATAAACGCTCAACGTTAGTTACAAATAAATCATCACCAACTAATTGTACTTTATCTCCAACTAATTCAGTTAAGTATTTCCAACCTTCCCAGTCGTTTTCATCCATACCATCTTCAATAGAGATAATTGGGTATTTAGCAGATAATTCAGCTAAATATTCAGCTTGCTCTTTAGAAGAACGCACAGCTCCATTTTCTCCTTCGAATTTAGCGTAGTTGTATTTTCCGTTTTCGTAAAACTCAGCAGAAGCACAATCTAAAGCTAACATAATTTCATCACCTGGTTTGTAACCTGCTTTTTCAATTGCAGACAATACAGTTTCTATAGCATCTTCTGTTCCATCAAAAGTTGGTGCAAAACCACCTTCATCTCCAACAGCAGTAGATAAGTTACGATCGTGTAAAATTTTAGCTAAGTTGTGGAAAATTTCAGTTCCCATTTTTAATGCTTCTGTAAAGTCTTTTGCTTTTACAGGCATAATCATGAATTCTTGAAAAGCGATAGGTGCATCAGAGTGAGAACCACCGTTTACAATATTCATCATTGGTACTGGTAATGTATTTGCAGATACTCCACCAACGTAACGATATAAAGGCATGTCTAATTCGTTAGCTGCAGCTTTAGCTACTGCTAAAGAAACTCCTAAAATAGCATTTGCTCCTAATTTAGCTTTGTTTGGTGTACCATCTAAATCAATCATTGCTTTATCAATAGCATTTTGTTCGAAAACAGAATATCCTACTAACTCTTCAGCAATTGTAGTGTTAACGTTTTTAACAGCATTTAAAACACCTTTACCCATAAAATCAGATCCACCGTCTCTTAATTCTACAGCTTCGTGCTCTCCAGTAGATGCCCCAGAAGGAACAATTGCTCTACCTAAAACTCCGTTTTCAGTAATTACATCTACTTCTACTGTAGGATTACCTCTTGAGTCAAAAATTTGTCTTGCGTGAATGTTAACTATAACGCTCATATGTATAAATTTTAATTATTATTTTGTTTCAGTGTGCAATATACACAACATTATAAACGAATTTTTAAATAAAGAAAATAAGTTTCGAAAACCTATTCGTAATTCATATTTTCACTAAAAAGCATAAAAAAAGCAGTGTTTAAAACACTGCTTTTTTTATTATTGAAAGTTATTAGAAACGTCTCCAGTTCCTGAAGAGTAACTAATCTTTAATGCATTTATGGTTCTTAACTCATGCTTGATATCTGAAATTGTACCAACATTTGTTTTCACATCTGCTTTGATAGATGTTACCATTGCTTTTTGCTCTTCTGCATCGTGCTTATCTCTTTCAGAGTAAATAAAGTTAACAACATCATTTACTGTAGAAATTTTGTCGTTTAGCTGAATCTTGTCTCCTTTACCAGCAGAAGCATTTTTAGATTTACCTACATAAATTGTACTTACTAAACTCTTATGCTCTAATTTTTTCACTTCTGTTGCACTTGGCAATTTTGGTGGTTTAATTTGAAGCGTTGTTTCTCTCATTGTTGTTGCAACCATGAAGAAAAACAAAAGCATAAATACAATATCTGGTAATGCTGCAGTGTTTACTGCTGGCACATCTTTTTTCTTTTTTCCAAATTTAGACATATGCTACTTATTTTATAGGTTCAGCATCTGATAAAATCTCAGGGTATGCTTTTTTAACTTTAGCGATAGCAGCTTTCACATCTGCATTTTCTTTATCTGCTTTCTGAATCTTTAACAAATCAGAATAACTTAAACCTTGGTACTTTCCTGTTAAATACTTCTTAGCATAACTATTTCTTAACTCAGTATAAGCTGCAAGCAACTCGTTCTGAACAGAAATGTACATACCGTACGAAGTAGTTTGCGCTGTTTGAACAGAAATAATAGCCTTTCCAGGATGATCTGACGAAGACTCTTCTTTCTTTCCTGCACAGTAATCACAAGATCTACCTTCGTAAGTACCTCCTCCGTTGTCTATAAAATCTATAGCCAACTGACGAACATCTCCTATTTGAACTTCTTCACCATCTACTAGTAATTGGTCAAAACGGTTAATGTTTACCTCTAAAATATTTTTTTGTTTTACAGGCGGTGCTTCGGTATTATCTGGTTGTAATTCCGGAAGTTTTCTAAAAACTCCAGAATCCGTATCCATTGTTGTTGTTACTAAGAAAAAGATAAGCAGCAAGAAAGCAATATCTGCCATTGAACCTGCGTTGATTTCTGGAATATCTCTTTTTGCCATATCTATTTATTATTTAATCGCTGATTTAATTGCACCCCAAGCTACAGTTACTAAAGCAATTAATCCTAAGTAGGTACTATAATTAATAATAGTACTAATTAACTTAGATGTAGAACCTGCTTGTCCACCTTCTAACACTTGACCTTGAACATCTAATACTGCTTCATCTGAAGCTGTAAAATATGCTACTGCAAAAACAGCTCCTAAAACTGCTAAATTGATAACAATCTTTTTTAAATCTTCTGGGTTCTTAAATATGTTAACTATTGCGAAAATAACCGTAATAGCTAATGCTGCGTATAGCAACCATGCAGAAAACTCTACAATTGGGCTAACACTACTGTATACTGCTTCGTCACCCTCAGCTCTTAGTACCATCGTGTATAAGAAGGCACCAATCACTGCAATAACAAGTATTACAACAGCTAGTATTTTTGAAATTTTACTATTCATAATAATTATTATTTTTTGTATTTAACTAATAAGTCAATTAAAGAAATAGAAGCATCTTCCATTTTGTTTACAATGCTATCTACCTTTGCAATAATAATATTATAGAAAATTTGTAAAATAATTGCTACTACTAAACCAAATACAGTTGTTAATAAGGCTACTTTAATACCTCCTGCAACTACTGCTGGGTTAATATCTCCTGCAACCTGAATAGCATCAAATGCATCAATCATACCAATAACTGTTCCCATGAACCCTAACATTGGTGCTAATGCAATAAATAAAGATAACCAAGAAATGTTTTTCTCTAATAATCCCATTTGAACTCCTCCGTAACCAACAACAGCTTTTTCAGCAGCGTCAATTCCTTCTGAAGATCTATCTAAACCTTGGTAAAAGATTGATGCAATAGGACCTGATGTATTTCTACAAACGTCTTTTGCAGCCTCTACTCCACCAGAAGCTAATGCTTCATCTACTTTTGAAACTAATTTCTTAGTATTTGTAGTTGCTAAGTTTAAATAAATAATTCTTTCAATTGCAATTGCCAATCCTAAGATTAATGCAACTAATACAATCCCCATAAATCCAGCTCCACCTTCAATAAAACGTTGTTTTAAAATTTGGTGAAAAGTAGCCTCTTCTTCTGGAGCTTCAACCGGTGCAGTTACTTCTTCAACAGTTTCAACTGCTTCAGCTACTACATCTGCTGATTCATCTTGTGCAACAACATTTTCTACTGCTGCTTCTACTTCTTCCTCCTGTGCAAATGCATTAGAAGTTCCTAAAAACATTAATCCTGCAACAGCTAGGATACTAAATACTTTTTTCATTTTTATATTTAATTAATGATAATTGATAAACGAGGAGCAAGTAACAAAAAAATGTTTAGTTTAAAAAATAATCCATTGTTAAATATTCTTAATATTTAAATCACTCACCCTTAATAGATTCCTCAAAAAAACGCACATATTGTTGATAATTTAATTTTTTTTCATGCAAAAATAGCATCTTAGAAAGTGCTGATTCTGTAGTCAATTTCCCTCCATTTATAAAGCCTAAAGTGTTTATAAGAGAGCTTGCAGCATACCTTCCTACACTTACTCCTCCTTTTAAACATTGACTCACAACAACTATTTTTAAGCCTTGTTCTATTTTTTCTGTGAATAACTTTTTTAATCCCTCACTAAAACGAGGTAAATTTCCCGATCCAAATGCTTCTAAAATAATACCATCTGTAGTATTTGACTGTAATAATACCGTTAATACAGCTTCATTCATAAAAGGATGGAGCTTTAAAACGACAATGTTTGCGTTAAAACTTGTTCTAATTGTAAAATTAGTAGTGTCTGGAATATATTTTGTGTGCTTGTTTGGTATTAAATACGCTTGTTCCGCTTCTGAATCTATTTTAGTTACACAAACAGATCTGTACCATTTTTCACAAAAATAAATACCTACTTCATTAGGAAACTTATTTTGAAGTACTCCTTTTACTGCTCCTATTAAATTCTCTTCACTGTCTGAATTTAAAGTTTCTAAAGGAAATTGCCCTCCTGTAAAAACAATAGGCTTTTGTAAGCCTGTAATAGCATAACTTAACAACGAACTTATATAAGCCATTGTATCTGTTCCCATTGCCACAATAAAAGCATCATACGCTGTGTAATTATTTTTAACAAGAATTGCCAATTCTTCAAAACGATCTAAAGTAAACTCTGACGAATCTATAATTTCGTTTGTACTAATCATTTCAATGTTAGCACTACTAACATGTTTTTCTATACATTTTTGTATCAAATTTATATCTCCAGGAATTAAAGCATTCGTTTCCGAATCTTTAATCATACCAATAGTTCCTCCTGTATATAGTAACAATATTCTCATATTCTAAAATTAATCAAAATAAAAAAGAGAGCTAGTAGCTCTCTTTTTTATTTTTAAATATTGAAATTATTTTGCGGGTTTTTCTATCACAAAATCTTCCATAAATTTAGTTGTATAATTTCCTGCAACATAATCTGGATGCTCCATTAATTGTCTGTGGAAAGGAATTGTTGTTTTTACACCTTCTATTACAAACTCATCTAAAGCACGTTTCATTTTGCTGATGGCTTCTTCTCTTGTTTGCGCTGTTGTAATTAACTTTGCAATCATAGAATCGTAATTAGGCGGAATGCTGTATCCTGCATACACATGTGTATCTAAACGCACACCATGTCCTCCTGGCGCATGGAAAGAAATAATTTTTCCTGGCGCTGGTCTGAATCCTGCAAACGGATCTTCAGCATTAATTCTACATTCGATAGAATGTAATTTTGGTAAATAATTTTTACCTGAAATAGGAATTCCTGCAGCTACAGATATTTGCTCTCTAATCAAATCAAAGTCTACTACTTCTTCTGTAATAGGATGCTCTACCTGTATACGGGTATTCATTTCCATAAAGTAGAAGTTTCTGTGCTTGTCTACTAAAAACTCTACAGTTCCAGCACCTTCGTACTTAATATATTCTGCAGCTTTTACTGCAGCTTCACCCATTTTATCTCTCAATTCATCTGTCATGAAAGGAGACGGTGTTTCTTCTGTTAATTTTTGGTGACGTCTTTGTACAGAACAATCTCTTTCTGATAAGTGACATGCTTTTCCAAAAGAATCTCCTACAATTTGAATTTCAATATGACGTGGCTCTTCAATCAGTTTTTCCATGTACATATCGTCATTTCCAAAAGCAGCTTTCGATTCTTGACGCGCAGAATCCCATGCATCTCTTAAATCTTCTGCTTTCCAAACGGCACGCATTCCTTTACCTCCACCTCCGGCAGAAGCTTTAAGCATTACTGGATACCCTGTTTCTACAGCCAATTTTTCACATTGTTCAAAATCTTCGATTACTCCTTCACTTCCGGGCACACAAGGTACTCCTGCTGCAATCATGGTAGACTTTGCATTTGCCTTGTCTCCCATTTGGTTAATCATTTCTGCAGTAGCTCCAATAAACTTTATTTCGTGGTCTTCACACAACTTAGAAAACTTAGCGTTTTCTGATAAAAACCCATATCCTGGGTGAATTGCATCTGCATTTGTAATTTCTGCAGCTGCAATAATATTAGACATCTTTAAATAAGACTCTGAACTTGGGGCAGGACCAATACAAACAGCTTCATCTGCAAAACGAACGTGTAAACTTTCTTCGTCGGCTTTAGAGTATACTGCAACAGTTTTTATACCCATTTCTTTACATGTTCTAATAACACGCAAAGCGATTTCACCTCTATTGGCTATTAATATTTTTTTAAACATCTTATTTCTTTTGTATAGTTAGTACTGAAAGATTTCTCTTCTTTATGATGGATCTACCAAAAATAAAGGTTGTCCAAATTCTACTGGAGAACTATCTTCTACTAATACTTTTACTATTTTTCCTGAAACTTCTGATTCGATTTCGTTAAATAACTTCATTGCCTCAATCACACAAACTACAGAATCTTCTTTTACAGCATCACCTACTTCAACAAACAAAGGCTTGTCTGGAGAAGGTTTTCTGTAAAAAGTTCCAATCATTGGAGAGGTAATTGTTACATATTTTGAATCTTCAGTAGCTGCTGGGGTACTTTCAGCTGGAGCTGCTGGTGCAGCAGGTGCTGCAACAGGTGCAGCGGCAATTGGAGCTGCCATTGGCATAGGAGCTGCATGTTGTAAAATAGTTGTTTCTGTTTTACCTTCTCCTGTTTTAATGGTGATCTTAACATCTTCCATCTCTAACTTTACTTCATTTGCTCCTGATCTTGCAACGAATTTTATTAAATTCTGAATATCCTTTAATTCCATAATAATATATATTAAGTAAGTTTTCTTTAAAGTTCTATTTTGTGCGACTTATGAATTATAAGCCCATTTTAAATATGTAGCTCCCCATGTAAACCCTCCTCCAAAAGCAGCAAATACAACATTGTCTCCTTTTTTAAGTTGTTTTTCATAATCGGCTAATAATAATGGTAAAGTACCTGATGTAGTATTTCCATAATATTGGATATTCATCATAACTTTACTCTTATCTAATTCTATTCTATTTGCCGTAGCCTCAATAATTCTGGTATTTGCTTGGTGTGCTGCCAACCAATCTACATCATCGTTTGTTAAATTATTTCTTTCTAACAATTTAACAGCAGCATCGGCCATATTAGACACAGCATATTTAAATACTGTTCTTCCTTCTTGTCTAATAAAATGTTGTTTGTTATCTACAGTTTCGTGCGACGCTGGATTTAAAGATCCACCTGCTTCCATTTTTAAAAACTCTCGTCCTATTCCGTCACTTCGTAAATACTCATCTTGTAATCCTAAACCTTCTTCATTAGGCTCAAATAAAGCTGCTCCAGCTCCATCTCCAAAAATAATACACGTTGCTCTATCTTCATAATCAATTATAGACGACATTTTATCTGCCCCTATAATTAACACTTTTTTATATCTACCAGATTCTATGTAAGATGCTGCAGTAGACATTGCATATAAAAAGCTCGAACAAGCTGCTTGTAAATCATATCCAAAGGCATTAACAGCGCCTATTTGAGTTGCTACATATACTGCTGTAGAAGCTACATTCATATCGGGTGTAGCAGTTCCTACCAACACCAAATCTATCTCCTTTGGATCTAATCCTTTTTTCTGGATTAAATCTTCGGCAGCCTTAATAGCTAAGTACGATGTAGGCTTATCTTTATCCTTTAAAATTCTACGCTCTTTTATTCCAGTACGCGAAGTAATCCATTCATCATTCGTCTCCACTATTGACTCTAACTCTTTGTTTGTCAACACATAATCAGGTACATACTTCCCAATAGCTGTAATAGCAGCATTAATTTTTGCCATAAATTGATTGTTAAGAAATCTTTAAACAATATTGAATGCCAAAGTAATAAAATTTATTTCTAAAAATTCGTTAAAAAGGCTCCTTTTTTTGTCAAAAAACATGAAAAATAACAAAGAAACCCTCATTATTATGAGGGTTTCGTGTATTATCGTATAAGTAAAGTTGAATTATGCTTCAGCTTCTGTAGTTGCATCAATTACAACTTGACCTCTGTAGTATAATTTTCCTTCGTTCCAGTGTGCTCTGTGGTATAAGTGCGCTTCTCCAGTAGTTGGATCTACAGCAACTTGAGGAGCTACAGCTTTGTAATGAGTTCTTCTTTTATCTCTTCTTGTTTTTGAGATTTTTCTCTTTGGATGTGCCATTGCTATAAATTTTTATTTTTTATCTAATAATTGTTTTAATTGATTCCATCTAGGATCAACTTGTTCTGGTTCTTTTTGTTTGGGTTCTTCTTCTAAAGTAGCTAGCGAACTAGTAACATTAGGTTTTACTCTTTTTTGTGGTATCGACAACAAAATCAACTCGTATATATATTGTTGTATTTCTACCTGATAAGCATCATGCTTAAGTATCAAAATATCTTCATAGTCATCGTTATACGTTTCTCCAAACTTAACAACTAACGAAAAATCTCCTCCTACTTGCAAATCAAAATCTTCTCCTGTAACATCGCAAGGTACATTTACATACCCTTTGGCTACAAAATCAAATTCTAATAGAGTTTCTTTTTTATTTAGCGTAACACTAACATCAAAATGTACTCTTTCAAACTCATCATATTCAAAAGCATCAAAGAACTTTTTATCAATCTGATAATCAAACTGATGTTTACCTGTTTTTAAACCTACAAAGGGAATTCGAAACTCTTTTAGTACTTTCATACAAAAACATCAATTTGAGCGTGCAAAGATATAAAAAACATTTTATTGATTCAAAAACTAAATCGCTAATTTCTTATTTTTTAGCTTTTAATGGATTTTTAGTTAGATTTTGATATTCATTTCTTTTTTTAGCAATAGAAATACCTTGTTCTAAGGCTATTTTAAACGACTCTGGATTTGCTTGTCCTTTTCCAGCCAAATCAAAAGCAGTACCGTGATCTGGAGAGACTCTTACTTTTGACAAACCAGCCGTAAAATTAACTCCTTTTCCAAAGGAAATTGCTTTAAAGCCTACCAATCCTTGATCGTGGTACATAGAAATTACAGCATCGAATTTTTGATACGATTGATTTCCAAAAAAACCATCAGCTGCATAAGGCCCATAAACTAATTGTCCTTTAGATTGATATTCTTCTAAAATAGGACGGATCAACACATCGTCTTCTTTTCCAATCACACCATTATCTCCACAATGAGGATTTAGACCTAATACCGCTATTTTAGGTTTCGAAATACCAAAATCTTGTACTAAAGATTGATACATAATGTCTATCTTTTTACAAATTAGTTCTTTATTCAACAACTGTGCAACATCTGCCACAGGCACATGCCCCGTTACCAAACCTACCTTAATATCTTCAGACATTAAAATCATTAAACTTTCTCCATCAAGCTTAGATTCTAAATACTCTGTATGTCCTGGAAAATCAAAGTCATCAGACTGTATATTTTCTTTACTTATAGGAGCAGTTAACAACACATCTATTTCATTAGTAGCTAAGGCTTCTGTTGCAGCAGCTAAAGATTCAAAGGCTTTTTTACCCGAAATCTCTGTTGCAACTCCAGGCTCTAACTTTACAATATCTTTCCAAACATTATAGACATTCAATTTTCCATCGTTAATTTTAGTCAAATCATGAATATTGTGTGTAGGATAGTTATATTTTAACTCTTTTTTATAAAACCCTATCGTTTTATCAGAAGCAAAAATAACAGGAGTACAAAAATCATACATCCTCTTATCTTCAAATGTTTTTAAAATTAATTCAATTCCAATTCCATTCAAATCACCTACTGATATTCCAACTCTAATTATACGGTTATAACTCATTATTGTATTACTTTTGAACTACGAAATTAGTCATTTAAAACCATATAGATCATGTTTACTGGAATTATTGAAACTGCAGGAGTTGTTAAGAAACTAACTCAAGAAAACACTAATTTACACATTACTGTATCGTCTAACATTACAAACGAATTAAAAATAGATCAGAGTGTAGCACACAATGGTGTTTGCTTAACTGTTGTGGCTATTAACGATAACGAGTATACTGTTACAGCAATTAAAGAAACCTTAGACAAAACAAATTTAAACACCTTAAAGGTTGATGAAATTGTAAATCTAGAAAGAGCGATGAAACTTGGAGATAGACTTGACGGTCATATTGTACAAGGACACGTAGATCAGACTGGAATTTGTACCGGTGTTGAAAACAAAGATGGAAGCTGGATTTTTAGTTTTGAATACGACATTTCTCTTAACAATGTAACCATAGAAAAAGGATCTATAACAATAGATGGTACAAGTTTAACAGTAGTAAATTCTGGTAAAAACACTTTTAGCGTGGCAATTATACCTTACACGTATGAGCACACGCGTTTTAAAACATATAAAAAAGGAACTGTTGTAAATTTAGAATTTGACGTTATTGGTAAATACGTTCAAAAAATTTCTAAACTTTAAGTACTCAAAAACTATGAGTAACAAAAAAGACATCTAAAATTAGATGTCTTTTTTATTATGTTTTTATTTTTTCTTTAGCTTCTTTACTCCTACCGCAGCTCCAGCTAACAACAGCAATGAAACTCCAGCATCAATCGGCACCTTTTTTTCTAATCCTGGGGGAGAAGGAGGTCTTGGCGTTGCGTTCGATTTAAATATACCAGTAAATAATGATACAATTAATGTGATGTAAAATAATTTATTCATAAAATTTATTTTATTAAATAACATATATCAAATATGTTAGAACAAATGTATAATATAAAAGTAGTTTTCAAAAAAAAATATTGTTATTTTTTTCTTATCAAAGCGCTATTTCAACAAATGTTAATTAAAAGATCTGATTTACAACAATATAAGTTTTTTGTTTTTTTTTTAAACAAAAACAAAAATCAAACCTCAAAACACAAAATCCTCTTCATTTCTGGCGCTATTTCTTGTTTTAAATTAAAAAACCATCACTAAAAAGTGATGGTTTTCGGCTTTAAGTAGTGGTCCCACAAGGGCTCGAACCTTGGACCCCCTGATTATGAGTCTCTAGCCAAAACTTTATACTTTTTTATATTTTCTTCTAATTGCCTTATTTCAAAGAATTTTACTCTTTATAAAGTTCCTTTTTGTTGTATATTTTTATACTTATTTATAGCAAATGTTGACCCTATGTTGACCCCAATATTTAACCTCAATTTACATGGTTACTCCTAATTCTACTCCTTTCCCTAAATAAAACAACAAATTTAGTTAGATTTCTAAACTTTTAAATGCATAAATTGGTCATTAAAAATCATTTCTTTCTTTTTTCATAAAAATGCCATACATCACAAAGCATACATATAATCAACTTATTAGTAGAAGTGAAATTCAAGGAAACTTGAAAATAGATTATCATTTATTTACAGCTTATATTTATAATAGCAGTAAAGTGTATTACTGTTTAAGCTATTTTGACAAGGAAAAACTTTTTAAAGAAAAAGTTATTTTAACAAGTGATAAAAATTATGTCATACAATACAAAGAAATCCCCACTAGAAAAGACAATTACCAATATGTTTTTTCTAAAGAAAGTAAGGCAAAATTTCACAAGAATGATAAATGTAAAGCATTAAACAAAGGTTTTAAAGATTTCAAAATACCAGAGCCTATAGCAAACCTTCAAGGTAATAATGACAAAAAGCACCAAGAACTAGTAGAAGAATTAAGAAATTGGTTTAGTATAAATAATTACACTATCCCGAAATACCTAAATAAAGAAATTAATGATAAAACTTTAACCAGAGAATTTAATAAATCATTTGCTTTAAAACACTTAATATCTCCTATTTCAATTAGTCAAAATGATGCAAATAATTTTAAATGGTTTGAAGAAAAGAAAAACATAGGTATAGAGGATATCAATTTTAAATTTAATATAAAAGAATATAAATCTAAAGTAGACAAGATACTACAAGACAGAGACTTTCTTTGTAGTGAAAGCAAAACAATGTATAATATTTCTAAATATGATTTTTTGTATAAAAAAAGTGATGATGAGATTCAGGAATACATTGTCAATAAAATTAATACTGACAAATTAAAACTTGTTAGTCTAAACTTTATTAAAAACTACACCTTGATAAAACTAAAGGATTTTTTTAAAAAACATTTTGAACTTAGAACCAAGTTATTTGAACTTATTTCAGAATATCTTAAATGGACGTATAATTATAACATATTTGATATGGATGAAATAACTTTAAGAAATTTCAACATTGAACCATGCTCATTATGTCATAAAAAATATTAATAAAAAGCTATGTTATATATCTATATCATTTATCAGTTTATCTAAGCACACTAAATATTGTAATATTTGAATAAATACACATGTAAACAATTCATAAATAACATTAAACCTGTCAACACAATCCTTTTGCCTCCATACTTAAATAAGTATTTTTTGTAATTATAATATGATCTAGCAGTTTAATTTCAAATAATTTTGAAGCTTCTGCTAGTTTTTCTGTGATATGAATATCTGCTTTGCTAGGTTTTAAATTACCACTTGGATGGTTGTGAGCTAAAATAATTCCACTTGCATTACTTTTAATAGCAGTGGCTAAAATCAGCTTAATATCAATAGTAGTTCCTGTAGTACTACCTGTAGATAAATTTTGAATTCCTAGCACTCTATTAGCTCTGTTAAGGTAAATTACTTTTGCATGCTCTTGTAATTCTATTGTATTCAAATCCCAATGATTTATTAGACACTTATAAGCATCTTTTTGAGATTTGATATAAACCTCATCAGTAACCTTATTACTGTAGGTTAATTGTATTTCTGATACTTTCATTTTTTTATTTTTAGATATAAAAAAACCACCTGCTTTGAGGTGGTTTATAATTATTACTTTATGATTGATACATTAAAATATAATATTTCTCAATCCCTCTTTTGAAGAAAACAACTTGATAATTTCAGTTTCTTCTTCTGTAGGTGTTCTATTATATTTACCTGCTACTTGTATAACCTCCTTATTTACAACTTCCAATGTTAATCCATTATCATAATTTTCATTATTAGGGGTAATTACCCAAATACTACTTTTTCCAGATTTACATTGATCTTTATAAATACTAACACAATGATGTTTTTTAAGTCCATCCAAATATAACTCATATGAATTTGTTAGCTCCTTGTAAACAAATTCTTTCCCTTTATGGTATATTTTTTTCTCTAGATAAATTTTATCATCAACTTTCCATGATATTATGCAATTTTTCATCTGAGTCTTTTCTAGCTCAATATGCCATTCATTCATTTCTCTGTACAAGCTAACAAAAGACTTCTTTTTTAGTGTAACAACATTACTTTCTTTAAAATGATGGGATATATAATCTATGATATTATTTAATTCATGATTTTCAATCTGCTTTGGAAGTATTTTAAAAAGTAACCCCCAATATTGTACAGATTCAATTAATAGAGAATATTTAAGTCCTGTTTTATGAAGTAGATAAATAAAAGTATCTACTAAATACATTTTATCTGGACTATGTTTAATAAGCTTAGAAGCAAAGGCTCTTAGCTCCATTATATTGTTGCTTCTACTCTCAATATCATATAATAGACCTATACTGTGGTGAAAATAAAAACTTTCTTTTTTAGAAAGGGGAATTTTAAAATTATTACATTTCCTTATGTTTTTACCATTCCCAATATTTACAAGTACTTCTAGCTCACTTAAATCTAAAATATTTAAATACTGAAAAAAATCTTCTGATATATCATACTTAAAAAGTAACTCTTTAATATGCTTAGAAGCTTGATAATTACCATACTCTAAAAAAAGAGGTAAAGTAAAACTAAAAGCTTTTCTTGTATTATGGATATACTTACTACAAAACAATAGGTTTCTTAATAAATTATAACAAGATGAACTTATGTAGTTGTACAAATAAATTCTCTTACTACACAACAGAGCTATCTCATTTTTAAAATAAGCATATTCATACTCATCAAGAGATAAAAATAACTCTTTATTTATTATTTTCTCAAATGCTTCTTGAAAATATTGCTCATATGGATAGTACTTTTCAAATAGTAGAAATATTTCTTTTTTTCTTATCTCAATACCATCATAATTAGTTATTGGTAGGTCAAACAATTTATTCATTTCATGAATAATTTAACGTTCTAGTTGATTGAATAGGTTTACACAAATTAACATGCTTATTTTCTTTACTTACATTAATATATAAACTGTGTTATTTTTGTTGTAAAGCCTACAACAAGCCATACTGCTATTACTAAAATGTTATAATGCTTCTGATTCACTACTTGATTTAGTACTAAAATTGCCGTTCTTTTGTAATATCAATTTATACTCTAGAATATTGTTTACTAAATGCTGTGGATAATCTTTGCTGAAATATTCATTTGAGATAAAACCTCCTTTAAGCTTTCCTTTTTTCATTAGCTTATTTGGATTCCACCCCTTACCATAATAGAAAAAAGCTTGATAAGTTCCATTAGGAAATGAAAAGCTATAATTATAATTTGATCTTATAAAAGCATGTTTGACAACCTTATTATCTTTTTTTATTATCGCTAAAACATCTGAATGACTAGTAGATATTTTAATCTTTGAACACCCATATCCATTACATGTCAAATTTCTCCCATATTGTTTAAGATAAGGAGTTGCTCCTGTTGGTAATGAGTTATTTATATACTTATTATAAATACGCTTTTCTTTTTCTAAAGCTAATTTTTCATCTAACTCCCTTTCCTGTTTTTCTTGCTCTTGTTGATTAATTAAATCCTCTTCAAGTAAATGAGAAATCATTTTATGATCTTCATCGTTTTCAATCTTCACTTTACTTACGCCACTAGCTTGAGATTTACTTTTTGCCTGCTTTGATCTTGTTGAAGTAATTGATGTAAATATTAAAAGACCTAAAATTAACAAAGCTAATATCAATAGGTCTTTAATTTTTTTATCCTTATCCATTAATTAGACATTATAAACTTTTCAATTACTTTATCCATATTTGATGGTAAAAAAGCTTGATGAATTTCATACTTTTTAACACCCATATTCTCTAACCAATCAGACCAATACTTCTTTAAAACATCTAGTTCATATGGATTAGATTTTGAAGGGTTTAAACCTAGAACCAAAACTTCTACATCAGATAATTCTTTTCCTGTAGGCAAATAACCAAACTTACTTTCATCCATCTTTTGTTTCCATGAACTCTTATTTAAGCTGTTTTTTCTAATAGTTTGTGGTGTTAGGTAACTTGTATAGTTATCTTCTTGTATTTTATTATTGGAATGATATATATAACCATCTGTTAAAACTACTACAATATTTCTTGCATTCTCTTCCATACAAAAAACATCTACTTTACTCTTGAAAAACCCCCAAATATCTGAACCTATATACTTATCATCAGTAATAGCTAACTCATAAAACTTTTGTGGAATAGTCTTATACTTAGAAACAAATTCTTTTAATAATTCCTTAGATGTATTATCTCTAGTGAAATGATATTTTAAACTTTCTGACAAACTATTTATCTTTTCATTTAATGGAGCAGGCTCAAAGAAAATAGAGATTTTATCATTTAAAGTCCTAGTTTTTTTAGATCTTAAAAAAGAATCAAAACTTGTAGAAACACTTTCTATGTATCCTATGTCTCTTTTATAAAAATCCATAGTCTTACTTGGATATTTAGTAGGATTTATTCTATCTGATAAATCAAGTAGAATACTTATATTTAAATTATTTGATGCTTCTTTAGTATTTGCACCTTTAGTTGAAACAGGTTCTTTTGGTTTTTCTTCACTTTTACATTTTATACATAATAATGGAATACCTGTCAATAAAGTTAAAGCTACTATTGTTTTTTTAAAATTTAATTTCATGTCTTTAATTAATTTCTTGAATATACATGTAGTTGTTCACTGTGATTATTTAACTGTAAGCCTTGTAGATGATCTTTACAAACATCTTCACAGCCTTCTAAAAGTAAATTTTGTTCTTTAGCAGGAATTCCTAAATCTGTAGTAATAGCCTGAAACCAACCTTCTTTATACTGATTATGGTATAATAGATATTCTTTAGCTGAAAATATAAAACCATCAATCTTAGACTGTATTTCATCAATTTTACTTTTAACATCTGATTCTTTAGCCTTTATTTCATCAATTTCTACTTGTACTAATTTTATAGCCTCCTGCTTATCAGATATTTCACTTTTTCTAGCAGAAATAAAACCATTTATCTTATCTAATTCTTCATATTCTTTCATCATAAAATCAAACACTAACCCCCAAATTAAGTATACCACAAATCCTGCAAAAATAATTGCCCAAAATTCAGCTTTTACTAATGCTACTTGCATATTAAAAAAAGGAGAATCAAGTGTTTTATTAAATTCATATATTTTTTCTTCAATAATATACGCTAATAACAAATCAAATATGAATGTAATTACAAACAAACCTGCTAATTTTAAAAATTTCACACCTCCTTTTTCTTTTTGCATCATATGGATTAAATAGCCTAGACCCATAAATACAAAAGGAATTGTGATAACTAATATTCCTTCTAAAACTCCAGCTGAAAAAGCATCTGATAATGCATTAGCATCAAAAATAGCTGCAGTTAAACTACCATTTTCAAAATTTTTGAAAAAAGCTGAATAAGAAGCTGATATATAAAACACGAATAAGTAAATTGTGATAGGCACCAACAAACCTAAACCAATATATAGCTGTGCTTTGGGTTTTTTATTAACATCTAAGCCATAATTCTCTGGATTTTGCCTAACATCAATCATATTAGACTTCGCATCTGCAATTTCATTTTCAAGATCATCAACTTTACTTTTGTTAATTGCATTTAAGGTTTCTATTTTTTTTAATTCTGACTGTAATTTGAATTTCATATTTACATATGGTTCCTTCAATTTGTCTTGTTTTACTTTATCAATTCTACATTGTTCTTCAAATTTTGAATAAATATTTTGTAAACAAGCTTTAAATACAATTGGTTTACCCATTGCTGTTATTGAAGCATTATGACCAGTTTCATAAAAAGTTTTTTCTGAATTTTTTAACTCATCAACCTGCTGATCAGATTGTGGATCTTCATTACTAACATTCTCACTCTTTTTTAAACTGAACAAGTTTTTAATTGATTTTGACATGTTTTACTAGCTATTAATTTCGTTAATTACTTCTTTGATGCTTTTCTGCATTTTTGCACTATCCAATAAAAATTCAGAAATACCGTCAATATTTTCATCTTCAAAACCAAAGTTTCTTATGTATTTTTTTAATGAATTTTCTTCATCAATTGTAACTACCCCATCAGCCCAAATCATTAATGCCAAGTCATACAAATATGTAACTTTCTCATCTAAACTTTCTGGTATTAAATTCTCAACAGTTGGGTTCATCAAAAGATCTTTCAAACTATCTTCTGAAACACCTCTCTCTTTTGCAAAAGAATACAACATTTGTAATTCTTCTTTTGAAAAATCATCATCTACAAAAGCCATTTGATAAAGTCTTAAAAAATGACTTTTTAGCTCTAAAGTAATTTCACTCATAACTTTTTGTTTTTTTCATATTAATTAATAATGTCATATATGACATTCAAATAAGCAAATATAAATCTTTTCTTGATTTGTCAAATATGACAAGTCATGGAAAAAGATATTTTTCTTAAATCTTTAGGTAAGAATATACAAGATCTTAGAGTTTCTAAAGGACTTAGTCAAGTTGACTTGGTTGGGTTAATTGAAGGAAATATAGATACTACCAATATTTCTAGGATAGAAAAAGGAAGAACTAATCCTACCGCAACTACTCTATTAAGAATAGCTAATGCTTTAGAAATCCCTATTGAAGATTTTTTTAAGGATATTAATATTGAAGACTAGTCATTTACTTATAAACAGTAAGCTCCAATCCATCTAAACCAACCATATACTTAAGTTTAATTTGTTTAGTTGTCTCTTCAATAAATAAGCTTTCTACAGCAAATATTTCTTGTAAAACCTCATCAGATTTTTTACTTCCAATTCTTTCAATAAGTTTTATAAAACTCAACTCAAACTCTATCAATTCATCCCAACAAAATATTAAAGTTGCTGAATCCATTTTTAATTTATCAATACTAAAATTTAATTCTTTAGCATATTGATAGGTATCATATTTGGTCTGTATTCTACCATGTAGATACTCTAAATCAAATTCATGAATTTCATATTCATCTCTAATTTTAAAAGGTAAATCCAATTCACAATACTTAAAATAAAGGTCTAGCACTTTTTGTACTAAACCTTTATCCATATTAAATGGTTTGCTCTTCCAATCTTTCATTTACTGAAAATTGATGATTATCTGATAAAATTGGCTGCATCATATATTCCTGTTTTGGAGTTTCTTCTTTACAATACTCATAAGTATGGGTAAGCATAATAACTTCCCCTGTTTCTTTTACTGTATACTCATAAGGCTCACACTCCTTTTTTTCAATAGCCCCTTCTAATTCTTGTCCTAAAAGAGCTTGACAAGTCATTTCATCAAAAGTAGTAGGTATACTTGTACTCCTTACTGTAGCATACATTTTACCTGTAGTCTTACTTTTAAGTATTTCTACTCCTCCTTGAATTTCTAATGTACAAAAGATAGTTCCATCATCTTTTGTAAATTTTCTGTAGTTAATAATTTTTACCATGATTTTTAAGTTTTTAAGTGAATGATTGATTTGAAAAATTAAAAGCACCTCAACTTTTTTACTGCTGTCAACTAGAAATTAGTAGAGCCAATTTTAAAGTTTCTCCCATAGAAAATGGGTGGGAGATGGAAAGTCCCCAAAGATTTGTGTGGGTGTTTAGTAAGGTACCATAAGCACTCAAAAAAAAAATAAAATTTTATTTTTTTTTTGAAAAAATAATATAGCTTTATTGATGAAAAAGCTTTGAAAAACCTCTTTAATTAAAAATTGCTGAATCTTTAATAGCACTCTTAGTTTTATTTTTCAGAGTCTCTAAATATTATTATAAATGTGGAAAGACAGTGAAACAAATATTGATTTATTGGACTTTGATTATCTAATAAATACATTGAAAGATATTGTAGAAAATGATGAGCTTTCACCATGCAGCATAGGTATTTATGGTGATTGGGGAAGTGGTAAATCTAGTTTAGCACAAATGGCACTAAATGAATTATCAAAGAATGATCAATATGTCTGCTTAAAATTTAATGGGTGGTTATTTGAAGGCTATGAGGATGCTAAAACAGCTCTAATTGGAGCAATTTTAGATAAAATAAAAGAAAATAAGACTATTAAAGGTGAAGCAAAAGAAATACTAAAAAACTTATATAAAAACATTGACTTTTTTAAGATAGCAAGTAAAGGAGTAAAATATGGTTTAGATTTTTTGACTACAGGAGGAATTGGCACTATAGCTGATCTAACTTTACAATCTGTTTTAGATAAGGCTAAAAAAGCTACAAAAGATACAGATATCTCTGAAAAACAGATTAAAAACTCATTAGAAAATGTTTTAAAAAGTCCTGAAATTAGAAGTAATTTAAAATCATTTCAAAAAGATTTTAAAAAGCTTTTAAAGGAAACTAAAATAAAAAAGTTGATAGTTTTTATTGATGAATTAGATAGATGTAGACATGATACAATACTTGAAACATTAGAAGCTATTAGATTGTTTCTTTTTGCCCATGGAACATCATTTATTCTTGGAGCAGATGAAAGGCAAGTAATGTATGCAGTAAGAAAAAAATTCCCAGAAATAAAGGGCAACCATATTGATATTGGAAAAGAATATCTTGAAAAAATGATTCAATATCCAATTAAAATACCTCAGTTAAGCAACAAAGAAGTTGAGTATTACATAACTTGTTTACTTTTCAAAGATGCGTTTAAAAACAACTTTGAACAATTCATTGAATATATCAAGAATGAAAAAAAACAAGACTTTATCAATTTTGAAATAACTTATGATGCTATTGCTGAAAAATTTTCTGATTTAGATAGTGAACAGTTAAGAGAGACTATTTCTTTAGGTAAGCAACTTTCTTCAGTCTTGTCAGCTAGCCTAAAAGGAAACCCAAGACATTGTAAAAGATTTTTGAATTCATTGTCTATGAGAATTAGAATGGCTTCATTTAAAGGCTTGAACTTAGACAAAAAAGTTTTAGCAAAAATTATGCTTATTGAGTATTTCAAAGATTCTTTCTTCAATAGACTAAGTGATTTACAAATTTTAGATAAAGGAAAACCAGAAGAATTAAAATTAATAGAAGAGGGACAGTGGGATAAAGTAGAAAATTTAAAAATATGGAAAGATGATGAGTGGGTGAAAAATTGGATAAGTTTAGAACCTAAATTATCAGATTATGATTTACAACCTTATTTTTATTTTACCAGAGAAAGTCTTCATGGAGCTAATATTATGACTTCTGGACTAAGTACAGAAGCTTCTTCAGTTTTAAATGATTTATTATCAGAATCAGATATTAAATATGAAAATGCTATATCTAAATCAAATATTGTAAATGAGTTTGAGTCTCTTGAAATATTAAAGCATTTAAAGGAACAAATTGAAAAATCATCTATAATTGATGCAAAATTATTAAAGTCTTTTTTAGATTGGGGAGGGACTAAGCAATCTCTTCATACTGAGGTTTTATTAGTAATAGAAAGTATACCAAGTAAAAGAATTAAAATATCTTTCATTCCAAGAATTTTCAATTTCTATAAAACATCAGGAAATTATGAAAAGATTAGAGAGTTAGCTGATAGATGGAAAAATGAAAATCCTAAAATAAAAAAAGCAATAGAAGAAGAAGAAAAGTAATATGGGAACATCTAGTATGTATAATGGACCTTCAGGTAGTCCTCAGAGCAATCCTTTGCTACCTGATGATTTTGATTTGGATAATGATAACTCTGATAATGATCAATCTCAGTCAGATAATGATAACAATTCAACAGAAGTAAGTTGGAAAGATGCTAAAAGCTACATGGCCAAATTAGCATCTGGGCAATATAAAAATAAAGGAAGAGCAGTATCTAATCACATAAAAGCATATGGAGGTTCTAAAGCAGCCTCTATGACAGCTAAAGCAGGTGTCAATACAATTATTAGCTTAGGAAGTTTTGCCAATACTGCTTCCTCATCTAATTTAAAAAATGCTTTAGAAGCATATAACATAGATTATTCTAATAAAACTCCAAAAGAAGTTTTAAATGAATTAACCAATCTAATAGCTCCAATACCTATTACTAAAGATGATTCAATAGCAAGAAAAGCACTAATAGTAACATTGGAATACATATATGAATTATTTGAAAAAGAAAATTTAGATTATGAAACAATTGACCCTAAGTTATTTAACCTAATGGTGCCTAAGTATATTGAAAATTATATTTATGAAAGGATTATCAATGACTTAGGTAGTAGAATTGAAGAAAAAAGTAAAAGCTGCCAAGAAGCAATAAATTTAGAAAATGAGCTTAAAGAGTATATTAATGCTAAAGTTGATGTTGCTTTTAAAGATAAAGACTTTTCAAAGGTGGACTTCAACAGCCCTACAATTAAAAAAGAGGTGGAGAGTATGATAAATCAATGCTACACAATAATGGAAGAATAATTATGGACTCAATAATTTGTAAACTAAATAAAGATGATGATTTTAATACTAATGATGAGTCACTAGTATTAGACTTTACTAACAAAAAAGAATATTCTTTTACTTTCTACAAGCAACTGACTAGACTTTACAGAATGCATAACCCCTTTCAAAATGAAGCCTTAGATTTACTTTATATATCTATGGCTGTATTTTATGTTGACAGAAAGTTTTTAAGAAGTAAAACTCATGATGGCTGGACTAGAAACCTTAAAATATTTATGCCTGTATTAAGTTTGGATAAATGGGTATCAGAAAAAGATAATCTTGAGAAATTATTATCATTTCTTAGTGGTGATATTTGGACTATTGAATTTAGGTCAAGAGAATTAAATGCCTTAGAAAAAAAGGTAATTAAAAAAATAAATACTTGGTATAAAAACAAAAAATTTGAACCTGATGAATTTTGTATGTTATCAGGAGGTTTAGATTCATTTATAGGTGCTATTGATCTATTAAGCACCAATAAAAAAATAGCTTTTATTGGGCTTTATGGAGGAGGAAAAGGTGTTAAACCCTATCAAGATAAAGTTAATAAAATACTTCAAAGAGAATTTAAAATCTCAGATGAATTCTTTTTTAATTTTTATGCAGCAACATTCAAAGGTGAAGAAAATACAACTAGAACAAGATCTTTTTTATTTTTTAGCCATGCAATTATACTTGCATCCTGTCTAAACAGAGAAACTAACTTATACATTCCAGAGAATGGTCTAATCTCATTAAATATACCTTTAACTAATACAAGATTAGGCAGTAGTAGCACAAGGACAACCCACCCATATTATATGAAAAGGCTACAGAGTTTACTTAATAGTCTAGGAATTAAGGTTAATTTAATTAATCCATATCAATTTAAAACTAAGGGAGAAATGTTATTAGAATGTAAAAATCCTACTCTAATCTCAAAAGAATACAAGAATACAATGTCATGCTCTCATCCAGACCAAGTTAGATATCAAAAAGGAAATAAATCATCCTGCCATTGTGGTACCTGTTTACCTTGTTCTATTAGAAGAGCTTCAATTTTAAAAGCATTTAAAGTTGATTACACTGTTTATGATGATTCAAGTTTTAAAATGCCTAATGCTCAAACCCAACTAAAATCATTTAAATCAGGTATTTTAGAATATCAAAATAACAAAAGCAATCCTCTTGTTATTCAAATTTCAGGACCTATAGACTCTGACTATGAAAAGTATTATGATACTTATTTAAGAGGCATGAAAGAATTAGAAGATTTATTAAATACTATTTAACCATGATAAATCTTCATGATACACATTTTCATTTGGACTTATTCAATGAAAAAGCATTATTAATAGCTAATGAGATTGAGGAAAAAAAAATATATACAATTGCAGTGACTAATTTACCTCAACTCTATGTTAAGCTACTAAAAACACTAAACAATAAGTATAAATATATCAGACCAGCCCTTGGTTTTCACCCAGAGTTAATAGGTGAATACAATAGATATATCCCTCAAATGTGGAAGTTATTGCCTGGTGCAAAATATATTGGTGAAGTAGGACTAGATTATAAAACAAGTACTAATTCAAAAGCTATACAAATTAATTTTTTTGAGACTCTAATTGAAAAATGTCATGAGTTAGGAAATAAAATATTAACTGTTCATTCTAGAAATAGTTCTGAGGATATTATTTCAATTATTGGTAACAACTTTGATTCAAAAGTAATTTTACATTGGTATTCAGGAAATATTAGAACTCTAAGAAGAGCAGTAGAAAATGGAGCTTATTTTTCAATAAATTATTCCATGACTAACTCTGTTAATGGTAAGAAAATTATTTCTGAAATACCTAAAAACAGATTGTTAATTGAATCTGATGGTCCATTTGTTAAAATTAATAAATCATTATCTACACCTTTAAATAGTGAATACATAATAAAAAACCTTTCTACTATCCTTAATATTAATAGTGATGATACTTACAATTTATTATCTCAAAATTTTAAATCACTACTTATAGAATAAACATAAAACCTCTCAACCCAATTTAGGAAGAGAGGCATCACTCAACTTAAAAACCAATGGTCATCTAAACTACCATTGAGCCTTTGTAGTAATGAGTTTGTAAATTCTGAGATATTCTCATGCCTAGCTAGAAAAGTATCTATATAAGAGGTTTTATTAGCTTCTGTGAATAGATTATATAGTCTCCAGAGACTAATACTCCCATCAGCTTCCCTACAAAAGTTTTCATCATGATAATAGTTTTTCACTATGTTAGATAAATGATAATCTGTGAGTTCTAGTTTAAATAGCTCTTTTTTATCTGCACTGGGTAAGTTCATGTACATCTTCATTCTACCTATTAGAGTTGCAAATTCATTTTCATTTAGGCTAAATTGTGCATATTTTTTCAGGTAGGATATTTGAATTTCAGGATTGAATTTTAGGAACAAGCTTATGGCTGAATTTCTCAATTCTTCTATGTTGGATATTTTCACTTCATCCAAATAGCCATCTGTAGAAACACACAGATTACAGCATACTTTATTTTGAAAACCAATAAAGATTTTGAATTTTTCACTAGACTTCTTGGAGTATAAATTTTCCTTATTATAAGCTCTTACTCCTCCAATACTCAGAGCTAGTTCATTTCCTGCTACAGTAAAAGTTATATCAGGTAATTTTATAATGAAAGCCATTCTTTCATAATACATGGTCTTTTCATTTTCTAGCAGTTCTTTTACTGATTTATGAATAGCTTCTGGAGTTCTTCCTTTGATTTGGTGAGATACTCTTATTTCAGGTGCTAATATCTTCTGATTTGGAAAAGCTTCTGAAATAGCTGTAAGCACTGTTTGTATAAACTCATGATGAGAAATAGTTCTTTCATTATCTTTGCTAAATACAGGTATAATGCACTCATTTTTTAATTCTGATATAGTAATACTGGAAGTATTAGATTCTATAAATACATTATCTTGTTCAGTAGCTACACTTTGTACTTTCCTCAGGGGATTTAAATTAGTTTGAGGAACTTTGATGATTTCCATGGTTTTCTTGTTTTGGAGTTAATATTACTTTTTGCTCATTGTTGTGGATAAAGTCTTTTTGCTTCATAAAATCATATTCTAAAAGCTCCCTCCAATTACTATATTGAGTATATAATTTTCTTAGAATTTCTATATCTCTACATTGTTTAATTTTTTCTCTAGCTAGAGCTAGATTGGTACCACTGTTACACCATTTCAATATTTCTTGGCCTGTTTTTACAGAAATTTTAAAAGCTGATTTATCCATAAACAAACCTGTTCTATCCTTGGAACTAGTAACCATGTGTTTTACATCTAAATCTAACACCAATGTAAATTCATAATCCATTCCCTCTCTTTGAACTGCTTTTAAACCTACTTTCTCTGGAACATATTTTCCATCTTTTTGATTTAATACATAATCTTGTTTAGTTCTCATGGTAGCTATTATATGTGCTTCACATTGTAATATTTTATTGATTAGATTTTTATGTCTTGGGTTTATTTTAGCCCAATTAGTAAAGCTATTTCCAGACAAAGAACTATGGTAATCCAATAAAAAGTCCCAACTATGAGACAAACTATCTATAATAATTACTTCCATAGAAGCATTTTCACAAATCTGAATAGCTTTCATATATTCTTCTGGAGAAAAATTAGTTAAGCTAACTACATTATAAGAACCTAGGTGAGCATACAAATCTGCTGAACCATTTTCTGTATCTATGATAGCTACTTTAGATAAATCTCCACCAACTAACCCTTCTGCTAATAGCAAACTTGAATAAGTTTTTCCTGCTCCACTTGGAGCTTGTAATGCCATCTTAATTTTGGCTCTCTTTCTTTCTGATTTTCTTAATTCCATATTTTAAAATTTTACTGGTTTTACTAAATAGAAAAAGCACTCTACTATTACCAAGTAAAGTGCTGTAATTATGTGATTCAATATATTTGATTATGCTACTGTAGTATATGAAATTTGAGATTCTTCAAGTAGTTTTCTCATTTCATTATCTACTACTTCATTAGAGTAGGTTTTCAAATAAGCTTGCGTAATTTCTACATTAGCATGCCCCATTGCATCACTAATTACATCTGTAGATACACCTGCAAACTTTAAATTAGTAGCAAAAGAATGCCTAATGGAGTAACTTGAAATTGATTTATTGACACCTTGTATATCAGCTATTTCTTTTAGCTGTTTATTAAACTTTTTGAGCATTTTTTTCTTTCTATTGTCTATTTGGACTGCTGTCAAATCTTTTCTTAATAAAATAGGTAAAACATAATCTGTAGGTCTATTTTGTGCCTTATAATATTTTAACACCTTTCTAACTGGCTCTAAAATTTCTACAGAGAAATTACCTTTGGTTTTAGATCTAGTGTAATTGATTCTGAAATTATCAATATCACACCATTTTAATTTCATCATATCTACAAAGTTCATCCCTCCAGTATAATAGCTAAATATTAAAAAATTCCTAGTATCAAGTAAATGAGGATATTTCTTTACATCTATCAATTCTAGTTTTCTAATTTCTGACCTTGTTAAAGCTTTCTTGACATTTTTACCCTTGAATTGAGAAACCTTATAATCTTCAAATGGATAATATTTTCTATCAACTACTCCTTGTTTTATAGCATCATTAAATACAGCTCTTAAATGCCTCATTTTAAAAGCAACTCCTCCATCATCATTGTTATTACTTCTTAGAAACACTTCATATTTTCTTAATAATGTTGAAGTGATTTCTTTAAACATAATATTTTTTCTTGCTGTAAATTTGAAAAATGATTTATACACTCCATCATATGCATTAGCATTACCTACTCTATTGGATTTTAGTAGATCTGATACTTTATCTTTCCAAAATTCAGAAACATTCATATTATTTTTACTTTTACCTCTAAAAGCTTCTTCAAACTGGTTTAAAGTAAAATCTATGTCGTCAATACAGAAGTTATCTATTATTGAGTAACTTTTTTCTAGTACTTTGGTCAACAACCTATTTCTTTGTATGTAATTAGGGTAAGATTTTTTAAATCTTGAGCTACTTGAATCCCAATCTTTAGCTAAACAATAAATACCAAGAGAAATTCTTTTAACTTGTCTATCCTTAATAACACATAGTACAATAGGATATAATCCTTTTGAATTCATTTTTTTCTTTAATATAATTTTTGCTGTTGCCATCTTTTAAAATTTTGATAGTTACATTTTCACACCTTTTTATAGTGTGATATTGTAACAGTTACTTATTCACTAATTTTTAGAAATTCATTAATTCTGAGTATTTCCTCAAAAGTTTACTTCTTAGTAAATTTTCACTTTGATTTAAATTTAACTCCCCAAACAACTCTTTACATCTAGTTTTATTCCTTGAGATAGTCATTCTAGTTCTCCTAGTCCTCTGAAATTGCCAATATTCTGAGCTTTTAAATTGGGTTAACCACTGATTCTGCTGATAAGTAAGCTCTAAATTAGATACATCATCTACAATCATCATTTCATCAAATCTTTTTAATAGCTCAAGAAATAATAACCTCAACACATATTTATTCTTTAAATCACCTAACTTGAAAATACCTAACCTTTCTAAAGCCTTAGATTTATGAAATCTAACTTCAAACCTAAGTATATTATGATCTAGCCTAAACTGTTTTCCCTTATCATAAATTTTCACAGCATATTCTGAATGGTTAAACTGCTTGTAAGTTCCTCTTCCATTAAATGTTTTTAAAATATCATGTGTTTTGTATTTATGCATCAATACTTGGTTATTAATAAAATCTGTTACATCAACATCTTCCATATCTATATTAAATCCAAACTCAAGTTGAGTTAATTTACTTTCATCTAAATGAGGTACATCTCTCTGTAATGCATTTATACAATCACAAAAATTTGAATAAGAGAAATCATTATAGTTTTGCTCTACACCTTCCTGCCTTAAATTAAAGTCCTTATGGATTGAGTTTTTTAAATACCCTTGTTTTTCAGAAACTCCTACTGCATAATGTCCATAAAAATCTCTATATGGATATTCAATTTCACTTGTATGAAACCCAAAAGTTGCCTTTAAATCAGGAAAGTATTTTTCATTGGTAAGAAATTGCTCAAAACCTATTTTATCCCTCCACAATAGTTTTATAAAATCTACCATAGCCTAAGAATTTTTAGTTAAAAAACTCTCCAGTTCTAACATTGAATCTTCACAAGAAAATACTCTGCCAGCTAAAATCCAAGCATCTAAATCTTGCTTTTGGAAATAGATTTTCTTCCCACCAGGAGTATAATATGTTATCTCTTTTTTACTAGTAAGTTTATACATACTAGGTTTTGAGATTTTTAAATAACTACAGGCTTCTTCTAAGCTGTAAAACTCATTTCTCTTTTTTTCTATCCTTAATAGGATTTCTTTTAATTCTGTAATTTGTTCTTGGATGTTATCCATAATTTTAAAAATTATGGAATGAGGCCTCATCCCTGATTATTATAGGGACAAAGGAAGTTTAAAAGGCAATTTTTTATTTTGAAGTGTAAGAATGGAGTAAGAGAAAGTGTAAGAAAAAAAGTAAGATTAAAATCTTATCTCAAATATGGTTCTAGCAACCCTGATAGTTTTTTAGTGTAATCTTCTTTTTCTTTAATCTTATCAAAATTAACTATGGTTATAGGAGTACCTTGCTTAGTCATAAAAACACCTGATTCTTCTATGCTTCTTGCTTTAAGGTTATAAAAAAAACAACTAATTGAAACTATAAATGACTTCATTTTGTTATTAAAGCATCTAAATTTTATATAATCAGTTTGGGATGGGTTTCTTTCAGTTAGTGAATTAAAAAACATTTCAAAAGTAACCTCTGTATCATCAATCAAATCTTCATCTATTGCAATGTCATATAATTTTTCAAATACAGCTTTTTTCATAAAATCTTTAGGTTCAAATTTTGAATTGTAATTCTCAGATTGAATAATAACTTTAGGTTGGTTGATACTAATACTGAATTTTTCACAAACAAAACTTATTAAGCCTTGAATTACTTCTTTAAATTTTAATGATTCAGAGTATTTAGAATCTGCTACTGCAAGAACCTCATTTAGTTCCTTTAGTAAAATATTACCAACAGTTTTTTGACTACCACCACTTACCAAAACTTGCATTAACATTGCATCTATTACCTTTTTAGCTATTAATGATTCTGCTAATAACTTTTTTTCAAAATCTTTTTTAAAATCATATTGCCCAGTGATCTCAATGATTTTATCAGTAATAGGATCTATATCAGCTGTAATACTTTCAAATGTCCCCTTTTCATAATCTGGATTTAAAAAATGTGAAGGAAATTTTTGAGATTGTTGATTCATCACATTTCTTTTTAATTTTTCATAAGAACTATTATGAGCTATATTTTTAAAATAAGATAATGGATTATTTTTCTCAGTCATTTTTTAAGTATTGAAATGTTGACCCTATGTTGACCCCAAAGAAACAAAAAAGCCTCTACATTTCTGTAAAGGCTTGACTTTAAATGTGGTCCCACATGGGCTCGAACCATGGACCCCCTGATTATGAGTCAGGTGCTCTAACCAACTGAGCTATGAGACCTAAAGCGGTGGCAAATTTAGTATATTTTTACGATCTCACAAATATTTTTTTCACTTTGTAGCTATACACTTCTCGCCATTAAATACTTTCCAAAATCAATCAACTGATTCTTAGAAACTTCAGTAATATTTACTCCTTCTAAATTTTTAAAAGCTTTTACTGTATAAGCCTCTATTTCTTGTTTTATTTGTGCTACAGCCCCACTTTTTAAAAACAACTCTTTCACTTCGGCTACTTTTAAAGCTATATCATCTGCTTCTTTTTCGTAATAGTTATTAAACTTTTCTAAATCCTGTTTGGCTAAAAATTCTTTTGTTTTTATTACTAAATACGTTTTTTTATTTTCTATAATATCCCCTCCTATTTGTTTTCCAAAAGTTTTAGGATCTCCAAAAGCATCTAAATAATCATCTTGTAACTGAAAAGCAAGTCCCAGATTCAATCCGTAAGCATACAAAGCATCTGAATCTGCGTCTGATGCACCTGAGATAATAGCTCCCATTTTTAGCGCCGCAGCAACCAATACAGATGTCTTTAGCTTAATCATTTCAATATATTCTGTAATAGCTACTTCCGTTCTATTTTCAAAATCCATATCATACTGCTGCCCTTCACAAACCTCCAAAGCCGTTTGTTGAAACAAACTCATCAATTTTTTATAGGTATCTCCATCGTAAGCTTCTAAATATTTATTCGCTAAAATCATCATTGCATCACCCGATAAGATAGCCGTATTTACATCCCACTTTTCATGAACGGTTTGTTTTCCTCTTCGCAAAGGAGCCTCATCCATAATATCATCGTGTAATAATGTAAAGTTATGAAACACTTCTATGGCCAAAGCTGCTGCCAACCCTTTTGTGTGGTCTTTATCAAAAGCCTGTACACTCATTAAAACCAACAAAGGTCGTATACGCTTTCCTCCTAAACTCAGTATATATTTTACGGGTTCGTATAAGCTTGCAGGTTCTTTAACTTTAACTTCTTTCTCTAAGTACGAAAGAAACGATTCTCTAAAAATTGATAAGTCCAAATGCTCTGTTTTTGAGCGTAAAAATAACACAATGGCGCTCTAAATAAAAACTTAACCTAAACTTTACAAAAAACTTTGGAAACTTTTTTTGTTTATAAAGTTTCCTGCACTACATTTGTCTCAGAAACAAACTATTAAATGAAGTGTGAAATAATTACGAAAGCTGCGAACATGTTTATCAGACTCGGTTTCAAAAGTGTTACCATGGATGATATTTCTAAAGACATGTGCATTTCTAAAAAAACGATTTACAGTCACTTTAAAAATAAATCTGAACTTGTTGAAGAAAGTACAGACTACATTTTTGAACATATTAACAATGGAATCCATGCCATTCGAGAAGAAAAGCTGGATGCAATACAAGAACTATTTAGAATTAAACAATTTGTTTTAGAAACGCTAAAAGACGAAAAAAGCTCTCCACAATACCAATTAGAAAAGTTTTACCCTCATATTCATCAAAAATTTAAAAACAAGCATTTAAATGTTGTCCATACCTGTATTGTAGACAATATTGAAAGAGGTATTTCTAGTGGTAGTTATCGTCAAGAAATTGATATTGATTTTGTTGCAAGAATCTACTACATAGGAATTACAGGTATCAAAGATCATGAAACCTTTCCTCCAGCCTTGTATCAACAAAAAACATTAATGTCTAATTTTTTAGACTACCATATAAGGGCTATTGCAACAAACAAAGGTCTATTAACTTTAGAAAATATACTTAACAACCAATAAAAACAATGAAAAAGAACCTACTGTATAACCTTTGCTTATTGGCATACTTAATAATTCCGTTAACAAGTATGGCTCAAGAAAAAGAAAAGTCTGACTTTAGTTTAAAAGATGCTATATCGCATGCGCTAAAGCACAATACAAATATTAAAAATGCAGATTTAAATATTGCTGCTGCTAAGTGGAAAAAATGGGAAACTACAACCATTGGACTTCCGCAAATTGACGGTAAAATTGAGTACAAAAACAATGTTATTTTACCTGATGAATTTAGCCAAGGAGGAGGAGAAAATCCTTTGATGTTTATTTTTCCAAAACAACAATTATCTCCAAGTGTTACCTTAACGCAATTAATTTTTAGCGGAACGTATTTAGTTGGATTAGAATCTTCTAAAGTATTTTTAGAAATTTCTAAAAACGCAAAAACGAAGACTGAAACAGAAATTAAGAAAGCGGTTACAAGTATGTATTCTAGCACTTTACTTGTGAAAGAAAGTATTGAGCTTACCAACAAAAATATTGCAAATATTAACAACAATATTATAGAAGCAAATGCATTATTTTCCAATGGATTAACCGAAGAAGAAACAATAGAGCAATTAGAACTTACCCTAAATAATTTAGAGAACACAAAAAAACAATTAGAAAAATTAAAAGAAATTACAATTTCATCTTTAAAACTCTTAATTGGTCTCGAAGACTCTAAACCTTTAAAGCTAGCAGATTCTTTAACCGAATTGACACAAGAAAAAACAACTTTAGGAAGTTTTAGTCAACAGTTATCTGTTTTTAACAATATAGACTATAAAATTGCAGAAAACAATGTAGAAGCAAAACGCCTTTTATACAAATACGAAAAAGCACGTATACTACCAACGCTTGCTGGTTTTGCCAATCTAAATTCGTTAGGTATCGGTACACATTTTAAAGATATTGTAAATGGCGATTTTTTTACCACAGGTACACTTGGGCTATCTTTAAACATACCCATATTTAGTTCTTTCCGATCAAAATCACGCAAAGAACAAGCTAAGTTAGAATGGGAAATGTCTAAAAATTCATTAACAAATTCGAAAGTTAAAATTGCTTTGGATATTAGAAAAGTGAGCACCGAATTAGAACTAGCACAAAACACGCTAAACAATGCTAAACGAAACTTAGAGTTATCCGAAAGAATCGAACAAAAAAACAGTATTAAATACAAAGAAGGGATTGCCAGTAGTTTCGAATTAAATCAAGCACAACTACAATTATACAGCAGCCAAAATCAATATTTACAAGCTATGGTTAATGTTATTAACAAACAAGCAGAACTAAACGCATTAAAAAACTAAAGCTATTTAAAAGCATGAAACAAATATTATATACCATTTTAGCAATAACAGTTGTTGCTTGTGGAAATAAAGAAAAAAGTATTACAGACATTATTAGCTCTAAAGACATTAAAGCTATTAAAACCGAAAGAAGCAAAGTAGTTGCAGAACTAAAATTATTAGACGACGCTTTGGTACAACTTGATACCATCAAAAAACTTCCATTAGTATCTACATTACAACCAAAAACACAAGCTTTTAATCACTTTGTAGAAATACAAGGAAATGTAGAAACCAAACAAAATTTAATTCTATTTCCAGAAATGGGAGGTCTTTTAAAAAGAGTATTGGTAAAAGACGGGCAAAGAGTAAGCAAAGGACAAACCATTGCTATTATAGACGACGCTGGTTTAAAAGAGCAATTGGCTCAGTTAAGTGCTAGAGCAGACTTATCTAAAACAACTTTTGAAAGACAAGAACGCTTATGGAAACAAAAAATTGGTTCTGAAATTCAGTTTTTACAAACACAAACTGCTTACTTGGCCGATTTAAATGCCGTAAAACAATTAAAAACACAAATAGACAAAGTAAATATTCATGCTCCTTTTTCTGGAATTATAGACGAAGTAATAACAGATGAAGGTTCGTTTGTAGCGCCAGGACAAACACCTATTGCACGTTTGGTAAACCTAAACAACATGACGATTGCTGCAGAAATTCCAGAAACCTATGTTCGTTTTGTTAAAAAAGGAAAAAAAGTAAAAGCGTTTTTTCCAGTACTAGACAAACACACCGAAACTGTAATTACACAAGCGGGTAATTTTATCAACCCAAACAACCGAAAGTTTAAGGTAGAAATGCAAGTACCTAAAAACATAGAAGCCAAACCTAATATGAGTGTTCGTTTGTTGGTAAACGATTATCAAAACGAACAGGCAATTTTAATTCCACAAAGTATTATTTCTGAAAACGAAAACAACGAAGAATACATTTATGTAGCTGTTAAAGAAAACGGAAAGTACATGGCTAAGAAAAGCTTTATCAAAACCGGAAAAACAAGTAAAAACGACATCGAAGTTTTAGAAGGTCTTTCCACAAATTCTCAGATAATTATAGAGGGAGCTAGAACCATTAGAGAAGGACAACAAATAAAGATTTTAAACCGATAAACAATGTCTAAAATCATAAAAACCATTAAAGAATTCGGACCCTCATCGTGGGCTATTAACAATAGAACCACCATGTATGTCTTATGTGCACTCGCATTAATTTTAGGACTATCGGCATACAATTCTATGCCTAGAGAAAATTTTCCTGAAATTAAAGAAACTAAAATTTACATCAATGCTATTTATCCTGGTAATACTGCCGAAGATATAGAGCGTTTAATTGTAGATCCGTTAGAAGACAAGCTAAAAAACGTAAGTAACTTGGTAAAAATCACTTCTACATCACAAGAAGATTACGGAGTGATTATTGTGGAGTTTGACGAAAAAATTTCGGTAGAATCTGCCAAATTAAAAGTAAAAGACGAAGTAGATGGCGTTAAAGCTGGTGAAGATTGGCCAACGTTTAACGGAGCCAAAGTAGATCCGTCTGTTTTTGATTTAAACATATCAGAAGAAACACCTATTCTAAACATTAACATTTCTGGAGACTACCCTGTAAATAAATTGAAAATTTACGGAGAAGTTTTACAAGATAAAATAGAAGAATTAGAAGAAATTAAAAAGGTAGACATCCGTGGGGCACAAGAACTTGAAGTAGAAGTTGCTGTAGATATTTACAAAATGATGGCTTCTAAAGTTGGTTTTGACGACATTATAAACGCAATTCGTAGAGAAAACATTACCATGTCTGCAGGAAATTTAATTGCCAGCGGACAAAGAAGAACCATTCGTATTTTAGGTGAGATAAGCACCCCACAACAATTAAACAACTTTGTAATTAAAAGACAAGGTGGTGTTGTATACCTTAAAGATGTTGCCAATGTTTACTTTAAAGACAAAGAAAAAACAACTTTTGCACGCGAATGGGGTAAAAATGTTGTGATGCTAGATGTTAAAAAACGTGCTGGTAAAAACATGGTAAATGCTGCCACACAAATAAGCGAAATATTAGCGCACATTCAAGAAGATGGTTCTTTGCCTGCCGATTTAAAAATTACAACCAGTAACGATCAATCTTCTAAAACCTTAAATCAAGTAGACGACTTGGTAAACAACATCATTTTCGGAATTATTCTGGTGGTAGTTGTATTAATGTTTTTCTTAGGTTTTAGAAACGCATTGTTTGTTGGTTTTGCTATTCCAATGTCTATGTTTATGTCGTTTATGATTATAAACTGGTTGGGTTACACCATGAATACCATGATTCTGTTTGGATTAATTATGGGATTAGGAATGTTGGTAGATAACGGTATTGTAGTGGTCGAAAACGTATACCGTTTAATGGACGAAGAAGGAATGACGCGTATTGAAGCTGCTAAAAAAGGAATTGGAGAAATTGCTTATCCAATTATCATATCTACTGCAACCACAGTAGCTGCCTTTATACCTTTGGGTATGTGGCCTGGTGTTATGGGACAATTCATGATCTATTTTCCTATTACTTTATCTATTGTATTAGGATCTTCGTTATTTGTTGCCATCTTTTTCAACTCAGTATTGGTATCACAGTTTATGAATATCGATGAAAAAATACTGACCTACAAACAATTAACAATCCTTACCGCTATTTTATGTGGTTTTGGTATTCCAATTCTATTATTTGGTGGTGCCATGAGCGGTTTAGGTAGTGTAATGATTACCACTGCTGTTTTATTTTGGGCCTACCGTTTGTTTATAAAGCAAGCTGCAGTATTCTTTCAAACAAAAATGCTTACAGCTTTCGAAAACCGATACGAAAAAGTACTACGAGGAGCTTTAAGCGGATGGAAACCTTATGTTTTGTTAGGTTTCACTTTCTTACTACTAATTGCATCGTTTGGTTTCTTTGGTTGGTCTGTAGGTTCTGGTAGAACCAAAGTAGAATTCTTTCCAGACAACAAGCCTAATCAAATTGTGGTTTACCTAGAATACCCACAAGGTACCGACATTCAGAAAACCAATGCAATTACCAAAAAAGTAGAAAAAAGAGTGTATGCCGTTTTAAACGATGCTGTTTATATGGACGGAGATCACAACTTTTTGGTAGAGTCTGCCGTATCGCAAGTAGGTATGGGTGCTGGTAACCCACAAACCGATTCTGGAAATACCGAAATGCCGCACCGTGGTAAAGTAACAGCTTCTATGCGCGAGTACAAATTTAGACGTGGTATGGATTCTGAAGAACTTCGTATCAAAGTATTAAACGACTTGAAAGGTAAATTTCCTGGGTTATCTATTTCTGTAGAAAAAGATCCTGTGGGACCTCCTGCCGGATACCCTATCAATATAGAAATTAAAGGAGAAGATTACAACGAACTAATTCAGGTAGCAGAAAAAATGCAAGCCTTTATTGCAGACAAAAACATTCCTGGTATAGATGAGTTAAAAGTAGATGTTAACAAATCAAAACCTGCAATGGAAGTTGTTGTAGATAGAGAAAAAGCAGGTGCTTTAGGAGTACCTGTAGTGTTTGTAGCGCAACAATTAAGACGTTCTATTTTTGGAGAAAAAGCAAGTGTATACAAAGAAAACGGAGAAGATTACGACGTATACGTACGTTTTAAAGAAGAAGACCGTACCAATACAAGTTTGTTATTCAATCAAAACATTATTTTCCGTAGTCAAATAGACGGACAACTAAAAGAAGTTCCTATTTCGGCACTTACACAGCAAAAAAACACCTCATCGTTTAGTGCCATCAAACACAAAAACGGAACAAGAACTGTAACTGTTTACTCTGCACTAGCCCCAGGTTTTACAGATGCTGGTGCTATTGTAAAACAAATAGAAGCAGAAATGGCTAGTTTCGAAGCGCCTAAAAATGTTTCTTTCGATTTTACAGGACAAATAGAAGAACAAAACAAGCAAATGGCCTTTTTAATGGGAGCCTTACTTAGCGGATTAGGTTTAATTGCCTTTATCCTAGTCTTCCAATTCGATTCTGTAACCAAGCCAGCCATTATTATGATTGCGATTTTCTTAAGTTTTACCGGAGTATTTTTTGGTATTATTGGTGCCAACATGAGTTTTGTAATCATGATGACCATGATGGGAATCATATCGCTCGCCGGTATTGTGGTAAACAACGGAGTTGTATTGTTAGATTATACACAGCTATTGTTCGATCGTAAAGCCGAAGAGCTAAACCTACCAGAAGGACAAGTTATTGGTATCAATCATGCATTCGAAGCCATTGTAAAAGGAGGTAAAGCACGTTTACGTCCCGTAATTCTTACCGCAATTACAACCGTAATAGGTCTTATCCCTTTGGCACAAGGAATCAATATCGATTTCTTTGCGCTCTTTAACACCGGTAACCCTAATATTTATATTGGTGGAGACAATGTTATATTCTGGGGACCTTTAGCTTGGACCGTAATTTTCGGTTTAACCTTTGCCACCTTCCTAACCTTAATCATTGTACCTGTTATGTTTTATTTGCTACACAAAATAAAAATAAAGGTCAAAAATAAATAATCCCCACCCCTATCTATTCCCAAAGAGCTGTTAACCCCCGTTAGCAGCTCTTTATGATTTTTGGGCGTTACTCATAAAAAATACACGATGTTCCTTTTTTATAAGTCGGGCTTTCATTACTCGCTTTGTTACCATTTTTAAACAATGGCAACAAGAGCTCAAACACACCATTCAATCCCTAACGCAATCCTCGTTTTGTAAAAAATAAACTAGGGTATGTAAACTCTAATTTCTATTTTTGAAACCATGAGTTTTTCTAAACAAACCGTTAAAACCTATACTGTAGAGCAAGCCAAAAGAGCACTCGAAAGTTACTGTGTCTATCAAGATAGATGTCACAAAGAAATTGAAGAAAAACTTTCTAAAATGCAAATGATTCCAGAAGCCTGCGAAGTGATTATACTACACCTTATGGAACATAATTTTTTAAACGAAGAGCGTTTTGCAAAAAGCTTTGCTCGCGGAAAGTTTAGAATTAAAAAATACGGAAAAGTACGTATTGTACAAGAATTAAAATTCCGAAACATTTCAGAATACAACATCAAAACGGCACTTAAAGAAATTTCTGAAACCGAGTATTTAGATACTTTAGCTACATTAGTACATCACAAATGGCAAACCACCAAAGAAAGTAATGTGTACAAAAAACAAAAAAAGGTAGCCGACTTTATGCTTCGTAAAGGATACGAATCCCACTTAATCTATCAACAAATTCAAGATTTAAAGTCTTAATCTTTTTATTGAATTGAATCTATTTTAGAAAAAATAAAATCTTCTTCTAACAATTCATTTTCAAAATTTTCCTGATCGTAAATTGCATTTACTTTTGTCGTAATCATATTAAAAATAGCATACAACCCAACCGTTTGTTTTACAACCTCGTCAACAGTAATGGCTGGTATAGTACTCATTTCTTTCAAACGTAATGCTTGGTTGTACATCCCGTTTATACGCGCTCTCATCCCTGGTTTTTTCAAACTCTCTACAGGTATCGAGTCTTTCATCAATTTTATATCTTTCACAAAATCATCTGCCGTATATAGCAATTCATTAGGTGTAGAAGTTTTTAACACCTTTAGCAAAGCATCTATTTTATGATAGCCTTTCCAATCTTTTATAGAATCTTTAAATCTTACTTTTTCAAGGTGCACCGTATCAAACTTAACCTCTTTGTCTTTTTCTCCCACGTAAGATTTCATCAACTTTGTTCCTTCACTCTTACTCGCTTCTTTCTTTTTAGAACAAGCAAAACAAAGCCCCAAAACCAATAGTAAATACATATACTTCATAACAGCAAATATATTAAGTTCTAAACAATAATTAACTGTAAGTAATGCATACTCTTGTCGTCTAAAGTTGCATAATACCTAGCAAACATGAGCGATATTAAAAATAGCATAGAAATAGCATTAAAAAACTCTTTTAGTTACGATAGCTTTTTAGAAAAAATGAAAGATTTAGTGAGCGCTAAAAAAAGTTCTGGAAACACACAATCAGATGCGTTAACAAACTTTACTAAACTAAATCAATCTCGAATGAAGCGTTTAACAAAAACGCAAAAAGTAGACGATGCGACCCTAAAAAGTTTAGCGCAATTACAAAACAAATTAACTTTTATTGTACTAACAGAAAGTTGGTGTGGTGATGCTGCCCAAACCGTACCTGTAATACATAAAGTAGCCGAAAACTCTGAAAACATTGATTTAAAAATTGTATACAGAGACGACAATCCTGAGTTAATGAATCATTTTTTAACAAACGGAGGGGCTGCCATTCCTAAATTAATTGTTTTAGACGAGCAAAAAAATGTACTTACAGATTGGGGACCTAGACCTACCACAGCTACAAAAATGGTAAACGATTACAAAGACGAACACGGTGGATTGGATGCGCAGTTTAAAGAAGATTTACAAATTTGGTACAACAAAAATAAAGGTTTAGACACCTTGAATGATTTGAACAAAATAATTACTACTATTTCGAAACAAGAATTGGTGTAAGTAATTCAAAAAAAATAAGCGTTATTTCGCAGAGAGCTAATATCTTTGTGAAAAACAAAAACACCGTATGCTTGTAAATTTTGATGAACTTGAACCCAATGCAAAACTCTTTATGTACCCGAGTAATAAAAAGTTTTATCCTGAGCTTTTAAGTAAAATCGAACAAGAAGTAGAAAATTTTGTTTCGAATTGGTGTACAACACATAACATCGATGCCGGTTTTACCATAAAACATCAACGTTTTATCATTATAGCTACAAACACAAACAAGCCCGTCACAACATTAGTTATTGACGAGCTTGTTAGTTTTATTTTCAAGCTACAAGCCTCACACGAAATAGAGCTTTTAGACAAATTAAATGTTTGTTTTAAACAAGGTGCTTATGTACAATACAAAGATGTAAAGGAGTTTAAAAAATTAATTAAAAATAAAAGTGTTAATAAAAACACTATTGTTTTCGACAACCTCATCAACACAAAAGAGCAACTTTCTACAGATTGGGAACTCCCAGCAGAAGACACTTGGTACTCTAGAATGTTTTAAGATATTCGTTTGTCTTCTTCTAAAGGTTCTAACCCGAAATCTTGTAAAAAATCGTTTACAGATATAGCATTTGCTACGTTAAATTCTCCAATTTTGGTACGTCGCAACGCAGATAAATGAGAACCCGATGCTAAAGCTTGTCCAAAATCATAGGCCAAAGAGCGTATGTAAGTCCCTTTGCTACATGCAACTCTAAACTCAACGTTTGGCATTGCTATCTTGGTAATTTCAAATTCAGAAATTGTAATTTTTCTTGTTTTAATTTCTGTTGTTTTTCCTTCACGAGCCAATTCATACAAACGCTTTCCTTCTTTTTTTATCGCCGAAAAAATAGGTGGTTTCTGATCTATTTCTCCAACAAACTGTTGCGTAGTAGCCTGTATCATCGCTTCTGTAATATGCGCTGTCGGATACGTTTGATCTATTTCTGTTTCTAAATCATAACTAGGTGTGGTTGCTCCTAAAGTAATTGTACCTGTATACTCTTTGTGCTGTGCCTGGTAGGTTTCTATTTTTTTTGTGAATTTCCCTGTACACAAAATTAACAAACCTGTAGCCAACGGATCTAAAGTACCCGCATGCCCTACTTTAATATTCTTAATACCATAATGCTGCTTAATAACCCATCGTAGTTTATTGACTACCTGAAACGAGGTCCAATACAAAGGCTTGTCTATTAACAATACCTCTCCTTGTTTGTATGCTTCTAATGTTTTCATTTAGGCTATAAATGTATAAGCTATTGCTACCATACCTACAACGGCACAATAAATAGAAAAATAAATTAATTTACTCTTTTTAACCAAAGCAATCATCCATTGGCAAGCCAAAAGCCCCGATACAAAAGCGGCTACAAAACCAGCTCCCATAGGCACAACTTCTTGCGATGTAAAATGAATACTTCCTCCTAAAATATCTTTTGCTATTTTTCCAAAAATTAGAGGCACTACCATTAAAAAAGAAAATCGAGCGGCTTTATTTCTATCTACCCCTAAAAGTACAGAGGTTGATATGGTAGCTCCCGATCTTGAAATACCTGGTAACATTGCAATTGCTTGCGATACTCCTATAATCACTGCATCTAGAACAGATACATTTTTATTTGTTGTTTTAGCTTTATCTGCTAACAACAATAACAAAGCTGTTACCAACAACATAGCTCCAACTAATAATAATTTACCTCCAAAAAACGCTTCTAATTCTTTTTCGAAAAGCAAACCTACCGTAACAGCAGGTAGCATTGATAAAATAATTTTTACCGAAAACCAAAACTCTTCGTTTACCTTAAATTGTAAAAGTCCTTTTAGTATTTCTGCAACTTCTTTTCTAAAAATAACCAACGTACTTAACGCTGTAGCAAAATGTAATACTACTGTGTAGGTTAAACTTTCTTCAGGCACCGAAGTATCACCTAATATAAACTTTGCCAATTCTAAATGTCCACTAGACGAAACTGGTAAAAACTCTGTTAATCCCTGAACGATTCCCAGAACAATTGCTTCAATAAATCCCATATTATTTTTTAGTTGGGTTTGCTAAAATTGCCCATATTTCTATACCAAAACCTACTAAAACAAGTGTTGGTGCAAGTCTAATTCTTCTAAAATTGTAAATCTCTTTGTTAAAAACTTCTGGATTGTCTGATCCTCCACCAGACATCAGTATAAATCCTGTAGCAATCACAATCAATCCTACAATCATTAGTATATAATTCTTTTTCTCAAACACAAAGTCTGATGCAAATTTCCCTTTCATAACTTAAAAATAAAGTTGGTCTGTTTTTAATCTTAAAAAACGCTGTGTTGCTAAAAACGAGCTAAAACTTGTAATTATAAAAGCAATTCCAAAAACACCACCTATTACAATCCCTAACACTTGTTTGTCTGCTAACAACTCTAATGCAGGTAACTTATCATTTACCTTATAACAAAATGCTAACAAAATTACCGATGCTAAAAAAGCACCTAACAAGCCTAAACGCACACTAGACCATATAAACGGTTTGCGAATAAACGATTTGGTTGCACCTACCATTTGCATGGTTTTAATTGTAAATCTTTTGGAATAAATCGATAATCTTATCGAGCTATTTAATAATAATATGGCTATAAATCCTAATACAGACGCCGTTATAAGGAGCCAAAAACCAATACGTTTTATATTTTTAGTTAGCAAATCAACCAACGGAGCATCGTAAGCTACTTCATCTATAAAACTATTTTTTTCGAGCTCTTTGGCAATGTACACCAATTGAGCTGGACTTACAAAATCGGCTTTCAAGCCTACATCGTAATAACTTTTTAAAGGATTATCTCCTAAAAAACTTAAAAAGTCTTCGCCAATATCTTTACTAAAATCTTTTGCAGCTTGCTTTTTAGATACAAAACGCAATTTATTGATGTACTCTTTTTCTCCTAAATAGTTTTTTAACGAAAGTACATCTTCAGCATTCATCTTGTTTTTTAAATACAAGGTTACCGATACTTTTTCTTTAAAATAACTACTTAAATTTCTATACTTCAACACTGTCAATCCTAAAAAACCTACCATCAACAAAACCATTGTAATACTTAACACCACCGATAAGTAGGAGGCTAACAAGCGTCTTTTCTGATATTTTTCGAAAGATTTTGACATAAATCTAATTTAAGAATACAAATTGCAAGGTAACATATATATTAAAAAATAGAAATTAAAATTATACAGATTTACAATAGGCTAATTATCTGTGTGAACGCTTTTTTAAAAACTTGAATTCAACTAAATTAATTCTCAATTTCCGATTCGTAATTGTGCTTTGCTAATTGTATCTTTGCAGTATGGAAGAAACAAACAGACAGAAAAAAATTGCAGGAGTTATTCAAAAAGATTTAGCCGAAGTATTACAAGCCGATGCTAGAAATGGATTACGCGGTGTTATTATATCTGTATCTAAAGTTACTGTAACTGCAGATTTAGGACAGGCAAAAGCTTACCTAAGTGTATTTCCTTCTGATAAAAGAGATGCTATTTTAAAAGCAGTTACTGCAAATACTGTTGCTATTCGTCATGAGTTAGCTCAACGAACAAAACATCAACTAAGACGTATGCCTAATTTGTTGTTTTTTGGTGACGATTCTTTAGATTATATAGAAAATATTGACTCTTCTTTAAAAGGAGAAGATGTGAACCCAATTCACAACCCTGAAATATTAGACAAGAGAAAAAAATCTTAAGCATTTGAGGTTTCCTTTTTACATTGCGCAACGCTACTTAAAATCTAAAAGCGGTAACAATATTATTAACATTGTTACAATTTTAGCCTGCTTAGGTGTAATGGCTGGTACCATTGCTCTTTTTGTTGTGCTCTCTGTATTTTCGGGGATTAAAGATTACAGTTTAAAAATTTTAGATGCCAATACGCCTGACATTAGAATTACGGCTAAAAAAGGGAAAACATTTATTGCTAACAAACAACTTACCGCTATTTTAGAAGAAAGCGTTAATAATTTTACCTACGCTAAAATTTTAGAAGAACGTGTTTTTTTAAAAAGCAAAGACAAAGAAGCTATTGCTTATATAAAAGGGGTAGATTCTTTATACAATCGTGTTGTTGCTGCCGATTCTTTATTAATGGTTGGAGAATGGCTATCTCCTAAAATAAACAACAGTTGTGTTGCTGATTATGCATTGGTTAGAGAACTCGATTTAAATGTTTATACCGATCGTGTGCTAACCTATGTACCCAAAGCAGGAAAAGGATACATTTCGAACCCTAAAAAAGCTTTTAGAACTATCAATCCACAATTAATAGGTGTTGTTTCTAACCAGAACCAACAAGGCTATAATTATATATATGCACCACTTACCTTAAGTCAACAACTGTTAGGCAAACAAAAAAACGAAGTAAGTGCTATTGATCTTAAATTAAACGACGCATATTTTCTAAACGACACTTACAAATACCTAACTAAAAACTTAGCAAACGATTATACTATTTTAAAGAGAGAAGAAATTAACAGTTCTTTTTATAAAATTTTAAATTCCGAAAAACTAATTGCTTATTTGGTTTCTTTACTGGTATTAATGATGGTATTATCGAACACAAGTGGTACCATTATTATGGTAATTGTAGACAAAAAAGAAAATATTAAAACGTTACTAAACTTAGGTGCTACAGTTACAAACATTCGCAAAATTTTTACTTTGTACGGTTTTTTATTAAACCTTGTAGGAATGCTTATTGGTTTATTAGTGGGTGCTTTTATTATTTACCTACAAATTTCTTTTGAATTAGTGATGATTGCTCCTAACATACCGTATCCTGTTGCTTTTGAATGGCAAAATGTAGGTGTTGTATGTTGTACCATAGTAGTATTTGGTGCACTTGCTAGTTTGCTGGCTAGTGGCCGAATTTCTAATAAATACTTAAACTAAAAGACTTCTATGTAACACAGAAGCCTTTTGTTTTATTTTTGCATTAAGTTCGATGCATTTACATCACCAAATCTATCTAAAATTTCATGCATCACATCGTACACTTCTTGGGCAGTATCTGCTGTAACCAAACGAATTCTATAGTTTTTAAAATCTCTAATACCTTTAAAGTAATTCGCGTAATGCCTACGTGTTTCCAAAACCGCTTGTGTTTCGTTTTCTTTCCAAGCAATTTCCATTTCTAAATGTCTTCTGGCAACCTCTACTCTATCTTTTATAGATGCAGATGGTAGATGCTCTCCTGTGGCCATAAAATGCTTTACCTCATTAAAAAACCATGGATTTCCAATAGCTGCTCTACCAATCATACAACCATCTAAGCCATAATCATCGCGCATTTCTATAGCACGCTCAGGCGAGGTAACATCTCCATTTCCAAAAACAGGAATATGCATTCTAGGATTATTTTTTACTGCCGCAATTCTTGTCCAATCCGCATCGCCTTTATACATCTGGGCACGTGTACGTCCATGAATAGAAATAGCTGCGCAACCAACATCCTGTAAACGTTCAGCAACTTCTTCTATCATAATAGAATTTTCATCCCATCCTAAACGTGTTTTCACTGTAACTGGTAAATGTGTATGCTGTACCATTTCTTTGGTTAACTTCACCATTAAATCAATGTCTTTTAAAATACCCGCACCAGCACCTTTGCTAACTACTTTTTTTACAGGACACCCAAAGTTAATATCAATAATATCTGGTTTCGATTGTTCTACAATTTCAACAGTACGCAGCATAGACTCTAAATTGGCTCCAAATATTTGAATTCCAACAGGTCTTTCTTTCTCATAGATATCTAGCTTTTTAACACTCTTAGCCGCATCTCTAATCAACCCTTCAGACGAAATAAATTCGGTATATACCAAATCTGCTCCATTCTCTTTACACAAAGCTCTAAACGGAGGATCGCTTACATCTTCCATTGGAGCTAATAATAAAGGAAAATCACACAATTCTATATCACCTATTTTTACCATAACAATACATGTTTTAACTTCCAAAAAAATTGGATTGCAAAGATACAATTTTATAAAACAAGATATTAATTTTCGTTTTTTACTTTGCTAAAACAAAAAAATCGCTCCGATAGGAACGATTTTTTTATATACTATTTTAAAAATTTTAAATTTCACTCTCTGGTGCCAATTCAATTTCTAATCCATCTAAATCTTCTGTAATAGGCAATTGACATCCTAAACGACTATTATCTTCTACATAAAAAGCCTGATCTAACATATCCTCTTCAGCATCTTGCTTTTCTGGCAATTCATGATCTGATAAAATGTAACACTGACAAGAAGCACACATCGCCATTCCTCCACAAGTTCCTTCTACAGGTAACTCATAAGCTTTACAAAGCTCCATAATATTCATAGCCATATCTGTTGGTGCTTGCAACTCATGAACTACTCCTTCTCTATCTTTAATCTTAATGGTAATGTCAGACATAATACTGAATTTTAATTAACTATGCTGTTAAATTTGAGGTGCAAAGATACAATGTAAACCTTAATTATTAAAAATATTAGATAATAAATAAACAATGCCTTTTTTATTAAATTGTGTAGTTTATTTTTGTTTACATGATTGAACGTTTATTTCTAAAATGTAAAATCTTCTGACGTAGCGAAACGTAAGAAATGATTAGACAAAACAGTAACTCTTGTACAAAAACAAGTGTAAAACATAAAAAACGCTTAAAGCATTTGCTTTAAGCGTTTTTTATAATTGTATGGTATAACAAGAATTATACTTTAATAACTTGTGCTTTTTTAGCTTCTTTCTTTTCTCCATCAAATCCTTCAACTCCATTTACCGTAGTATATTTCATTACATTACGTTTTCCTGGGTGAATAATGTTGTAAGCTGCTTGTAAGGCTATAGTTGCTTCGTGGAAACCACATAAAATTAACTTTAACTTACCTGGATATGTGTTTACATCTCCAATAGCAAAAATACCTTCTCTATTTGTAGAGTAATCTACCGCATTGTTTACTTTGATAGCATTTTTCTCAATTTCTAATCCCCAGTCTGCAATAGGCCCTAGTTTTGGAGACAATCCGAATAAAGGAATAAAGTGATCACATTCTTTAACAATGTCACCGTCTTTTTTATGCTTAATCAATACAGACTCAACTTTACCTTCTCCATTAATTCCTTTTACCTCAGCTTCTGTAATTAAGTTAATTTTACCTGACTTAGACAATTCAACTACTTTTTCAACAGAATCTAATGCACCACGGAAATCGTTTCTACGGTGAACTAATGATACTTCACTTGCAACATCCGATAAGAAAATAGCCCAGTCTAAAGCAGAATCTCCACCTCCAGAAATCACCACACGCTTGTCACGGTATAATTCTGGATCACGAATAATATACTCTACACCTTTATCTTCATAATCTAATAACTCCTTAATAGGTGGCTTACGTGGCTCAAAAGAACCTAAACCTCCAGCAATAAATACAACAGGTGCATTGTGCTCTGTTCCTTTATTTGTAGTTACTAAAAAAGAACCATCTTCTAATTTATCTATCGTTTCTGCTCTTTCTCCTAAAGTGTAACCTGGTTGAAATGGCTTTATTTGCTCTGCTAAATTATCTATCAAATCTCCTGCTAATACCTCTGGGTATGCCGGAATATCGTAAATAGGTTTTTTAGGATAAATTTCTGAACACTGACCACCTGCTTGCGGTAATGCGTCTATTAAGTGACAACGCAATTTTAACAATCCTGCTTCAAACACAGTAAACATACCACAAGGTCCTGCTCCAATAATTAAGATATCTGTTTTGATCATTATCTTAGTTTTTTATTTATTATCATTTTAAATAATGATTGCAAAAATGCTAATAATTTTTGAATCAACCACTATTAATTACTCTTTAATCTTATTTTTAACGTCTCCAACTAAACCTTTAGTGAATTCGTTCATCTTCTCTACCTTTTCCTCAAAGTTTCCTTTGATTGTATCTCGATATTTATTCAAATACTCCGCTAAATCATCTATATTTTCTGGCAATACAGATTCAAAAAACTGACGTAAACGCTTTGCCATTGTAGGAGATTTTCCATTGGTAGAAATACCAATTTTAATATTTCCTTTTGTAACAATTCCTCCCATGTAAAAATCACAATACGGCGGATTGTCTGCTAAATTTACCAATATAGAACGCTCTTTACAATCGTTGTAAACTTTTACATTTACTGCAGGAATGTCTGTTGTAGCAATTACAATGTGCTTGCCTTCTAACAAACTAGCATCGTATTTACCTACAATCATTCTCACATTTCCTTCGTTGGCCTTGGCAATGGTTTCTTCTCTATAAAAAGGAGAAATCATAGTTACTCTAGCATTTGGACTCGATTTTAACAAAAAAGATAGTTTTTCTAAGGCCACATTTCCACCTCCAACAATTAAGGTGTTTAATGCTGTTACTTTTAAAAAAACGGGATATAATTGATTTTTTTCCATTATAAACTTAATCCTTTTTTGTTAAGTAAATAGTTATACAAAACTTCGCTTTCTTTTACGGTTTCTCCAATTACAATCATTGATGGATTGGTCAATCCTTTTTGATTGATGATATCTAAAATCGAAGCAATAGTTCCTATAGCTAAACGTTCTTTATCCCAAGTACCATTTTCTATAATAGCAACAGGTATGTTTGTTTTACCATGAGCTAAAAAAGCATTTACAATTTTTTCTAGCTTACTCATCCCCATTAACACCACAATTGTTACGTTAGATCCTGCTGCTGCTTCAATATCTTCGCTTAACTCAACGTCTGATGTTGTTCCTGTAATTACTCTAAAACTTTCGTTGACACCTCTTTGTGTTAACGAAATTCCAAAGCTTGCAGGGGCTGCTATTGCAGAAGTAACTCCTGATACAATATCAAAATCTATTCCTTTGTCTAGCACATATTTTAACTCTTCGGCACCACGTCCAAAAATAAAAGGATCACCTCCTTTTAAACGTACTACATGCTTGCCTTTGAGTGCATGCTCTACTATTAACTCTTGTATTTTTTCTTGAATGAACTTATGCATTCCTCTTCGTTTACCTACAAAGATTTTTTCTGCATTTGGTGCGTGCACCAACAACTCTTCATTAGCTAATGCATCATACAAAACAACATCGGCTTCATTCAATGCTCTTACACCTTTTAGTGTAATTAATTCTGGATCTCCAGGACCCGCTCCAACTAATGTTAGTTTTCCTTTCATTACTTTTATTTTAGTTTCTTTCACCAATTCACAAAATTAGTGAAAGAAACTTACTTTTATCTATTCTGCTAACTCAGCTTCTCTATATCCTTCAATTAAATTAAAGAATTTTTCAGCATCAGCTATATAAGAGTTTGCAAAAGCTTCTGATTGCTCGTTTTGGTTAATTTGATAAATAAACGATTCGAAATCTGTTCCTAAATCAATTTTTCCTGCTTGAACAAAAATCTCGTTAAAGTCAGATATAATTTTGTTATGTGTATTTGTTTTTGTTCCCTCAGCTGTTAAAATTGCTTTGGCAGTATGTACCATAGAACTGTATGCAAAGTAAATTGCATCACTTAATTTTCCTGCTGCTAAGGTTTCTTTTGCATTGTTTAACTTTTCTTTCGAATCAAATAACAATGTTGCTACCAAATCAATAACAACTCCAGCACATTCTCCTGTACCTACAGCTTTCTCATACTTTTCTTCATTACCCCAGTCAATAAAGTCAGATTCTTGTAAATTATCTGTACTTGATAATGGTTTTAAGAAATCGTAGAAATATTTTTCTCCTTTTTCTAAGTAATAAGCTACAAAATCAGCTCCTCCTGAGTTCTCTATGTAATCGTTTAAAATTAAACGCAATGCTTCTGGTCCTCTTTTAGAAGGTACTTTAATTACTTTATCTGCAATTCTAGCTTCACCATCTCCTAAGGTACCACCTCCTAATAAAATTTGTAAAGCAGGTGCTACTAATTTTCCAGCCTTTACAGACATTCCTTGAAATCCGATGTTACATAAGTTGTGTTGTCCACAAGCATTCATACATCCAGAAATCTTAATCACTAAGTCAGAATCTACTGCAAATTCTGGGTACTCTGCTCTTAATACTTTTCCTAACTCGTCTGCAATTCCTGTAGATGATGCAATTCCTAAATTACATGTATCTGTACCTGGACATGCAGTAACATCTTGAATCGCTTCGTATCCTAAATCTGTAAATCCTAATTCTTTTAATTTTGTATAAAAGAACGGTAACAAATCTTCGCGTACATGGCGTACTAATATATTTTGACGCAACGTGAATCTTAATTCATCTGCTGCATATTCTTTAATTAATGCTGCTAAAGCTCTTGCTTCTGGTAAATAGAAATCTCCAATATTTACTTTAATTCCTATAGCAAACAGTCCTTCTTGCTTTTGTGCAAATACATTACTCGCTTTCCAAGCTTCGTAAGATGCCTGATCTTCGATTGTAACTTCTGGAGCAACAATTCCAGATACGTCTGGATTATTGTCAAAACCATCAGTAGCTATTGGAAACGTTTGATATGCTAATGCTTTTTGCTCTTTGGCTACCAATTCATTAAAAGCTTCTAATCCTAAATCTTTTACTAAAAATTTCAAACGAGCTTTTGCTCTTTTAGAACGCTCTCCGTACCTATCAAACACACGTAAAATAGATTCCATGTAAGGAATAATTTTATCTGCTTCTAAAAAGTCAAAAGCAACATCCGCCAATCTAGGTTGTGATCCTAAACCACCTGCTAACATTATTTTAAATCCTAAAACAGGCTTTCCATCTATCACTTTTATTTTTGCAATAAATCCTATATCGTGCATGTAAGACAAAGCTGTATCATCATCTGTAGACGAAAAAGAGACTTTAAATTTACGTCCTAATTCTTGACAAATTGGGTTACGTAAAAAGAATTGAAATACTGCATGTGCATATGGAGTTACATCAAAAGGTTCTTCAGGAGAAATTCCTGCGTCTGGCGATGCTGTTACGTTACGAACTGCGTTACCACAAGCCTCACGTAAAGTAATATCACTTTTTTCTAATTCTGCCCATAACTCAGGGGTTCTATCTAAAGATACATAGTGAATTTGAATATCTTGACGCGTGGTAATATGTAAACGCCCTCTTGAATATTCTTCGGATACGTTACAAATTCTTAATAATTGATCTGAAGTTACTTTACCATAGGGTAATTTAATACGAATCATTTGCACACCAAACTGACGTTGTCCGTATACACCACGAGCTAAACGTAAACTTCTAAATTTTTCTTCATCAATAGTACCGTCGTAAAATTGTTGAATTTTATCTCCTAATTCAATAATATCTTTTTGAACAATAGGGTTTTCTATTTCTGATCTAAAACTTTGCATGTTAAAACTTTGTTTTTAGTATTAAGTATAGAGTACCGAGTAGCAAATTGTTTGTGTTACTCAATGATTGACTCTAACTTACATCATATTTTATTAATTTCTTTTACTACAAATAAACTTTGTACTCTCTACTAAATACTTCTAAATCTATTACTGAATAAATCCAGCTCCTGATGTATTATTTGTTTGAGGATCTATTAATATAAACGACCCTGTTGTTTTGTTATCTTCGTATGTATCGTAACATAAAGTTTTCGCCAATTTAAAAGATACCTTTCCAATTTCGTTAATCTTTAATTCAGAAGCAGCTGTTTCTCCAGAAAAATCTGTTGCAATTACTGCATCTATACTCGCTACTTTTGCCGCAATAACATTGGCTCCTTGCTGTAGTAAATATTTTTTACCAACAATCAAGTTTTTAGCATCCATCCAACAAACTTTAGCATTTAATGCTTTTGTTTCTTTTGGTAATTCTGCTGTTTTTACAATAATATCTCCACGAGAAATATTGATGTCGTTTTCTAAAGTTACGTTGATAGAAGTACCTCTATCTGCTTTTTGATATGACGTATCGAAAAAGTAAATATCTTTAATTTTAGATGCTGTTTTAGAAGGCATTACAGTTACCTCATCTCCTACTGCTAAGCTACCTCCGTATAACTTTCCTGCATATCCTCTAAAATCATGAAATTCATCTGTTTTAGGGCGAATTACAGTTTGTATTGGTAAACGTGCTACAGACTCTTGATATACATCTTGCGCTTCTAAAGCTTCTAAATGCTCTAACAATGTAGTTCCAGAATACCAAGGTGTATTTTCTGATTTGTCTACAACATTATCTCCTTGTAAAGCAGATACTGGTATAAATGTTATGTTTTGTGTAGAACCTGCTCTTGTTGCTAAGGCTATAATTTCAGCTTTAATAGCTTCGAATTTATCTTCAGCAAAATCAACCAAGTCCATTTTATTTACAGCCACAATAATATCTTTTACTTTTAACAAGTTATTGATAAAAAAGTGACGGTAGGTTTGTTCTATAACTCCATTACGTGCATCTACCAAAATAATAGCTGCTTGTGATGTAGAAGCACCTGTAACCATGTTACGCGTATATTCTACGTGCCCTGGAGTATCTGCAATGATGTAACTTTTTTTAGCTGTCGAAAAGTAAATATGCGCTACATCAATTGTAATTCCTTGTTCTCTCTCCGCTACCAAACCATCCGTAGCTAAAGAAAAATCTAAATAATCAAATCCTTTTTGCTTACTTGTGCGCTCTATAGCTTCTAATTTATCGTCTGTTAAAGAACGTGTATCGTATAAAATACGTCCTATTAACGTACTTTTTCCATCATCTACACTTCCTGCGGTTGCTATTTTTAAAACTTCCATTTTTTTTATTAGCTGTTGGCTCTTAGCTTTTGGCTATGGGCCTTGTTTTATATTATTTTTTTGGAGCTAATGGCTAACTGCCAAAAGCTAAAGGCGATTTGCAAAAACAAATCTTAGAAATACCCTTGTTGCTTACGTTTTTCCATTGCAGCTTCTGAACGCTTATCGTCTATACGAGCACCACGTTCTGAAATAGAAGAATCTCTAATTTCTTGTACTACTTTTCCTATAGAAACAGCATCTGATAATACAGCTGCCGTACAACTCATATCTCCAACAGTTCTAAAACGAACCATCATTTCTTTTACCTCTTCATCTTCTTCACGGTACACAACTCCGTCTTCTGCCGACCAAATCATTCCGTCTCTTAAGAATACATTACGTTTGTGTGCAAAGTAAATCGAAGGAATTTCTATATCCTCTCTTTCTATGTACGACCAAACATCTAGCTCTGTCCAGTTAGAAATAGGAAAACATCTTACGTTTTGTCCTAATTCTATTTTCCCGTTTAATAAATCGAACAACTCTGGACGTTGGTTTTTCTCATCCCACTCACCAAAATCACTTCTCACAGAAAAAATACGTTCTTTAGCTCTTGCTTTCTCTTCATCTCTACGAGCACCACCAATACAAGCATCAAAACCAAATTCTTCAATAGCATCTAACAACGTTTCTGTTTGTAACATGTTACGAGATGCGTATTTTCCTGTTTCTTCAACAACTTTTCCCGAATCAATATTGTCTTGTACATTACGTACAATTAACTCAATTCCTAATTCTTTTGCCAAACGATCTCTAAATTCAATCGTTTCAGGAAAATTATGCCCCGTATCTACGTGTAAAAACGGAAAAGGTATTTTTGCTGGCCAAAAAGCTTTTTGAGCCAATCTTACCAAAGTAATAGAATCTTTACCTCCTGAGAATAGCAATACTGGTTTTTCAAATTGCGCTGCTACCTCTCTTAAAATATAGATTGCTTCGCTTTCTAATGTATTTACTCTTAAATCGTTCATTTTTTTATTTTAGTATAACGTAATTAGTGCAAAACACTAAAACTACCAACTTCTATTTTTTGTTAACTCTACTATTATATTAAGTATGTAAACCACACTCTCTATTTCCTAAAACTTTTGTAGGATCGAAATATTTATGTTCGTTTGGAATTTTATTTTCTTCTAAATAAGCATCCAATTGCTCATCAGAATAGTTGTAAAAAGGACTTACTTTTAAAATTCCATCTTCTCCTTGAGACACAACACTAATAGAATCTCTAAAAGCTGTTTGTCCTTTTCTTAAGTTGGTAAACCATACATCTGGTTGATGTGCTGCCATCGCTCTTTTAAAAGGTTCCAGTTTTACTTGCTCTGTAAATACTTTGTGCATCGGATCGTCTATTTGAGGAATTCCCATAACAGCATCTCTATGCGAAGATGTTTGTTTTGGCACATACAAATCAATCTTTAAAGCTAATAATTGAATTAACTCTTCTGCATGTTTGTAGGTATTACGTGTGTTGTAACCCGTATCACACCAAACAACATTAATATCAGATTTTACGCTTGTTACTGCATGTAAAATAGCACCTTCGTAAGGTCTGAAATTTGTTGTAATTACAGGTTTTTCTGCTTTTTCTATAGCCCAAGCTATAATTTCGGCAGGTGTTTTTGTTTCTAACACTTCATTAAATTGAGCCAATTCTTGCTCTGTATATTTCTTACTCATTATTTACCCCATTTAATTGCGTTCCACGCGCGTTCATGAAAAAAGTATAATATCATTTTTGTAGCAAAATCTACAGATGCTATAGACGATGCTATTTTTAAATCTCCAGCGACAAACCAAGAAACAAGCAAGGTATCTATCGTACCAACCACTCGCCAGCTTATTGCTTTCACAACACTACGGATAGGTTTTTCTGAAGTACTAGACTCTTTATAGCTAGCATCTGATTTATCTCCTATTATCTTTTCTGTTATCATTTTGTTTGTTGCTCTTTGTTTATTACCCTACCTTACAAGTAGGAAATAACATTAAGTAGGTCGCAAAGATATAATTTTAATTACATCTGCACAACTAAAAACCTACAAAATAAGTAGGGTATTAAATTTTACATTAAGAATTTGTTACACTACAGGTTATAAGATCCTGGATTCTCTATAAAGTCTTTATTAGAAGCTGGATTCTTTTTTGCTCCTCCAAAAATTAAGTTTGTACTCTGGTAGGTAGATCCAAACGTAACATTTGCATTGTACACCTGCGATATAGCACTTTGCACTTGCTCGCTAGACAATTCTTTTAAAGGATGAATAAAAACAGACCAAATGACACCGTCAGAAACGGCGTATTTTACATCTAAAGCGGTATGAAAATTAGCTGCTAAAGAAGCTATAATGTGTTCTGATTTTAAATCTTCTATTTTGGCTATGGGCGATATAATTCGCATGCGATTCGCAATACTATCTGTAACACAAATAATAGAGCGATTTAACTTTACAATTTCGCAAAAGTTAACACTCTTATTCATTACGGAATCAGACTGTTTTAAGATCAATTGTTGCAATTTGGCATTAGTCATGTCTTGAGAAAACACAAAAGCAGTAGTGAGCATACTAAGTGCCCAGAATAATTTTTTCATCTTTTTTAAAGATTTGGTAGTATTTTTCTAAATAAACTTACATAGATTTTAATAAATCTAATGCTTTTGTCTCTTCGTCAGAATGCACATATACTTCTTGAAAATCGGTAGTAACTGCACCAAACCCCGCTAAAGATGCTGAATTAGCCCTATCTTTTACTACTGGTACTATTTTTTGTGCCTCTAACACATGTTTTACTTGCAAAACCTCTACCACACTTCCCGAAAATATTTTTACGTATGCCATTATTCTAAAATTAAATCTTGTAACGAATTATTTCTAAACACTGCCAAAGAACTATCGCGTACCTGAATCATTAGTTTATTAACTGCACAAACATTTTCATCTGGGCAATCATCGCATTTTTTGTAAAAATTTAACGAAACACAAGGTACCATAGCAATAGGCCCTTCTAAAGTACGAATAATATCTGTCATAGGAATATCTTTAGGCAAACGTGCCAAAAAATACCCTCCTCCTTTTCCTTTTTTAGAAGCTAACACACCTGCTTTTCGCAATTCTAACAAAATGCGTTCTAAAAATTTTACTGATATATTTTCGTGCGTGGCAATTTCTGAAATTTGTACAGGACACTCTTTTTTAGTTTTAGCTAAATATGTAAGTGCTTTGATACCGTATTTTGTTTTTTTAGACAACATAATACACAAAGATACAAATCCTACTTAAATAGTAGGGAAATTACATATAGTAATGAATAATTTACAATCTACTTTCCTAAAATTGATTAGAGATAACTATAAAAAAATAGCTTTATAAAAACAAAAAGCTCGATGAAAACATCGAGCTTAATTGAGTATAAAACAAACTTATTAATAAAATATAATTTTACTAATGAGTACCGATATAAACAAAGCCATCTTCTATTTTTACTGGATACACAGCAATAGAATAATCTTCTCCGTTTAAATTTTCTCCTGTTTCAAGAGAAAACGTTTTTTTATGCAATGGACAAGCAATTTTAGGAGTACCACAGTCTTCACCAATCATACCTCTAGACATTACCATTTCCATTTTATGTGGACATACATTTTGAGATGCATACCACTTACCTTCTGCAGCAAAATTAAATACTGCTATTTGTTTTCCTTCTACTTTTACACAAGCTCCTCCGTTTGCAGGAAATTTAGAAACTGGAGCTGCTTTGAACCATGTTTTAACTTCTGATTCTGATATTGTATTGTATTGCTCTAAAATTGAACTCATCTTGTTATTTATTTTTTAGTAATTAGAAATTAAGACCACAATTTTGGCATCTTCTGATCTCTTAAAGACACAAACTCTATGTTAGAATCACTATCATCAGAATTCACAAAGTGCGCAAAACGATTATTTTGATCATCAATATTTTCAATTGCTTCTTTCCATTCACACTTGTAAGCATCTACCAAGCCTTGCATATCTGCATCAAACTGAGCACACAAACCTAGAGAATCATTAATTACCACATCTTTAACATGCTCGATACCTCCTTCAATCTTATCTAACCAAGCAGCCGTTCTAACTAAAGGCCCTGCTGTTTTAATGTAGTACATTAAGAAACGGTCTGTATATTTTATTACTTCTTCGTTGGTAATTTTTTCTGCCAATAACTCAGCATGTCTTGGAGTTGCTCCTCCATTACCACCAATGTATAGGTTCCAACCACCTTCTACAGCTATAATTCCAAAATCTTTACCTCTTGCCTCTGCACATTCTCTAATACATCCAGAAACTCCACCTTTTAATTTGTGCGGAGAACGCAATCCTTTGTATCTATGCTCTATTTCAATTCCAAAAGAAACCGACTCATCCATACCGTAACGACACCATGTAGAACCTACACAAGTTTTAACCGTACGTAAAGACTTACCGTAAGCATGACCAGATTCGAAACCTGCATCGATCAATTCTTTCCATATTAATGGTAACTCATGTAATTCTGCTCCAAAAAAGTCAATACGAACTCCTCCAGTAATTTTTGTATATAAATCGTATTTCTTACCTATTTGTCCTAAAATAATCAATTGTTCTGGTGTAATTTCTCCTCCAGGAATTCTTGGTACAACAGAATAAGTTCCATTTCTTTGGATGTTTGCTAAAAACTTATCGTTAGAATCTTGGTATTGATTGTGATCATTTCCTGTATCTGCATAAATACTTGCAAATAATGATGACGCTAATGGCTTACAAATTTCACAACCTAACTTTCCTTTACCATGCTTTTCTAACAACGCATCGTAAGTTTTGATTCCTTCTACTTTAACAATATCATATAATTCTTGACGAGAATAGTCAAAATGCTCACAAATAGTTTCTTTAACAGTAACTCCTTGTGCTTTTAATGTTTCGTTAATCAAATCGGTTACCATTGGCTTACACCCTCCACAACCTGTTGTTGCTTTCGTTTCTGCCGCAATACCTTTAAGCGTTGTAGTTCCTTCTTCTACTTTGCAACAGATATCTCCTTTTGTTACTGCCTCACAAGAACATACAACTGCAGTATCTGGTAAATCTAAAGCCGATCCAAAAGAAGCCTCTTCTCCACCTCTTGCTCCTAAAATTAAATCTTCAGGATTTTCAGGAATCGCCATTCCGTTTAAGAAAATTTGGTGCAACATGTTATAATCACTTGCATCACCTACTAATATTCCTCCTAATAACTTCTTACCATCTTTAGATACGTTTATCTTTTTATAAATTCCTTGAAATTTATTTTCATAAACAATAGATTCGCTTTCTTTTGCTTCATTTAAAGCATCTCCAAAACTTGCTACATCAATTCCACTTAATTTTAATTTTGTAGACATATCAATAGCTGTTGGCATTGCAGCATCCGTGTTTCCAGTAATTTGCTCTACAGCAACACCTGCCATATCGTAACCTGGTGCTACCAAACCATAAATCATTTGATTCAGTAAAGCACATTCACCAATCGCAAAAATAGACTCGTCGGATGTTCTCATATCGTTTGTAACCACAATACCTCCACGAGTACCAACTTCTAAACCACATGTTTTAGCCAACTCATCTCTCGGACGAATTCCTGCAGAAACCAATAACATATCTACAGGTAAAGTTTCATCTTCCGAGAATTTCATTCCCGTAATTGCTCCTTCACCTTCAATATTTTGAGTCCCTTTGTTTAATAAAATACCAATCCCTAAATCTTCTAACTTGCTTTGCAATACTTTACTTGCTTCGTTGTCTAATTGTCTTGGCATTAATCTTGGTGCAAACTCCACTACAGAAGTTTCAAGCCCCATATCTATAATTGCTTTTCCTGCTTCTAAACCTAACAATCCACCACCTAAAATAGCAGCTTTCCCATCAGGTTTGTTTTTCTTTATTTTTTCTACATATGCCATTGTAGCATCTAAATCCTCAATGGTTCTGTAAACAAAAACTCCTTCTTTTTCTACTCCTGGAATTGGAGGTACAAAAGCAGAAGATCCTGTTGCTAAAATCAAGTAATCATACTTAAATTCTTTGTCGCTGATTGTAGTAATTGTTTTACTTTCTCTATGAATATCCGTAACACGCTCGTTTGTAATTAGTTCAATTCCATTTTCTTCATACCACGATCTTGGCGCCATACTTAACCTTTCTGCATTCTGATCTGCAAAATACTCACTCAAATGCACTCTATCATAAGCTGGCCTTGGCTCTTCACCAAACACAACTACCTTATAATCATCACTTTTTGATGTAGCTACAAGCTTTTCACAAAACTTATAACCTACCATTCCGTTACCTATTACTAAAATTGTTTTCATATATAAAGAAGTTTGTTTTACTTTGTACTACGATGCAAATATACGTAGTAATACTTAGATTAACAAAATTAACTAGTAGATTTGTCACTTAAATACGTAGAAATGAATTACAATTGTTCAGAATGTACCAATAGTAAATGCCTCATTAAAAAGAACTTGGTTCATATAAAAAACTTGAATCCCGAAATTACTACCCAAAAACACACCATACAATGTAAAAAGTCTAGGCAATTTATAATGGAAGGCGCTCCTGTTAACGGATTATACTTTATTTACAGCGGTAAAGTAAAAGTTATTAAAACAGGATACAATGGTAAAGAACAGATACTAAGACTCTCTAAAGATGGAGAAGTTATAGGGCACCGTGGATTTGGAACCAGCGAAACTTATAAAATTGGAGCCACCGCCTTAGAAGATACCATTCTTTGTAACTTTTCTACCAATATGCTAAAAGAAATTTTAATGGGAGAACCTAAAGTTACTTTTGACTTTATGCAGTTTTACGCAAACGAACTTAACAGAAGTGAAACGAAAGTTAAGACCATGTCGCAAATGACTGTAAGAGAAAAAGTAATTGACATGATCTTATATATATATCGAAAATTTGGAAATGAAGTGGACGGCTCTATTGGCTTAGAACTCTCTAGAAAAGAGCTTGCGGATTATGCAGGAACTACTGATGAACAAGTAATTCGAATTTTATCTGTCTTAAAAAAAGAAAATCTTATCTACACAAAATCTAAGTTAATCCAAATACTAAATATCGATAAACTTAAAAAAGAGATCTCAGAACATAACTTCTTCTTAGACAGCTAAGAAGAATCACACCCTTAAATTTAAACACAAAGAAAGCTGCTTTTATGCAGTTTTTTTTGTGTTTAAAAACCTTAATACACTTGCGGTTTTAACACAAACACAATCAAAATACGTATATATATTTGCCATGTCTAAGTATTAATACGTAATCAAACAAACCGTAAAATATGAAAATTAATTTTTTAAAAGCAAGCACTCTCGTTGCAGCAGCATTAATGTTTGCTTCTTGTGGAGAAACAAAAAAGAAAGCCGCTACTACAACAGCAGCACAACCAGCACCATCTTCTTTAGAAATAGAGAAGCCTCAGTTAACTTTTGGTTTCATTAAGTTAACAGATATGGCTCCTTTAGCAATTGCTAAGGAAAAAGGTTTCTTTGAAGACGAAGGTTTATTCGTTTCTGTAGAAGCGCAATCAAACTGGAAAAATATTTTAGATCGTGTAATTGATGGTCAATTAGATGGATCTCACATGTTAGCAGGACAACCAATCGCAGCAGGTGCTGGATTTGGACGTCAAGCAGAATTGGTTACTCCATTCTCTATGGACTTAAACGGAAATGGTATTACAGTTTCTAACAAAGTTTGGGCCGGAATGAAACCTCACGTTAAGAAAGATGGAAACGGAAAACCTATCCACCCAATTAGCGCAGAAGCTTTAAAACCTGTAATTACAGAATACAAAAACGAAGGTAAAGCCTTTAAAATGGGTATGGTATTCCCTGTATCTACACATAACTACGAAATTAGATATTGGTTAGCATCAGCTGGAATTAACCCAGGTATGTACTCGGCAGAAAACATTCAAGGACAAATTGATGCAGATGTTTTATTATCTGTAACTCCTCCGCCACAAATGCCAGCTACTTTAGAAGCAGGAACTATTTACGGATACTGTGTGGGTGAACCGTGGAACCAACAAGCAGTTTCTAAAGGTATTGGTGTACCTGTAACAACAAACTACGACATCTGGAAAAACAACCCAGAAAAAGTATTTGTTTTAACAAAAGAATTTACTGAAAAATATCCAAATACAACTGTAGCTATTACTAAAGCCTTAATTAGAGCTGGACAATGGTTGGATGCTCCTGGAAACAGAACTGAAGCTGTGAAAATATTATCTATGCCTCAATACGTTGGTGCTCCTGAAGCAGTATTAGCAAACTCTATGACGGGTACTTTTGAATTCGAGAAAGGTGATAAAAGAGAAATGCCAGACTTTAACGTATTCTACCGTTACAACGCAACATACCCATTCTACTCTGATGCAGTATGGTTCTTAACTCAAATGAGAAGATGGGGACAAATTCCTACAGCGAAACCAGCTGCTTGGTATGCTGAAAAAGCAAAAGACATTTACAGACCTGATATCTGGAAAAAAGCAGCTTCTTTATTAGTTAGCGAAGGAAAAATTCCTGCTACTGATATTCCAACTACTGACGGATACAAGCCTGCAACTACAGACTTTATTGACGGAAACAAGTATGATGGTAAAGACCCTATCGGATACATCAACTCATTCAAAATTGGTAACAAAGACTAACCTTCTTTTTACAAAAGGTAACATTTAAAATTTGGAGCGCTTCATTGCGCTCCAAATTATTTAAACACTGAATAATACAGCATTTTTAAGGAAAAAATAACACATTATGAAAGACTCAATTATCAAAGTAATTAAATTTATAGGACTTGGTTTTTTAGAACCTTTAATTCGTTTGGCTAGCGGTGAAGAACCTAAGAAAAACACAAAACTAGCTTTTAGAAAAGTTGGAGCACCTATCGCTTCGATATTAATATTTTTACTTTTATGGAACATTGGAGCAAATTCTCTATTTGAAAGCCTAGCAGACAACAAAATAGAAAGCACTAGACAAGCGAGCGGAGATAAAGAAGCAGAAAGAGTTGCCTCTTTAATAAAATCTGCAAAGAAAAAATTAAACGGTTCTTTTATCATTTCTGATGATGTTGCCGATAAAGAACTAGCAAAACAAGACGACGTAAACACTGTTGCTATTGAAAAAGAAGATGGTACATACGATATTTTAAGTGGATTGACTCCTGATGAGAAAAAAGTAATCCCTGTTACATTACCATCTCCATCACAAACCAAAAATGCCTTTTATTCTTTATGGGTAGATTTTAAAACTGTAAAATCTGACAAAAAAACCTTTAAAGCAAAAACTGCCAAATTAAACGAACAACGTATTGCCCAAGGTAAAAAAGCAATTACATACACAGGTAGACCTTCGTTTGTAGATCAAATTATGACAAGTTTAAAAACTGTATTCGCTGGTTTCTTATTAGCATTATTTATTGCTGTGCCAGTAGGTATTGTAATAGGATTGAGCGAAACATTAAGAGCTTCTATCACTTGGGTAATTCAAATATTTAAACCTGTATCTCCAGTAGTATGGTTGTTATTAGTAACCATGATTGTTACTACTTTATTAAGAAATTCAGACGGAGACAGTTCTTTTATCATCTCTTTTATATCTGTAGGTTTATGTTCTATGTGGGCAACTCTAGTAAATACAGCTATGGGAGTTGCTTCTGTAAACACAGATTATATTAATGTAGCAAAAGTTTTAAAATTAAGACCGCTACAAAAAACATTCAAAGTAATCTTACCGGCATCTTTACCATTAATTTTTACAGGTTTAAGAATTACATTATCTGTAGCTTGGATGGTATTAATTGCTATTGAATTATTAGCACAGTCTCCAGGTTTAGGATCTTTTGTATGGGAAGAATTCCAAAATGGAGCTAACGACTCGAACTCTAAAATTATTGTAGCCATGTTTGTTATTGGATTGATTGGTTTTGCTTTAGACAAGATTATGATGTTCATTCAAAATTTGATTTCTTTTGAAAAAGAAACGATTTAAAGATTCATAATTAATCAATCTTTATTATTTATTCATCTTAAATCATAATTATGGCAATTTTAGAATTAAACAACATATATAAAACCTACAATCCCGCTAAAGAATACAAAGGCGAAATTCTTGACAACATCAATCTAAACATTGAAGAAGGAGAGTTTGTAGCCATTGTAGGATTTTCTGGAAGTGGAAAAACTACACTTGTAAATCTTATCAACGGATTATTACAACCTACAGAAGGTGAAGTATTATTTAAAGGAAAACCTGTAGAAGACACAAGCCACGAACGTGGTGTAATTTTCCAGAACTACTCTTTACTACCTTGGCTTACCGTATACCAAAATATAGACATGGCTATTCAAGAAGCTTTTCCAAAAGCTTCTAAAGAAGAAAAAGACAAACGCGTTAAAGAATACATAGAAATGGTAGGTTTGTCGCACGCAATCAACAAACGTCCTAAAGAATTGTCTGGAGGAATGAGACAACGTGTATCTGTAGCTAGAGCCTTATCTATGGATCCTGAAATGATTATCATGGATGAACCTTTAGGAGCTTTAGATGCTTTGACAAGAGGTAATTTACAAGACGAAATTTTAAAAATCTGGGAACGCAACAAGAGAACTGCATTGTTAATTACCAACGATGTAGATGAAGCTATTTACATGGCAGATAGAATTATTCCTTTAAAACCAGGTCCTAAGGCTACTTTAGGACCTGAATTTAAAGTGAATATTGAACGTCCAAGAGACAAAGCAAATCTTAACGACAACGCTGAGTACAAAAAAATTAGAAACGAAATTTTAGAGTACTTAATGGAATTAGGAGACGAGCAAGCAGCAAGTAATGATAATCATTACGAATTGCCAGACATTCAGCCAAGAGATTACAGATGGTAAACCCGTAAAACAGCAAACTATGAGCACAATCACCCAACATAAAGAAACACAAAAATTTCCATCTAACGAGGTAATGTTAGACCTGGTAGATTTAAAAAAAGTATACCCAACTCCTAAAGGAGACTACGTAGTTTTAGAAGATTTAAATCTTCAAATACGTAAAGAAGAGTTCATTACCATTATCGGACACTCAGGATGTGGTAAAACAACCATGCTATCTATGATTGCAGGATTGAACGAAATTTCTGGTGGAAAAATCACCGTTTTAGGTTCGAGTATAAAAGGACCAGGACCTGACAGAGGTGTTATTTTTCAGGCACCTAGTTTAATGCCTTGGCTTACAACCCTAGACAACGTAATGCTAGGTGTAAAGCAAGCATATCCTCACGCAACTAAAAAGCAAAAAGAAGACATCTGTAAATACTACTTACACAAAGTAGGTATGGATGGTTCTTTAAACAAAAGAGCTTCAGAAATATCGCAAGGGGAACAACAACGTGTAGGTATTGCAAGAGCTTTTGCTATAAAACCTAAAGTATTATTGTTAGATGAGCCTTTTGGAATGTTAGACTCTTTAACAAGAGGACAACTACAAGATGTTTTAATTGATGTTTGGAACAAAGAAAAAATTACAGCTGTAATGATTACACATGATGTAGATGAGGCTATTTTTCTTGCCGACCGTGTAGTAATGATGACTAGTGGACCCAAAGCAAAAATTGGAGATGTATTACCTATTGAGTTTGAAAGACCTAGAACACGTAAAGCAATTCTAGACCATGATGACTATTATAAATACCGTAAACATTTAATAGACTTTTTAGAACATTAAAACAATACCTGTTAAAAAACAGGTTATCAAATGCAAAACACCATACTACGTATAAATACTTAAAACTATTTTTGGTGTGTAGAAAAAAACGTAACAACTAAACTTAAATAATTTAAACATGAAATTATCTAAAAAACTATTCGCAGCGGCTTTCGCACTAACAGCTATAGCACAAGCCCAAGAAGAACCAAACTTCTCATTATCTGGAGAATTTAGACCTCGTTCTGAATATTTCGGAAACGGTGGTAACTTTACAGGAGGATCTTTTCCAGCAGGAACTGCTACCAATGCAGACGAAGGATTTGTAAGAACAACAGTAAGAGCTGCATTAAACGCAGATTACAAAGCAAGTGGATACAAATTACACTTAGGTATACAAGAAGTTTTTGCTTTTGGTGACAGACAACAAATTGCAACAGCTGGTAACGGGAACATAAGATTCCAAGAAGCTTGGGCAGACATCAATCTTAGCGAAACATCTACATTAAAAATTGGACGTCAACCCTTATCTTATGACGATCAAAGAATCTTAGGAGGACTAGGATGGGCGCAACAAGCAAGAACGCATGATGCAGCTGTATTTAAGTACACTAAAGATGGATATCACTTAGATTTAGGAGCTTCTTTAAACACTACAACTGATGAAGTATTTAACAATACAACTTTGTTTACTTACAGAGATATGGGATTTGTAAGAGCTAACAAAAAATACGGTGCTCTAAATATTTCTGCTTTAGCGTTAGTTAACACATTCCAGAACGGAACAGCAGTTTCTACAGCAGGTAGCGACAAAGCAACCTTACTTACAGCAGGAATCCATGCTGACTACAAAGTAAAAGGTTTAGGTTTACACTTAAACGCATTTGTACAGGAAGGAAACAACATGGTTGGTGGATACAACGACGTAAGCGGAGCTCACTTAATAAGTTTAGATGCTGATTACAAAATTAACGATAAGTTTACTGTACTTGGGGGAATCGAAAGAATTTCTGGTAGAACAAACAATTCAGCAGCTTTCTTTCCATTATACGGAACGAACCACAAATTCAATGGTTTAATCGATAGATTTTACGTAGGTAATCACGCTAACGCAGGAGGATTAAATGACTTACATATTGGAGCAAATGCTAAGTTAGCTGGAGCAATGTTTAAGGTTAGAGGACACTTATTCTCTGAAGCTAAAGACATCGCTAGTAATGGTAACGCTTTAGGATCTGAATTAGATTTAATTGTTGCTAAAAAATTCAACGGATTTAAATTAGTGGGAGGTTACTCTCAATTCTTCGAACCAAAATTAGTTAAAGATTTAGCTACAACAAAAAGCACACAAAACTGGGCTTGGTTAATGTTAATCATCAAACCTAAGTTTTTATAAAAAACATTAAGGATTCCTTAAACCTTAATTATTCAGTGTTAAAAGCTCGAGCATTCTGCTCGGGCTTTTTTCGTTTACAATAACTGACATATAACATATTAGCATTTAAAAAAAAACAAAAACACACATATTATTACCTACACAAAAACACAAACACTCGTGTGTATTCACAAAAAATAAAACAAGTAACATCTCTACTTTTACAAATACAAAACAGATACTAACTTCAATTAAATACTATATTATGAGTTCATTTTTATCAAAATTATTCGGAAAAAAACAAGAAGCAGTTACCGCTGAAAAAGAGGAAATTTTACCAGCTAAAACTATAGAATTGGTACAAACTTCTTTCGAAGCTGTAAAACCAATAGCAAGTACTGCTGCCGAAATATTTTATACAAAATTATTTGAATTAGATGCCAACCTTAAACCTTTGTTCCCAACAGCCGATGAAGACAAGATGAAAGAGCAAGGAAACAAATTAATGACTATGCTTTCGGGTGCAGTTGCAGGCTTATCTAACATCGAAGCATTGGTTCCTGTATTAGAAGATTTAGGAAAAAGACACGTAGCATATAGAGTGGAAAAATCGCATTACGACACCGTAGGTGCTGCTTTACTAGGAACTTTAGAAGCTGGACTAGGAGAAGCTTTTACAACAGAAGTAAAACAAGCATGGACAGATGTATACGGCGTGATGTCTTCTGTGATGATCAAAGCTGCTTACTAAAACTATATTAATCTAAAAAATAATCAACATGAATAATTTTACAACCACTCTAAAAAAACTTGCTTTTACAGCAACAACACTAACCCTATTAAGCTCTTGCGGAGGGGTACCCGAAGAAAGCACTAGTACAAGTAGCGAACAAAAATCGTTTTCTGTTGCCGAAGTATTAACCATGGTAGCTCACGAGAACGATGTTACTAGAACATTGTACACAAAGGCAATTGTAGGAGGAGGAAAAAAACAAGGATTTAAATTTGATGAAGACTGGCAGGATGAAAAAGTGGAAGCAGGTCCCTTACCAGCCTTATTCTTAAGAGGTATTGCAAACGATATACGTAAAGGAGATGTTCCGCTAGGTCTTTACTTAAGTTCTGATTTTCCTATTAGCGCATCTAACCAACTAGAGGGAAAACAAGCTGAATTGTTCAAAAAAATCAAAGTAGACCGTGTGCCTGCACATTTTTACGACGAATCTAACAAACTATATACTGCAATGTTTGCAGACGTTGCTGGTGCACCTGCTTGTGTAAACTGCCACAACAAACACCCTAAAACAACTAAAAAAGATTGGAAACTTGGAGATGTTATGGGGGCTACTACTTGGCAATACCCTAAAGATTCTTTAAGCTATACAGAAACCATGGCAGTATTAAAAGCCTATAGAGATGGTACAACCGCTGTGTATAACGACTACTTAGACGAAATTAAAAACTTTAAAACGAGTTCGAAACCTGTTGTAGGAGACAAATGGCCATCAAGCGGTAACTACATTCCAACTCCCGAAGTATTTTTAGATAGTGTTCGAAAAATATCTGCATACACAACAATGGCAACATTAATGAAATAATTCAAGATCTTGAAAAATCAGAAAACTATTACTATTATAAGTCTAGTACTATTCTGTGGTTATATACTACAGGAAGTACTAGATTTAAAAATTACAGCACTAGAAAACTTACAACAAAGAGAGCTTTTTAAAAGATGGTCTGGTTTTGCTGTAGCACTTTTTATTTTATTTCAATGGTTTTTAACATTTACCAGAATAACTCCAAAACTAAAAAAACACTCTATAAAATTAACAGCTATACACAAATGGCTTGGTGCATTTAGCCCTCTGTTATTTTATATACATGCTACTAGTTTTGGTTATGGATATTTAGCTGTTTTAAGTTATATTTTTTTCACAAATCTATTACTTGGAACCATCAATCTTGATGTGATAAAATCTCAAAAAGAATGGATTTTTAAAGGCTGGATGATTGCGCATGTAGGTTTATCTATGCTTATCACCATCATTTTATTTTTACATATAGGAACTGTATTCTACTACAAATAAACACAGTACAAAATCATGAAATTAAAAGTCACAAAAATAATACAAGAAACACCAGAAGCAGTTACTGTGTGCTTTAAAAATGGTAATTTTTTTCGAAAAATAAAATACCTTCCTGGGCAATTTATTATGCTCGATTTTAAAATAGGAAAAGATACTGTAAAAAGAGCTTACTCTTTTAGTAGTAGTCCTGACACAGAAAAAGATTTAAGAATAACTGTTAAACGCGTTAAAGGAGGTTATGTATCTAATTACATAAATAATGTTCTGAATGTTGGAGACATCATAAAAGCTGATGTAGCCATGGGAAGCTTCTACATTCAACCTCATAAAAACAAACAAACGCAATATGTTTTGTTTGGTGCAGGTAGTGGTATTACTCCTGTATATTCTATCACCAAGTCTATTATCACTAAAGAACCAAACTCTAAAGTTTTGTTAATTTACGCAAATCAAAATAAAGAGAATATTATTTTTTATGATGAGATTACAAAACTTGAAACTGAAAACCCAAAACAATTAAAAGTAGAACATGTTTTAAGCGAAAACCTAGATCCTAAATATCATACTGGATTTTTAACCGAGAATGTTTTGTTGACTATTTTTAAAAAATACAATCTAAAATTCGACAACCACAAATACATGATGTGTGGTCCTAGTGGTTTCATGGACAATACAGTAAAACTATTAAAAAATCAAGGAATTGAAAGAAATCAGATTTCTCTTGAAGCTTTTAAAACTCCTGCAGTAAAAATTAACAGAAAAAACTTAACAAGTAACGTTACAATAAAGCACAAAAAAGAAACGTACACACTCGAGGTTCCAGGAGACAAAACAATATTACAAGTTGCTATGAATCAAAACATACCACTACCCTACTCTTGTAGATCTGGAATGTGCAGTACTTGCATAGGAAACTGTATTGATGGAGAAACTACTATGAGTGAAGGTCATTTACTTACAGACAGTCAGGTACAAAATGGAGAAATACTTACCTGTATTACCTATCCAAACAGCGAAAACATAACTATTGAAATAGCTTAACATGAACATAAATCCATTAAGAAAAAGACAATTTTATGGAATCTTAATCGGTCTTGTTGTTGCAATTGTGAGTATATCTTGCTTACTTTTTTACAAACCAGCCGAAACCTATTTAAGTATAGGCCCTATGAATAGTGGACATGAAGATTTTTCATGTAACACCTGTCATGCAGACGCAAAGGGAAACTGGACACAACAAATCCAATCGAATACAGAATGCGCTATTGGATTGCGAAAAAAAATGGTCGAGTTTGGTTCTCTTCCCGTAGATACTAAAAAATGTTTATCCTGTCACGACAGAGACAACGACAGACACCCAACACACCGATTTTTAGAACCTAAATACAAAGAAGCAGTACAAAAAATTGACGCAACTAATTGTACTACTTGCCATGATGAACACAATGGAGTAAGAATGAGTTTAGCTAACGGTAACTATTGTATAAATTGCCATAGTGATACCAAAATAAAAGACGACCCTTTAGACACTCCTCATGCAGAGCTTTTTAAAAAAGGAATGTGGAGCACCTGTTTACAATGTCATGATTTCCACGGAAACCATCAAGCAGAAGCTGCTACAAAAATGAAGGACACTATCCCTTTAAAAACATTAAAAGCTTACTTTAAAGGAGGTGCAGACCCTTACAAGGGTAGTAAAAAATTTAAAGCACTCTCTGAAAAAGAATGGATAAAAAAGTACGCTACAAAATAAAAAGAAAAAGACATCAAAATAAAGCTCAAACCAACTGTTTGAGCTTTATTCGTTTGTACGGCATAGACTTAAAAGCCTAAAGATAAACTACGTATATATACTTAATATATACGTATTTTTTGTATATTTGCCCTGTGTACTCTTCAAAAACAGCAATACATGTCAATAAATAAAACATACAAAACAACTTGCTCCTATTGTGGTGTTGGTTGCGGAATCATCGTTGATAAAGATTCTAAAGGAACATTAAAAGTTACAGGTGACCCTGACCATCCCGTAAACAAAGGAATGCTTTGTTCTAAAGGGATGAACTTACATTATGTTGCGCAAGACACAACAGACCGCATTCTATATCCTCAAATGAAGTGGAGTAAAAATCATCCCTTAAAAAAAGTATCTTGGGATACCGCTTTTAATAGGGCTGCTTCTGTTTTTAAGAGTATTATTAAAAAACATGGACCTGATAGTGTTGGTTTTTACGTATCTGGACAATGTTTAACCGAAGAATACTACTTAGTTAACAAATTAGCCAAAGGTTTTATAGGTACAAATAATGTTGACACCAACTCTCGACTTTGTATGAGCTCTGCAGTTGTAGGATACAAAAAAACATTGGGTGAAGATTCTGTGCCTATTGCTTATGCAGATATTGAACTTGCAGATACCTTTTTAATTACAGGAGCAAACCCTGCTTGGTGTCATCCTATTTTATTTAGAAGATTAGAAGCTCACAAAGAAGCCAATCCAGACACCAAAATTATTGTTGTCGACCCTCGTAAAACACAAACTGCAGCATTAGCTGACTTGCATTTACAAATTAAGCAAGGAACAGATGTTCTATTGAACAACGCCATTGTTCGAGAATTGATTGAAACGGGTAAAACTGATGAAGAGTTTATTCAAAAATACACGAACAATTTTGACGATGTAAAAAAACAAGTTTTTGAAACTTCTTTAGAGGATGCGGCACAACATTGTGACATTTCTATTGATGATATTAAACTTGCTGCAAAATACATTGGTGATGCCAAAGGTTTTATTAGTATGTGGACCATGGGATTGAACCAAAGTATTATTGGTGTTGATAAAAACGTATCGCTCTTAAACATATCTTTAGTTACAGGACAAATAGGAAAACCTGGTTCTGGACCTTTTTCTTTAACCGGACAACCCAATGCTATGGGAGGTCGTGAAGTTGGAGGAATGGCAAATTTACTGGCAGTACACAAAGACCTTAACAACCCAGAACACAGAAAAGAAGTTTCTGATTTTTGGGGAAGTAATCCTATCAATCCGAAACCAGGCTACACAGCTACAAAAATGTTTGATGCACTTGACAAAGGAGACTTAAAAGCTATTTGGATTATTTGTACCAACCCAGTAGTAAGTTTACCCAATGCTAACAAAATAGAAAGAGCGCTTAAAAAAGCCAAGTTTGTAGTTGTACAAGATATTTCAAATCATTCTGAAACCACAAAATATGCAGATTTATTACTACCTGCAGCAGGATGGTTAGAGAAAGAAGGAACAATGACAAATTCTGAACGTAGAATTTCTTACCTAGAAAAAGGAATTGAGCCTCCTGGAGAAGCAATGCCAGATGCTGAAATTTTATGGAAATTTGGACAAGCAATGAACTTTAAAGGTTTTGATTTTAACGATGCCGAAGAAGTATATAACGAGTATTGTCAAATGACCAAAGGTACAAATATTGACATTACCGGTTTAACTTACCAAAAACTAAAGAATAAAGGAACAATTCAATGGCCAGTTCCTACAGCTGATAGCGAAGGAACACCACGTTTATTTACAGACAATAAATTTTACACACCCGATGGTAAAGCCAACTTTAACACGGCAGTAAATATTTACAACCAATCGGAACAACCTACAGAGGAATTTCCTTTTATTTTAAATTCAGGTCGAATTAGAGACCAATGGCACACACGTACCAAAACAGGAAAAGTAAAACGTTTACTAACACACATAGAAGGTCCTTATGTAGAAATGCACGAGCAAGATGCAGCTGCTAAAAATATAAAAGATGGAGACATTGTAACCGTTAGTAACCAAAGAGGAACTACAAGAGTAAAAGCGGTTGTAAACAAAGACATTAAAAAAGGATCTATATTTATGCCAATGCACTTTGGTAAAATTGCAGACAATTCTTTTGGACGTGTTAACAATTTAACCAACGAGTTGATAGATCCTATTTCTAGCGAACCCGATTTTAAACACGCAGTCGCTCAGGTTACCAAATACAAAAAAGAAAAGCAAAAAATTTGTTTGATTGGTGCAGGTTCTGCATCGTACAGATTTATACAAACCTATAGAGAACACAATAGAGAAGATCAACTAGATGTATTCTCTTTAGAACCTTACCCTTTTTACAACAGAGTAATGCTACCCGAATACATTAACGAAGAAATGACTTGGGAACAATTACAAAAAATTAAAAAAGGAGAGTTAGAAAAACTTGACGTTAACCTACACGCAAGTTGTAGTATCCAAAAAATCAACAGAGAAGAAAAAACAATTGTTGATAGCAATGGAAAAACGCATAGTTATGATATTTTAATTATGGCTACAGGAAGTAGAGCTTTTATTCCTAAAGACATAAGACTAGACATACCTGGTTCTTTTACCATGCGTACAAAGAAAGATGCAGATGATTTAAAGGCACACCTAGAAAAAACAGGATTGCCAGAAAACGAACAGCATGTAACCATTGTTGGAGGAGGATTACTTGGACTTGAACTTGCTGCTTCGCTATCTAAAATAGACATCAAATCGAGCATTATACAACGTGCAAACCGATTGATGGAACGTCAGTTAGATTTGGTTTCTAGTAGACTTTTAGGACAAGATGTTGCCGAAAGAGGTATTCAAGTACACTACAATAACGAAGTAGATACCGTTTTTGAAACAGCGAATGAAACAGCTTTAGAAGTTCGTTTAAAAACGGGTAAAATTATAAAAACCAATGCCATTGTATATGCTATTGGTACCATTCCTAATATTGAATTGGCCAGAGCCGTAAAACTAAATTGCGGTAGAGGTGTTGAGGTGAACCAATATTTACAATCTAGCGACCCAAGTATATTTGCTTTGGGAGAGATTGCGCAATTTGGAGGATGGCTATTTGGAATTACATCTGCGGCAGAACAACAAGCCGATATTGCCGCTAAATATATTTTAGGTGATTTAGGAAGTATCTACAACGGATCTGTATTGATGAACATCTTAAAGTTCGAACACTTAGATTTGTGTAGTATTGGTAATATCGAAATCCCTAAAGACGACAGTTCGTATGAGCAAATTATTTTAACCGATGAACGCAAGCGTTATTACAAAAAATGCGTTGTAAAAGACGATGTCTTGGTGGGTGCTGTTTTAATGGGAGATAAAAAAGAATTTGCAGAATTTAAAGCACTTATAGAAGATAAAGTTGAACTTTCTGACAAACGAGACGAATTACTACGTGGTAGTGGTGGCGGAGAACCTGTCTTAGGAAAACTTGTTTGCTCATGTAGTCAGGTAGGTGATGGTAACTTAAAACAAACCATTGCAGCCGGTTGTAACGACTTTGCGGAGCTTTGTAAAACTACAGGTGCTGGATTAGGTTGCGGAAGCTGTAAGCCAGAAGTAAGAGATATTTTAAAAGAAGAATTAACAACAATTAATGCTTAGTAAAATGCCTACAACATTAAAAAGAATTTTTATTAAAGGTGGAGTAACAACTCCTAACGAATTAAAGCAAGTTACACAATTAGCAAAAGCTTTAAATTTAGACAGCATTAGTTTTGGCTCTAGACAAGATATTTTACTTCCTGTAAAAGAAAACCAAGAACACCTTCTTAAAACCTATTTCCCTCAGTTTAAACAAGACGTAGAGGAAAACCATAAATTTCACAATATTGTTTCATCTTATGTGTCTGCAGATGCCTTTGATCAAACAGGTTGGTTAAGTTCTACTACCTATTTGTATTTACACGAAGAATTTAAATACAATCCTACGTTAAAAATAAACATTGTAGATCCTAAACAAAATTTAGTACCTATTTATAGTGGACAACTAAATTTTATAGCTTCTAATTCTGAAGATTATTGGTATTTAAATTTAAATCTACCTGGATGGGATAAAGACACAAACTATCCTGTTTTAGTATACACATGGAACATTGCAAAAATTGCAAAAGTTATTGAAGAGGAATACCAAAACTTTAATAACATTAACGATTTATACAACTTAGTAAACGAGAAAGTTGAAACAAATAATCAAGTAATTACAGAAAGCTTAGCCATTCCATTCAAACCTTTTCCATATTACGAAGGGATGAATAAAATGGGAATCAATCAGTATTGGTTAGGTTTGTATTGGAGAAATAACAAATACGATATTGATTTCTTAGAAGAGTTTTGTGACTTTTGTATGGATTATAAATTGAGTAGAATTTGTATTACTCCTTGGAAATCTTTTATTGTAAAAGGACTGGAAAAGAAATACAAATTTATGCTTGAAAAATTCTTAGGACAAAGAGGTATCAACGTACGTCACTCGTCTTTAGAATTAAATTGGCATTTACCTGTTGCAAATGAAGAAGCATTAAAACTAAAACGTTTTATCGTAAAATCTTTTGACCAGAATGATATTAGTACCTATGGGTTAACAATTGGATATCATGAAAGAAGTACAAACCCATTGTATTTTACATCTATGATTATCGAAAAAAATCCTTCGCCAAAAATTGCGAATGAGTTCGAAACCATCAGCTCATACAATGTTTTATATTGTAAAAATTTCGATCCAAACACAAGAGAATACATTCCGTATGCTCAAAATGTAGAAGAAGTTGAATTGCCAGGATTATTGATGCAATTGAGTCAACTTTATTTCGAACAATTAGATACTAACGAGGCAAATATTGCGAAACCTATTCAAGTTTCTAACACCTCTAACTCAGAAGACAAAGTGCACCAGTGCGACAACTGTTTAACAGTATATGACGAAAAATTAGGAGATATTATAGCTAACATAAAACCCGGTATTTCTTTTAACGATTTACCCGATACCTATACGTGTAGTTTGTGTGAAGCTCCTAAAAAAGAATTTTCGGAAGTTGCACTTTAAAAATAAAGTCTACTTTTAAGACTTTTTACTAAAGACATTACAATGGAAAATAAATATATGGTAAGTATTGAAGAAGCAATAAAATTGGTAGATGTTAACACAGTTGCAAACGAAAGTACAGCAACCTTACTGTTAAACGCTTTAGACCAATACACTTTACAAGATATTTATTCTCCAATTAATATGCCTCCCTTTAACCAATCTGCAATGGATGGTTATGCCGTTTTATTTGATAACGAACACCAAAATAACTTTGTTTTAACAGACGAAATTAAAGCAGGTGATTCCACACTTAAAACACTTAAACCTGGAGAAGCGGTACGTATTTTTACAGGAGCCCCTACTCCAACCAATGCCAATGCAGTAATTATGCAAGAAAATACATCTGTACAAGATGGTATTTTAACAATTAACGATGTTTTAACGCCAAACAAAAACATTCGTTTGCAAGGAGAGCAGATAAAGAAAGGAGATATTGCCTTAAAAGCAAACACCAAATTAAATGCCGCAGGAATTGGTTTTTTGACTACGTTAGGAATTACAACTATTGAAGCTTGTAAAAAACCTAAAATTGCCATTGTCGTTACAGGTAACGAATTGGCAACTCCTGGAACAAAATTAGAATTTGGACAGATTTACGAGAGCAATGCTATTATGCTACAAGCTGCATTAGTTAAAAAAGGATTTCACCACATAGAAACTTTTAAAGTAAAAGACAATTATCAAGCTACAAAGACACAGTTAGAGCAAGCCATCAACAACAATGATTTTGTATTGATTTCTGGAGGTATATCTGTAGGTGATTATGACTTTGTGGGTAAAGCACTTTTAGAACTGAATACAGAACAAATATTTTATAAAATAAAGCAAAAACCTGGGAAACCTCTTTTTTACGGAAAAAACAACAACACTAATATTTTTGCACTTCCAGGTAATCCTGCTTCTGCACTAACCTGCTTTTACATATACATAGAAGCTGCTTTGCAAAAATTCATAGGCAATCCAAACTACAAAGCACAAACGGTTGATTTGGTATTACAAAACCAATACGTAAAAAAAGGATCGAGAGGAGAGTTTTTAAAAGCCTATGCTACAAGTACACATGTAGAAATATTAACTAGCCAAAGTTCGGCTATGTTAAATACATTTTCCAACGCAAATGCTTTGGTTTATTTAAAAGAAAATGCACAAATAGTAGAAAAAGGTACCGTAGTTAGCACGTATCTTATCAACTAAAAGTAAAATTGTTATGTCAAAAAATGTTACAGGTATAATTCTAGCCGGAGGAAAAAGCTCTAGAATGGGGACAGACAAAGGACATCTGCTATTAGATGGTAAAACATTTACCCAAAATATTATAGACAACTTAACCCCTTTTGTAGACGAAATTATTATTATAAGTAACAATGAAGATTATGATAATTTTGGTGTAAAAAGAATACCCGACAACATAGACAATTACGGACCCGTTGCTGGAGTTTACACAGGGTTAAAAGCCAGTAAAACGGACTATAGTTTTATCATTAGTTGCGATTCTCCAAAAGTAGATGCAGAAGTTTTAAACCTCCTACTTGAACAAAAAAATGCAAAATACGAGATTGTACAATTTTGTTGTAATTTTAGAACAACACCACTCATCGCTCTTTACCATAAAAAAAGTTTGAGTATATTTAAACTAGCACTCAAAAACAAAATTCAAAAATTACGTTTTGTTGTAAAGCAGTTACAACACAAAACTATTGATGCTCCCGAAGAAATTCAACCTAAAATTGTAAATATCAATACACCTAAAGACATAGAAAAGTACAACATATGCTAATTACTGTAAAATATTTTGGAATGCTTACCGAGCAGACACACAAGCAAGAAGAAACCTTAACTTTTGAAAGCCAAAATAACGATATTCAGTCTTTAGAAACTTCTATTCTACATAAGTATCCCGAATTAAAAAAAATGAGCTACAATATTGCACTTAATCAAAATATTGTTGCTAAAACAACTGTGATTCATAACGGAGATGAATTGGCTTTTTTACCTCCATTTGCAGGAGGATGATTATATTTGTACATACAATCTATTCAACATAAATATCTATGAGCAAAAAGAAAAAAAGTGTTTTTGTACAAGGAGCTATTACTCCAAGCTTTATAGCTAATTCTATAGAAAAACACCAAACCAAAACTACCATTGGCGCACATGATATTTTTTTAGGTCAGGTTAGAGCAGATGTTATAGACAACAAAACTGTTAGCGCTATAGACTACACAGCTTACGAAGAAATGGCCAACACAAAGTTTGACGAGATTAGAGAAGCTACTTTTGCCAAATTTAATTTAACCTGTATGCATATTTACCATAGCTTAGGTGCAGTTAAAGCAGGTGAAATTTGCTTATTTGTTTTCGTATCATCTCCTAGAAGAAAAGAAGCTATGAAAGCTTTAGAATATTTAGTAGAAAAAATTAAAGCTGAAAGCCCTATTTTTGGAAAAGAAATTTTTGAAGACGAGAGTCATCAATGGAAAGTAAATAGCTAAAGCACACAGTACAACCAATATGGTAGATATTACACACAAAAGCGTTACACTAAGAACGGCTACAGCACAGGCTGTGGTAATTGTTAGCAAGCAAGAAACTATTGATGCAATTCAAAACAAAACTGTTCCTAAAGGAGATGTTTTTGAAATGAGTAGAGCCGCAGGTTTGTTAGGTATCAAACAAACTCCTTATTTATTACCCGATTGTCATCCGCTACCCATTGAATATACAGGTGTTGAATATGTGATTAACGAGTTAGAGATTACCATTTTAATGACCGTAAAAACCATATACAAAACAGGTGTAGAGGTAGAAGCTATGCATGGAGCAAGTGTCGTAGCTTTAAACATGTACGATATGCTAAAACCTATTGACAAACACGTTGAAATAGGAAACATCAAACTCTTAGAAAAAAGAGGAGGAAAATCTACCTTTCATAAAAAAACAGGTAAAGGCTTAAAGGCCTCTGTTATTGTGTGTTCTGATACCATTTCTGCAGGTATTAAAGAAGACAAAGCTGGTAAAGAAATCATCAAACAACTGAAAGCCTGTGAAGTTAGTATTGGTGAATACACAATTATTCCTGACGAAAAAGACATCATTCAAGACAAAGCAATTAGCAATAGTCAAAAAGATTTTGACCTTGTAATATATACCGGAGGTACAGGATTATCGCCTAGAGATGTAACTCCCGAAGCCTTGCTTCCTTTGTTAGAAAGAAGAATTCCTGGAATTGAAGAAACCATTAGAAGTTACGGACAAGAAAGAACTCCATATGCAATGCTTTCTAGAAGTGTTGCTGGAATTTTAAACAATACGCTTATCTTAGCACTTCCAGGTTCTACCAAAGGAGCCGAAGAATCTATGCAAGCTATTTTCCCTGCTATTCTCCACATTTATGGAGTTTTAAAAGGAGAAAGACACTAATTTAAATTTAAAAACTATTTATAGTAGCAGCAACATATTAACCGATTCGTTTGATAGAACGCATACTTATTTACGTATTTCTATTACAGAAAGATGTAATTTTAGATGTACCTATTGTATGCCTGCAGAAGGTATTGCGCTATCTCCGAAACATCATATTATGACCTATGATGAGATTTTTACTGTTGCCCAAAAATTTGTAGAACTAGGAGTTACCAAAATAAGAATAACTGGTGGAGAACCTTTGGTGCGAAAAGATGTACAAATTATTTTAAAACAATTGGCAACACTGCCTGTAGAACTATCTATTACAACCAATGGTGTCTTAATAGATCAATATATAGAGGTATTTAAAGCCTGTAACATTCAAAAAATAAATATTAGTATTGATTCGCTTGATAAAGAGAAATTCAATCAAATTACACGTCGTAAAGATTTTGAAAGAGTACTCAAAAACATAGAAACCTTTACAAACGATCCTTTTTTTAAGGTAAAGCTAAATTGTGTGTTGATGAAAAAGACCAACGATCATGAAATTATTGATTTTATTAAATTCACGCAAAACCACAATTTAAACCTTCGTTTTATAGAATTCATGCCTTTTGATGGAAATCGTTGGAACCTTGAAAAGTTAGTATCTCTGCAAACTATTTTAGACAAAGCTATAGCACATTTTGGAACAGAGCAAGTTCTAAAACTCCAAGATGCACCTAACGACACTTCTAAAAATTACCAAATAAAAAATGCAAAAGGTAGTTTTGCTATTATTAGCACCGTTACCAATCCTTTTTGCGACAGTTGCAACCGAATACGTTTAACAGCCAATGGTATGCTAAAGAACTGTTTGTTTTCTAATGGTGAAACCAACCTAATACAAACACTTCGCGAAAACGGAAATATTGAACAGCCTATACGTATTGCCGTACAATCTAAAAAGAAAGTTCGTGGAGGTATGGATACGCAAGACAAGTTTACTTCTGACAACTTAAGAAATACCAACAGAAGTATGATAGCCATTGGTGGATAAGTCTATTATTCTAAAATTGTTACTATTTAAAAAGCTTTCCTATCTTTAAACAAAAAAATATTCATGGATAAAATCAGTAATTTTCTAGATTTCGAACTCATTCATGCAGGAAATCACACTATTAAAATATACAATATTCTTATTGTTTTTTTAATTTTTGTAGCCACAAAAATTCTTGTTTGGGGAAGTGCAAAACTCATCAAAAAAAGAAGTTTTAACGAACATAACAACGCCAATACGTATGCTATGATTCAAATAACTTCTTACTTTTTTTGGACCTTAGCTATTATTTTAATTCTAGAAAGTTTAAGTATTGATGTAAAACTAATTTTAGCAGGTTCTGCCGCTTTATTAGTAGGTATTGGTTTAGGGTTACAACAAACTTTTAACGACTTTATATCTGGATTGATTCTTTTATTTGAAGGAACCACACGGGTTGGCGATATTTTAGAAGTAGACAACGATATTGTAAAAATACAACACATAGGTCTTAGAACTTCAAAAGCAATTAATAGACTCGATATTTCTGTTATTATTCCAAACTCTTTAATCACCACAAACAAAGTTATCAATTGGAGTCATCACGAAACCAAAACGCGTTTTAAAATAAATATTGGTGTTGCCTATGGTAGCAATGTTTCGTTAGTTATAGACACACTTACAAAGTGTGCAAACAATCATCCAGAAGTTATAAAACTCGACGAAACTACCGTTTTAATATCCGATTTTGGCGCATCGTCTATTGATTTTACGTTGCTGTTTTTTACACAAAATATATTTGGTGCCGAAAAAATAAAAAGTGATATCAGAATTCAAATTGCCAAAGCTTTTCAAGAAAAAAATATACAAATCCCTTTCAATCAGCTAGACGTTACTCTTAAAAACAAGCTATAAAACTACACAAGCACTGTTTCTATCAGCGTGCAAATTCTATCTAAATTTTGGGTTGTTAAAGAAGTACCACTAGGCAAACTCAAGCCTCTTGCATACAAATCTTCACTTGTACCATTTTTATAGAAAATAGCTTTTTCGTACATTTTTTGTTGATGCATAGGTCTCCACAAAGGGCGACTTTCTATGGTGTTACTTTCTAAAATTTCACGCACGGCTTCCCTCTGCTCAAAATTGTGAAACAACACACTTGTTAACCAATAATTACTATACATACCAGCACGCTCCTCTAAAAACAGAACTCCTAATTTTTGCAACCGTGTTTTGTAATACTCATTATTCGCTCTTCGTTTTTGAATAAAACTTGGCAAATACGCTAATTGACCAACACCTATCGCCGCCAAAACATTGCTCAGTCTATAATTATAACCTACAACATGATGTTGGTAATCCGTCGTATTTTCTTTAGCCTGACTTGCTAAATAACAAGCTTGTTCAATGTATTTTTCTTGTTTCGAAACCAACATACCTCCTCCAGAAGTGGTAATTATTTTGTTTCCATTAAAAGAAAACACACCCACATCTCCAAAAGTACCACAAAACTGATCGTTATAAGTTGCTCCTAATGCCGATGCAGCATCTTCTAACACCAATATACCGTACGCTTTTGTAATCTTTAAAATCTCGTCTAATTTTGCAGGCATTCCATAACCATGTACCAAAACCAAAGCTTTCGGTTTTTGTCCTTTAGCTATTTCGGCTACAATTGCTTTTTCTAATAACTCAGGGCATATATTCCAACTATCTACCTCAGCATCTATCAAAACAGGTTCAGCTCCTACATAGCGAATTGGATTTAAAGACGCTACAAACGTAAATGTAGCACACAATACCTTATCTCCTTTTTTCACCCCCAACACCTGTAATCCTAAATGTATACCGGCTGTTGCAGAATTTAAGGCCACTGCATAAGGTATCTTTACATACGCAGCAACAGCGATTTCGAATTCAGCTAACATCGGACCACTAGGTGCAATCCAATTACTAGCAAAAACATGCTGTAACAAAGCCTGCTCATTTCCTTTTAAATCCGGGGGTGATAAGTATATTTTCTCCTTCAACTACATCATTTTTAACGAAGATACTAAATTTAGGCTGTAATTAAATTCGTAAGATATAATCACTTTTTCTAATTTTAAAAATCTAATAAATAGCCTACAGAAAAATTAAAGAAACCTGTGTTTTTGTATGTAAAACTACTCTGACTTATATTATGTGGAACATTATAATTGTATCCCAACTCAAAATCAAAATCTTTGTAATTTAATTGTAGAGGAAAATTAATTTGAGTGTTGATCAAACTAAAAGTATCAATCTCCTCATAATCAACAAACTCTTCATTATCTATCAATACTGTTCCCGATTCTCTAAAATAAATTTGATTCCCCATGGTTATATTTATCATAGGTCTAAAATACAAGCTTGTCGTTTTATTTTTAAAAATTTTAAATCTTGCAAAATTAGTTGAGGACAATTGATACGATGTTTCATCACCAAAAGAGGTTGTTAAAGATAATCTAGTTCCTAAATTTCTCTTTTTATTCTTAATTCCAACTCCTAAACCAATTGCATTTTTAAAAGGATTCTCTACTCCTTGGCTATAAAAGTATCTTGAATAATTAGCTGTTAGTCTAATTTGTTTTTTCTTACCAATACTCTTTCCATAACCTAAAGAAACTGAAGTAAAATCCCAATTAGGATCAAATTGACTGTAATAAATACCAGAAATACTACTATAAAATCCTTTAGAATTCATGTACGTTATTTGTGGCCTTAAATTGTACTGATCAATACCGATATCTCTTCCAGAAAAGTAGGTATCACTATTATAATCCACAGAAAAATAAAGAAATTTAAACTTTGTACCTCCACTTATCAACTGATCTAATTCCTTTTCCTCCTCTAATAATAGTAACAACAAATCTTCTTCTGAATTATTTTCTACTTCTTCATCCTCCAAAAATAAATCATCTAAAATTTCATCTACCTCGCTACTTTTATCATTGTTTTCTACTTGGGCATTCAGTACACCAAAACAGAAAAAACTCAACAAAAAAACTTTAATATTATACATCATTCTTTTTTTACAACATTATTTAAATCAGCATTTTTCCCACTCAACATGATCTAGAAATCGCTTTTCATGATCATACATAGAATGGAAACACAAAAAAGTGATTGAATATCTCCAATCACTTTTTTACTTTATGTAAACTATTACATATCAGCTTCTGCTCCTTCTCTGTTTGATTTTATTTTTTCACGTAATTCTCTTCTATTTTCTCTCATACGCTCTAACCTTTGTTTCATTTGTCTTCTAGGCTTTCTTCCTCTTTCTCCAACAGCAGCTCGTCTTTCTCTCATTTGTACTTTTTGCTCATCTGTTAACGTTTCTCTAAAAGCCTGTCTAGCTTCTTTTATTGATTCTCTATTAGCTTTTCTTACTGATTTTTGCTCTTCAGTTAAACTAGCTCTTAACGCTTCTTTTCTTTCTCTTTTTGTTAGTTCTTTGTTTTCTAAAATAGCTAACTGCTCTTCGGTTAAAGTAGCTTTAAAAGCCTCTTTATTGGCCTTGATGGTTTCTCTTCTTGCTTTTAGCAGTTCTTTTTGAGCATCTGTTAAAATGTTCTCTTTTGGAGTTTCTACAACTTCTTGAGCATTAACTGTATTCATACTTAAAAAAGCTACCAACCCAACTAATAATGTTTTTTTTAAAGATTTCATATTTATACTGTTTTTAAAATTATTTAATGGAACGTTCTATATACTTAGACCTAGATACTTTATAAAAGTTTTATTTTTTTTAAAAAAAAATATTCGTAATCACTAATAATTAAGAGTTCATCTCCTTTAAACTGATCTTCTCCTACAGTATAAAATATTGATTTACAAAATACATAGAAGTAAAAACGAAAGTATAGAATGACGACTCCAAAGGTTATTTGTGTAGAGACTCATAAATATGTATTTAAAAAAATAAGGAATAATTATAAAACCATTCCTTATTTTTAAGTTGTTGATGAAAAATTTACAAACCTTCTAAAATTTGATGATCGATATATTCATCAATCAAATCTGTTTCTTCTTCTAAGATTAATAAAGATGTAATCAGTGCCTCACTCTCCTCGTCTAGCATAGCTATTCGTTCTGATGAAGGCAAAATATTGTTAACACGAGACCTATAGTTAAATACTGATATTGACAATAAGATTACCACAGAAGCCGCAGCAAATAACATCCATTTTTGTGGCTTGATAGAAATTACCTTCTTTTGATCTTTCACTTGACTGAGTATCTCATTTTTTGATTTTTTAAAATAATCCTTTGGGAGTTGATACCCCATATCTTCTTTATGCAAATCTGTTAATTCAGATACTGTATTTTTATTATTTATTTTTTTTGCTTCCATCTTTTATTTAATTAATTCACTAATTGAATTTGAATAATTTGAGTTTCTACAAATTTTGTTGCTTTGTAGTAAAGTGTTTTTACTGTTCCTTCTTTTAGTGTTAATATTTCTGATATTTCTCTAAACTTTAAATCGTCGTAATATTTCATTTGAAATATATTTCTTTCTTTTTCAGAAAGCAATGACAATACTTTTTGCAACTTAGTTGTTACTTCGTTTGCATTAAAATACTCACTAGCAAATAAATCTTTTAGATGTTTTTCATGTAACTCAGCAACAGAACTATTTAACTCTTTTTTATTTTTTTCTAGAAATCTTAACGATTCATTATACGCTATTCTATACATCCAAGTATGTAAAGAGCTATTTTGTTTAAAATTAGGTAAACTTTTATAAATCCTTATAAATGTATTTTGCAAAACATCATCTGCATTTTCGTGAGTAACCACCAACTTTCTGATATGCCAATACAAACGCTCTTGATATTGATCTAACAACTGACTAAAAGCACGTTCTCTATGACGATTGCTTAACAATTTTGATATAAAATCGGTTTCTTTTTGTTTCAAAATACATCCTTTATATACTTAGACCCTGGTAAACGAGAAAAGTTTTAATAAAGTACACAAAAAAACCGAGTTATAAAACTCGGTTTGGCTATTACGACGCTTCTAAAGCTTGTTGTATATCTGCTATTATATCGTCTATATGCTCTAAACCTAAAGAACAGCGTACCATTCCATCGGTTATATTAACTGCTTTTTTAACTTCTGGCTCAACCTTAGCATGTGTTGTACTTGCTGGGTGGGTTACAATGGTTCTTGTATCTCCTAAGTTTGCAGATAGTGAACACATTTTTATATTGTCAAAAAAGTTTCTACCACCATCAACACCACCTTCTACTTCAAAAGCAACAATACTTCCTCCTAGTCTCATTTGCTTTTTAGCAACTTTGTATTGCGGATGCGATTTTAAAAACGGATACTTTACCCATTTTACTTTAGGATGACTTTCTAAAAACGTAGCCAATTTTAAAGCATTTTCACAATGCCTATCTGCTCTTACCGCTAATGTTTCTAAAGATTTAGACAACACCCAGGCATTAAACGGACTCATACAAGGTCCTGTTAATCGAGAAAATAAATATATTTCTCGTATCAACTTCTTAGAACCTACTGTTACTCCTCCTAACACACGTCCTTGTCCGTCTATTAGTTTTGTTGCAGAATGTATTACTAAATCAGCACCAAACTTTATAGGGTTTTGTAAATACGGCGTAGCAAAACAGTTATCTATAATTAATAAAATTCCGTGTTTTTTTGCAATTTTACTTAAGTACTCTAAATCTAAAACATCTACTCCAGGGTTTGTTGGCGTTTCTGCATAAATAAACTTAGTATTGGGTTGTATTAAACTTTCTACTTTGTCTACCTCATCAACATTAAAATAACTTGTTTCTATATTCCATTTCGGAAAATACTTTGTAAACAAACCATGCGTAGCTCCAAAAACAGAACTTGCAGACACAATATGATCTCCAGCATTTAACAACGCTGCAAACGTAGAATATACTGCTGCCATTCCAGAAGCAAAGGCAAAACCATCTTCAGCACCTTCCATCAAACAAATTTTCTCTATAAATTCGTTCGTATTTGGGTTGCTGTATCTACTGTACAAATCGCGCTCTTTTTCTTCTGCAAAAGAAGCTCTCATTTCTTCAGCATCCTCAAATACAAATCCCGATGTTAAGTACAAAGGAACAGAGTGTTCAGAAAACTGAGTTGTTTCGGCTTGAGTACGAACCGCAAGGGTTTCGAAGTTTTTATTTTTATTCTCGTTCATTTCTTTACTAGTCATTTCTACAGAAATTTCAGCAAGCTATTTCTGTTGTATTAAAATATCAAACACAGGGTGCTTTTTACAGTTCTTACAATTCTAATTCTGTCAAACGCATAATATCTCCAAACACACCACGCGCAGTTACTTCTGCTCCGGCTCCAGCTCCTTGTATCACTACAGGTTGCTCCCCATACGATTCTGTATAAATTTCAAAAATAGAATCTGCTCCTTTTACCTGGCCTAAGGCAGAGTCATTAGGTACAGAAACTAACTTTACTTCTAAAATCCCTTTATCAGAAGCTAAATCTCCATGTAAATCACCTATGTAACGTAACACATGTCCGGGTTCTTGCTTTTCTTTTACTTCTTTATAAATCGGATCTAAATCACCCAAACTATTTAAAAACGAAGCAGTATCTCCTTCTCGTAAATGTTCTGGTATCAAGTTATGGATGTTTACATCTTCTAACTCGTTTTGCAAATCTAGCTCACGTGCTAAAATCAACAACTTACGTCCAACATCGTTTCCGTTTAAATCTTCTCTCGGGTCTGGCTCTGTAAATCCTTGATCAGCTGCAGCTTTTAATATATCGCTAAAGTTCTCCTCTTTTGCCGAAAAGTTATTAAACAAATAACTTAAAGTTCCTGAAAACACTCCTTTAATACGTGTAATATTTTCTCCAGAAGCATGCATCAATTTAATTGTATCAATTAATGGCAAACCTGCTCCTACATTTGTTTCGTATAAATACTGTTTTCTATTCTGAATAAGAGCAACACGCAAATCGTTGTAAAATTGTAACGACATCGTGTTTCCTATTTTATTAGACGACACTAAATTAAATCCGCTTTCTATTAACGGAATATAATTTTCTGTCATGGCAGCACTCGCAGAATTGTCTACCGCTATTAAATTTCCTAAATGATTTTCTTTAGCAAACTGTACAATTTCTGTAATACCATTGTAGGCAACTCCTGTGGTTTGCAAATCATCTTTCCAAGTAGTAGCAACTCCCTCTGCATTTAAAAGAACTTTTTTAGAGTTTGCAACAGCAAACACATTTAAATCTATCCCTTTACGCTTTAAAATGTTTTTCTTGCTCTCTAATATTTGTTTGATCAGAGTTCCTCCAACCAAACCTACTCCAAATACAGCTATGTTTATTTTTTTAGCTATTCCAAATATCTCTCCGTGCATTACATTTACTGCTTTTCTTAATTCTTTATTGTCTATTACTAAACAAACATTATTTCCTGTTACCGTGTTATTTATTAATAACGGCTTAATATTATTATTTACAAGTGCTGTGTACGATGTTTTAAAAGAACTCAATGAGTTTCCTAAAATAGAAACAACAGCAACTCCTCGTGTAATGGTTATTTTATTAATATCATTACTTAAAAAATCTAGGTTAAACTCGTTTCCTAAAGCATCTTTTGCCTTGTGTGCATCGTTACCGCTTACCACAAAACTAATTCCTCGCTCTGATGAACCTTGAGATATAATACCCACGCTTACATTTTCTTTTTGCAAAGCTGTAAACAAACGTGCATCTATACCTACTTTACCTAACAAACCTCTACCTTCTAAACTTACAAGCGCCATATTTTCTTGAACAGAAATGGCTCTAATTCCTTTTTTAGACGTTTGATTTGCATTAATTAAAGTTCCTAAACTTTCGGGCTCAAAGGTATTTAAAATACGTAAAGAAATATTCTTTTTTACCAAAGGAATTATAGCTTTCGCATCTAATACATTATCTCCTAAATTCGCCAGTTCATTTGCTTCGTTAAAAGACAAATGGTCTATTTTTTTGGCATTGGAAACCAACAACGGATTTGCGGTATAAATACCACTTACAATTGTGTAATTTTCTAACTCTTCTGCATTTAAACACCCTGCTATTAAAGAGGCTGAATAATTACTTCCATTCAATCCAATTGTGGTTGTTTCTCCATCTAAACTCGCACCAACAAATCCTGTTACAACAGGTACGGTTGTTGTTAAATCTAAATTCGAAAAATACTTTTTTGTATTGTCTTCCGTAATATCTTCTAGCAACGTGGCTGCTCCGTAAACGTTATCTGTTTTAAATAAATTACGCGAATCTGTATACTGTGCAACTACCTTGTGGCTTTGTAGTAATGCTGTAACCAATTTTCCTGCCAACAATTCTCCGTAAGCAGTTACCAAATCTTTTATTTTCGGGCTGTAATCTTCTAACAAGTTTACGCCCTCGAATATTTTTTCTAAAAAGGTAAACTCTTCCGAAAAATCTACCGAAGGGTAAGGTGCAAGTTGATATTCTTTAAAAACCTCAAAAGTATCTTTATAAGCCTCTCCTTTTTTTGCACTTTCTAATAACTCTAACAACTCGTTAGTTGCATTTCCTCTTGCAGAAACAACAACAATAATTTCTTCGTTAGCTTTTATTTTGTTTAAAAGAATAGAAATAACGCTTTTTATCCCTTCTCCGTTGGCTAATGATTTTCCTCCAAATTTTAATACTTTCATCTTTTATGGATGTTTGTAACGATTAAAAAACGTCTTTTAATAATTCTTTTAACTGCTCATCTTCTACCAAAAATCCATCATGTCCATGGATAGAAGTTATTTCTTTATAAACCGAAGGTACACCTGTTGTTTTTAATAACTCGTGTGTTTCTCGATTTTCTTCAGGCACAAAAAAGAAATCAGAATCTATTCCTATTTGAATAATTTTAGCTTTTATTTTTTGCGCTACCTCCTCAAAAGTACCTCGCCCTTCTGTAATATCTAACGTACTTAATAAATGATTTACCATACGATAGGCCTTTAACTCGAACCTTTGCTCTAGTTTGTACCCATGATGTAGCAACCAACTTTCTACATTTGCAATTCCTAAGGCTTCGTTTTGCGTTCTGTTAAATTTTTCTTTAAAAGAGGCTGCCGTTCGGTAAAATAACATCGCCATCATGCGTGCGTCGTGTACAGGTTTTTTAGAGTTTGCTAAAATTTGCTCTTGTACTTTGTTATGCGCCAAAATCCAATCTGTCGCTTTCCAATCCGAAGCTATCGGAATTAAATACTCTGCCAAATCTGGAAATAACACTGCCATTTCCCAAGCAATACCTCCGCCTAACGACCCCGCTAAAATTGCATGCACCTTGGTTATAGCTAGCTCCTGTAACAACAAACCAAATAACTGTGCAACATCTCTAGCAGTAAAACTTTTCACATCGTCTATCAAATTTTCGGGTTTATGATCGTAACCATTACCCGGAATATTAATAGAAAGTATGGTGTATTTGTCTGTATCTACCAAATTGCCTTTGGATACAATTCCTTTCCACCAACCTGTATGTTCTCCTGCAACATCAGAATTACCTGTTAACGCATGATTTACCAATACAATAGGTGCTGTATGCAGTGGCTGACCAAAAACTTCGTACGAAAGTTCTAAGCTTGCATAATATACACCCACCAATGTTGTGTAATCTTTTAACGTTTTATGTTTTAAACTTTTATTCAATGTATCTAAATCATTTATAACCCATTAATTCCATTCTGTAAAGAATGTACATTTTGTGTTGTCCGTAAGTTATCTTGATTTTGTAAGAGATGAGCTCTAGGTTATCTATCCAACAATTGTTGGTAGAACGTAGCACCTTCTTTTTATGAATTTTAGTTTTCACTAAAAAGGGTTGCTAAGGCGTCAACGGGTCTAGTCCCTCTACCTTTCATGATAACATACTTCAATACATAATGAGCTGCTGCAAAGATATAAATAACTTCTCAATAAAAAAACAGATGCTAATTAAGAGTTTCTAAACATCCTTTTTTACACTTACAACCTTTGTATAGGTCATTCCACACTAGATACGGAATCTCAGAACTACTATATATCATGTTATTAGGTTGCAAGCCTGAATCAAGTTTAGGGTGATCGACCTCTCATTATTTGTAATTACAGACATTCAAAAAGACTTTACAATAGAGGTATTCTAAGTGATTATTTTTGAAGTATGACAAAATAATTTCCACAAATTCTAACATTATATTGAAAACAACAATACATAATTTTCTTATGCATAACTTTTTTATGTATATTTAACATCTCTAAACAGCAAGAAATGAGTAATTCTAAATTATACAAAGGATTTTTACAAACTATAATTCTAAAATTATTGGATGAGCATGATAAAATGTATGGTTACGAAATTACCCAGAAAGTAAAAACGTTAACCAAAGGAGAATTAAAAATTACTGAGGGTGCACTTTATCCTGCGCTACATAAATTAGAAACAGAAGGTTTGCTAAGTGTTGAGGTTGTAAAAGTAGGAAACCGAAACAGAAAATATTACAAATTAACAGAGGTAGGAACCAAAGAAACGGTAAATAAGTTAGACGAAATACAAGACTTTTTAACTACGATTCAATTTTTAGTGAAACCAAAATTAAGCACCCATTAACATGGAATTATCTGCTACACAAATACAACAATTATATGTTTTTACGGATAAAAAATTCGTAAAATATTACGACGTACAAACTGAATTGGTAGATCATTTAGCCAATGATATTGAAACAATGATGACTGACAATTTATCACTTTCATTTGAAGATGCTTTACAAAATGCTTATAAAAAATTTGGCATATACGGCTTTACCGATGTTGTAACTGAAAAAGAAAAGCAACTACAAAAAAAATATTTCCGAATATTATTACGACATATTAAAGAATGGTTTAGTTTACCTAAAATTACAGCTACAGTTGGACTTATTTACATACTCTATTTACTTATACTACAACCTTTCGGAATATTTGTTTTATATGGTACACACTTTACTTTAGTTATACTATGCTTTTTTAAAATGTATGTTTTTAAAAAACAACTCAAAAAAACAAAACCTTGGCTTCTAAAAGAAATTATTTTTAAAGCTGGATTAATTAACATGTTCAATCTTACTATGATTCCTATAAACACAATTAACGCAAACTTAAATGCAATGTTAACCACAGACCCTAACAAATGGTTTATACTAGCTACTGCCATATATCTATGTTTCGAAATCTTATTTTTCTACATTGCTTTTATACAACTTCCTAAAAAATCTAAAGATATTCTTTCAGAACATTACCCCGAATACAAAACAGCATCATAAAACAAAAGCCACCTATTACAGGTGGCTTTGTTGTGTATTTTTAAAAACTATAGAGTAGAAAAAGCTTGTTCTAAATCAGCTTTTAAATCTTCTATATTTTCTAAACCTACTGACAATCTAATTAAATCTTGACTTACCCCTGCTCCTTCTTGTTCATCAACAGTTAATTGTTGATGCGTGGTACTCGCTGGGTGAATAATTAAAGATTTGGTATCTCCTATATTTGCTAATAAAGAAAATAGTTTTGTAGCATCGGTTACTTTTTTAGCCGCTTCAAAACCACCTTTCAAACCAAAAGTTACCAAACCACTTTGTCCGTTAGGTAAATACTTTTTAGCCATTGTGTGGTATTTACTACTTTTTAAACCTGGATAATTTACCCAAGCAACCTCTTTTTTAGTTTCTAACCAAGTAGCTAACTCCAATGCATTTGCACTATGTTGCTTAATTCTTACAGGCAATGTCTCTAACCCTTGAATAATATTAAATGCATTTGTAGGGCTTAAAGCTCCTCCAAAATCACGTAATCCTTCTAAAATTAATTTAAAAGTAAAAGCCGCAGCTCCTAAAGCATCGTGATACACCAAACCATGATACCCTGCACAAGGCTCTGTAAACTCTGGAAATTTACCGTTTGCCCAGTTAAAAGTTCCGGCATCTACAATAGCACCTCCTAAAGAGTTTCCTTGTCCACCAATATACTTTGTTAACGAATGGATTACTAAATTAGCTCCATGTTTAATTGGATTTAATAACGCAGGAGAAGCCACTGTATTATCTACAATAAATGGTACTTCTGCTGCTTTGGCTTGTGCTGCTATAGCTTCTAAATCCAACACATCTAATTTTGGATTCCCTAAAGATTCTACAAAAAATGCACGCGTATTTTCTTTAACTGCTGCTTTAAATTCTTCAGGATTAGAAGCATCAACAAATGTGGTTGTAATTCCTAATCTAGGCAAAGTAACATTTAATAAGGTATACGTACCTCCATACAAACTGCTCGACGCTACAATATGATCTCCTGCTCTTAACAATGTCATTAAACCTGTTGCTATGGCAGAAGTACCCGATGCAAATACAACAGCACCTACACCACCTTCTACAGCTGCTAAACGCTCTTGCAATACTTGATTTGTAGGATTATTTAAACGTGTATAAATATACCCCAGCTCTTTTAAAGCAAACAAATTAGCGGCATGATCTGTATTATTAAAAACATAGGATGAGCTCTGGTAAATAGGTACCGCTCTAGTTCCTTGGGTAGTTGTTACATCGTGGCCTGCATGCAAAGCAGAAGTTTCTAATTGTTGGCTCATCTCTTTTATATTTTATAGTTTCTTAATTATTCTAATAGCTACTACTAAAGTAACTATTTAAGCACATACCTTACAAGACAAGAACTATTTCTAAGCATTTTAAAATTCAAATTATTTATAAAGTATTATATCAATTCTTTTTTATAATTTTGCGTGCACAAAAAGAGGAATGATTTGACTGATTGCCACCTCTTTTACAATAAACAAATGTTTTATTGTATAAATTAAAAGGGCTAAAGCAGTAAACTTCTACTTCTTTAGCCGACAAAGGCAACCAGCACACTGAATATTTAAACAATAAACACAAATAGATATGTCATATTTATTTACATCGGAGTCTGTTTCAGAAGGACATCCAGATAAAATTGCAGATCAAATTTCTGACGCATTAATTGATCATTTTTTAGCTTACGATGCAGATTCTAAAGTTGCATGTGAAACTCTAGTAACAACAGGTCAGGTAGTATTGGCTGGAGAAGTAAAATCTAAGGCTTATTTAGATGTACAGAAAATTGCAAGAGACACCATTAATAGAATAGGTTACACCAAAGGTGAATACCAATTTGATGGAAATTCTTGTGGTGTTTTATCTGCTATTCACGAGCAATCTCAAGATATTAACCAAGGTGTTGATAGAGCTACTAAAGAAGAGCAAGGAGCGGGTGACCAAGGAATGATGTTTGGTTACGCTACAAACGAAACAGAAAACTTCATGCCTTTGGCTTTAGAAATCTCTCATCGTTTACTTAAAGAACTTGCTGCTTTACGTAGAGAAATGAAAGACATTACGTATTTACGACCAGATGCAAAAGCACAGGTTACGTTACAATATTCTGACGACAACAAACCCGAAAGAATTGACGCGATAGTAGTATCTACACAGCATGATGATTTTGATGAAGACGCTGCGATGTTAGCCAAAATCAAACAAGATATCATAGATATTTTAATTCCTCGTGTAAAAGCTACTTTTAACGCAGAAATTCAAGCTTTATTTGGTGATGACATTAAGTTTCACATCAATCCTACAGGAAAATTTGTAATTGGAGGACCTCATGGAGATGCAGGATTGACAGGAAGAAAAATTATTGTAGATACTTACGGAGGAAAAGGAGCTCACGGTGGAGGTGCCTTCTCTGGAAAAGACCCTAGTAAAGTAGACCGTTCTGCTGCTTATGCAACAAGACACATTGCTAAAAATTTAGTTGCTGCAGGAGTAGCTAGCGAAATTTTAGTTCAGGTTTCTTACGCTATTGGTGTAGTAGAACCTATGGGGATTTTTGTAAACACCTATGGAACAAGTACTGTAGATATGACCGACGGTCAGATAGCAGAAATTGTAGCCTCTATTTTTGATATGCGCCCTATTGCTATAGAACGTAGATTAAAATTACGTAATCCTATTTATACAGAAACTGCTGCTTACGGGCACATGGGACGTACTCCAGAAGTTAAAACTGTTGTTTTTGAATCTCCTTACGAAGGAACAAAAGAAATAGAAGTTGAAACATTTACTTGGGAAAAACTAGATTTTGTTGACAAAGTAAAAACGGCTTTCAATTTATAAAAGTCTATAAATCAAAAATCAATCCCCATTAAATTTTAAATTTGATGGGGATTTTTTTTACCTTTATAAAAAACTAAGACTCATGAAAAAATTAACAATTGTAGCGCTACTTGTGGCAGCAACTAGCTTTGCGCAAAAAGACAAGTGTAATTGCTTTGACAAAGAAGTTTACAAAGCTTTTGTAGCTAAAGAACAACACCAAACCGTACTAGAAGGAGAAGATGCTGAGCTTACTGTATTACTTAGCAAAAAACAAAAAGTAGACGTATTAATAACTTATAAAATTACGGGAACTACTGCCAATATAGAAAACGACATAGAAATACCTAAAACCAACAGTTTTGTTATACCAGCAGGTAAAACACAAGCTACAATTCATATTCCAACTATTTACGATAACAAATCGGAATTAGACGAAACTTTTACGATTGAAATTTTAGAGGGAATTAAAACCGACACTAAAAAGAAACTAAACAACAACAAACTAATACGTACAAGAACTATTGTTGATAGAAACACCGACTACAGTGCTATAAAAGTATATAGTGAAGATGGAGTTATTAAAACAAATCCTGCCGCAAGCAGTGTTGTTGTAAGAAACTTAAATGGAGGAACTTTAAGAAATCAGCATTTAAAAGCAGGTATCTACTTAATAAATGCTACTGTTAACGAAAAAGCGATTAGTAGAACCATTTCTATAGACTAAATAGATAAATAGAAACTCAAAAAAGCATGCTTAACTACCTATTAAGCATGCTTTTTTTATCTTTAAGAAACATTTTTTATCAAACAGATGTACAAATTTTTATTTTTGATTTGGTTTTTAAACTGCACTGCTCAAAATCATGTTGATGCATTTTGGGGAGTAGATACTTTTGATAATATATACTACTCTATCAACAACACACTCATAAAAAAAACAATTACCAAACAATACGAATATTCTTTTAATCAATTTGGAAAACCAACAAAAATAGATCTTAGTGCACCTTTTCAAATACTTGTGTTTTTTGCCGATTACAAAACATTACTCGTTCTAGACAATCGATTAAATATTATAGAAACACACACACTCCCCTTTACCACAACAACTATTGCAAATGCCAGCAATAACAAGTTATGGATGTTTAACTCTATAAGCAACGTTATTGAACTGTACAATTTAAAAACAAACAAGGTAGAACTCACCACACTACCAACTCGACACCCTATTAGTACTCTTAAAAGCGACTTGAACAATGTATATGCACTATACAACCAACATAGTATTACTACCTACAATTATGTTGGAAGAAAAACTAATTCAATTACAGCTAAAGACACAATTATTGATTTCAACCCAATCAACAATCACATATATTACAGTACTACTAACGGAGTATTTAACAACACAAAAAACATCACACGACGTATAAAATCTAAGTTCTCTGTAAATCAAACACATCTATATTTTTTAGATAACCACGAAGTTAAGAGCCTACGAATCCCAAAAAATTAATTACTTTTAACCAACAAAAAATAAGATTATGCACATAGCCATTGCAGGAAATATTGGAGCGGGAAAAACCACATTAACAGAGTTATTAGCCAAACATTACAAATGGAATGCGCATTTCGAAAGTGTAGAAGACAATCCTTATTTAGATGATTTTTACAACGAAATGGAACGTTGGTCTTTTAACCTACAAGTCTATTTTTTAAATTCTCGCTTCGAGCAAATTTTAAAAATTCAACAAAGTGGTCAAGATATTATTCAAGACAGAACCATTTATGAAGATGCTAAAATTTTTGCTCCCAACTTGCATGCAATGGGATTATTAACCAATAGAGACTTTCAAAATTACAGTACACTATTTGAGCTAATGGAAAATTTGGTAACACCACCAGATTTATTGGTATATTTAAGAGCAGACATTAAAACTTTAGTTGGACAAATACACAAAAGAGGAAGAGAATACGAAAGTTCTATCAACATTGATTATTTAAGTAGATTGAACGAGCGCTACGAAGCTTGGATAACATCGTACGACAAAGGACCTAAATTAATTATTACAATTGATGATTTAGACTATGTTAGCAATCCTGAAGATTTAGGTAAAATTATTGATAAAATTGATGCTCAAATACACGGGCTTTTTTAAAATTCTAAAAAAAATGAATTTAGAAAAACTTAAATTTCCGATTGGGAAATATCAACCAAATAAATTTCCTAATCAAAATCTTGTTCAACAATGGATTAAAACTATTGAAGATTTTCCTTCTGAAGTAAAGCAAATCACTCAAAATATATCTAAAGAACAACGAAACTACTTATACAGACCTAATGGATGGAATGTGAAACAAGTAATACATCATTGTGCAGATAGTCATATGAATAGTTTCATACGATTTAAACTTGCTTTAACAGAAGAAAATCCTACGATCCGTCCTTATTTTGAAGAAAAATGGGCAGAGATAATTGACGGAATAAATGACGATATTACACTATCTATAAATCTTTTAGAAAGTTTACACTCCAAATGGGTCTACCTATTAAAAAACCTTACGGAAGCACAACTACAACGTAAATATACGCACCCCGAACACGGTACTGTTTTTAACTTATATGAAACTATTGGCTCCTATGCTTGGCATTGCGAACACCATTTAGCACATATAAAAAACGGAATTGCCTCTAACGGGATATACAACTCTTAATAGTAAAAGCCTCATTTGAAAACAAATGAGGCTTTTACTTATGTCGTTTTTATCTCAGAAAAATTATAAAACAGGTATAATTTGTTTTTTACGAGATACAATACCTGGTAACACAACCAAATCACTAGTTACTGTTGCATTAAATTTAGATTCTGCTAAAGATTTAACCGTTTCGTTAGGCACAAATAAAGTAGCCTCTTCGTTTAAAATATCAACAACAAACAACAAAACCTCATCTAAAGCTTCTTCTTTTTTAACAAGTTCCATTGCCTCTAAAATGGTATCTTTTCTATCTAAAACAATAGTAGGCGCAGTAGTTTCTAAAACCGAAACACGATACTTAACTCCACTTGCTTCGTATTTTTTACTATCCATTTTTATCAACTCCTCATCAGAAAATACAGAAATATCAGATTTTGCTTCAAACATTTTTGTTGCATATGCTGTAATATCAATTCCTAATTTATGTGCCAAATACGCTGCCATTGCTTTGTCATCTTCGGTAGTCGTTGGGCTACGGAATTCTAATGTATCAGACAAAATACAAGACAACATCAACCCAGCAATTTCATCTGGCAAATCAGAAACCTCATCAGTCCCCATCATAAAGTACATAACCGATGCTGTAGATGCCAACGCTCTTATTGTAATATCAATTGGAGCAGCTGTTTGTATACCCCCTACCAATTTGTGGTGATCTATAATCTGAACAACTCCGGTCTCGTTTATATTTTCAAACAATTCTTCAGGATTGTTTGTATCTACAATCACAACTTCATCTTCTTTAGACACTGCTGTTAAAATTTCGGGAACCTCATACCCCCAATGTTTTAACACAAATAAAGCCTCTGTATTAGGAGTTCCTAAAACATAAGGTGTTGCTTCAATTCCTTGTTGGCTTAAATACCAAGCCCATACGATTGCTGATGCTGTTGCATCTGTATCTGGAGATTTATGTCCAAAAACTTTTAATGCCATAATGCTATGATTTGTTTAATCTTAATATTCGAAATTTGAGTGGGTAAAAATACAAATAAAAAAAGTTTAAAAAGTACATCCAAAAGCAGCTTTTAAATGTAGTGTGACGTCCTGAATAATCGTTACAAAGATTAATATACAAGCAAGGTAGTAATT
>JAHDFK010000033.1 GCA_020628175.1 Wenyingzhuangia sp.
CATCTGCTGCTTTAGAAAAAATTGCTGCTTCAGGAAGAAAAATCTTATTTGTTGCTACAAAAAAGCAAGCTAAAGATATTGTTGCTGAAAAAGCAGGAGCTGTAAACATGCCTTACATTACAGAAAGATGGCCAGGTGGTATGTTAACAAATTTTGTGACTATCCGTAAGGCAGTTAAAAAAATGTCTCAAATTGATAGAATGAAGACTGATGGATCTTTCGACGCTTTATCTAAAAGAGAAAAGTTACAAATCGATCGTCAAAGAGCTAAATTAGAAAAGAACTTAGGTTCTATCTCTGATATGACTCGTTTACCAGGTGCTTTATTTGTTATTGATGTTAAGAAAGAACACATTGCAGTTGCAGAAGCTAAGAAATTAAACATTCCAGTTTTTGCAATGGTTGATACAAACTCTGACCCGAGCCCAATCGACTTCGTAATTCCTTCTAACGATGATGCATCTAAATCTATCGATAAAATCTTAACGTTAACTACGCAAGCAGTTGCTAACGGATTGAACGAAAGAAAAGCAGGTAAAGAAGCTGCTGCTAACGCTATAGCTCAAGAGGCTCCAGCAACGGAAGCTCCAGCTGCAGAAGAAGCTAAATAATTACAAAAAGTTAACATGCAACGGTACAAATATTTTATATTTTTGTACCGTTCATTTTTATAAAAACATTTAAAAAATAATACTATGGCAGATATTAAGGCGGCTGACGTGATGAAATTAAGAAAATCATCAGGAGCTGGAATGATGGACTGTAAAAAAGCTTTAATCGAAGCTGAAGGAGATTTTGAAAAAGCAGTTGATGTTTTACGTAAAAGAGGTCAAAAAATGGCAGCAAAAAGAGCAGACCGTGAGTCTAGCGAAGGTGCAGCTATCTCTGTTGTAAACGAAGACAACACTGCAGGAGTTTCTATCGTATTAGGATGTGAAACTGACTTTGTTGGTAAAAACGAAGATTTTGTTGCTTTAGCTAAATCATTAGCAGCTGCAGCATTAAAATGCAACACTAAAGAAGAGTTTTTAGCTTCTGATTTTGGTGGTGTAACTGTTGCTGAAAAATTAGTTGAACAAACTGGTGTTGTAGGTGAAAAATTAGAAATTAACGACTTTACAAGAGTTGAGGCTCCTTACGTTGGATCATACATTCACGTTGGAAACAAAATTGCTTCTTTGGTAGGTTTATCTGAAGCAATTGAAGGTGCAGATGTATTGTCTAGAGATATCGCAATGCAAGTTGCTTCTATGGGTGCTACTACTCTATCTTACAACGATTTTGATCCTGCATTTGTTGCTGCTGAAACTGAAGCAAGAATTGCTGCTATCGAAAAAGATAATATTGAATTAGGAAGATTAGGAAAAACGTTAAAAAACGTACCTCAATACATTTCTAAGTCTCAATTAACTGACGAAGTTTTAGCAAAAGCTGAAGAAGCTGCAAAAGCTGAGTTAGCTGCAGAAGGAAAACCAGAAAAAATCTGGGATAGAATTTTACCAGGAAAAATGGAAAGATTCATTTCTGACAATACAACATTAGACCAAGAGCAATGTTTATTAAACCAAAACTTCATCAAAGACGAAAAGAAATCTGTTGCAGAATACGTAGCAGCTTCTAACGTAGAAGTAGTTGGTTTTTCTAGAGTTACTTTAGGATAAGCAGTACTTTTATACAATAACACTAAAACCTCTTGATGTATCAAGAGGTTTTTTTGTGCATAAAACAAAAGAAACCATCTTTTAGATTCTATAATTTTCTTTCAAAATTTTATATTTGCACTACTTAATAAACAACTATGCAATACAAAAGAATACTTTTAAAACTAAGTGGTGAAGCTTTAATGGGAGACAATCAATATGGTATTGACCCAAAAAGATTGGCAGAATATGCAGAAGAAATTAAAGCAGCTGTAGATACTGGTTTAGAAATTGCAATTGTTATTGGTGGTGGAAATATTTTTAGAGGTGTTTCTGGTGCAGCACAAGGTATGGACCGAGTGCAGGGAGATTACATGGGAATGTTAGCAACTTGTATTAACGGAATGGCTTTACAAAGCGCTATTGAAGCTGTGGGGGTTCAAACAAGATTGTTAACCGCGATTAAAATGGAAGAAATAGCAGAACCTTTTATTAAAAGAAGAGCTGTTAGACATTTAGAAAAAGGGAGAGTTGTTATTTTTGGTGCAGGTACGGGAAATCCTTACTTTACAACAGATACAGCCTCTGTATTAAGAGCTATAGAAGTACAAGCAGACGCTATTTTAAAAGGAACTCGTGTAGATGGTATTTATACTGCAGATCCTGAAAAAGACCCGAACGCTACTAAATTTGATACCATTTCGTACAGAGATGTATTAGACAAAGGTTTAAAAATTATGGACTCTACCGCTTTTACTTTAAGCGAAGAGAATAGTTTGCCTATATTAGTATTTGATATGAATACTAAAGGAAACCTTCAAAAATTAATTCAAGGAGAAAATATTGGTACAATAGTTACAGATAAATAATATATAAGATGAACGAAGAAGTTACATTTATTATAGATAGCGCTAAAGAGGGAATGGAAAATGCCATTGCCCATTTGGTAAAAGAATTTGGAAACATTAGAGCTGGTAAAGCGAGTCCTGCAATGTTAGGAAGTGTGATGGTAGATTATTATGGTTCTCAAACACCATTAAGTCAAGTAGCCAATGTAAACACTACAGATGCTCAAACCATTACGGTACAGCCTTGGGAAAAAAATATGATTCCTGAAATTGAAAAAGGAATTATGTTGTCTAACTTAGGATTCAACCCTATGAATAACGGAGAAAGCATTATTATAAATGTGCCTGCGTTAACAGAAGAAAGACGTAAAGAACTGTCTAAAACAGCAAAATCTGAAGCAGAAAATGCTAAAATTAGTATTCGTAACATCCGAAGAGATTCTAACAACGATATTAAAAAAACAGAAGTTTCTGACGATGAGAAAAAAGGAGCTGAAGCTGACATTCAAACCTTAACAGATTCTTACATCAAAAAGATTGATGAATTGTACGCCGTAAAAGATGCAGAAATCATGAAAGTTTAACTTTCGGCAAGCAAAAATACTCCAAAAGCTATCTGATATTATTGTATTAGATAGCTTTTTACATGACTAACTACACTACTTTTTTATCATCTTCTGTATGAATTTTTGGAATAACTTATCTAAAGCAATACTTACCAATAGAATAGCTACCCTACTCTTTTTAGCTATTATTACTATTACTTTAGCATTACAATTTAAGCATGTACAATTTTCGTACAAAGAAGCCAACTTGTTGCCAGAAGATAATGATGTTAATATTGACTATGACAAGTTTCTAGACATTTTTGGTGAAGAAGGAAATATTGTTGTATTAGGCGTACAAGACAAAAGTGTTTTTACAGATGTTACCAAATTTAACAATTGGCTCGCTCTAGCCGATACTATTGCCAGTTTTAAACAAGAAATTGAAGGCGTAATTTCTTTTTCGAACATAAAAGAACTTAAAAAAAACACCGCACTTCAAAAGTTTGAATTACAACCTCTATTTCAAAAAACAAGCTTTAAACAAACAGAAATAGATAGCATTAAAAATCATCTATTTAACAACCTTCCCTTTTACGATAATTTACTATTTAACAAGCAAAGCGAAACTTTGCAGACTATTGTTTACATAGACAAAGAAGTTGTCAATACAAAAAGACGTTCAGACTTTATAAAAAATACGTTCAACCCCCTTATTCATAAATTTAACAAAGACAACAACCTACAAGTTAGAGTTTCGGGTATGCCTTATGTTCGTAGTATGAATGCTGCAAGTGTAAAATCAGAAATGGGAATGTTTGTGGCTTTAGGTTTAGGAGTTACAGGGTTAATATTCTTTTTATTTTTCAGATCCTTTAGAGCCACTTTTGTAACACTTACTGTTGTTGTAATGGGTGTACTATGGTCTTTTGGACTTATGGGCTTGTTTGCGTATAAAATTTCTATTTTAACCGCATTAATTCCACCTTTAATTATTGTAATTGGCGTACCCAATGCTATTTTTTTAATTCATAAATACCAACAAGAAATTAAAAAGCATGCTAACAAAGCAGAGGCACTACAAATGGTAATTACCAAGGTTGGTAACGCTACGTTAATGACCAACGTTACTACCGCAGCAGGTTTTGCAACGTTTGTATTTACAAAAAGTCAAATTTTAAAAGAATTTGGTGTTATTGCCTCCGTAAGTATTTTAGGTATTTTTATTTTATCTATCTGTTTAATACCCGTTATGTATAGTTATTTGCCATTGCCTAAAGCAAAGCACTTAAAACATTTAGATAAAAAATGGGCCGATGGTATTATTAACGGAATGACACGTATTGTACGTTACAAAAAGAAATATGTGTATTTAGTTACATTTTTACTTACCCTTGTAGCCCTTGTAGGTGCTTATAAAATAAAAGTATCTGGAAGTTTAATAGAAGACATGTCTAAAAAAACTCAGTTTTATAAAGATATTGTGTTTTTTGAAAAAGAATTTGGAGGTATTTTACCTTTAGAAATTTTAGTAGACACCCAAAGAGAAAATGGTGTTATGAAACTAGCTACTTTAAAAAGAATTGATAAACTAGAACAAGAAATTCTTAAAATACCAGAGCTATCCAAACCAATATCTATCAATAACTTGGTTAAATATTCTAAACAAGCTTTTTACAATGGTAATCCAGAATACTATGCCTTGCCTACATCGCAAGAAAAAAACTTTATTTTAAGCTATGCTAAAAACTCTGGTGGTAATAGCAATGCCTTAAACAATATGGTAGATAAAAGCGGAAGATACGCACGTATTACTACTTTTATGAAAGATATTGGTACCGAGCGTATGGAACAAATTCAACAAAGGCTACAACTTATTATTGACGATCAATTTCCAGCTAAAAAATACAATGTTTCCTTAACCGGTAAAGCTCTTGTGTTTGTAAAAGGAACCAATTATTTAATTAACAACCTTACCGTGTCTTTAGGCTTGGCTATTGTTTTAATTTCGTTATTTATAGGTTCACTTTTTAAAGACTACAAAATGGTATTAATATCATTAGTCCCTAACCTATTTCCATTGTTGTTAACCGCAGGAATTATGGGGTATTTAGGCATTCCTTTAAAACCCTCAACTATTTTGGTGTTTAGTATTGCCTTTGGTATTTCTGTAGACGATACCATTCACTTTTTAGCCAAATACAGACAAGAATTACAAGACAGCCAAGGTAAAATTCGTAAATCTGTATACAAGGCATTAAAAGAAACAGGTATCAGTATGTTTTACACATCAATTGTATTGTTTTTTGGTTTCTTGGTCTTTATAATTTCTAGTTTTGGAGGTACCAAAGCTTTAGGCGGATTGGTTTCTATTACTCTATTATTTGCCATGTTGTCTAACCTTATCATTCTTCCATCGCTGCTTATTACGTTTCAAAGAAAAATGTCTAAAAAAAATAAAACCGTTTAGTAGTTGTTTTTGGGCATTACCGCAAGGGTCGTGCTTTCACTACTCGTTTTTTTCGTACCTCAAAAGAACTCAAACATACCGTTCAATCACTAATGCTTTAAAGTTATAAAAAACAATAAAGTCATTTAAAACTGATATATCACAATCTTTGTAAAAACTATTGATGTATTCTCTTGAATAGAATAATAAAGTATTCGGTTCAGCTAATCATAACAAGACACTAAAATATTTTATAACAAACAGTCGTTTATGTCATCTAAAACTCAATTGGAGATCGCATTGCTACTCGAATCAAAAATTCAATAATAACGACTGCTTAGCCCTACTTTAATAATAACCTTTTTAAAACAGTTATAACAACATGAAACCAACATGCTAACTAAAACTTATTTACTTTGTTAATATCTTATGATGTCATTGTGAATTAGCAAGCAACTTTTCTATTCTTATCTAGCTTTTTTTATATAGCTTCATATAAATTTTCATTAGGATTTCACTAAATGTCAATATATAGGTAAATAGTAAAAAAATTACCATTGAATTCCATCTAAAAAAATCTCAGAAAATAATATAACAATACCTAAGAGCAAAGAAATTAAACCAATAAAAATACCCTTTAATTTCGTTGTCCCTGAATCATACTCATATTCATTTAAAGATCTATCCTCTTGTTTTAAATTCATAATAGATAAGTAAAATTCTCTCGCACCAACAATTAAAAAAAATACCCCTACTAGAAAATTCATTAATAAAAATTAATTAGAAAACTATATTTAAATTCAAACTCCACCATCCTTAATACTTTGTTATCTACAAAATTGAGAGATTTTACAAGAATTAAATTTACACAGTCAAACTCTTCCAAACTAAAAAAGAAAATCAAATTATTTTGTTTTTTAGTTATTTAAAATTGAAGTTTTTTAAATGGATTATCTTTCGTAGGAAAAACGGCATATACTATAATTATATCTCTAACAACCTCATAAACAATTACAAACGGAAATACTTTTAAAACCCCTTCCCTGTATGGGTTTCTTTTAATTTGATAATGTAATGGATTTTTTTCTATATAATCTAACGAATCGTAAACTTCTGATACAAATCGATTCCCTAACCCTTCTTGTCTTTCTTAATACCACAAATACCCATTTGATACATCTCCAAGAGCTTCCTCCCTTATAGCTAAACTATAGACCATGTCGAGAATTCAAAAGATTTTTAAATTCTTTTAAATCAAAAGATTTCCCTTTACCTTCTATGTGTTTACTCCTCCTAAAATCAATCTCAAACGATTGCTCTTTACTCAATACTGATTCAGTATTCATTTGTTTTTCAATAAAAGTATCTATACTCTCTAACAAACTATAATCAGCCGAATTTATCAGCTCCTGTAATTTATTTCTTAAATCCATATCGAATGCTTTACCACAAAAATACAAATTTATTATCACATCATATTTTCTAATATTTATACCGACATATCTGTTATTTTTACCTTTACTTACACATTTCGTCATCACCAACTCAATTGGAGATCACATTCCTCCTGAATCTAATAGTCAATTGTAAAAATTAAAGGACAAACAATAATTTATTTAACAAAAAAGAGACTTACAAAAATGTAAATCTCTTTTCTATAAATGGTAAATATTTTTCTTATTGATTTCCCAAAATAATTGGCAAACCACTTTTTCCAGATCCTATAACAACAACTTTAGCATTTGGAGATTTGCTTAACTCCCTTGTGGCTTCAATTCCTTTTTCTTTTAAAATTTTATCTGTTAAAGAAGCACTTAATATTTTATTGGCAATAGCTTTACCCTCAGCATCAATTCGTTGGCGTTCGGCCTCTTTTTGAGCTTTTTGAATCGTAAACTCGTACTCTAAAAACTCTTGTTCCTGCTTTAATTTATTTTCTATGGCAGTTTTAATGGTAGGTGGTAAAGTAACATCTCTCACCAACACATTGTTTAACTGTATGTATTGACTTTCTAATAATTTTTTAGTTTCATCAAAAATTTCATTCTGAATCACATCACGCTTACTAGAATATATTTGTTCAGGCGTGTAACGTCCTACCACAGAACGAGCTGCAGAACGTAAAGAAGGTTTGATTACCGTTTCTAAATAATTTTGCCCTTTTTGTTGGTGTAACAAACCTAAATTTTCGTTTTGAGGTAAATACCACGCGGTTACTTCTAACAAAATATCCAATCCATTAGACGACAATACTTTCATTTTTTCGAACAACTCTTGCTGACGGATTTCATAAATAATTACTTTGTTCCATGGTGCAATTATATTAAATCCTTCTCCTAAAGCAGGCTCATCTGTTACAACTCCACCTCCAAAAGTTTTGTACAATACTCCCGATTTACCCGAATCTATAGTTACTGCAGATTTTGATATAAATACAATTGCTATAAAGGCAAGAATAATAAGAACCGGTAATCCTTTAGGGAAACTCGGTAAATTTAAATTTTGATTGGCTCAAGCTAAAAACTTGGGGATAAATGTATCTTTGTAGTTAAAAACAGAT
>JAHDFK010000010.1 GCA_020628175.1 Wenyingzhuangia sp.
TAACAATCAAAAAGTAGCATAAAAAATAGCACCAAATTTAATAGGTAGTCCACATGTCTTAATAAAAAATACAATAGTTAATAAAGTTGTAGGTACTATAGAAGTGTCTATTTTTGTAAAAAAAGTACTGTTGGAAAAAATGCCCTTTTTAAATATAGTTTTAGTCCATCCACAAATACCCAATAATACCGGTAATATAGGTAGGCTGTGTGTAGGTTGTAATGCAAAATTACATTTGGTAAAACCTTTAGGTTTCGAAATTACAGATACAAGAGTAAAAAGAGCAGGTTTAGACTATTGGAAAGATTTAGATATAGAAATTCACAATACATTCGAAGATTTAATAGCACAAATACCTGATGAGGAACGCATGTTTTTATTATCGGCAAAAGCAAAAACGTCTATCTACAAAACAGAGTTTAAAACAGGAGATTGGCTAGTTTTTGGTAAAGAAGCAAAAGGGCTTTCTATAGAAATTCAGAATGCATATACATCGCAATTAAGAACGATACCGTTTCCTGGACCTATTAGGAGTTTTAATTTAGGAAATGCAGCAGCTATGGTTTTAGGAGAATGTTTACGACAGTTAAATAATTAGGTCTATTTATAAACGTATGCTTATTGATTGCCAGTAAATCTGAAAAATAATCTATGTTAATTTTTATATATTTGGACTACTAAATTTTTTTTTTTGAAGAAATATAAAAAACTATCCCCAAACGAAATAAATCAACTTGAAAATCAAGGTTGTCAATCAGACGATTGGTCTAAATTACAAGTTGCTAATAAGATTGATTTAGCGAGAATTATTAACGTTACTTTTTCGGGAGAAAATTATTTAAATAGAATTGAAGGAGAGCGTAGTTTTTATGGAGGAATTGTTAAAAAAAATATCTTAAAAAATGTACACTTGCACAATTGTACTATTGGAGACAACCCTTACATACACAATATAAAAAATTACATAGCAAATTATACAATTGGAAATAACGTTTTAATTGATAATGTTGATATTATAGCGGTAGAAGGAGCGTGTAGTTTTGGAAATGGAGTTAAAGTAGATGTAATTAATGAAGGTGGAGGTAGAGATATTCATATTTTTAATCAATTATCTGCACAAATAGCTTATTTGTTAGCCTTGTACAGGCATAAATCTGTATTGGTTACGCAATTAAAAAAAATGATAGCAGATTATACTGCGTCAATTACTTCGGATAGAGGAATTATTGGAAACTCTGTAGAAATTTCTAATACAAATACCATAAAAGGAGTTTGTATTGGAGATGGAGCCATAATTCAATCAGCATCTAAATTAATTAATGGAAGTATCAATTCGCATCTTGATGCAAAAGTTTTTGTAGGTACAGATGTAATGGCTACGAATTTTATAATTTCTAGCGATTCCAGTATTGATAATTCGTCAGTTTTAACAAATTGTTTTATAGGGCAAGGTTGCCAAATAGACAAACATTTTTCTATAGAACATTCCATTTTCTTTGCGAATTCTCAAGGTTTTAACGGAGAAGCGTGTTCTATTTTTGCAGGGCCTTATACCGTTACGCATCACAAATCAACATTATTAATAGCTGGTTTGTTTTCGTTTATGAATGCAGGTAGTGGTTCCAATCAAAGTAACCATATGTATAAATTAGGTCCCATCCATCAGGGAATTATGGAGCGTGGTGCTAAAACTACCAGTGATTCGTATGTGCTATGGCCTTCTAAAATAGGGCCTTTTACCTTAGTAATGGGTAGGCATTATCAACATGTAGACTCTTCTGACTTCCCGTTTTCCTATTTAATAGAAGGAAATAATAAATCGTATTTGGTACCCGGAGCTAATTTAAAAAGTGTAGGTACTGTTAGAGATGCTCAAAAATGGCCAAAACGAGACAATAGGAGTGATGCCCATAAAATGGATATCATCAATTTTAACTTGTTAAGTCCTTATACAATACACAAAGTTACGCAAGGTTTAAAACATTTGTACGATATTTTGGCAATATCGGGAGATAAGCTGCCAGAGTATACCTACAAAGATATGGTTATCAGAAAATCTAGTTTGCATAACGGAATTAAGATGTACAATATCGTAATCAATAAGTTTTTAGGAAACTCTATTATAAGTAGGTTAGGAAACGAAAAGATAACGACTTTAACACAATTAAGAGAAGTTTTAAAGCCTAAAACTGGTATTGGTACAGGTAAATGGATTGATGTAAGTGGGTTGATATGTCCTGTAAATGGTTTAAATTTGTTTATTGATAAAGTTGAAGAAAAACAAATCAATTCTATAGGAGAAGTAATAGATGAATTAAACGCCATCAATAAAAAATATTACAGGTATGAATGGAATTGGGCTGTTGAACTGATAGAAAGTTATTATGGTATTCAGATAGCAACAATTACACAAGATCAGTTTGTATCTATTGTAGAGAAATGGAAAAAGTCAGTTATAGAATTAGATGAAATGCTTTACAAAGATGCAAGTAAAGAGTTTGATTTACATACGCATGTTGGTTTTGGAGCTGATGGGAATGAGGCAGAAAGATTGGCAGATTTTAAAAGTGTAAGAGGAGTTTTTGAAAGTAATTCTACTGTGGTAGAAATACTAAATCATATGAAAAGAAAAGAAAAATTAGGAGACGATATTATTGCTCGAATCAAAGAAATTAAATAAGAAATTATGTGTGGTATTGTAGGATATATTGGAAATAAAAAAGCATCTGATGTATTAGTTGGAGGTTTAAAAAAATTAGAATACAGAGGGTACGATAGTGCGGGGATTGCTGTTTTGGATAAAGAAGATATTTTAACATACAAGCAACCAGGTAAAGTAGTTAACCTTGAAAATAGTATAGATACAAAGGTTGATGGCTTAACTATTGGTATAGCACATACGCGTTGGGCAACCCATGGTGAGCCAACAAAAGAAAATGCACATCCTCACAAATCTAACAATGGAGAAATTGTAATTGTTCACAACGGTATTATTGAAAACTACAAGTTTTTAAAAGATGATTTGTTAGAAAACGATTTTACTTTTTTAGGGCAGACGGATACAGAAGTATTGGTCAATTACATTCAGTTTATTCAGGATAAGTATACTCTTAATATAGAAGATGCTGTTAAAAAAGCGTTGTTAGTTGTAAATGGTGCCTACGCATTGGCTATTATAGATAAAAAAGAGCCTAATAAAATGGTAGTTACTCGTAAGGGTAGTCCGTTAGCAATTGGTTTAACAGATTCTAATGATGAGTTTTTTGTTGCTTCAGATGCAATTCCGATTATTGAATATACACAATCTTTAGTGTATTTAAATGATGATGAAATTGTTGTGCTTGAGCGTGGAAAAAAAATGAAGGTTACAGATTTAAATGGAGTTGAAAAGACCTATAAAGTCAAAAACTTAGATTTAAATTTAGATACAACAAGTAAGGGAGATTACGAACATTACATGTTGAAAGAAATTTTTGAACAACCACAAACGATTAAAAACACATTATACAGTCACTTAAACACTGAAAACTCAAATATTCATTTTGAAAACTTAGATGAGTTAAAAGAAAAATTAGTGAAGGCGAGTCGTATTATTATTGTGTCTTGTGGTACATCATGGCATGCAGGAATTGTTGGGGAATATATTATAGAAGAATTAGCTAGAATACCTGTTGAGGTTGAGTATGCTTCTGAATTTAGATATAGAAATCCAATTATAACAAAAGATGATATTGTGATGGCTATTTCTCAATCGGGAGAAACAGCAGATACCTTAGCGGCTTTACGTTATTCTAAAGCGCAAGGAGCCACAACATTTAGTATTTGTAATGTTTTTGGATCGTCTATGGCGAGAGAATGTGATTTTACGGCCTACACTTATGCAGGTACAGAAATAGGAGTTGCATCTACAAAAGCTTTTACAGCTCAAGTTGCTGTAGTATCCTTATTGGCTATTCAATTAGGTTTAGAGCGTAACGAAATATCTCAAAACAAAGCAAATGCGCTTGTTGAAGAAATTAAAACATTACCTTCAGTTGTAAATCAAATATTTGCAACGGATGATCATATTAAATCGGTAGCTAAAAACTATACAGAAACAACAAGTTTCTTGTTTTTAGGTAGAGGAATTAATTTTCCCATAGCATTAGAAGGAGCTTTAAAATTAAAAGAAATATCGTACATCCATGCAGAAGGATATCCTGCGGCAGAAATGAAACATGGACCTATTGCAATGATTGAAGAATCGTTACCTACGGTAATTGTAGCTACAAATAACAATTATTACGATAAATTAGTATCTAATGCGCAGGAAGTAAAAGCTAGAAAAGGACAAATATTAGCGGTTGTAAATAATGATGACAACGAAATGATTGACACTGCTGATTATGTATTTAAAGTACCAAGAGTATCTGATATGTTACAACCGATTGTGTCTGTAATTCCGTTACAATTATTTTCATACCATGTAGCGGTATTTAAAGGCTGTAATGTAGATCAGCCTAGAAATTTAGCAAAATCTGTAACAGTAGAATAAAATAATACAGTTAAAAAAGTAAAGAGCTATCTAATTTTTAGATAGCTCTTTTAGTTTTAAAGACAAATCAAACAATTCTCTGTATTTGCATAAGAATTAAATACAAAAGCTTCTGCTTCATTATCATTTATATATTTTCCATCTGCTATAAATCGGTATTCGTAAGATGTATCAATATTTAAATCTAATACAGTTTTAAAAGTACCATTTTTTAATTTTTTAAGTGGTGTTGCTTCGGTATTCCATTCATTAAAATCGCCAACAATAGATAGTTGATTTATTTCGGGAGCTGATAAAGCAAAAGTAACTTTACAGATAGGTTTTGTTTTTAGAAATTTTTTAGATACAGCCATAATTCAATTTTTAGTTTCCTATAAAAATAAGATTATTTAAATAATAATAAAACTGTTAAAGTTAATCGTATTGATTTTTAGTGTTTTGTTAATATTAGTGCGCTAACATTGGTTAATTGTGAATATGTTAGGACTGTTTTTTTGAAAAACATAAGATTGAAAATAAATTCACACAAAAAGTATAATTTTTATATATTTATTCGACAGATAGCAGGTAGGATTCATGAAAATAGAGAGCAATGATAAGTGATATTATTAAAAACCTTGAAACAGGTAAGTATTTATTAGAAAATATTAACGACACCATATATTCAGATACATCAATTCCGCCTTATTATTCTAGTATTGGTGGGCATATGAGACATATTTTAGATATGTTTTATTGTGTGTTTAGAGATTTTGATGCTAAGAATATCGATTTAACAAAAAGAGAGCGAAATACCAATGTAGAGCAATTTACGGTACATGGTATTGCGTATTGTAATCAAATTATAGATAGCTTAAGTAAAGTTGTAGAAAAAGACTTAAGTAGTAAACTATTAATTACAGACAACTCTGGAAGTAAATGTAATACCGTAGAAGCTACTTTAGGAGCTATACTGTCACAAGCGCATAGCCATGCAATTCATCATTTTGCAACGATTGGTTATATGATGCACACACTTAAAGTAGAGTTACCTATTGATAGTTTTGGAGTAAACCCTACCACACCTAAAAAAGAAGTGATTAATTGTTGATGAATTTAAGTTAGTATATGATCGATTAACCAACTGAGAGGCATCTAAGTCTATAAAGATTTTAAAGTAACATCATTACACTTTTAAAAAATAAAAAAGAGAATCATGAAAATGATTCTCTTTTTTTATTTGTCCTTAAATAAGTGTTTTAGTAAATAGTTAATTCCCATGGCAAATACGATTATTGCGGCAATGGCTAAAACAATTCCTATGTAGAGTATAAAGTTAATATCTGCTTTCTGTTGGGCTTTAAATCCGATAGTTATAACAATGGGGGTTGTAATTAAAAGAAACAAAGCACCAGCCATAAAATTGATTCCTTTTTGAAGGTAATTTCTCGCTATTTTCTTTTCCATACTTTAGTTGTAGTTTTTAAGAACGTTTCTTACGCTACCGTGTTTTTTAAGTAGTTTTTCTGCGGTATCGTAATCAATATCAACTTCTTTTAAAATCATTTTCACACCTCTGTCAATCAGTTTTTCATTAGAAAGTTGCATGTCTACCATTTTGTTTCCTTTTACTTTTCCAAGCAATATCATCACACTTGTACTAATTGTATTTAAAACCATTTTTTGAGCAGTACCTGCTTTCATTCTAGAACTTCCTGTTACAAATTCAGGTCCTACAGTTACAACAATAGGGTATGTGGCTGTTTTGTGTAAAGGGCTATTCAAATTCATGGTAATACAACCTGTTTTTATATTGTTTTGATTGCATTTTTCTAAAGCAGCAATAACGTAGGGTGTTGTTCCAGATGCTGCAATACCTACAACAATATCTTTCGATGTGATTGCGTGTTTTTGTAAATCTAACCAACCTTGTTCTAGGCTGTCTTCAGCATTTTCCACTGCTTTTCTAATAGCAGTATCGCCCCCTGCAATAATTCCTAATACAGTATTGTAATCAACACCAAATGTAGGAGGGCATTCAGAGGCATCTAATATACCTAAACGACCACTAGTACCAGCACCAATATAAAACAAGCGGCCTTTGTTTTTAAGTTTACTAGCTATAGCATTTACAAGTGCGTTTATACTTTCAATTTCTCTTTCTATGGCAAAAGCTACTTTTTTATCTTCATTGTTAATATTTTGAATTAACTCTAAAGACGACATTTGTTCTAGATTTGTGTACAAAGAGTCGCTTTCGGTTGTTTTGGTAAACCCCATAAAGTGTATTTTAATTTATTCTTTTTCTAGTACAGTGTAGGTTGTTTTTACAAACTGATTTAATGCAAAATAACCTAGAGGAAAAGCTTCTGTATTTGTTTGATTGATAATATTTCCACGTACAGTTGCCGGTGCTGTTGTAAAAGGCCCACCAGATTCTTGTGCTTGTCCTAATAACTCTGTTAAGTAACTATTGTACCCTTTGCTAATACCTGATATTGTAATATCTATTTTCTGATTTGCTTCTAGTTCTTCATCAAAATAAACAAAGTCGTAATTGTTTTCACCGGGTTCTTCGCTTAAAAATTCATCATCACCGTTACCATATTGCGGTATTTCGTAAAAAGGGGTATCAATTTTAAAAAGATAAAAATTATCTACTCCAATTTCGTTGTCTATATTAATGTTTATCTGAATAATTTCTTCAGGAAATGTAACTGTTTCTTGAGATATTCTTTCATCTTCTAAATCTACAATACTTGTGTAGGTATCTTGAGCAATATAGATTTGGTTGTTTACATTTACGTTTAAAAAATACGTTTCTCCAATTTTAGGTGTTTTAAAATCAACAGCTGTATAAATACCATCTTCTTCGGTGTCTACCGTTGAGTTTATATCTAAAAAAGTTCCTACAATTTCGTTGTTTTCGTTTGTAACCGTAATTGTTGCTCCTTTTACAGTAATAAAATTAGGAGTATTAAAACTACTTGTTTTACTTAATTTTATGCTTTGCGTACTTACACCTGTGCTATTATTCTTATCGATGTCTATAATAGCCTCAATAACTAATTTATCTTGATCTTTTCCCGTGTCAATAAAAACTTCTTTTGTACAAGATGTTAAAAGAAGCGATGTGATATATAAAAATGAAATATACTTTTTCATGACTTTAAAATTTAAAATTGTAACTAACAGAAGGAATCATACCAAAAATAGATAAGCGTTCTGCTTTATTAATACCAGTTTCTATGTCTTGCGTAAAGGTAACAGAAGACCAATTTTGTCTATTATACACATTGTAAATACTAAACACCCATTCGCCTTTAAACTTTCTGTCTCTTTTTTGTTTAGGCTTGTAAGTAGCTGCTAAGTCTAAACGATGGTAAGCAGGTAGTCTTTGCGCATTTCTATCAGCATAGTTGGGTACGTTAATTCCTAAGAAAGAATAACTTCCGGTAGGGTAGGTAACAGGCTGACCTGTTTGATAAGTGAAGTTGGCATTAAAATTCCATTTTTTTGATGCTTTGTAGTTACCTACAATCGTAACATCGTGTGTTTTATCGTAGCCTGTAGCATACCAGTTACCGTTATTAATTCCTATTTCTGTAGCAGTTCTACCTTCTGTTTTTTGCTCCGATTTAGATAGTGTGTAACTGATCCATCCGTTAAATTTTCCTTTTTCTTTTTTAAACATTAATTCTAAACCGTAAGCTCTCGCTTTTCCTGCTAATAAAATAGTTTCTATATATTCTTGCGCTACCAATTCGGCACCCGGAATATAATCTAATCTATTTTCTACCGTTTTTCCAAAAACTTCTGCAGTTAAACTATAATTGTTGTTAAAATCTTGATTGTATCCAAAAGCTATTTGATTTGATAATTGTGGTTTGATATGTTTACCACTTGGCGCCCAAATATCTAAAGGAGATGGAGATTGTGTATTAGAAATAAGATGTAAGTACTGGGCCATTCTTTGGTAGCTTGCTTTAAAAGATGTTTTATCTGATAAAGCGTATGCAACAGAAAAACGAGGCTCCATATTAAAATAACTTTTATCTACTTTTTTTCTGCTTACATTTTGTTGTCCAATTGGAGTAGCTTCTTCATATATTTTAGTATCCTCGTTATAGGCAACAGGACTACCTGCGTATATATTCTGATTCAATTCTCCCATTCTAGCAAAGCTAGAAAAGCGTACACCATATCGGAAATCTAATTTTTCATTTAATTTGTGTTCAGCATCTACATACACACCTGTTTCGATAGCGTATTTTTTGGCAAGTTGATTTTCTTCAATTCCAGATTCATCGTTATTAGGTTTAATTTTACCAGGATTGAATTCGTAAGTGGTGTTTTTAATACCAAAATTCACAGAAATATTATCGTTAACATATTTTGTAAAGTCATACATAACGTCAATGTTTTGTAGGCCAGAATCCCATACAAAACCAACAAAATCCAGCTCTAAACCGTAAAAGTAATTGCTGTAAATTAAAGATAAGTTAGAAAAAAGTTTATCGTTATACACATGATTCCATCTTAAGTTTCCTACAGCATTTCCATAATTGTTGATAAAGGAATCAGATAAAGAAAATACATCTTTTCCAAAATACCCCGATAAAAATAATTGATTTCGATCGTCTATTTCCCAATTTAACTTTGTGTTTAAATCATAGAAAAAAGCCGTGTTATTATTGTCGGGCATAATTAGTGGAATAAACAAATCAGCATACGATCTACGTCCACTTAAAAAGAAAGAAGCTTTGTCCTTTTTTAAAGGTCCTTCTAGGGTTAAACGCGAAGAAATTAAGCCAATACCTCCATTACCATGAAAACCGTATTTGTTACCATCTTTTTGATGAATGTCTAACACTGATGAAATTCTTCCTCCATATTTTGCTGGAATTCCTCCCTTATAAAGTTTTAAATTTTTAATAGCATCTGCATTAATTACAGAAAACAAACCAAATAAGTGCGATGTATTGTAAATTGTAGCCTCGTCTAACAAAACTAAGTTTTGATCGGCAGCCCCACCACGTACATTAAAACCCGATTGTCCTTCGCCAGCAGTTGTTACACCCGGTAGCGTTGTAATGGCTCTTAGCACATCGACCTCTCCTAAAACAGCAGGAATTTCTTTAATAGTTTTTACCTTCATTTTGTTAACACTCATTTCTGCTTTTTGGATGTTCACTTTTTCTGAGTAGCTAGAAATTTCTACAGTTTCTAAACTTTCTAAGTTTTCGGTTAAATTAACATTCAAACGAGTGTTTTTATTTAGGTCTATTGTTGTTTTAAAATTATTATAACCTAAATAAGAAAATTCAATTTCGTGTTTTCCTTTGTCGAGTGTAAAAGAGAAAAATCCGTATTCGTTGGTAGATGTACCTTTAGAAATTTGTTTTTGAAAAACACTAACTCCAATTAAAGTTTCTCCCGAATTAGCATCTTTTACAACTCCTGTTATCGTATATTTTTCTTGAGCAATACTATACATACTCATCAATAAGAGTAGTGTAAAAAGTAAGTGTTTCATGTGTTTTAATTTTGTTTTACAAGGACGATTAAAATTAAAGTAAAAAAAACTCTAGCCTATTGAGACTAGAGTTTTAATTTTGTTTATAAAGAATCTATCAATATTTGACCTTTTAAGATATCTTCTAAAGTTTCTCTTTCTCTAATTAAGTAATCTTTACCATTTAATACTAGTACCTCGGCAGGTCTAAAACGTGAGTTGTAGTTAGAAGCCATAGAGAAGCAGTACGCTCCAGCATTGTCAATACTTAAAATATCTCCTTCTGCTATTTCACTAATTTCTCTACTACTTGCAAAAGTGTCTGTTTCACATATATACCCAACAACATTGTATTTCTTTTTAGGTGCATTGGCGTTAGATATGTTTCTAACTTTGTGGTAAGAATCATACATCATAGGTCTAATCAAGTGGTTTAATCCACTATCTATCCCTGCAAACGTAATATTTGGTGTTTCTTTAATTACGTTAACTTTCGCTAAAAAGCTTCCAGACTCAGACACTAAAAACTTACCAGGTTCAAAAATTAGTTTTAATTCTTTACCATATTTTTTACAAAAGGCATTAAAACTAGCTCCTAAAACTTTTCCTAATTCTTCTAAATCAGTAGCATAGTCACCATCTTTGTATGGTACCTTAAATCCGCTTCCTAAATCTACAAATTCAATTGTATCAAACTGTTCGGCAACTCCTAACAAAACTTCCATAGCTTGTACAAAAGCACTGGCATCAGATATGTCAGAACCTGTGTGCATGTGTACTCCGTTAATAGGCGTTTTGGTTTTTGCTAAAACAGCTTTAATTTGATCGACTTGATTTACAGAAATTCCAAATTTAGAATCGATATGTCCTACAGAAATTTTAGCATTACCACCCGCCATAATATGTGGGTTGATACGTAAAGACACCGGAGCATTTGGAAATGCATTTCCAAATTGTTCTAAACTCGATAAATTATCAAGTGTAATTTTTACACCCAATTCTTTAGCTTCAGCAATTTCTTCGAACGAAACACCATTTGGTGTGTACGATATATCTTTAATATCAAAACCAGCAGCCAAACAAAGTTTTACCTCTTGTATAGAAACACAGTCTGATCCTGAACCTAAATTTTTTAAAACCTTTAAAACATTTAAATTCGTATTCGATTTTACTGCGTAATTTAATTTTACATCTTTTACCGATGAAAAAGCATTCATCATTCGGTTGTATTGATTTTCAATAACACTTGCGTCGTACACGTACAACGGGCTTCCGTATTTTTCTGTTAACGAAACTAAAAATTGATTATCCATAGTTATAGATACTTGTTTGCTGTAATTTCAGCAATGTTTATAATTACTTTTGTTGCCTTTTCTATTGATTCTAGAGGAATATATTCATACTTACCATGAAAATTATGACCTCCAGCAAAAATATTAGGACAAGGTAGTCCCATAAATGATAATTGTGACCCATCTGTACCACCTCTTATGGCTTTGTAAATAGGTTGTATGTTTTCTTTTTGCATAGCTTCGGCAGCAATGTCTACAATATGCATAACCGGTGCTATTTTTTCTTTCATGTTAAAATACTGATCTTTAATTTCTACAGAAAAAAAAGGTTCATCAAACTGTTTATTTAACGTATGTACTAAATTTTGAATAGTTTGTTTGCGTTGCTCAAACTTTTCTAAATCATGATCTCTTACAATATATTCCAACACGGTAGTTTCTACATCTCCTTTTATATCATGTAAATGATAAAAGCCTTCGTAGCCTGTTGTTTTTTCGGGAACTTCGTTGTTAGGCAATCCGTTTATAAACTCTTGTGCTAATAAAATAGCATTGACCATTTTATTTTTTGCATATCCAGGGTGTACGTTTTTACCTTGAACGGTAATAACAGCGCTCGCCGCGTTAAAATTTTCATATTCTAACTCTCCAATTTGACTACCATCCATGGTGTAAGCCCATGCTGCTCCAAATGCTTCTACATCAAATTTATGAGCCCCTTTACCAACTTCTTCATCAGGAGTAAATCCAATTTTTATTTCACCATGTTTAATTTCTGGATGCTGTATCAAATATTCCATAGCAGTTACTATTTCTGTAACACCAGCTTTGTCGTCAGCTCCCAAAAGGGTTGTTCCATCAGTAGTTATAATGGTTTTGCCTTTGTATTGTTGTAAATCATCAAAATAGGTAGCATCTAAAACAATATGTAACGCTTGGTTCAAAACAATATTGCCTCCATCGTAATTGTAGTGTATTTGCGGATTTACATTTTTACCACTAAAATCAGGACTTGTATCTATATGAGCTATAAAACCTATAGTGGGGACTTTATGTGTTACATTGCTAGGTAATGTTGCTGTTAGATAGCAGTTACTATCTAGCTGTACGTTTGTAAGTCCTATGCTTATCAATTCTTTTTCGAGCATACGAGCCAAAGTCCATTGTTTTTCTGTACTAGGAAAACTTGGATTTGTAGGGTCAGATTGTGTATCTACCGTTACATAGCTAATAAATCTATCAAGAATATGTTGCATTGTATGTTACAATTTTAGACAAAAGTAGGTAACACTTTTTAAGGATTAAAACGTTTTAAGAAAATAAAACGTAATGTACTTTCTTTGTTAAGGAAGAATGTTAAGTGAATTAAAAATTTTAATGGTTTCACTTACATTTTTAGACAGATGTTCACTTCCGTTTATGGTAGATTTTAATACATAATAACGTTCTCCATCAGGTAGGTAACATTCTATATTATAAATAGCCGTTTGTGATAATTTTTCAAAACTATATACACAATAAGCAGGTTTGTTTTGTAGTTCTAAACTTCCTTTATTTATAATGTAGTTTTTAGGAAACTTAGTAATATCGTTGCTTAGTTTATCGGTAAAAGTATCATCAAGAATAATTTTTCCTGTAAAGCAAGTAACGTCAATTATAAAAGAAGATGAAAAATTACGTGTTGTATCTGCCGCATATATTCTAGATTGCGCAGCATCGTAATACAATTCTCTTTTCCAATGTTTACCAATCGTAATTTCAAAATTATTTTTAACGTCTCTAATCGTTTTATCGTGCGTAAATTGTAGCGAATTGTTAATTTTTAAAACGTTATTTAAAGTTGCTTTTTTTTGGCAAGAGCTTACAAAAAACACTAAAAATAAAATAGTTAGGTAATGAATTAGATTCTTCATTATTTTTGTTTTTAAAATGTATATTTTAGACCCACGAAAATAGGTTTAAATTTTTAAATTAATACAGACAATTCTATATCAATTATGAAAGCATTGGTTATTTCTGGAGGAGGAAGTAAAGGAGCATTTGCAGGAGGTGTTGCAGAGTATTTAATGTCTGAGCAAGGCAAAGATTACGATATTTTAGTAGGAACATCAACAGGTAGTTTGATGATTTCGCATTTGGCATTAGGAAGAATAGAGCAATTAAAGGAGTTGTATACCAACGTAAATCAAAATACTATTTTTAGTTTAAATCCTTTTATAGTTAAAGGAAGACGTAGTGCTAAGACGGTTTCTATCAATCATTTTAAAGTGTTGTGGAATTTACTTCGTAAAGGAAAAACCTTTGGAGAAAGTAAAAATTTACGTAAAGTTTTACACGATACGGTTGATGAAGATTTTTTTAAAGAACTAATTGCGTCTAATAAAGAATTGGTTGTTACAGTATCAAATTTAACTACTGGAAATGTAGAGTACAAATCGATTAAAGATTTTGGAAGAAAGCAATTTTGCGATTGGATATGGGCGTCTTGTAATTTTGTGCCGTTTATGAGTTTGTACGAAAAAGACAATTGTCAGTATGCCGACGGTGGGTTTGGTGCTTTGGTACCTATAAAAGAAGCAATTAATAAAGGAGCTACAGAGGTTGATGTCGTAATATTAGATACTGAAGTTAAATTAATAGAAAATTTGCCTGTTAAAAATCCATTTTCGTTAATAACAGAAGTTTTAAATTTTACTTTAGAGCATGTTTCTAAGCACAATGTTTCTATTGGTAAATTAGCATCTAAGCACGGAGAGGTTACTTTAAATTTATACTACACACCTACTATATTAACAACAAACTCGTTAGTATTTGACAAAGAATTGATGACAGAATGGTGGGAACAAGGCTTTAGATATGCCAAAACTAAACACAAAGAAAATAGAATAATGAGCGAAGTAAAATACGCTGATAAATAACAAAAAAAGAACTGTAAGCTCTTTTTTTGTTAAAAAACTATACAAGTAGCTCTTGGTGCTGCTATGCTGTTAATAAAAGTAAGACTACCTGTTTGTGTGTTGCGTTTAAAAGAACAAATGGTATTGCTATCTCTATTTGCTACAACTAAAAATCCTTGATCTGGACTTATAGAAAAAGCTCTTGGATGTGCTCCTTGGACAGCAATCCATTCGGATATTTTTAAATTTCCATTTTCAAGAATGTTATAAATCGCAATACTTTCATGACCTCTATTACTAACATATAAAAACTTAGCATCCTTACTAATTTCTATATGCGCAGCAGTATTTTCTTTATCGAAGTTTTGGGGTAATGTGGAAATAGAAGTTATAATTGAATAATGGTTGTTCGTTTTAGTTTTATGGACAATTGTTATTGTGGAAGAAAGTTCATTAACTACATAAAAAATATATTTTGTTGGATGAAAAGCAAGATGTCTTGGGCCTGATTCACGGGGCATTTCTAATTCATCAAAAGCTATAAGTTTTTGAGTGGTAGAATCTTGAATAATTTTCGAAAAAATAAGCTTGTTAGCTCCTAAATCTATAGAGATAATAGTATCTGAGTTCGGTTCAAAATAACAAGAATGCGCAAAAGCCTTTTCTTGTCTAGGATGTTTGGTAGGTGTTGTAATTTTGTGGTATTGAGTGTCTAATAATTCGCTAAGAATTCCTTCATTATTAATTGTATGTAAATTTATACTGCCAGATTTGTAATTAGCAGTAGTAATAAAATTATTTTTCACATTCAAAAAACAAGGGCCATTGTCTGTCGTACTCGTACTTAATTCTATAAGTGTATTGTTATTTATTTTGTAACTAATTAATCCTTTGCTAGCATCATCACTAATAACAATTAAAAAGTTAGCTGTTTTGGCTAAATACGAGGGATTATTTGTAGTTGCTACTAAGTGTAAATTAGAGAGCTCTCCTTTAGAATTGATTGTAGCCGTATATATACCTTTACTTGTAGAAAACCCTTCGTAGGTTTGTGTACCTATAAAAATAGTTGTTTGCGTATTCACGTTTGTTATTACATTAAAATAGATGGGACAAATTTAAACTTAAAAAGAATGTATGTCTTGTTTTTAACGGATTATAGATTGATAAAACGCTTCGGTATAATTTTCTTTACTCATTTTAGTGCCTATTTCAATAGCATTTTCTTTATAAACTCTATTATTGTATAAATCTAAAATTTTAGGTTCTAAATTACTCGATGTAATACTACCAATATCGTTACCCAGAGGGCCCGTTTTTTGATTATAATTTATAGTATTCCAAATATATTGATCTACAATGTGAGGAATGATTAAGTTGACACATTTGTTTTTGAGCGCCATATGGGTAGTACCAGCTCCTCCATGATGTATCACTCCATAAACTTTAGTAAATATCCAATCGTAAGGAATTGTATTTGTAACATAAAATAGTTTGTTATTGTATGAAATAGGTTTTACAAGACCACCTCCTGAGGTATTAATAATAGCCGGAATGTTATGTTTTTCAAGAATGTGTAATAGTGTACGTGTTGTCTTTTCGGGGTTAGGATGTACCATACTACCAAATGAAATAAAAATAATCTTTGGATGTTGTTTTATAAAATCGACTAAGCTGCTAGTAGGTGTCCACTGTACTGTTTTGTCTCTTTCATGAAATCCTAACACATTTAAGTTGTTGCTCCAATAGCTAGGTTTGGAAAATAGGGTAGGAGAAAGTGTATAAATTGTGTGATAATTTTGTAATGCTCTTTTTATTTCTGTAGCGTTTGTTTTGATGTTGTTATCGTTAAGAAATTTTTGTGCATAAAGTACATTTTTAACAAAACCAATAGTAACTAATTTGTAAGTGAGTTTATTTAATAAATCTCCAAAATTTGAATGAAATACTACATGTGAATATCCTTTAACATAATGTAAATGGGGCACCAAGCAAATTAAACTAGTCTTGTGTTTGTTTTTAAGGCTCCATAGCAATGGATATATTGTTTTGGAGTGATGTATAATTTTATCGGGATTTAATGTTTGTATACAAGCTTCTTGCTGCAACATCATTTCTTTATTTGCCTCGGGTTGTTTTTGAATTAGCTGGTAATATGCTTTTATTTTTTTGAAACCAAATTTACCACCTCCCATTGCTATTTTACCAGCGTTGCTGTTCATTAACTCTAAAAACTTAGAACCTAAAGAAACAAATTCGAATCCAGCACTTTCGGTAAGCGCTCTAAATTGTTCTGGAAAAAGACAGGTAACCTGATGATTTCGTTTGCGGAATATATCTGCAATTGCTAAAAAAGGTTCAATGTCCCCACGTGTACCTATAGATGTTACCAGTATTTTCATTTAAAAAAATAAGTATATTTAAAAAGTATTACCATCTTGTATGTTACCAGATTTATAACCTTTTAAAAACCAATATTTACGTTGCTCCGAAGTACCATGCGTAAACGATTCTGGGACAACATGGCCTTGCATTCTTTTCTGTATAGAATCATCACCCACAGCTTGTGCAGCACTTAAAGCTTCTTCTATATCACCAGCATCTAAATATTTATGGTTGTAATGCGTCCAAACACCCGCGTAAAAATCGGCTTGTAACTCTAAACTTACAGACAATTTATTAGCTTCAGCTTTACTTTTACCTTGTTGTAAACGTCTCACTTTACCAGAAGTACCTGTAATAGTTTGTATATGATGTCCTACTTCATGTGCAATTACATAGGCAATGGCAAAATCACCACCTTTGGCTCCAAACTTTGTTCTTAATTCGGTAAAAAAGTTCAAATCCATATATACTTTCTGATCTGCAGGACAATAAAAAGGCCCTGAAGCAGATGAAGCACCACCACAAGCCGTTTGTACAGAGTTTTTAAATAAAACCATTTTAGGATATTTGTATTGACTGTTGTGCTCCCTAAAAATTTTAGTCCACACATCTTCTGTATCGGCAAAAACGGTCGCTACAAAATCGCCCATTTCCCTTTCTTTAGTGGTAAGGTTCGTGTTCGATGAGGTTGTCTGCGTAGTTTGTTGCGTGTTAATTTGCTCTAAAATAGGTGTAATAAACTGTGCTTTTTCACCTCCAAAAATATTAACAAGTATAATTATAATAGCGATTAAACCTCCACCAGCAACAGTTTTACCTTTAGAGATTCCTCTTCTATCTTCTACATTGCTACTTTTACGTCTACCTTGCCATTTCATATTATAATTGTTGTTTTAGTTTTGTTTGTTTGTAAAAAAAGCTAAATAAATATAATGTTTAGCTATATTGTAAATATAACGAAAACATTAATAATAAAAAGGTGGTTGTAAGCTACTAACCTTTTTTGGCTTGCTTTTACTTTAAAAAAGAGTTGTATTGATAACCAGACCACTCACGAAGTTTTCTTTAGGTTGTAAACGATCTGTTTGTAACAACCAACTACCTCTATATCCAATTCCTATCTCAATTTCTTTTAAGTTTAAAAAAGTGGTGTCTAGTATAAGTTCAAATCCTAAAGATTGTTGTTTTTGGGGGTAAAAATAATCTGAATAATAACTGTCACGTATTTTTGTGAAATCTCCAAATAAATTGGCTCTAAGCCTTTTAAAATAAGCAATGCCTGCAAAGCCAAAATCTGGATATAATATAGGAAGCTGATAATTTATAGAAACTCCAATAGCTTTTTCACTAGGATTCACTTTATAACCTCTGGCATAGTTAAACGTATCGCCCGAACCTAAGTTAAATTTATTGTTATGGTACTGAAAAGTTACAAAACTATTATGATTGGCTATAAAACCAGGTAAAAAAAGCGTGTTTGTTGTTTTAAAAACAGTTCTTACACTGCTGTTAAATGTTTTACTAAAGGTTGTGTTTGATAGAAAACCAGCTCTAACGTTTATGTTTTGGAAAGCTTTACGACGAATACTACTTACTTGTAAGTTTACATTTGCAGCAGAAGAAGCTCTACCTTTTAGCGTTTTGTCAAAGGTTTTATGATATAAATGGAATGCATGTAAATGTTCGTATCCTAGTTCTAAATTTAAAGAGTTTGTATAGTTTCCTTTTACTTGAGCTAATGGAATAGCAACTGAGGGGCTTACTTTTAAAAGCCTTTGGTTTGATTCAAAAGGAGAAGTGTTAAAGTTTCTATTTAAGTACTCTAAAGATAAATTTAACACAGGATACCATTTTTTATACGAAGCTTGTACCCCAATATCGTAAGAGTTTGTGTTTCTGTATATTTTGGTGTAGGTGTTTACAGCAAAATCATTTAATAAATTTGTAGCTAAAATAGTACTGGTAATTAAACTTCTATCGTAACTATACTCCCAAGTATGTAGTTTTAAACCTCTAAATATAGATGTATAGGGAACAGCTTTGTGTTGTGTGCTATCTATTTTGTTTAAAATATTTCCGTTTTCAAAAGCTACTGTTTTACTATTGTTCCAGTCCATTTGAGTAGGCTCTTTAAACAAAATAGAGGTAGCAGGTTTGTTACTTTTGGCAACGATACTTCCGTTAGCAGTTACTTCCTTAAAATAAACGGTACCATTTTTTACATTCGGTTGATAGGCTCCAATAGCGGTGTTGGTAACTTGTTTAAAAGAAGCGTTTTTAGCAAGGTCTATTTTATAAATATTATCAATTCCATTAAAAGAAGCACTACAATAAATAGTATTATTTTCTATGCAAATATCATCAATTACATGGCTTGTGGGTTGGGTTATTTTTGTTTCAACACCCTTAGTGTTAATTTTTACAATACTAATTTTATGATTTTTTCTTTTGATGCCTATAAATTCATCATCATTTATAAACTTAGGACGTGTGAGAAAGCCATCAACTTTTATTTTTTGAATTATGTCACCTGTTTTTGCATTTAGAATAACTAGAGCATTTTTATTTTCAAAATGTTCTATGGCAATAATTTTAGTGGCTTCTTTATTAAAACTAGGGGAGAAGTACTTTTGTTTAAAAGTGATTCTTTTTTCTTTTTTTGTCGTTAAATCATATGTGTAAATATCGTTGTAGTTGGTATAATTATAGCGAGGATGGTAACTAATACCTGTATAAACTATCGCGTTATTTTTGTAATTAAAGTAATTTTCTACATTAATAATATTGGTTTTTAGTTGTGCTTCGTTACCGATACTATCTATTTCGTAAAAGGCAGGGATTTTATCTAAACTAGATTTTAACACAATTATTTTTCCATGATCCATTTGTTGTGGATAATTGTAAAATTGTTTTTTGTTAGAAATTTTAGAAACAGGAGTGTAGTGTGTAACTTTTAAATAGTCTCTCTGTTGTTGCCAACTATTTTTACTTGCCAGCGCTGCTTTTTTATATAGTTTTTTAGTGCCTAAACCTGTTGCTTTGTACATATGATAGCTAAACCCGTAAAAAGGAAAACTAAAAGAAGCTGCTTTTCGAGCGATGTCATCCAATTGTTCCGCATCAAAGTTGTTTCTGTAATAATTTAACATTTGATACCCACTAATGTATTGATTGGGAACTAAATCTTTATACGAACCATTTCTAGTTTTAGCGTATGAGTAAAGTTTGTTGTTTTGATAGAGCGCTCTTTGAAGTGCTGTGAATTTAGGCAAACGTCCGCGTCCACTTTCAGACAATGCGGTTTCCATCGTAACAGCATCTCCTTCAAAATACCAGTCAGGTATAGTTATACCAGCTCCAATTGCCCAACCATTCTCACCTGCTAAATAATACAAGATATTCGAAAAACCTGCTCGGTTGTTTAAAAACTGTTGTACATGCCTGTATTCATGTATGGCTAAAGTACTTAACCAATCTGTAGTTCCTAACACATTAAAGGTTGTTGGACTGGTATTAAAAAATTCGCTTCTAAAAGGACTGTAGGTTACAAATCCGTTAGATTCTACCGTATTGGATCGTAAAATGATACTTACACTTTCGTTGTGATAGCCAATAGATTTCGTGTTGTTTTTTTGAATGTAAGAAATCGTGTTAGCTATTTGATTGGCTTCTTTTTCTTGTTCTTTTTTAAAAATAATTTCAGCGTATTTACTTTTAAGTTTTTGCCATTCTTGAGGTTCATGCTGATTTTGTCCATAAATACAAGAAATGGATAAGAATAACGAGATAAGAAGTACCTGTTTCATTATTTAGTTTTTTTAGCGGCTACAACCAGTTCAATTTTATCTAGTGTGGTAGCTGTAGTAAACATACCGTAATTGATGATTATTTTTTTCTTATCAATTTTTTCAATGGTACCACAAGCTCTTCCATCTATCAATCGAACTTTGTCGTTTACTTTAAAAACGTAACTAGCTTTTTTAACGGCAGCCACTTTTTCTTGTTTCTTTTTTTCTTCGCGTACGGCTACAACTTTATCTAAAACTTCGGTTTCAGTTTTCTTTAATGCAATGGCTGCTTTTGTTTTTTGTTGTTTCTCTTTTGCTTTTTGTGGTTTTGTCTTTTTTACTTTCGGATGCGCTTTGTCGTATTTTGTTTTTTCTATCAATACCCACTTATCCATGTTGGTTTTAAATTCCTTTTTATTATTTGTCTGAAAATATTTGTTAAGCATTTCGTTGGTTTTTCTACCAATGCTTAAAATTTTCTGATTTGTATCGTATAGTGTTTGGAAGCTTTCTAGTTTTTCTTGAATTTTTTGTTCTTTTTCGGCTAACAGATCCGCATGCTCTTTTGCTTTTGAGCTTTGCTGTTCCATGTCTAGCGTGTTTCTTTGCAAGTTGCTACGTTCTTGTTGCAGTTTCGAAATGGTTTTATCAAATCGTACTTTCGATTTGTCTATTTTCTTTTTAGCTCTATTAATTAAGCTGTATGGAATTCCATTTTTTTGAGCTACCTCAAAGGTAAAAGAACTACCAGGTTGCCCTATTAACAATGTAAATAAAGGTTCTAGTGTTCTACTATCAAAAGCCATATTGGCATTGGCAACATTTTCTAGCTCATCTGCCAATACTTTTAAATTGGTATAGTGCGTTGTAATAATACCAAAGGCGCCACGTTCGTAAAATTCTTCCAAAAATATTTCGGCCAATGCACCCCCTAATTCAGGATCAGATCCCGTTCCAAATTCATCAATTAAAAACAATGTATTGTTGGTGCATTTTTTTAAAAAACCACGCATGTTTTTCAATCGGTAACTATAAGTACTCAATTGGTTTTCTATAGACTGGTTGTCTCCAATATCAGTTAAAATATGATCGAAAAAATGGGTTTTACTAGTTTCGTGTACAGGTATTAAAATAGCACTTTGTATCATGGCTTGTAACAAACCAATAGTTTTTAAAGTAATACTTTTACCACCAGCATTGGGTCCAGAAATAACAATAATCTGTTGTTCTTTTGATAAATTTAACGTTTGTGGTACAACAGGTAAATTTAAAGGTTTGTTTTTTTCTAGTAGAATTGGGTGGTAGGCCTGTATGTAATTAATTTCTTTCTGTTCAGAAAACTCAGGTTTTATTCCTTTAATTTCTTGTGCATAAATAGATTTAGCTTTTAGGACATCTAACTCAATTAAAAGGTCTAAATATTCTTTTAGTAAAGGAGAAAAAGGACGTATTGTATTTGTTAGTGCTCTTAAAATTCTATCTATTTCGTGTTTTTCTTCTAAAGTAAGTTCTTGTAATCTTCTGCTATAATTAAGAGTGCTTTGTGGGGCAATAAAAATAATACTCCCTGTTTTAGAAGTACCTAAAATACTACCTTTTACTTTTTTTCTGTGGATGGCTTGTACAGCAAGTACAGGTTTATTTTCTATAATAGATTCTCTAATGTCATCTAAAAAACCTGCTTTGTCGTATTTTGAAACCTCTCTGTTAAAAGAAATACTTATTTGAGCACGAATACCGCTAAGTTCTTTTCGAATACTATTTAGCAAATCTGAAGCTTTGTTTTGAACTTCACCATAATTGGTAATAATTTTAAAAATAGCTTCGTTTATACTTTTCGTAAATTCAATATTTTCGGTAAGTAATGAAAGTTTAGGATAGTACTCGTTAAATTTTCTAAAATGAATAATCAATTCATTTACAGTGGTAGAAATATTGGCGATTTTTAAAAATGCATCAGCCAATAACTTACTGTTTTCAATTTTTAGAAGCTTAATATCATTTTCAATATCATCAAAATAATGATTTGGAATTCTATTTTCGCTAATAAGAGAACCTACATATTCGTTTACTTGTGCCAATGCAATTTCTAAATCGGGTTTGTTTGCATAAGGTGTTATTGTTAACACACGGGCTTTCCCTTTTTCTGAGGTACAATGTTGCGAAATGCTTTCTAAAATAATTGAAAACTCTAAATCTTGTAATGTTTTACTGTGTATTTGACTCATGCTTAAAATTGTATACTTACCAGAGATATTGTTTATTTGTAAGTGTAACAAAAATACACATTCAACCTTATATATGGAGCAACGTTTACCAAATGATTGGCAAGAGGTTTTACACCGAGAATTTGAACAGGATTACTGGAAAGATTTGGTGAAAGATGTAGAGAAAGCTTATGAAGAAAAGGTTGTGTATCCGCCCAAAAATCTTGTTTTTAATGCTTTTAAATACTGTTCTTTTAAGAATTTAAAGGTTGTTGTGATAGGGCAAGATCCTTATCATGGAGCGGGACAGGCAAATGGTTTGTGTTTTTCGTATGTTGGTACACAACGTTTTCCGCCTTCTTTAAAAAATATTTACAAAGAGGTAGAGAATGATTTGGCTGTAACAATGCCTAAAAATATGGGAGATTTAAGTTTTTGGGCACAGCAAGGTGTTTTACTTCTAAACGCAACGTTAACAGTGGTAGAGGGTAAGCCTAATAGCCATCAAAAATTAGGATGGAAAAAGTTTACAGATGCAGTTATCCAAACAATATCAAAAGAAAAAGAAGATGTTGTTTTTTTGTTATGGGGGGGCTTTGCTCAGAAAAAAAGTACTCTAATAAATACAGAAAAGCATTATATATTACAAGCAACACATCCTTCTCCTTTAGGAGCTAACAAAGGCGGATGGTTTGGATGTAAACACTTTTCTAAAACAAATGCTATTTTAGAAAAATTATGTAAAAAACAAATAGAATGGAAGTTGATTGATAAAAATCAACCACCCACTCTTTTTACTTTGTAATTATCCTTTTTTAAGATTTCCATAATCTTATCACGGTGTTTACCTTGTATAATTATTTCACCATCTTTAATACTACCGCCAACACCACATTTATTTTTTAGGAGCTTTCCTAATTTTTTTAAATCTTCATCTGTTCCTACAAACCCTTTAATAATAGTTACTGTTTTTCCTCCACGACCTTTGTTAGAGAAAATAGCTTCTAAATTTTGTTTGTTATTGGGTAAAGTTTCTTGCGCATCTTGTTCATCATCAAAATAAACATCTTCATTAGTAGAGTATGCAAAAGCTCCTAGAGCAGATAAATCATTAAGTTTTTTAGGCATTTTCGGTATTCAATTTGTTTTGTTGTATAAACCTGTATATAGCGGTTAAATTTAGTAAAAAACCTATTAATATTAAGTAATAAAAAGGAAGACTATACTGATCAAAATCAACATCACCAATTAGTACACCAAATAGAATAAGTATAGTACCTGAGAGTATTAATGTTAATTTTTTATTGCTTAATCGGTTTTTACGTTTTTTAAGTTTTTGTTTTCTAATTAAGTTTTGCTTTTTCGAGTACATTTTTGTTTCTAGTTTTAGTCGCAATAAATATAGTCAAAAAAAAACAAATGTTAATACAGTGTTAAATTAATCCTAACTCTGTTAGTCTCTGTATTAAATAGTTACCTGCAGTGATGTCGTCAAACTGTTTAGGATTGTTTGTAGAAACACAGTTTTCTAAACAATTTAATTGCATTGTAGGTACTGGATGCATAAAAAAAGGAATTGAGTATCTGGATGTGCCCCAAAGTTCTTTTGGCGGATTTGTGACTTGATGAATTGTAGACTTTAATTTATTGTTGGTAAGTCTAGAAAGCATATCTCCCACATTAATCATTAATTCATCGGGTTGTGCTATGGCATCTATCCAATCTCCATGATGGTTTTGTACTTGTAAGCCCTTTCCTTGAGCTCCCATTAGTAAGGTAATCAAGTTAATATCTCCATGAGCAGCGGCTCTTACAGCTCCTTTCGGTTCGGTTTTAATAGGCGGGTAATGTATAGGTCTTAAAATACTATTTCCATTGTGTATAAATTCATCAAAATAAAATTCATCTAAATTTAAATAGATGGCTAAGGCTCTTAATACTTGTTGCGCTGTTTTTTCTAGCTGTTGGTATACTTTTTTACCTACTGTGTTAAAATTGGGTAATTCGGTTACGATTACGTTAGGAAGTAAAACTTTTTGTAAAATATCAGACAATACTTCGTTGGAGTCTACGTATTGACCAAAATGCCAAAATTCCTTTAAATCTCCTTCTTTTTTACCTTTGGCGCTTTCTTTACCAAAAGAAGTATAACCTCTTTGGCCTCCTAATCCTTGTATTTCGTATTTTTCTTTAATTTCTTGAGGAAGATTAAAAAAGAGTTTGATTTGCGTGTAAAGCTCTTCGATAAGCTCGTTAGATAAAAAATGCCCTTTTAAAGCAACAAAACCTATAGATGTAAAAGCATCTCCTATTTGTGTAACAAACTGTTGCTTTTCAATAGGGTTGTTAGATAGAAATAAATTTAAATCGACTGAAGGAATTGTGTGCATGCTTTATTTTTTAAAAAGAGGAATTCTGTAAGAAATTGTATAGTTTATGTTAGAGCCAGAGCCATTTTGTGTGATAGCACCAAAACCTGGCGTATAGGTGTTTTTAAAATTTGCAGGATTGTTGGTTGCTATAATTTTATTAACATTAATCATAATACCTAAGTACACGTTTTTAAACACTTCTACTTTTATACCCGCTACGGCTTCTACCCAATGCGATGTTAAATTGTTAAATGTAGTACTTGTGTTTACAGTTCTGGGTTCAAAAAAATCACCTTGCTGAAATACGGTATAGTTGTTTAGTCTGTTAGAAAACAAACCAAAACCGTAACGAAATCCAATGTATAACTCGTTGTCCATATCGAGCCAGTTGTTAAAGAAATTGTAATTCAATCCAGCTTTTATATACGATCCTTTTACAGTGTGATTGAAATTATCTTCTTCTATTTTTTTATCAGTATAACCAGTTTCAGCAGCTACAAACAAATGCGTTTTTAATCTATAGTCAGCTACAATTTCTATTCCTCTAAAATTATCTTCTGTAAATGATAAAATAGGTTTTATAATATCTGCACCAATACGAAGCCCATAGGTTTTAGGGTAGTGAGGTTTGCTAATAGAATCTGTTAGGGTTTCTACAGCTGCTGTAATATCTTTTTTGGTTTGTGCTTTTGCGTTATGTGTAAAAATGCAAACACAAATAATGCTAATGAAAAATTTGTACATGTGCTTGATTTTGATTTGATATATTTTCGGTACTACTTGTTGCTTTAGAAAGCCAACTGTTATTGGTTGTGCTTATATTTACATTGTTAAAAATACTTTTGTAACCACAAGATTTTGATACAAAAACATCTTCAGTTTCATAGTTTATTGTAAGTTCTTCACTATCAAAAATAATATCTTCGTTAGGATCTTCGGGTATGGTAACAATAGATAATGTGTAAGCAGTATTCGTATTGTTTGTGTTTAAAGGTAGTACTAATGAGTCTCCAGAAAAGTTGGCAAACAATAGTTCTTGGTTTAAGGTTTCTACTCTTAAATTAATTCTTTTTGTTTGTGTTATGGTGTCTTTGTTAATAAAACGAACAATTAAATTAGGTGTTGTAGGTTCTAAACAAAATTCGTCTTGACAACTAAGGGTTACAATACTTATAAAAACAAATATAAGTGGCAAAAAGAGTTTCTTCATAAAGTCAAAGATAATAGATTTCAGTATAAGTTTTTATTGTATTTTAGGTAAGTTACAACAAAAAAAGAGCTGTAAAAACAGCTCTTTTAATTCTATAGTTAAGAGATATTAGTCTCTTTTGCGTCCCCAGTTTTTGTTCTGAACACGTCCAGCTCCACCAGATCTACTTTCTCTATTTCCTCCGTTATCACGATCGCGGTTTCCGCCACCATCTCTACGTCTTCCTTTAAAGTCGCCACCTCTATCATCTCTTCTAGGTCTGTCGCTTCTACCACCTCTAAAGTTACCTCCGTCTCTTCTTGGTCTTCTATCACCACGTCCGCCACGGTTTCCACCACCACGTTTTTTGGTAACTTCTACATTTACAGATCTACCTTCAAATTCAGGAGCATTTGCTAAAAATGCATCAAGTGTCTCTTTTTCGAAATTTTTATCTAATTCAAAGAAAGAAAAAGTATCTAAAATTTCAATTTGACCAATCTCTACATTGTTAGTAATGTTCTGATCATTGATTAAGCCCATCAATCGAGGAGGGGTTAAACTATCTTTTCTACCAATGTTGATAAAGAAACGTGTCATGTTTTCATCGTCTCTACGTCTACCTCTATCATCTCTATCTCTAGATCCTCTATCGTCGTTAATATCTTTTGCGTTCGAATAGTATTCTAAAAAGGCATTAAATTCAACAGAAATAAACTTCTGAATTAACTCTTCTCTAGACAAACCTTCAAACTGCTCGTAAATATTTTCTAAATATCCAGAAATAGCTTCTGTATTGATATCTGTATTCTTTACTTTCTCTACAAGCTTAAATAACTGAACTTTACAGATTTCTTCACCATTAGGAATTTCCTTTTTGATGAATTTTTTCTGAATTTTACGTTCAATAGGTCTTAGTTTTCCAACTTCTCTATTGGTAACTAAAACAATAGAAACCCCTTTGTTACCTGCTCTACCAGTACGACCACTACGGTGTGTATATGCTTCGTTCTGATCTGGTAATTTATGGTTAATTACGTGTGTTAAGTTATTTACATCCAATCCACGAGCAGCCACATCTGTTGCTACCAACATTTGTACTGTTTTTTTACGGAATTTTTGCATTACACTATCACGTTGTGCTTGCGATAAATCTCCATGTAAAGAATCTGCACTGTACCCATCTGCAATTAATTTTTCTGAAACTTCTTGACATTCACGTCTAGTTCTACAGAAAATGATTCCATAAATATCTGGGTTGATATCTGCGATACGCTTAATAGCCGCATATCTGTTTCTTTCTGTAACTACGTAATATTCGTTACTAACGTTATCAGAACCTGTATTTTTTGTTCCCGCTTCAACCTCTACAGGGTTGTCCATGTAATTTCGTGCAATAGCTTCAACCTCTCTAGGGAATGTTGCAGAAAATAATAAAGTTTGTTTTGTTTCTGGAGTTGCTTCTAAAACGGCATCTAAATCATCTTTAAATCCCATGTTTAACATTTCGTCAGCTTCGTCTAAAACCAACCATTTAATGTTTTCTAATTTTAATCTTCTTCTGTTGATTAAATCTACAGTTCTACCAGGTGTACCTACAACTATTTGCGCCCCTTTGTTTAATTTTCTTGTTTGGTCTTCAATACTTGCACCCCCATAAACGGTAACAGTTTTTAAACCACGAATGTTTTTAGAAAATTTTTGAATTTGATCTCCAATTTGTACGGCTAATTCACGCGTTGGCGATAAAATAATAGCTTGTACATTTTTGTTTTCTACATCAATTTGTTGTATAATTGGTAAACTAAAAGCAGCAGTTTTTCCGGTACCGGTTTGTGCAAAAGCTTTTAAGTCGTCTGTAGAACTAATTACTTGAGGAATTGCTTTTTCTTGAATTTCTGATGGTTTTTCATAACCCATATCAGTTAAGGCTGAAAGAATTTCTTCTTTCAAACCTAATTCGCTAAATGTCGACATATTGCTTGTTTAATGACTCACAAACCTTAAATACGACTAGTTTGCAAATCTGTTTATAAAAGTGCAAAAGTAGGTAATTTAATCAAGATGACCTATAGATTGTGATATTCTTTGTATTCTAACCAATCTAGGTATAAGTTTTCGGTTTTTTTTCGAGCCCAAGGTGTGGTTCGTAAAAACTTTAAACTGCTTTTGTAGGTAGGATTGTTTCCGAAACATTTAATATTTGTTTCTTTTTCCATCTCTTCAAAACCTAAATTCTCAATCAATTCGGTTAAAATATCAGCTAATTTTATTCCGTGTAAAGGATTGTTGGTTTGAGATTCTGGCATAGTTTAAACGTTTTAAGAATACAAATATACTTTAATTCTGAAAGAGCACTGCACTATTTTAATTGGTATCCTACCAAAGTATCCAATATCCTCTTATATTTATACTTTCATATCTTAACAATTGAAGTACCATTTCATGAAATTAAAACACATTAAAAAGAATCTAAGTTTTGTAATTGCAGGTTTCTTGTTGTCTGCCTGTACAACTTCTAAATTAACATCTACCAAAGGTGCTTTTCCTTACAAGTTACCTACCCAAAAACCCAATAGAGCTTTAAGTGCTTCTATGGAGCGTAGTTATAATAATTATGGAGCTACACCGCAACAAAACGAATTGTATTCTCAATTTAAGTATACAGAGCTTAAAGGATTTGATTATAACAACCACGATGGGACGATTTCTCGCAGAGATCCTTCTAAAGTAATTTTTAAAAACGGAAAATATTATGTTTGGTACACCCATAGACATACAGAAACCTCACCTAAAGGTGTTGCAAAATCAAACGATACAATTCCATCTGCAGATTGGGATTTGTCTGAAATTTGGTATGCAACTAGTAAAGATGGTTTTACTTGGAAAGAAGAAGGAGTTGCGATACCAAGACCTCCAAAGCCAGCTGTAGGATGGAGATCGGTAACGACTACTGATATTTTGGAATGGAAAGGAAAGTATTATTTGTACTACCAAGGGTTTATGGAAACGAGTGGTAAAAAAGGAGACGATTGCCCTGTAGCGGTATCGTATGCAGATTCGCCCGATGGACCATGGACGCCTTACAATAAAGTAGTAGTAGAAAATGGTAAAGAAGGGGAGTGGGATCAGTTTTCTATTCACGATCCTTATCCGATTGTATACAAAGGAAAGATCTATTTATATTATAAGTCTGATGCCAATGGAAAACCTAATTACATTAGAATGCAAGGCTTGGCAATTGCAGACAATCCTTTAGGACCTTTTAAAAAACATCCTTTAAACCCTATTATGAGTTCTGGGCACGAAACTACTATGTTTCCGTTTAAAGAGGGAATTGCTGCTTTGGTAATTAGAGATGGAAATGAGCATAACACTATACAATACGCAAAAGATGGTGTTAATTTTGAAATTGCTTCGATAGCCGAATTTTTACCCAATGCTGCGGGGCCTTTTGTAAAAGATGCGTTTACAGATACAAAAAACGGAGAAGGAATTACCTGGGGGATTTCTCACTTTACGGCTGTAAATGGTTGGAGTACCAATCATGCGGTATTAGCACGTTTTGATTGTGACTTAAGCCAGAAAATACACGATAAGAATATGAAAAGAAATCATGTGTACCTAGGACCAGAGTTTTATTATCGTATGGGCTTATCAAAAGCACAAAAAGAACGTATAGCTAAAGAAACAAAACAGTTACAAGTACAATAGCTTGTTTCAAACAAAAGGCTTTGTGAAATTTCACAAAGCCTTTTTAATTATTTCTTGTTTTTGTAATATTCGTTGATTACTGTTTTTCGCCCAATAGTTTGTGTAATAATGTCGTTGTCTAAATTCCAACCTCTGGCCGGACAATATTCTCTACCGTAATAAATAATTTGCAAATGTAGTTTGTTCCATCTTTCTTCTGGAAATAAGCGTTTGGCATCTCTTTCTGTTTGTTCTACACTTTTACCATTACTTAAGCCCCATCTGTACATCAATCTATGTATATGTGTATCTACAGCAAATGCGGGTATGTTAAATGCCTGGCTCATTACAACACTAGCTGTTTTGTGTCCTACAGCAGGTAATTCTTCTAAGTCTTTAAAATTAGCAGGTACAATTCCGTTGTGTTTGTCTATTAATATTTGAGATAAGCCATGAATCCCTTTAGATTTCATAGGAGATAAGCCTACGGGTTTTATAATATCTCTAATTTCATCGATGGTTAATTTTACCATGTCGTATGGATTGTCTGCTTTGACAAATAATTTAGGAGTGTAAATGTTTACACGCTCGTCTGTACTTTGCGCAGACATTAAAACCGCAATCAATAAAGTGTACGGATCTTTATGATCTAAAGGAATTGGTGTTTCGGGATATAATTTTTCTAACGTATCTAGTACAAATTGTACTTTTTCTTGTTTTAACATCTATTGAGAGAACTTTTTATTACAACATCAAATTTACATATTTTGCTACCGAATATGTTTACATTTACAAAATGTTGAAAAAGTTTTTATCTGCTTATTTACTAACCTTTGTAAACGTTTTAGGTTTTAGTTTGTTAATGCCTATTTTACCTTTTGTTGTACAGAGTTATGGGGCTCCAAAATGGGTGTTTGGTTTGTTAATTACCTTGTATAGTGCTTTTCAATTTATTGGCTCTCCATGGTTAGGTGCTTTGTCTGATGTGAAAGGAAGAAAACCAATTTTACTAATTACACAAGGAGGAACTTTGTTAAGTTGGATTCTTTTTGCAATAGCATTAAGTTTACCAGAATTTAAATTGTTAGGTTTTGCTTTTCCGTTGTGGATTATTGCGCTTTCTAGAATTTTAGATGGAATAACAGGAGGAAACGCTTCTGTAACCAATGCGTATGTAAGCGATTTAACTACGCAAAAAGAAAAATCATACATTTTTGGGTATTTAGGTGGGATTGCGGGTATTGGTATGATTATAGGTCCTGGTATTGGAGGTCTTACTTCATCTACTTCTATTGGTTTTTTAGGAACTTTAATAACTTCTATTATTATTTCAACCATTACATTAATTGTAATATATAAGTGGTTAAAAGAAACACATCCCAAAGAAAAAAGAACGAAATACCAAAAAATTGATGTTGTAGAGTTGTTATACATTCCAAAAAGAATCAAAAGAGTACAGCCTTCTTCGGTGATTAGAGTTGTGTTTTCTATGAAATTCTTTTTTTCTGCAATGATGGGGTTTTACATTGGTACCATGGCTCTTTACATAGTTGATTTGTTTGGGTTTACGGTAAAAGAGTTAGGGTTGTTTATGTTTTTTATAGGTTTGTTTCTCTCTTTCAACCAGGCTGTAGTATCAAAGTTTTTTATTAAAAAGCTAGGTGCTTTTAAAACCTTAATTCTAGGACTGGTGTTGTGTACCATTGGCTTGGTGGCCATAACATTAACCCAACAAATTATTTTGTTTGTTGTATGTTATTACATTTTAAATTTAGGATTGTCCTTATGTTTCCCGGTGTTTAATTCTATAATTTCTGTAAATGCAGATCCTGAAAAGCAGGGAGAAATAATGGGAATAAGTGAGGCTATTAATTCGTTTAGTATGGCTTGTTTTCCTGTTGTAGCAGCCTTATTATATACAGTTATAGGTAGTAATTTGTATAGATGTTTAACAATACTACCTCTAATAGCATTGTTTATGGCATTTAGAGGTGTAAAAAAGTATGGTTCAAAAACGTTTAATTAGTTTTTGAACCATATGTTGTTAAGAAATTTTTAGCAACCAAATATTTCTTTTTAGTTACTGTATTTAAAATAATAGAAAACTCTTTTAAACTTATAAAAGAACTATTGAGATTTAGATTTTCAAACTGTTCTAAATTAATTATTTGATTTTTAAACAATTTATTTTTGAAGTTCTTCAAAACAATATAACAATCATTTACTTTTTTAAACCTTCCAGACAGATGAGAATAATCTATAACTTTTTTGTCTTTATAAATACGACTTATCTTTTTAGTTTTACCATTAACTTTAGTGTAATAAAAAGAATTCGTATTTGATAATTCAGCTCTTAATTCATCTAAATAAGTAGTGTCGTATAAATTTTCTACGGGTTTTGTGTTCTTAAGTTTTATAGCGCTAGCAACTCTACGTAAATGAATTTTTAATTCGATAGGATTAAGAGATAATACTAAGTATTTGGATCTGTTTTGGGTATTTATTTTAGTGTCAGCATAAATAAGCTCTTGTATATTGTGGGTAATTGCTTTTTTTTGAGCAGCAAGTAATATATGTTTTTTAGCTTCGTAAGACTTAGGAGAGCTTAAAAAAGAATTGATGTTATTAACAATACTTTGAATAGTATTGTATGTTTCTAATTCTTTAAAATAAACAGCATTAAAAGCAATTTCTACTTGTTCTAAAGAGTCTATTTTAACTTTTAAAATATCGTGCTTTTTAGATTTTCGTTTGATTGTTTTTTTAGTCTGTTTTTGAGTATTTACTTTTTTTAAGTGATAAGCATCTGAGACTTTATTTTTTTGTGCTAATAATAATAAAACATCCAAATTTACAATATACTCATCACCGTTTTCCTGCGAAAACGAAGGGATACTAAATAAGAATGAAAAAACAAGTAGGGGTAGTACAGTTTTCATGTTTATATAATTATCTAATTAGTCTGTTTTTTTCTTTAAAAAAGGTATAAGCATCTAATACGTTTTGTATAGATTGCTTTTGTTCTGATGAAATTTCTCTTTTTGCATAAGTGTTAGCTCCTACATATACTGCTGTTACTTCGGTACCATTGGCAATTGCTTCTAATTTTGTGAAATCTTCAGGCTTTGTTATTTCAATATCTAGTAACTCAACCTTATAATTTTTCTTTCCTTTTAGTTCACTTTTTACAACCTCTCCGTTAAATATATGGTCAAGTTTATCTACGTTTATCATGTAGTCTTGAATGTCTAAAAAATCATTACCAATATATCTTACTTTAAAAAATAAACTAGGCTTTCTATTTTTTACTTTTAAGTAGGTGTAAAAACATTCTTTGGTGTTAAATTCAGGGCTTTGTTTGTCAAAATAATAGGTAACTCCATTTTTTTGTTCAAATCTCATTTTTTCTAAAGAAGTAGATAATCTTTCGTTTTGTGCAAGTCTATTTTTTTGTTGAATTTTACTCTGAATTTCAGCTAACTTTACATCAATTTTTTGTTTCAATTCAATCAAATCAGTTCCATCTAAAGAGTCTTGATATGTTTTTAATAAATGTATTACTTTATCTTTTGCAACATCGTATTGGTCTAAGTCGTAATGTGCTTTAACTTGTCTTAAAAGTTTAGAAGATTCTACAGAAGAGTAGTCATTAACTATTTCTTTTTTTTGGTGATTTGAATTGTCTTTAATTGATGGAGCAGAAGTTGTTTTCTGATTTCCACAACTAGCAAAAAGTAAAAAAGTTGTTAATAATAGGGTGGGGATAAGTTTTCTAGTCATTTTTTAATATTTAAATAGATTTGGGGAATTATAATTAGTCGTTTATAATTTCTATTTAGTTTTTATAGTGAATATTATGTTCAGAGTTATCTAGGCCTTCTATTTCGTGTTCTAAAGACACACGTATACCAATGGTGTATTTAAGCAATACAACTAAGATGGTTGTAATAGCAATAGACCATAGGGCTACGGAAAAAGTACCAATAGCTTGAATTTTAATTTGTTCAATACCAAAACCGTACAAAAGCCCAGAGTCGGTTGCAAATATACCTACAAGTAAGGTACCTATAACACCAGAAATACCATGTACAGCAAAAGAGCTTACAGCATCATCAATTTTTAAAGTTTTCTCAATTAATTCAGCACCAAGTACAACAGCAATACCACAAATAGCACCAATAGCCATAGCACCAACAGGTTCTACAATTGCACACCCTGCTGTTACACCAACCAAGCCTGCTAAAGTTCCATTCAATGTCATGGCAATATCTGCCTTTTTGTATTTAATCCAAGTAATAAACAAAGCACATAAACCACCCATAGCTGCTGCTAAATTGGTGTTTAAGATAATTAGTGGTACGGTAGCAGTACTATCTCCTGTAATGGCTAAAGTAGATCCAGCATTAAAACCAAACCACCCCATCCAAAGTATAAAAACACCTAAAACAGAAAATAAGTTATTATGTCCTACAATTGGGTTTATAGAACCGTCTTCGTTATACTTATCGTGTCTTGCACCTAATATTTTAGCATATACTAACGCGGCAAAACCACCCATTACGTGCACTGCTGTAGAACCTGCAAAATCTACAAATCCCATTTGTGTTAACCATCCGTCTGTTTGCCATATCCAGTGCCCTGCAATAGGATATATAAAAGTAGTAAACAAGAAAGTAAATATAACATAGGTAATAAATTTAGCTCTTTCTGCAATGGCTCCAGAAATAATTGTAGTTGCAGTAGCACAAAATACTGTTTGAAAGAACAAGTTGTGCATATCATTACTCTCAATGTAGAACATAGTAATTTTACCAAAAAATCCACTAATTGAGTCTCCATACATCAAAGAATAACCTACAGCCCAAAAAGCAATAGCGCCTATAAAAAGATCAACAATGTTTTTCATAGCAATATTTGCCATGTTTTTAGCTCTCGTAAACCCTGCTTCTAAAAGTGTAAATCCCGCTTGCATAAAAAATACAAGTATTCCCGATACTATTACCCATAGCAAATCTAATGTGTTTGATAAATCCATTTTAATTTTATTGTTAGTAGTAACAAAGTTAAAGTACTGTTTCATAAATATAACATTCGTTATTTAATACATATGTATTATTGAATGATATATGTTATTGTCGCAGTTTTTAAACTAACTTAAAACATTGATTTTTATGTTCTTGAGATTTGTGTTAAGAAATTGTTAAATTTACTGTTAATGTGTGACTTTTAATTTAGATATATTTTCAATATCAACTTCCTATCTTATGATACTCTATATCCTTAATCCTTTGTTTATATTTGCCATGTTAAATTAAGTAGATATGAAGATGTTAAAAGTTGGAGACAAAGCTCCAAATTTTGAAAGTATAGATCAAAATGAAAAAACGATAAAGCTTAGTGATTTTGAAGGAAAAAAATTAGTTGTGTTTTTTTATCCTAAAGCAAGTACACCAGGTTGCACGGTAGAAGCTTGTAATTTAAGAGATAATTACAATACCTTTTTAGCTCAAAATTACGAGGTAATAGGTGTAAGTGCAGATACTGTAAAAAGACAAGCTAATTTTGCGAACAAACAAGGGTTGCCTTTTTCTTTGTTAGCAGATGAAGATAAAAAAGTGATAGAAGCTTTTGGTGTATGGGGACCTAAAAAGTTTATGGGTAAAGAATACGATGGAATTCACAGAACCACTTTTGTAATTGATGAACAAGGAGTGATTGAAGAAGTAATTACAAAAGTAAAAACCAAAGAGCATACAGCTCAAATTTTAAAGTAAGTATATGGAACAAGTAATTCTTGTAAACGAAAAAGATGAGGCCATTGGAACCATGGAGAAAATAGAAGCTCATGAAAAAGCTTTGTTGCATAGAGCTTTTTCGGTGTTTATTTTTAATGACGCTGGTGAGCTCATGTTACAGCAAAGAGCGGCAAACAAATACCACTCTCCATTGTTGTGGACGAATACATGTTGTAGCCATCAAAAAGTTGGAGAAACCAATATAGAGGCTGGTAAAAGAAGGTTACAAGAAGAAATGGGTTTTACTACTGATTTAAAAGACGTGTGTTCTTTTATTTACAAAGCTCCGTTTGATAATGGTTTAACAGAGCACGAGTTCGATCATGTGTTGACAGGTATTTACAACGATGAGCCAAAGTTAAATCCAGAAGAGGCAGAGGCGTATAAGTGGATAAGCTTAGAAGATGTAAAAAAAGATATCCAAATATATCCAGAAGCTTACACAGCTTGGTTTCTTATTATTTTCGAAAAATTTTACGACCATATAAGTCAAAACTAACATGCATACAATTAAAAAAAAGCTATTGGTAGGATTGTTGTTTGCTTTTTTTGCAACAGTTGTTCAGATCTTTATAAAATATAAGAGTGATTTTTTTGCAGGGATAATGAATCATGTAGAATCAATAACTATAAATTTTGTGGTGTTTTTTTTAATTGGATATGTACTTTTAGGAAATGTTTTAGTTTTAAAAAAAGAAGGATAATTTATGGAGATTACTGTACATAGAGTTGCTTATTTTAATGCAGCGCATCGTTTATTTAGAGCTGATTGGAGTGACGAAAAAAACAAAGAAGTTTTCGGGAAATGTAGCAATCCTAATTATCATGGACACAATTACGAATTGGTTGTTTCTGTAACAGGAGAAGTTGATAAAGAAACAGGTTTTGTGATGGATTTGAAAGTTTTGAAAAACATTATAAAAGTAGAAGTGGAAGAACGTTTGGATCATAAAAATTTAAACTTAGAAATTCCTGAGTTTAAGAGTCAAAATCCTACAGCAGAAAACATTTCGGTATATATATGGAACAAGTTAAAGCCGCAAATACCTACGCATCTTAATTTAAGTATTACCTTGTACGAAACACCAAGAAATTACGTTACCTATTCGGGTAACTAAAAAACAGTTATGAAAGTAATAGCAATGATTCCTGCACGTTTACAAGCGTCTAGATTTCCAGAAAAATTATTAAAAGATTTATGCGGTACAACCGTAATTACCCGCACTTACCAAGCTACCTTAAATACACAATTGTTTGATGAGGTATATGTGGTAACCGATAGTGATTTGATAAAGCAAGAGATAGAAGCAAATGGAGGTAAAGTAATTGTAAGTTTGACAGAACACGAATGTGGTTCTGATAGAATTGCAGAAGCAGCCAACTTAGTTTCTGGAGATATTATTATTAATGTACAAGGGGATGAACCTTTTACAAGAAAAGAACCTCTAAAAGATTTGATAGAGGTGTTTAAAAAAGATGCGAACCAAGAAATAGCTGTAGCTTCTTTAGTGCATACAATGGATGATTGGGAAGAAATACAAAATCCAAACAATGTAAAAGTTGTAATGGATGCTAAAAATTGTGTGATGTATTTTTCAAGAGCACCTATTCCGCATCCTAGAGATACATCTATCAACACAATCTATTATAAGCACATTGGTATTTATGCCTTTCGTAGAGAAGCTTTGTTAAATTTTCCTAAAATGAAAATGTGCCAAAACGAAGCAACAGAAAAGTTAGAAGGAATTCGGTTTTTAGAGCATGGAATGAAAATGCGAATGGTAGAAACTCCTTACAAAGTTATTGGTATAGATACTGCAGAAGATTTAGAAAGAGCCAAGGCAATTTTACAGAATGGGAAGTTATAAAGTAATTGCTTTTGATGCAGATGATACTCTTTGGGTAAATGAGCCTTATTTTAGAGAAGCTGAACAAAAGTTTGCGGCATTGTTAGCAGCTTACGAAACAGAAAGTAAAATTCACGAAAAACTCTACAACACAATAACAAGCAATATACCTTTATACGGATACGGTGTAAAAAGTTGTATCCTATCTATGGTGCAATGCGCTATAGAGTTGTCTAATAATACATTGCCAGCTTCTGTAATTGCTAAAATAGTAGCCATAGGGAAAGAAATGTTAGAAAAGCCTATTGAGCTGTTACCTAACATCAAAGAGGTGTTAGAAGCTTTACAAGAAAAATATAAGCTTATAGTGCTAACTAAGGGTGATTTGTTAGATCAGCAAAACAAATTAAAAAGATCTGGTTTGGCATCCTATTTTGAATGTGTAGAGGTGATGAGCGAAAAAAGCGAAAGTGATTATTTAGAAATATTAAAACGATTAAAAATAAATCCAAAAGAATTTTTAATGATAGGAAATTCTTTAAAATCTGATATTTTGCCTGTTGTAAAAATAGGGGCAAAGGCAATACATGTTCCGTTCGCTAGTATATGGAAATTCGAAACGGTATCAGAAGAAGTTTTAATGAATTTAGACTATAAAACGGCCCGATCCTTGAAAGATATTTTAGAAATGGTGTAATAAAAACAACATTTTTACGATTTATATAATAGAGAAACCTTAATTAGGTTTAAAAAACAATACTGTATGGCAAGAGAAATGTACTCTTACACACTTCAAATTTTAGAAAAAGTTAGCTTTGATGTTGATTTGTTTGTTAACGAATTACAAAAAGCTACAGATAGACTATTACCTCATGAATTAAACGAGTTACAAGTTTGGTTAAACAAGTTTGTGTTTATCAATCCTCATTTAGAACAAGCACGTTTGGTTATCGAAAGTTAAAATCGTTTAAAAACACAAGCTGCAACTAAAAATACTTACTATATTTGCAGAGCAATGTTCAAAAAAATAGTTGTCATATTATTTCTATCAGTTTTGTCTGTAAGACCCGCTTTTTATGTAGGAAATGTGGTTTACTATCAGCTTCATATCAATGAAATTGTAGAAAAATATTGTGTTAATAAAGACAAGCCTGAATTACAATGTAACGGTAAATGTCATTTAGCACAACAAATAAAAACAACAGTTCGTACAGAACAACAAGATGTTGTAGCCGAATTAAGCATTGCTTTTTATCCTGTGTATTATCAATCTATCCCCAAAAATTTTATTACTATAGGTAGATATTCAGAAGACAAAGATCTAGATTCTGAATATGTATCGTCTTATTTTTACCTACAGGTATCCAAAGTAGATAGACCTCCAATAGCCTAGAAATACATACTATTTTGCTACTCAAACAATTTGTTTGAGAATTATTTCGAACCTACTGTTTTAACAGTTAGGCTATTTACATACCTATATAATTACCCATGAAAAATTTAAAAAAAATCGCTTTTTTAGCGATTACTGCTATTACATTAACAGCTTGTAATACAAACGACGATACCCTTACAAATCCTAATACAACTAACGAAGCAAAAGTAGATGCTTACTTGCAGTTTGAAAATGTATTTGAAGATCAATTATTTGCATTAAATAAAGATTATGAAACAACAAATAATGGTGTTTTAAATATAACAACGTTAAAATACATTGTTACAGATATTACTTTGCATGGTGCAGACGGAACCGACGACTACTCGGCATCTACACAAGAAAGTTTTCATATTGTAGATCAATCTTGCGAAGCATCAAAATTTAAATATTTAACCAAAGTACCTAATGGTAAGTACACAAAAGTTACACTTCGTTACGGTGTTAGTGAAGCTGTACACGAACAAGGTGCTGCTGCACAAGGAGCAATGCTATTAGCTGCACAAGATGCTGGTTTGTTTTGGGGGTGGACTACTGGGTATAGGTTTATGACCTACGAAGGAACGTACAACAACGGAGCAGGTACCTTTAAGGTTCACAACGGAAGCCATGGAAGTAGTACAGAAGGGCATGGACACGGAGACCATTCTCATGGAGCTGAAAAAGTGACAAAAATTAACAATGATGTTGCACCCACTCGAATTGACAATAGTAAAGAAATTGTATTAGATTTTTCTGACGAAGGAGAAATTTTAGTAAGCGATCAAACATCTCCTAAAATCCATTTAAAAATAGATGTTGCTCAAATATTAGACAATACAAGTAACGATGAAAATGATTTAGATGTTTCTAAAGGCGATATCATAATTGATACTCATAAATCTCCAAAAGTTGCAGAAAATGTATCTAAAATGTTTGCAATAGCTCATATTCATCCAACGGATGTAAATTTTGACATACCAAATATAGAAACGTGTACAGGAACTAACCCTAACGATACAGCACACGATACTACGGACGGACATCACGATACGGATAAGGAAGAAGCCGCACACGATCATAGCGATGGACACCATGGAGAGGAGAAAGAAGAATCTCACGATACTACTGATGGACATCATGCAACTGAAAAAGAAGAAACAGGACATGATCGCAGTGATGGGCATCATGATACTGAAGAAGCTCATGCTACTACAAGCTCAGAAGAAGCATAGTTACTATGTTTTTTAGTAAAATAAATTTAAGGAAGGCCTTATGTCTTTTGGTATCATTCTCTATACTTTCTTGTTCAAAAGAAAGTATAGAGAATACTTATGTGGTATTTAATCAGCCAGATAATTTTCCAAATCCTACCTACGAGTTTGATGTAAATCCTTTTACAGAAGCCAAATTTAAATTAGGTAAAAGATTGTTTTATGAGTCAAAATTATCTTTAGATAATAGTATTTCTTGCGGTACTTGTCACAACCAACGTAATGCTTTTACACATCATGGTCATGCTTTAAGCGATGGTGTAGGTGGTGTTTTTGGAACTCGTAACACACAGCCTTTACAGAATCTAGCTTTTATGAATGATTTTACATGGGATGGGGCTATTCGTCATTTAGATTTACAGCCTTTGGTGCCTATAGAGTCTGAAGTAGAGATGAAAGAATCGGTAAGGAATGTATTGTTAAAGCTACAAAAAGATACGAGTTACGTAGCCGATTTTAAAAAAGCATTTATCCAAAAAGAGAATGAGACGCATGTTGTGAATATTAGAACATTAACGCAGTCACTTTCTCAATTTATGAATGCTATGGTTTCTGCAAATTCTAGGTATGACAGATACATTCGTGGAGAATTTATGGAAGAACCGTATCGTGATGATGAAAAGAAAGGTTTGCTTGTTTTTAATAACAAATGTGCTAGCTGTCATGCGGGAGCTTTGTTTACAGATCAAAGTTATAGAAATAACGGTTTAGGAGTGCATCCTAATTTTCCTAACGAGTTAGGTAGGGCAAGAGTAAAAGATGAAGATAAGGGAGTTGATTCTCCATTTTATTATCAATTTAAAGTGCCGAGTTTGCGTAATATTTGGGTAACCTTTCCTTACATGCACGATGGGCGATTGGCTACTATTGATGCCGTGTTAGAGCATTACAATTCAGGAGTGAAAAAGATGGATAATTTAGACCCTCTTTTACAGAACAAGGGTGTTTTAGGAATTCCTTTAACAACTACAGACAAAATAGTTTTGAAAGCATTTTTAAAATCGCTAACAGACGAAGAATTTTTAAAAGATGAGAGATTTGCAGAGTTTTAGATATGTGTTTTTGGTATTTCTATTTTCTAAAATAGCTTTTGCTTGCGATGTTTGCAGTTGTGGTTCGTCTAACAGCGGTAGCTTTTCTGGAAATTTAACAGGAAATTATATAGGTTTCAGTTATAACTTTTTACATTTTAATTTTAAAGAAAACAATCTTGTTTCGAATGCACCTATTGCAAACGATTATATCAATACAGTAAGTATTACAGGGCAGTATTTTGTTACAGATAACATACAGATAAATGCAATTATTCCGTATAGATTTAATACACGATCTACTTCTTTTGATGAGGTGAAAAATCAAGGTTTGGGAGATGTTACTTTAACAGGTTTGGTGAGTTTGTTAGCAAAAGAGAGTACACACTATTTAAAATTAGGAATGGGGGTAAAGTTACCAACAGGTACGTTTAATTTGCAAAGAGCCAATGTAAATCAAACTTCTGCCACACAATTAGGTACGGGTAGTTGGGATGTTTTGTTGCCTATTCGTTACGGATATCGTCACGAAGATTTTAGTATTAGCGTACGAGGCACTTACTATATTAAAAACGAAAACAAAGACGCATTTAAGTTTGGAAATCAAACGCAGCTAAGTACTATTGTAACGCGTAAGTTTGATATTAAAGATACGTACGCATTAGCACCAATATTGGGTGTAAATTACGACCATTTTTTACCCACTTCTCGTTTTGGTGTAGAAGATAAAAGAACATCGGGCTATATGGTAAATGCTACTGTTGGATTAGAGGCCGATATTGATGCGTTCGTTGTGGGGGCTAGCTATCAAATTCCCATAGCTCAAAACTTAATAGAAAACGAAGTAAGTTTTAATAAAGGGCTAGGTGTGTATACATATTGGAGATTTTAAGTAGCTTTTGAAGGGTATTCTTTTTTTAGAATTCAATCTTAAAGATTTTGTGTACCAAACTAAATCTTATTTCTTTGTGTTTCTAAAATAAAAGATCGTGTTGTTTAAGCCTTATTTTGTCGATGTTATTCTGCCAATTCCTTTAGAAAGGCAATTTACATATCGTATTACCGAAGAGGAATTTTCTTTTTTAAAAAAGGGAATGCGTGTGGCTGTTCCTTTTGGTAAAAGTAAAATATATACAGCCGTTGTGTATCATTTACACGAAAATGAACCTCAAATTTATGAAGCTAAAGATATTTATCAAATTTTAGATGATACTCCTGTCTTAACAGCCAAACAATTGACACATTGGGAATGGATAGCGAAGTATTATATGTGTTCTTTAGGAGAGTTGTTAAAAGCAGCTTTTCCATCTGTTTTTTTGTTAGAAAGCGAAACTGTTGTTTTTGCAAATCCAAATTTTTCGGACGTAGATCTTTTACCTGAGGATGGATACTTAATATATGAGGCTTTACAAAAACAATCACAACTAAGTATTGCTCAGGTTGTACAAATCTTATCTAAAAAAAAGGTGTTTCCGATTTTAAAAGAATTAATGGTGCTTGAGGCTATCCATTTAAAAGAAGAAATATACGAGCAGTATCAACCTAAAATGGTAGCCTACATTCGTTTGGCAGCACAGTGGGAAAGCAAAGAAAAATTACAAGAATTATTGTTGTTGCTTTCGCGTTCGGAAAAACAACGCTCTTTAGTTTTACACTATTTTACCCTAAAGGCTAAGAATGACACGTTGCCTATAAAAAAGAAAGATTTGTTACAAGCCGCAGAAATAAGTGCTGCAGTTTGTAAAGGATTAGAGAAGAAAGGAATATTTGAAATTTACGAATTACAAACCGATAGAGTTTCTTTTGAGGAAGCCTCACAAGTTATTCCTAATTTAAGTGAAGATCAGAATACGGCCTTACAAGAAATTAAAACTTGTTTTACCAAGCAAGATGTGTGTTTGTTTTATGGAGTTACAGGGAGTGGGAAAACAGAAGTGTATGCGCATTTAATACAGAGCACACTAGAAAAAGGGCAACAGGTACTGTTTTTAGTGCCCGAAATAGCGTTAACAACACAGTTAATTGTGAGGTTACAACGATTTTTTGGTGATGATTTGAGTGTATATCATTCTAAGTATTCTCAAAACGAAAGAGCTGAGGTGTGGAATCATGTGATGAAAGGTTCTGATAAAGCGAAAATTATTTTAGGAACCCGTTCTGCTACGTTATTACCTTTTGTAAATTTAGGACTGGTGATTGTAGATGAGGAGCATGAAGCTTCGTACAAACAATTCGACCCAGCTCCAAGATACAATGCAAGAGATACGGCTATTGTATTGGCTAAAATACATAAAAGTCCTATTTTGTTAGGGTCTGCAACGCCAAGTTTAGAATCTTTTTACAATACAAAAAATAAAAAGTATGGCTTGGTAAGCTTAAAGAGACGTTTTGGAAATGTGCAAATGCCTAAAATTCATTTGGTAGATATTAAAGATAAGCACAAGAAAAAATTAATGACAGGGCATTTTTCGGATACTTTGTTAACAGCTATTAAAGAAACTTTAGAATTAGGAGAACAAGTAATTTTATTTCAGAATAGAAGAGGTTTTGCACCGCTTTTAGAGTGTGAAACGTGTGGAGTAACCCCGCAATGCTCTAATTGTGATGTAAGTTTAACAGAACATAAATTCAAGCAAGAATTGCGTTGTCATTACTGTGGCTACCATAGAGCAATTCCTTTACAATGTGATGCTTGTGGAAGTTCTGACTTGAATAGTAAAGGATTTGGAACCGAACAAATAGAACAAGAGCTACTAACTCTTTTTCCGAAACATAACATTGGAAGGTTAGATTTAGACACGACTCGTGGTAAGTATGGTTATCAAAAAATAATAGAAGCATTTCAGCTTAATGAAATAGATATTTTGGTAGGTACGCAAATGCTATCCAAAGGCTTGGATTTTAAAAATGTAAGTTTGGTAGGAGTGTTAAATGCAGATAATATGTTAAATTTTCCAGATTATCGTGCACATGAGCGAAGTTTTCAAATGCTTACGCAGGTTTCGGGGCGGTCTGGACGTAGTAAAAAACAAGGTCATGTTTTAATACAGACTTTCAACCCTTACCACCAAATATTACAGCAAGTTACCACACATAGTTACGAAGAAATGTATGCAGAGCAAATTACCGATCGTCGTAATTTCTTTTATCCACCATATTACAGAATTATTCAAATTACCTTAAAACATAAAGATTTTAACTTGTTAAATGAGGGTGCAGATTGGCTAGGAAAATCGTTGAAAAATAGTTTTGGTAAGAATTTGCTCGGGCCTACAGCTCCTTCTGTGTCCAGAGTACGAAATCAGTATATTAAGCAATTAATTATAAAAATACCTCCAAAACAATCGGTACCCGCTACAAAAGAATACCTTAAAAAGGTAAAAACAATGTTCGACTCTATTGGGAAGTTTAAAGCAATTCGAGTAAATATAGACGTAGATGCATATTAGGTAATATTTGTTTTAGCACATAAGTGTGTTTATATGTTTTTAAGCAGATATTTATTTTTGATTATATTGTTGTTTGTTAGTGTGTTGTATTGGTTTTTTTGAGTTTGAATAGTATCTTCTATCAATCAAAAATAAAAAGGAATTAAAAATGTGCATTTATGAAAAAACGTATACTAAGTATTTTAGTACTATTTGTGTTTGTTCTTGCGGCTTGCAACAATCAAAAAAAGTCGAGTTCAGAAAAGCAAAAAAAGAATGACTTGAAAAGTTTTATTTCTCTTTTTGAAATTCCAGCAACAGACATTTCGAGAGCCATTAATTTTTACCAGAATATTTTAGACATTCCTATAGAAAAAATGGAAGTATCAGAAATGGAAATGGGAGTGTTTCCTTACAAAGAACAAATGGTTACAGGAGTTATTGTAAAAGGAGCAGGGTATTTACCTAAAGCAGATGGTGTTACTATCTATTTAAATGGTGGGAATGATCTTCAATTCATTTTAGACAAGGTCGATAAAAATGGAGGAAAAGTTCTTGTGCCCAAAACGGCTCATGCTGATGGAAATGGTTTTTTTGCATTGTTTTTAGATACAGAAGGAAATAAACTAGGACTAAATTCTCCGAATTAAGCTAAAAAAAGAGGATATATAAAATGTAACTCCAACCAATGAATCAAACAAATAACATAGAAAATAGGATATCTAAAACATGGGAGTTGGATAAAATTTCGATTTCTCATAACATTATTAATTATAAAAATTTTGGTAAAACAAAATCAATAAACGATTCTAATTTGGTGCGGTTGCATTTTGGGTTGCAAGGCAGTTACAATTTTAATTATGAACAGCTGGGTAGTTCTTTTGAACTTTCAGGGAGTCATAATAATATTATGTATTCAGATGGATTAGAGATTGAAGTTGAAAACAAAAGTCAAAGAATTGAAACTTTTGGTGTTAATTTTACGGCTAACTCATTTATTGAAATAGCACAAAACGGAAATGATCCGTTAAAAAGATTTGCAGACAAGGTATTGCATCGTGAAAATTCAATTTTATCAAATCATTGGAGAATCAACAATTTTAAAATTCAACAAGTAATAAACGAAATTATTAATTGCTCTTATGACGATGAGTTAAAAGATTTGTTTTTACTTTCTAAGAGTATTGAATTACTGGTTTTACAAGCAGACTTATACGATAAACAAGAAAATACACTTTTTATTAAAAGTCAAAAGGACAAAAAGAAATTAATTGAAGCAAAAGAACTTTTAACATCAAGAATAGAGAATCCTCCAACAATTGTTCAGTTATCTAAGCTAATAGGCGTGAATGAGTACAAGTTGAAAAAAGGGTTTAAAGAACTATTTGGAACTACTATTTTTGGTTACATTCATACAAACAGAATGAATTTGGCTAAAAAATTACTTTTAGGAACAGACAAGTCGGCTAAAGAAATTGCTTACGAAATAGGGTATAATTCTCCACAACACTTTTCAACAGCTTTTAAAAAAGAATTTGGAGATTCTCCCAATACTATAAGAGAAAATCCCGATTCTGTAATTCACTAAATCAGCAACGCTTCATATTTGTGATGTTCATTAAAAAATTACAGAAAATGGAGAAATCAATGGTTATAAAAGAGGTTATAACGTTCAAATCTAATTTGAAAAGAGTTTGGGATTTAGTTACAAATCCAGAAATGACGAAACAGTACATGTTTGGTTGCGAAATATTATCTGATTGGAAAATAGGAAATCCTGTAACTTGGAAAGGAAAAATAGAAGAAGGAAAAGAAGTAGTTTACGTTAAAGGAGAAATAATTGAATATGAGAAAGAAAGAAAAGTAACATTTTCAACATTTGATCCCAATATGGGAATTGCCGACGTTTCGGCTAATTATGTGAATTTGACCTATGAATTAATTCCGCAAGAAAATGGTTGTAAGTTAATTATTACGCAAGGAGATTTTCAAGGAGTAGATAATTCTGAAAAAAGATTTGAGGAAGCGAAACAAGGATGGAAAATGGTGCTGCCGATGATGGAAAAAATAATAGCTGCATCATGAAAAACTCAATAAATAAAATTCCCATATGGATTTTAATAGTTACAATTCTATTTGCAGGCATAGGTTTTATTGTAAGTATGATTTTAATATTGAAGCCAGAAAATGCAATTAAAACTGTAGATTTAAGTAGTAAAGGTGCTGATTATCTAATTCAAATGTGGGCTGTTAGACAATTTACAGTTGGTTTTGTTTTTCTTTATGCTGTTATTAAGAAATCTATTCCAATGTTGAAGTTATCGTATGTTTTTTACTCTGTGATGAACATTGGCGATGTTGTTGTTGGAGTAGTTCAAAGAGATCGGTCCTTATATGTTGGAGCTCTTTTTATGGTTGTGTTTTCGTTCACGCTATTGTTCTTTATACATAAACTAATAATCAAACAAAAAGAATAAGCCAATTGGTAATACTGTGTAAATTTAATTTGATCTTTTGTTGCTATTACAAAGTTAGCGATCTTTAACTGAGTTGGTTTTAGGGCTAAAACAATTTGTATTTAAAGTAAATTCAAATATATATGGAGGACCCGTTGTAAACCATTATCTTAAAATACAGAATATTTGAACCCAATAACTATTTAACAAAACTGTACCATTTAAAAAGTAAGATGTCTCACGTTTGTATCTGTAGCTAATTGTTGTTTGGCAGTTTCTAGGGTTATTTCATTTTCTGTTTCTAAAACTAAAAACGAGGCTTTTTTACAAAGTTTCTGTGTTTTTTTCAAAGCTTTTAGATGATAATCAGAATGCACAAACTCTTTCATTTCTTCTAAAGAATTCCATTTTGTAAACGAATAAAAAACAGCAATCCCTTCGTTGTTTAGCTCGCTGTGTAAATTACCTTTACTTTTTTGGGCTTGCTGTTTAATTTGTTTGGATAATAGTAAAAATTCGGGAAGAAAACTTCTCTTCTTTAACGAAAAACTACCGATAGCTACAATCATGAATTGTGAAACTTATGTTAGTCAAATTTGGCATAAAATTTACCATTCCATTTTCCTTGTACGCGCAATACTTGCTCTATAATATCTCTTACACAGCCTTCGCCACCTTTTACAGGAGAAACGTATTTAGAAATTCGTTTAATTTCTGGAGCTGCGTCTTGTGGTGCACATGCAACACCTACCAACTCCATAACAGGATAATCAGGAATATCGTCTCCCATGTAAACAACAGCATCGGCATCTAAATTATATTTCTGAATAATTTCGTTGTATTTTTCAATTTTGTCATGTACACCTAAGTGAATTTCGGTAATCCCCAAACCTTCCAATCGTTTTCTAACACCCTCGTTACTTCCGCCAGAAATAATACAAACCGGAAAACCAGCATCAACAGCCGTTTTTAAAGCGTATCCATCTTTAATATTCATATTTCTTACCAATTCACCATTCGGAAAAATAGTAACCATACCGTTGGTTAAAACGCCGTCAACATCAAAAATAAAAGCTTTAACGTTGTTTAATAATTCTTTATAACTCAGTGCCATGTTTTTCTTGTATTGATTTTGTTAAAATTTTATAAATTTCTAAGTCCGTATTGTTTAACTGACTCATATGTTTGGTTAATGTTGTGTCGTCATGTCGCAATGCAGGGCCAGTTTGCGCAATATGAGGAGGTAGAATTTGCGTTTTTAAAAACGTTTCGTGTATTAAGGGTTGTAAAATACTAAAATCTATATTTTGTTCTTTACAAATATCATAAGCAATACCAATAACTCTATTGCTAAAGTTATTAGCAAATACAGCAGCTAAGTGTAGTTTTTTTCTTTTTTCTTCGTTTATATAATGCACTACATTTGAAATGGATTGTGCAAGATTTTCCAACAAAGCAACATCCTCTTGAAATTCTGTTTCTATACAGAAAGGAGTATTTTTAAAGTTAATTTTTTTCTCTTTACTAAAACTTTGTGCTGGGTACAAAACACCTCTTTTACTAGCTTTAATTTGTGTGTAAGGCAAACTTCCAGAGGTATGCACCACAAGTCCATTTACATGATTTAAATCTATATTTGGCAATACATCATCTGGTAAAGCAACAATGTAAACATCTGCTTTTTTTAATTCGTAGACACTTTGTGTGGTGGCTAACAAACCTTTAAATAATTCAATATTTTTAGTAGATCTGTTGTAAATTTGAACCAAATCAATAGCAGGGTTGTTAATGCATTCATGAATCAGATGCAATCCTACTTTACCACTACCAAGAATACAAACTTTTGTCATAGAGTTCAAAAATAAGAACAATTCTAAACACTACCTTGAAATTTATTAGATTTGATTTCGTCGAATACCTAAGTTATATTTGAGTAAAATAGAGAACACATGAAATTACTATACATTGCTATTCCGGCTTTTTTAATTGGATTGTATGCTTTTAAGACCAAAAAAAGAAAGCTAAGCAATACAAAAACATCTATTTACGATTTTGTTGTAAAAGATTTACAAGGAAACGATTTTGATTTTTCGAAGCTCAAAGGCAAGAAAATTATGATTGTAAATACTGCATCTAAATGTGGTTTAACTCCGCAATACGAACAATTGCAAGAAATATACGATACCTATAAAGAAGATGAAGACTTTGTAATAGTAGGTTTTCCTGCAAATAATTTTCTATATCAAGAACCAGGAAATAATAAAGAAATTGAAAGCTTTTGTCAGTTAAATTACGGAGTTACATTCCCGATGATGCAAAAGATAGACGTAAAAGGTAAAGACCAAGCAGAAATTTATCAGTTTTTAACACATAAAAAATTTAATGGCTTTAAAGATTCTAAAGTGAAGTGGAATTTCCAAAAGTACTTATTGGGAAGAGATGGAAAATTAGAAAAAATAATAAGTCCTAAAACAAAACCAAACGATCCGAGTGTGATACAATGGATTTTAAAAAAATAAACATGAATTTAAAGTTAGATATTCTAGCCATAGGAGCGCATCCAGACGATGTAGAATTAGGTTGTGGAGCAACCGTAGCTAAAGAAGTAGCAGAAGGAAAATTGGTAGGTATTTTAGATTTGACCAAAGGAGAACTAGGAACGCGTGGAACTCCTAAAATTAGAGAGATGGAGGCAGAGGCAGCAGCAGGTGTTTTAGGAGCCATGGTGAGAGAAAATATAGGTTTGCCTGATGGTTTTTTAGAAAATAAAAAAGAGTATCAGTTAAAAATTGTTGAAATTATTAGAAAATACCAACCCGAAATTGTGTTGTGTAATGCTATTGATGATAGGCATCCAGATCATGCAAAAGCAAGTAAGTTAACCTCAGATGCATGTTTCTTATCAGGATTAAGAGCTATAAAAACTGATATTGGTTATGGAGAACAAGAGGCGTGGAGGCCAAAAAATGTGTATCACTATATACAGTGGAAAGGAATTGAGCCTGATTTTGTAGTAGACGTTTCTGAGTATATAGATGTTAAAGAAAATGCGATTAAAGCATTTAAGTCGCAGTTTTATGATCCAAACAGTAAGGAGCCAGAATCTCCAATAACAAGTAAGAATTTTTTTGAAAGTGTAAGTTATAGAGCTAAAGATTTAGGAAGAATGATTGGGGTAAATTATGCAGAAGGCTTTACGACAGAACGTTACGTTGGAGTGAAAAAATTATCTGATATTTTTTAATTTTTTTCTTTGCAGAAACTAAGAAAACTTCTATATTTGCAACCGCTAACGCGAAAGCGCGCAAATGGTGATTGTAGTTCAGTTGGTTAGAACGCCTGATTGTGGTTCAGGAGGTCGCCGGTTCGAATCCGGTCTTTCACCCTTAAGCTTAGAAGGCTTTAAAAACGACGGTTTAAGTTAATTCTTAAGCCGTTTTTTTATATTTAAAAATTTAAAAAAAAGAGATATGAAAAAAATGGATCAAGTAATATTATTGGGGAGTAGCCAAAATTAAGCATATAATTTAGT
>JAHDFK010000004.1 GCA_020628175.1 Wenyingzhuangia sp.
TATAAAAGAACTAAACCCTATTTTTAAAACTTACACAAATTGTGGGACAGTGTCCGTTAAACAGTTCTTAAACTTCTCTGCTTCTTTATTATCCATAACTAATGCTATTTTTTTAACAGAAGTATCTATAGAATAGACGTCTATATAGTAACTAAACTTACCTGAAGGTTTGGGTTTAGAAGCTTCAATTTTAAATGTTTTACCTTTAAAATAAGAAGATGCGTACTCTCCTATTTTTTCTTGTGAAAAACTGACTGTACTTACAAGCATTGCTAAAATTCCTACTACTTTTTTCATAACTATTATTTTTGTGTTGATTAATAATAGTACAAATGTGCGTAGTAGGTGTGCAATCTATTTTCGTGGTTATTATTTTTCTAATAAAGAAATAATATTTGTAGCCAGATTAGTATTTAAACTATTTGTAGTGTTAATTGGTAGTACACTTACAAAACCTATTTTACATTGATGAAATGTGTCAGAATCTAAATAATCGGCACTGTTTACAAAGCTTTTATATTCTTGAGATTTTTCTTCTGCTCCAGGATATAATAATAGTGTTTTTTTAGCCTTCCAATATCTACCATATGCATACATCTGTCTTAAATCTTGTATACTGGCTTTCGTATCGTATGGAATTTTCCATTTGGTATCTACTATATAATCTTCATTATCGATGCAAATTCTAATATCAGGTCGCAAAGTATGGTTTCCTATAAAAGTTGTAGACTGCTGACCATAGACTGTCGTATTTTTTCTACCCTCAGCATATTTTTGTAATTGTTTTAACACAAAAATTTCCCAAAGGTTGTTCATATCAAACAATAAGGCAATCATTTCTTGTTTACCTCCCGATAAATCGGGTGAATAATTTAAAATAATCAGCTTGGCTAAATCTAATGCCTCTTTGTATGCTATAGATTTTCTATCTAGTTTTACTTTATCAAAATCTTTAACTGTTATATTTTTGGGACTTAATTTAGGAAACTGAAATTCTATTCTTTTTACAAAATCGTATAGATACGTTCCTTGGGTAAAACCACCAACAATACTTAATGCCTTGTACAATATTTGATGCAAGACATGATCTTTATCATATGCCTGATGCGTGGTATAAAAACGCTCTTTGTGCACAAGGTTTTTACGTATATTACCTGCAAATTCTAACTTTCCTTTTAAAGCGGTAACATTGTCCGTATGCTTTCTATATTGTTTTATAAAACCTTGGTGCAGCAAAGTATTTAGTTCTTCTAAATATTTTTCAAAGTAAATTTCTAGTAAATTTACTTTCTGCTTATTTAACTGTGCTTTGCCTGCATTTTTAACTTTTAGTTTTCCGCAAGTCTTTAACATAGGAATCAAAACATCTTTCCATCTATCATCCGAATCATATTTATCTGCTTTAGGATGAATTTCTATGGTCAATCCTTTTACTTGTAAAACTCCCACATATTGATTGAATTTTATTCCTTTATAAACAGGCGTAAAATAAGCTCCATTATGAGCATCATTTAACTTTAATAATAAATTTAAGTGATGCTCATTAAAACCATCTGTGCCTAGTTTTAAAATTTCATGTTCAAAAACTTGTATGGATTTAGAGTTATTCAACACTTGTGGTTTCTTGTGTGTTAGTTATCGTGTTCTTTTTCTTATTATTTAACAAAACATCTACTGCATCTACCACGTTAGAAGCCTCTATTTTTTTGAGACGAAACACCTTGGTATTAAAATCTTCTACGTCGTCAACGTCTTTAAAATCTGCAAATAACTTATTTGTATGTTGTTTCACACTTTCCACAAAGCCTTCTCCCAACACCAAGCCTATTTTACCATAATCTCCATAAAAGTATTCTTGCAGTAAAGGAACTATGTTATTCTTAAATGTATTTGCTAGATCTTCTTTAGAATTTATATTCATAAAATAAGAATGTCCTATGGTATGATCTCTATCTATCAGTACTTCTATACGAGAATTTATTGTTTCTAAAATGTCTTTTAAATAAATACCACCTACTATTTTACCTTCTAACAGTTCAGAATCAGGCATCATTTCTTTAAATACAAACCTACGTCTTAAAGCGGTGTCTAAAGCTTCTACAGATCTATCTGCAGTATTCATAGTACCAATAATGTGTAAGTTGTTTGGTACTCCAAATTTTTCTTTGCTATAAGGCAATGTAACTTCTAAGGCTTCTTTATTTCCTAAACGTTTGCTTTCTTCTATCAACGTGATTAGTTCTCCAAAAATTGCAGATACATTTCCACGGTTTATTTCGTCTATAATCAAAACCCTATTTAGGTTATTATTTGAAATAACGGACTTATTAAACATTGTTGTTAACTTGTCTACGTTTACATCTTCTGAATTAAATTGATAAATAGAAGCTTGTGAAATTTTCTTATCTAAAAATAGTTTAGGAGAACTATTTAACCCTTTTGCCAACCACTTTACCTTTCTATAATGTTTAAAATGAATAGCATTACTGTTTTTATATTCATATTCATCAACTAAAACTCCAACGGCATCTACTATCAAATTTCCTAGGGTGGCAAAAACAACATCTCCTACTTTCATGTTGTTTTTAAAAATCATTGATGAAGATGCGTGATATTTGGATTCATCTATTAGATCTGGGTTTAATTCATAAAAACCTTCTTTAAAATTAGGATTGGTTATAATATTCAAGTCCTTATCACCACCCCACCCTAATGCTATATAGTTATTATTTAAACACCAATCATGAATTTCTTTCCTATGTTTCCCACCTAAGCTCATTTTATAGAAATTACAATTTGTAAAGTCTATATTATCACCCGCCTCTATTTTTGGTATCGTTAAAGATTCTATAGCTATTTTTTTAAACAAACCATCCTCTATATCATAAGTAACATCACCGTCTTCTGATTGAGGCTTAATACCTTCTACAAAATCTTCGTAAGCCATAGATTGATGAAACGTAGTAAATACAATTTGTCCCTCTTTTACCAAACGACCATATTCTTCTTTTAATAGCTCCCTATCCACAGAAATATCAAATTCTGGATTTGCAATAGCAACGGATTTGTTTATAGTATTGTAGGTTTTTCCTGTTCCTGGAGGTCCGTACAATATTTGGTTTAGAGGAAAACTCATTGGTGTTTTTTTATTTATGGTGTTATAGCCATTTTCAGGTTCCGAAGCGATTAAATTTAATTCAGTACTTAAAAACTCTATGTATGCTTTAATTGCAGCTGAATAAAAGCCTTTTGTTCCATAAGATTTTTTCTCGTAGGCATATTTACCATTAAGATCTTTCTGGTTAAGTATTAAATCTTCATATAATTCTTCTAATACAATTATATTAGTCTCTGTATAAACTTCTATATTAAATACGGTTGTAAGAATTTTTATAGCACTTATGTAAGAGCTACTCTTATTGCTTTTTTCAGTATTTACTTTATCCAACCATTTTTTAAACTCAACTGCTTTGGAGTTGTACTTATCATAATGTTGCCAAAGTTCTTTAGTAAAAGAAAAATAATCTTGCTCTCTTTGTTTAGAAAGTATAAAATCATTTAAATCTCCATATGCTTCAGGTACAGTTTCTACATTAAATTTAGAATTTGCTACAAAACGTAAGGCTTCTTTTTTAAAAATATTAACAACAGCAAAATTGCTATACAAAAAAGCTATTTTCCACTTATAAGCATCTCCAAGATCAATACTTTCTATCGCGTTTAAATTATTACTTGTAGTTAATTTAACAATTTCTATAATTAATGACTTTACTGTATCAAAAGCTTCTTGTGACGTACTCCCATATTTAGTATGCCATGCATATGCTTCATCATTATCTCTATTAGTAGCAGATTCTGTTTTAGACGTAGTATTCATTTTATAAACACCAAATTTATAAGAACTCCCTCCTACAATACTCCCTAATGTTCTGGTTTTATGCTCTAACCAATAACAAAAAGAATTATCTCTATTAGTATCCGTATATTCTTCTAATGTCATTTTTTCTAAACGAATTATAGGCCACTCATTTAAAAATTCTTCTTTTAGTTTATATAATTTCTCGTTCATTTATTTGAATTATTTCTTTAAAAAATAATTTAACATATCTCTTAACTTCCTAGCAATTTATTTAGTTGAATATTCTGTTTCACTCCTCTCTCAATATATATCAATATCTCCCACTGAATAGGTTCTTAACTGTATCATTTTTTCTTCAACCACAATACCTCCAACTACAAAACCACTTCATGTTTTTATTATTTTTCCTAATACAGCCATTATATTTGTTTTGTTATATTCGATGTTAAAGCCTCAAACTTTAAATTCTATTGAGCTTATTTTTTTTGCACTTGATTACGGCTCAAGGGGTTCTCTTTTAAAAAATAGATTTAAAAATTTTACTCTAATACAGGTATGTTTTCATTCATAACAATTAAATACTGTTATACAACATGTTATATATTACCTTAAAGAATTTCATGCAATACTATTACCGTTTACCTCATTAATAATAGCTACTAAATTGACTACTTTATCCTTTTCAAATAATCCTAAAATACCATTGTCCGCATTTTCTGTAAACGGCATGGTAGATGACAATAAAGCCTTATCTAAAACTCCATTGTTATTAAAAAACTCTATTAAGCGATCAATAAAACGAATTTGTAGAGCGTTTAAATTATTTTTTTGGATAAAATCTGCAAACAAATTATTAGCAACTTCTATATCTAAACCAATAATAGAACGTACAAACTTTCCTAAATCTACTGTGCTTGTAATATCTTTTAATTTTTCTTTAGGCACTTCTGTTTCTTTCAATAAAAAAGTCTCCAGCAACTCTAATTCCTTAATGGTTACGGGTAAGTTTTTATATAGTTTATTGATCACTAAGTAATCTTTATGATTACTTACAAACTGTTCTACTTTCTTTTTATAAACCTCCAAACTATTGGCTCCGTAAGCTAAAACATCTATCTCTCTAACACCTTGAATTGTATCTTCAAAATCTCCATACACAGGAGTTAATGTTTCCGTTTCTAAAAACTTCATTAACTCTCTAATGTCTTTTCTTAAAACATCCAATCTATCAATTGGCAAATTTTCTATAAACCCTTCTGTTTGAATGTTCTTTAGTATTGGTAAATGTGTGGCTACTGCAGGCACATTTCTTTTCTTTTCTAACCTTTGAGCAATTGTAGCCAACCTATCTGTAAAACTTTCTTCAGCCTTTTTATCTGTTAAAATTTTAGCCAATTGCAACTTGTAGCAAAGAATATCCAAACGGATCGCTTTTTCATCCTTATCAACCCCATACAATAAAGACAAGTCATCTTTTAAATCTATTTCATCGGCTTGAGAAATAATTTGCCAATTTGTACGATCTGAATAATAATGTACTGTTTTTAAAACTTTACGAACTTCAAATCTTTTAGTATCTAAAGCAGCAACGGTTTGGTGTAAGTGATCTGTAATTTCTACAGCATAAACATCTTCTTCTTTAGTAGCTTTTACATTGTTACGAATGGCTTGTACAATATCTAATTGCACGTCAAATAATTGTTGTGAAATAGATTTTGCTTGTTTCGAAGTATACCCATCAGGATGTGCATCAAAAAACTCAAAATTGTTACAGAAATCAAAAATGACAAATTCTTTTTTATCCATATCTGGACCAAAAAGATTAGGACACAAACGTGTTCCTCTTCCAATCATTTGCCAAAATTTAGAAGATGATTTTACTTTTTTAAAGAAAATTAAATTTACCACTCTAGGAGCATCCACTCCGGTATCCATCATATCTACAGAAATAGCAATTTGTGGGTCTACTTCTTTTTTCTCATCACAAAATTTCTCTAATAAATCTTGTGCTTTATCGTTGTAATTGTCAATTACTTGCGCAAAAGAATTTGCGTATTCAGGATAATTTTTATCAAAACGTTCTTTTATAAAAACAGCGTGTTTGTGGTTTTTAGCAAACAAAATGGTTTTTCCTATTTTGTCTCCGCCAGCTACTTTTATTCCGTTATTCATCAAAAAATCTAATACTTTATCTACAGTATCTGCATTGAATAAAAAGCTATTTATTTGGCTTGCTCCTATTTCTTGTTCTTGGTAATCTTCTGTGTTTAAGGTAGGATCTCCAAACAAAGCTTCGTATTCCTCTTTTTCCTTATCAGAAAGGTTTTTGTACTTTAAACCGTCGTTTGGTAATTTTAAAGGAACTTCTATAGCCTTAGGAGGAACCAAAAATTTATCAGCAACAGCTTTGTTTAATTCGTACCCAAAGGTGGCATCTTCATCTTCTATGTTAAACAATTCAAACGTATTTTTATCTATATCTTTTTTAGGTGTTGCTGTTAACCCTATCAAAATAGCATCAAAATAATCAAAAATATCTTTGTACTTATTGTACACAGAACGGTGTGCTTCATCAATAATAATTACATCAAAATGACCTACACCATAATAGTTTTCATCTGTTCCTTTGGTCTTGTTTATTTTATTTAAAATGGTAGGATAGGTAGAAAAAACCAACCTCGTTCCCTTATCTTCTTTGTCTTTGGTTAAATCTATACCCGCTAAATTAGGAAGTTGATTTTTAAAAGCGTTTTTAGCTTGCGTAACTAAAGCATTTCTATCGGCTAAAAACAATACTCTTTTTGCCCAATTACACTTGGTAAACATGTCTACCATAGCAGCTGCAGTTCGTGTTTTTCCTACACCTGTAGCCATCACTAATAATGCTTCTCTATTTTTAGCACGTAACTCATTATTCTTACCCGTTACCACTAAATTCTCCGCAACTCTTTTTATCGCTTCTAACTGGTAAGGTCTACCCGCAATGTCTTTGTCTACTTCAAAAGTACGAATGTCTATTCTAGAGTTTCTGCGCTGTATTCTTAATTCTAATTCCTCTTGTGTATAAAAGCCATGTACTTGTCTAGGTTTTTCAAAAGTATCGTCTACTATAAAAGTTTCATAACCATTGGTATAATATATAATAGGTCTTTGCCCTTTTTCCGCTTCCAAACAATCGGCATACAATTCTGCTTGGTGTACTCCTTTTTTTGCACTGTGTAAGGTACTTTTAGCCTCCACGACTGCCAAAGGAGATCCGTTAGTAGACCACAAAACATAATCTACATAGCCCTTACCTGATGGATTAGTTACTGGTGGCATTCCTGTAACTGGATATTCAATATCTAATCCTTTTTTTAAATTTTTCCAGCCAGCTTCAGAAAGCATTAAATCTACCAATAACAACCTGGTTTCAGCTTCAGTACTTAATTGTGGTATAACCTCTTCGTTAACAGCATCTCGTTTACGTTCTTCTTTACGATTCTTAATTTCTTGCTTTTGTTTTTCTAACTGTCTTTTTAAGACTTCGTTTTCTTCCGCGAGCTTTTGTTGTTCTTGCTGTGCTTTTTCAAAAGCTGCGACTGCTTTATTTAATTCTTCTGCTTTAGTTACAGCAGCTGCTTTGCTAACGTTAGTTTGTTCTCCTTGTGGAATTTTTTCTTCAGAGAATTGAAAAACACCTCTTTCGTAAGATGCACCGTAATATATATTTAGATAAGACAACACCTCGTACATGTACTTTAAAGATTTTAAAGACTTATTGGTGTTTATTTTGGTACCATGGGCAGCATCGTTTCCTATTCTACGTACAATATCTGCGGCTTGTAAAATACTGGGTTTTATATTGTCTTTAAAATCCTGATGCTTTAACATCGCTGCTAGGTTGGTATCATAAGGAGTCGACAAATCTTCATCGTTAGCATACAACCATTTTACAGTTTTTTCTAAAGTTGCCCTACACATAATAGCTGCATAAACAGGTATGGTAAATGTGTGCTTTTCTGCTTCTCTTATATCCTGATAAATTTCTAAAAACTGCTGTTCTAAAAACTGAAAATTACTTTGCATCTTTTTCTTTTTTCTTACAAAAAACATTCATAGCCAATATGCTGCTTTTGTTTGCTCTTTTTAAACACTAATATACAATGAGTCTTGTAATAAAGTCTTATAAATACAACGGATTATTTTTATAATTAATGATAAAAATTACTTCTACTTAAACTCTATCTTTTATTTTGAAAATAGCACAGCCACATAGCCTTCATGTTTGCCTGTAACACACCTACCTAATCTCCATGTTTGCGTATATTACAACCACCTAGCCTCACTCGAGGGAGGAATGTTACGTGTAGTCCACTCCTAGAAGGAGTGATTAGGCGAGATGTACACATACCTGTATATGCGTATATTTTCCTCTTAAATGGATATATATGCAATTACCTCACTTAAAAAAGAATATTAAGAATGATATTGCACAACATTATATAGTTTTTTCAAAACAGATGGCATGTCTTTTTTTACGTCTGTATTTGTAAAACGGATAAAACGAACTCCTTGTTCTTCTAACATTGTTTGTCTTCTGGCATCGTAATCTTGTTTGTTATTGTGGCTAGACCCATCTATTTCTATAGCCAATTGTAAAGAATAGCAGTAAAAATCTACAATAAAGTGCAACATGGGTACTTGCCTATGAAATTGTACTCCCAAAGCTTTTCCCTTAATTTTTTGCCATAACAATACTTCAGAAAGTGTGCTATTGTTACGTAAGTACCTTGCTTTCTCTCGGAGACCTTTGTCATAAGGGATTATAATTCTTTTCATAAAAGCTTTTTTATACCTAAGTTAAGAAATATAATACATAAGTGTGTATACTCCCTATGTTTACGTTACACATCCTCCTAGCCTCCATGCTTACGTATATTACACCCTCCTAGCCTCCATGCTTACATATATTACACCCTCCTAGCCTCCATGCTTACGTATATTACACCCTCCTAGCCTCCATGCTTACGTATATTACACCCACCTAGCCTCCATGCTTACATATATTACACCCTCCTAGCCTCCATGCTTACGTATATTACACCCTCCTAGCCTCCCTCGAGGGAGGAATGTTACGTACAAGTCCCTCCTCGAGGAGGGATTAAGGGAGGTGTATACATAACCCCACCAAAACACCAATACTACAACTCCCCTTTAAACGCTTTTTGCAACAAACAGTTAAACAAGTTTTCTGTTTCTTGTAATTCTTGCTGTGCCAAAGTTTTTTGTTGCTCTATATTGGCTATTTTTTCTGCAAATTGGTTTTGGAGTTGGATTGGAGGAATTGGAATTGGAATACTTGCTAATTCCTTAGAACGAATTCCCTTTACTGTACTACCTGATTGCCTTTTGTTTAATTGATTTTTAAAATAATTAGAAATTAATAGAAACAATAAAAATCTATTATTCAAAAAATCAAAACATTGGAAACATATAGTCCTTTGAGCTAATGCAACTTTTTCATATTTTGGTAATAAACATGCATTCCCCAAAGGGGCTTCTGTAGTAAATAAAACATCTCCTTCATTAGGAAAACCTCTTGTCATCCAATCTAAATAATCCTCGGTATCTATATACTCTTTTGGTGCGGTTGATAGAAATCCATTTTTTATATTTTTTGCTGTCAATAAAGGTATTCCTTTATCCGTCTTTTTAGGTGTCCTTCCTCTATAATCAATAAAATCTACAGTTTTTTTTAATTCTTTTTTTTCAAACAACTCTAAATCCCCAAACATGTCTAAAAAAATAGACTGTGCTAAGGCATCGTATTGTTGTAATACGGCTTTGGTTTTGTCTCTTAACTCTGCAGCGGTATCTAATATTTGGGCAATGCGTTGTTGTTCTGCTAAGAGTGGTAAGGGGATTTTTAAATTTCTTAAAATCTTTAATGTAACAAACTTTTGTGTTCCACCCTTTTGTTGACTTTTTATCTGAGTTTCAATAAAATTTGATTTTAACACATAATAAAAGTATTTATTAAATATCGAATCATTATTAAATTTGAACAAGGCTACATTTTTAATAGCAAAATTTGGTTCTTCATCAACTAAAACCATGTTTCCAATTGAACCAATCATAGAGTATAAAATATCTCCTTTATGAACCTTAGACCTATTATTAATTTTGATATAGTCTACTTCAGAGATATAATTAACTTCAGAATAATCAATTCCATTCTCTTTTAAGTTTTTAGACGTTAATAATGGATAACCTTTTTCTATATATTTGGGGCTATCATGTGTTCCATCTCTAATATCTAAAACGTCACTACTTAAAACCATATTTATCTCCATTACCCCATCATTTTTTCCAAATTCAACAAAGCTTCTTTACGTTGGTTCTCTAGTGATTTTATATGGGCTATAATGGTGCTAGGAGCCTCGTATTGTACTTCTTCGTACACAATTTCTTTATAGCGGTTGATGGATAAATCCCAATCGTTAGCTTCTATTTCTTTGGCTGGTACTAAAAAAGATTGTTGGGTTCTGTCTGTTCTCGACTCCGCTCGAACATCGCTTAGATCCGCTTGAACACCTTCCCATTCTTTAAGTATGTTTGGAATGTCGTTTTCGGCAACAGGGTTACGTTTGTCGTCTAGGCTTAATCCGTCTGCTTTCATGTCGTAAAACCAAACGTTGTCTGTACCGCCGTGGTTGGTTTTGGTAAAAATTAAAATGGCTGTACTTACCCCTGCATAAGGTTTAAACACCCCACTAGGCATGCTAATAACCGCTTGTAAACGTTGGTTCGCTACCAACTCTTTACGTATGCTTTTATGTGCTTTAGAGCTTCCAAACAAAACACCATCGGGCACAATAACGGCAGCACGGCCACCAATGGTCATCATACGCAACATTAAACTTAAAAACAGTAATTCTGTTTTTTTGGTTTTGGTGGTTTGCAATAGGCTGTTTTCTACATCATCATAATCTAAACTACCTTTAAAGGGTGGGTTGGCTAGTATTAAGCTGTACTTGTTTTCTATAGTGTTGTTTTTACTTAAAGAATCTACACTAATTAAATCAGGATTGTTTATCCCGTGCAATTGTAAATTCATAGCACCAATACGCACCATGGTAGGGTCAAACTCTAAACCATTAAACATGTTGGTTTCAAAATGTTTTCTAAACTCGGCATCAGAAAACCAATCGACTTTGTTGTCATACATATATTCTCCGGTACTTACCAAAAACCCTGCAGTACCACACGATGGATCACACACTGTATCTTCTTTGGTAGGTTGCATCAACTCCACCATCATTTTAATAATATGACGAGGAGTTCTAAACTGTCCGTTTTGTCCACTTTCTGCTATTTTACCCAACATGTACTCGTACAAATCCCCTTTGGTATCTCTGTTGTCTAGCGGTAAAGTATCTATTTGGTCTACCACTTTGCTTAACAGTTTGGGGCTGGCAATCATAAAAGTGGCACCTTTCATGTTTTCAGAAAACACCCCTCCTTGCGTACCCACTTGCTTCATAAAATCAAAAGCGGTAACATTCTCTAACGCTTGTTGTGGTTTGGTAAACAAATCAAACATACTTTGCGGATCTAGGTTTTTAAATCTAGAGTATCGCAAAGGGGCTTGTGCTTCGGTATAAATAGGTGTATCAATAGGCAAACCCAATAAACTAGCTTCTTGCTCTTGCTTTATTTGGCGATCGTCTAACTGCTTTAAAAAAATTAGGTACGAAAACTGCTCTATCACCATCATAGGGTTAGAAATTCCGTTGGTCCAGAAATCATTCCAAATGCTATCTATTTTACTTTTTATTTCTCCTGTAATCATATTGTATGATGCTGTTTTATATTTGTTTTGTCTTGTTCTCGATACATTTTTCCTCGTTCAAAAAAACACTCGAATTGACAAAACTCATTTGCCTATTATTTTTTACGTTTCACTTCAAAAATCACTCGAAATGACCACGTGTACTGTCTAATTTAAAAGCTCTAAAATAAGGTAAACTATACAGATTAGCTATTACTTAATTCATTAAACTTTTGTTTCATTGTGGGATTTCCGTGTGTTAGTTTTTTAATGGTTAAATCTCCTGCTTTGTTATTTGCCAAGCGTAAGTTGTTTACAGAAGACAGTAATGAATCTTTGGTTTTTTGCAAGTGATTCATGGTTTTATCTATCTCATCAATAGCGGTTTTAAACTTACGGCTAGCCAAATCGTAATTTTTAGCAAAACCAGTCTTAAAATCTTCTATCTTATTTTCAAAATTGGTAATATCTACATTCTGATTCTTCATAACGTTTAGCTCTTGTTTGTATTGAAGAGAATTTAAAGCCGCATTACGCAACAAACTAATTAGTTGAATAAAAAACTGTGGACGTATTACATACATTTTAGGATATTTGTGCGAAACGTCTACAATACCTGTATTGTACAAGTCATTATCTGCCTCTAGTAACGAAACTAAAATGGCATATTCACAACCTTTGCTTCTTCGATCTTTGTCTAACTTTGCAAAAAAGTCTTCGTTTTTCTTTTTAGTAGCCGTTTCATCGTTTTCGTTCTTCATATCAAACATCATAGATATCACTTCGTTACCCTGTGCATCTGCCTCCTTGAAAATATAATCTCCTTTGGTACCTTGGCTAGCATCATTGTCTTTCTCAAAATAAGCTTGTGGAAAAGCGGTAGCTCTTAATTTGTTAAATTCTATTTCACAATGTTGTTCTAAAGAGTCCCCAACCATTTTGGTAGACAGTTTTTGTTTAAAAGATTTTAAACACTCAATTTCATCATCTTTTAATTTGATAATCTCGTTTTTTGCAGACAATTTACCGGTATACTTTTGTGCTATTTTAGTTTCAAGAGAGGTTACCTCTATCTGTTTTATTTTTAAATTATTAGACAAAGTATCTCTCTCCTTTTCAATTTGTTTTACAGCTTCTGCAATACTTAAATTCTTTTGTAATTCTGCAGTTTCAAGTTGATTCGTTAGTTTATCAATTTCTTTTTCTTTGGCAGCTAGTTGTTTGCTTAACAAGGCTTCGTTATCTGCTTTTAACTGTGCTAGCTCTTTGTCTTTAGTAGCCAATTGCACTTGTATACTATTTTTAACATTGGCTTCTGCCAATGCTACAGCCGACTTCTTTTCTTTTTCAGCCAAATCCAATCGGGTCTTAATTTCAGATTCAAATTGTGCATCACGTACTTGTTTTACAATCGTAGAATAACTTGTTTCGTCTACCTTAAATACTTCTTCACACTTTGGACATTTTACATTGTTGTTTTTCATAACTATAATTTTATTGATGAATTATAGTACAAATATGAAACACAGGTACGCAATGTATTTGCGTAGTTCTATTTATAAGTTTCTAAGGTATTTTTTACACTTAAAGGTTCTAACACTTCTACATCATTTCCAAAAGACAACAGCGTTTGGTATAATTCTCTGTTTGGAATTACCTCTATAGTAATCGTTCTATTTTCAACATCCGACTTATCTAATTTTTGCGTTGCTCCATGAATAGGTTTGGTTAAAATATAAGGAATCCTTTTTGATGAAAAACGAAGGGAAATTTTTACAGCTGCTATAGCTACAGGTTTAGAAACTCCTATAATTTCATCAAAATAATCGCCCCAATTAATTGTATCAGGAAGACTATTTTCTGTAGTTTCTATAATTGAAACGATGCGATCTAAGGCCAAATTGGTAATCCCTGTATAGTGCTCTCCCTCTTCAAAACCGAATAAAAACCAACGGCTATTGTATTGCTTTAAATGGTAAGGATGTACTTTTCTGATATAACTAGTATCGCTAGCAAAGGTTTGGTATTCTATTTCTAAAACCTTCTTTTTTATCAATTGATTGTACAGTTTCCCTACCCAAGATTGCCCTGTATAATCTCTATTAGTCTCGTAACTAATCAGTCCACTATAATCTTCGTGTGCCAAATCAAAAGCCATGGCAATCCTAGGAAACATCTCATCTAACCAATTAAACTCTTCTCTATTTCTATAACGAGATAAAATAGCCAAAGTATCTTCTAACTGCTCTTTGTCAGACTTAGATAATAACTGATTTCCTAAGGCATAATCGGGTTTCGAATATCTAAACACAGTCTTTTTACCCTCAAACAATTTGGGCTGAAAAACAGGATACAACTCTAAATCGTCGTTTTTAGAAATGTCTTTTTCTACCAAATTGGTAATCGATGCAATATCATTCTGTAGGGTTCTTCTAGAAACCGATTCTCCTAATTTATCATAAATTACTTTTTCTAATTTTTCTAGTGTGTATAAACCAGATCTACTTGCAAAACATTCATCTAATATGGTTATGCGCTTTTGGTAATTTTTGTTTTTGGGCATTTTTTAACTAATAGGTGTACTAAAATGTACGGTTCACAACAATTTTTGAATAAATATACAAAGTGTTTTATTATGTAGTTGCTAAAATTTACTAAAGAGATTTATATACAATACACTTGTGTAAATAGAATGCATAGCTAATCTTCAAATTTGTTAAAAACAATAAATACTCATGTGTGATTTAACTCAAAAATTTAAGTTGTGTACTTGTAAAACATCAACCAAAGCTACCTATACTTGGAAGTTTTTTAAAAGTAACCATCCCATTAAAAAAATAGTTGAAGGTATACCTTCAAGTTCGTTTTTTTATTACAAAATAAAAGAACGAACCTATGAAGAAAAAATAGCAGATGTATTAAACAATACCGAACAACTTTTTGATATTGATATGAATATAGAAGTGGACGATGTATTACTTTTTTACAAAGACAACAAACCTTTTTTATGTTTTCGATTTGGTGATTTTTTTGAGTGGAAACCTCTAAAATCATCTAAGCTAAAACATCATGAACTAATTACATATGGGTATATAAAATCTTCAAAATCAAATTAATTGATTTTGAAAAAAACACTAAAAAGTGTATTTAATTGCACTATTTAGTGTTTTTTATATCTTTTAAAAGCAAGTTTATTAATAATAGTGCCATAAATTGCACTTAATCTAGCGTTAAATAGTTTAACGTAATATTACAAACCTTGTATCCAATACTTTTATATATTTTTCTTTCATTTCATCACTTAAAAAAGATATAGCAATCCATTTTTCAGCAATAGACTTCTTTTTGATAAAACGCTTAAATACTCCAGCTATTTGTTTAGGTGTTAACAACAAATTTTCGCCTATTTTTTCAAAATCCTTTTTTCTAAGATTACTTTTTTTACCGCAAATAGTTAAGGCCATTTCTTCTTTATCTTCAGGATTTACAATAGCTACATTTAACAAATCGTAAGCAGGAGCCAACTTCCACTCACCTTGATGTTCTATCATTGAAAAATTCTTCAAATGCATATCATTATTCCCTGTTAAATAAGAGAATATCACCAATTCAAAAAAGAACAATTTATCTAATTGTGTATTACTTGCATAAGCATGTAGCGCTTTCCCTATGCGCTCTATAGAACTTCTATATTTATCAAAAGCTTCTGTAATTTGAAAAAAATCTAACATATGAATTTTACCTCCATCCTCAGTCCTATCAATACGCTTTGTAATGTAAGAAAGCTCTCCAGATTTTAAACGAATTAAGCTTGAAGGCACAACATTAATACCGAATGCTTCTGCTATTCGCATAGTTACATGCTCATTTTCTGGCATTTCTTGATACTCTTTGTTAGGTGGTTTAAAAATATAATTTCCTCCCAAAGCACCTACAACGGTTAAACGAGAAGTGGTACTATTAAAATCCATAGAAAGTTTAGGCTGTACTCCAGGCACAGAAATACTTCTCTGTATAGTATCCTTTGCCAACTGCTCCATTTCTTTAAATGAATAATTTACTTTAGGAGTACTATCTGTTCCAAAAAACAACACACTACAACTAGTATGAAAATCCGTTTCTGATTCTTTTAATTCTTGATAACAATACAAACACTTATTCATCAGTTTTATTATTTAAAGGATGAACACTTACAGCACCAATACAATTAGAACAACAGGTTAATAATAAGCCCATTCTATCATTGGCATTAATCTTCCAGTTCTTTGTGGCTATATCCAATAACCAACCTTCTGGAATTAAACCTTCAAAAAAAGGAAATAAACGTTTCTCTTTATAAATGATTTCTTTAACAGGAAACGAAAAAGAAATAAACTGCTGAGGATATTTATTGATGTAATCTTTATGATATTCAAACCAATATTCACCATCATCTGTTTCTGTTAAAACACCTGCTGGTACATCTTTGTATAAAATACTTGCTTGTCTCATGAATTTATTATTTTAATAGGTGCTAATTCATGACCAAACATTCTCAAAACCAGATTTACTTTATCTAGATTTAAATTTGTTTTTCCTTGTTCTATTTTACGTATTACTGTTAAAGCCACACCTACCCTATCTGCAAACTCTTCCTGGGTCAGTCCTACTTCTTTACGTTTCTCTTTTACAAATTCAGCAAGCATAATTATATGTATTTAAATATAATAATATTGCTAATATACTAATTATATGTAATTAAATATAATTAGTAATATTATTAATTTTTATATGTAATTAGATATAACTTAGTAAAATACTAAATATAATTATATATTTGTCCAACAAACCACATCTAAGGGAAAATAAAAGAGTACAGCTAAAGTACACCAAAAGCACTATAGCACCAGTATAACTAAGGGTTAGATAAATGATATCTAAGAAATATAAGAACTACAGCTTCATAAAATCTTGATCAATACTATTGATGATTTTATTGGGTATTGATAAGCTTTCAGCAATTTCTTTCCATCTGTAAGTAAGTTCTTGTATTTCGTTAACAATCCCTTTAGGATTCTTAATAGAGAAATTTTCAGCAATGGTCAACACATCTTTGAGTGTGATATCTGTTCGCTTGCCATTTATAGATAAAGCTCTTGAGGTAGATTTAAATGTAAATAATGGATTTAAAGCATAAGTTAAATCATAGGCAGGACTCAAATTCCAACTATTGTTTTCTTTGTTATATATAAAACTATGATTTTTTAAATGGTCATCTACATTTTTAAAGATCAAATTAAAAACCATCCTTCTAAACAATTGCTGTACATCTTTATATGGCACTGCTAACGCCAAAGCTACCTTAAAAACATTTTCATAAGAAGACGTTTCTGGATTACTCTTAAAATCCCAACCTGTTAAACCTGTAACAGTTAACACATGTTGTTTTTCTCCATTTTGTCTATCATACCTAAGGGTAGCAAAGTGTTTGTTATCAATCAATTTTGATTCCATCATATTTATACCTGCTTCTGTAGCCAAAATATAATACGCATATTCTACTTTTTCTCGGTTATAGCCATCACTATCATCTAAATGTAGCTTTACCAAATAATGATTATAATCTTGACTTACCTCAATATCTCCCGCTATTATTTTACCCGTTTTTTTATGTTCTGAAACTACAATTTTAGGCCTGGCTCCACCAGCAGAAGTACCAATTTTAAATACGTTTAATAACGATAACTCTGTTAAACCTTTGGCAGAGGTATCTTCTTTTAACTGTAAAACCTTTTCTAAAACTTCAATAATTTTATGAATATCTATTTCCTTAGATTGTGGAATTTCTTCAATTGGAGCGTATTCTAAAGCCCCCATTCCCCTATTCGCAACATAAGCTAATTGTTCTAATGGTGTTACTTTAGAAATACCTCTAACCCTTAACCATTCTTGAAATATTGTATTACCAAACGTATCAGGAAGCGAATCACTTATCATAGGTGGTAAACATTGAAATGTATCTGATTGGTATGCTGAAAAAACTTGAACAGGCTTGATGTCTTTAAAAATGAAAGGAAACATTTTAGAGTATTTTTTGAATTCCAAAAAACCTGAATGATATTGAAAAAAAGAAACTCCTTTATTAATATCGTAGCCCAGCTTTCCTATTTCCAAACCAAAAGCAGAAACATTTATAATTTTATCTCTAGCCATCATTAATACAATGAAATATTAGTATCCTCCTCTAAAGACTTATCTAACTCTTTAGAAATAACACCTAACCATCCGAAATGATTGGCTATTTTTAATAAATTATCAAGCGTAGTATTTTTACCCGTTTCAATATTTTGAACCGTTGTGCTAGACATTCCCAACTCCTCTGCAAGTTGCTCCCTAGATAATCCATGAACCTTACGTTGACGAACACAGGATTTACCTATTTTTACTTTAATATCTTTTATTGTTATAATTTCAAGCATAAAAAACCATTATAATGGTTAAATATACACATAAAAACCAAATAAACCATTATAATGGTTTATTTATAAAATAATGTTAGTGGTGTTTATTATATAATCTTGTTATCTCTGTATAAAATACACTTGTGTAAATAGAATGCATAGCTAGCTTTTAAATTTGATAAAAAACAAAATGATATTAACAATTCTTATCATATTAGGTTTAATTGCAAATTTTAGAAAACTTCTATTAGGATGTTTAATGCTTTGTATAGCTCTTAGTATCATTCCTATTACACCTTTTTATTTTGCTTTACAAACTAAAAATAAAATAAAGCAAAGACTATTGTTTATTTCGGGGCTTGGTTTTATAAGCATGTATACAATCATCTTAATTTTAACTTAAAAATATGAGAATAACATTACCTCTAATTATAAATGATACATTAAAAAAAAGCCCCAATAAACAAATCTGATTTTACTATAAAACTACAGGAATTAATCTTAAACCCAGCTGAAAAACTATGTGTGATTTAACAAAACAAATTAAATTGTGTACTTGTAAAACAAAAAATAAATCTATTTATACTTGGAAGTTTTTTAAAAGTAACAATCCAAACAAAACACAGCTTGTAGGTGAAACCTCACTTGCTATTGCTCACTATTTTTTTAATGAATTGGCCTATGAAAACAAAATAGCATACTTATTAACCAAAACTGAACAGCTTTTTGATATTGAAGTGAATATTGAAATTAACGATATTTTACTTTTTTATAAAGATGAAAAGCCCTTTTTGTGTTTTATTTATAATGGTTTTTATGAGTGGGAACACATAGAAGCATACAAGCTAAAACAACATAAACTAATTAGATATGGATATATAAAATATAGATAATTATTTAATAAAATGATAAGGTGTTTTTTGAAAAAAATGATTCCATAATATTATATATTGCGTTTAAAAAATCGGCACCATACCTTCAAGTGTGTAAGTTTTAAAAATAGGGTTTGAACATGTTCAAACCCTATTTTTAAAACTTACACAAATTGTGGGACAGTGTCTAATTATTATAATTCAGAAATAGATTTTTAAAAACATAGGTAATGTTTTAATAGTATTATAACTAATCGTATAAGCTTAGAATTACTCGCATAAACACCTATGTTTTCAATTAAAAACTATAAAAATAACAACACATTTCTACCTAAACGTTTCATCATTATTATTCATGATAAATTTCTCCAGTAGTAATGGTAGTATCTATTTTACTTTCAAGATAGGCCTCTACTCGATCTATCGGTAAATAATATTTATGTATTCTGTTTACATATTTAAGTGGAAAAACTTCTCCTAATAAAATATATTTTTTTGTTGCTAAAATTTCTTTTTTAAACCCTTTTTGTAAGGCTATAAAATCTGCTTTATGTTCAACTTCTTTTTTAAACTTACCACTAAAAAAGTATTTCATTCCATACCAAAGCATTCTCATATTGGTATAACTTTCATAATCTTCAACATGCCCTAACTCATGTGCAAACCAACCTTTTAAAACTGGTTTTGGTAACGTTTCTATTTTAATTTTGGTATCTTTAATATAGGTTCCTATTACTATTTTATATTGTTTAATTCCTGTAAAAATATTTTTAGGCGTAAGTATAGGCTGGGCTTTCATTGTTGTACTTCCCATACGCTCTTTAATTACATTAATTTTATACTTGTGCAAACTTTTATATTTACTAAACACTTCTAAAAAAGAGTTCTTTAAATTTTCATCGCTGATATTTGTAAATGTTACATTCATAGGTTTTGCACTATATAAGTTATTAGCATTTAAAAGTGTTGTCAAAACACTAAAAATAAGTAAAAAAGTATTTTTGTTTATTTTGTTCACAACTGTATGTATAATTTAGATACCCTGCATATCTACCTCAAAAGGTAAAATGACTATTATTAATAATTATTTTTTAAAGTAAGAAACTATGAATTTGCTTGTATTAGTGTCTTACTTTTTAAGTTTCGGATTAAAATTATAACAATTGCTGTAACAGGTAATACTACTATCATTCCTATAATCCCCCATATTTGTTCTCCAATTATTAAAACAATAATAGCAACTAACGGATTGATATTTATTTTACTACCAATTACTTTAGGAGTAATAAAATTACCTTCTATGAATTGAATTACCGAAAAAAGTATTGAAATATAAATTAACTGACTGAGTGATTCTTGGGTAATACAAGAAACCAATAAGGCTAAAAAAGCACCTGCAATAGTACCAATATAAGGTATAATACTTAGTAAAGAAATAGTAAATCCTAAAGCAATAGCATAGGGAACACCTAGTATATAAAGTCCTATAGAATTTGTAACTGCTAATATTAGCATCACCAACAAAAGACCTTTTAAATATTCTTGCACTAAGAATACAGTATCTGTAATAAGGTTTGTGACCTTTATATGCATGGGTTTTAAAATATTATATACAAATTGCTTAAGTTTTTTTCTAAATAATAAAAAGAAAAAGACATACAGTGGAATTATTGTAAAATACATAATAAGTGTACTCACATCTCCTAATATTGTGATAAAATAATCAGAACTTGCTTCTAACAATTGAGAGCCTTTGTTTTCTGTTATTTGTTCTATTTTATTAGGCTTAAAACCTAAATACTTTTCTATTTTTACAATTATGCTATTTATTTTTTGAGTAACATCAGGAACCTCTTCATAGAACTGATAAAACTGATAGATGATTAAGTATAAAACCAGACCAATACTAGTAAAAAACAAAAAAGTTACCAATACTACCGATAGTATATTGCTTTTTAAACGTTTATAAACCTTAAGTAAAGTAGAGTAAATTGCTAAACTCAATAAAAAAGAGATAACTATTGGGGCAATAATAAATTTCCACTCCACTAATACAAATACCATAGCAATTAATGTTACTAGTGCGTAAGCTATGTATTGTAAGTATGTAAGTTTTATAAATTTCATTCGTAAGTTTATTTAAAAATTGTTTTAAACAATTGTATGATTGATGTATTTACAAAACTCTTACCTAAAAAATTAACAATGTATGTATTTAGTAGTTTGTTTGTAATACCTATATCTTTAAAAAAAGACGAAGAATTGCCAATATTAAATAAACTTAAAGGTTTGTTAAATTTATGTTCTATTATTTTTTCTTGCAATACTATCTCTTTTAAGAGTATTTCTTTGTGTAAATAAAAACGTGATTTTTTCATAATTATATTGGAATATTTTTATTTAAATAAATTCTAGTCAAATGATTTTTTATGCTAGTTTTTAGTATTAAAAAAATTAAAACTGTAAGAAAAAAAGCACTAGCAACGAGTATAAAACCAACGTACGAATTTTCAAAAATTTCATTCAAAAACAACGCAAATCCTAGTCCCATAAATATTGTAAAAACAAAACAGCAAAACCACAATACCATTTTATAAATAATCATAGTTCTTAGTGAACTAATGTGTTCTACAAGTTCAAATTGACATCTTTTTTTCTGTAATTCTAAATATTTTAATACATCTTCTTTCATCATCTATTTTTTTAACTTAATACTTCACTTTTTAACTTTTCCTCCAAGTCTTTAATTTCAAGCTTTAGTTCCTCTATCTTTTTAGAAGTAATTGTTTCACCTTCTACTATCAGATCCTCAATTTTTGTTTTCAATTCACTTAATTTGTCTCTAATATCTTGCTGTGTTTCTGTACCCTTTTTAGGAGCTAGTAAAACTCCTGCAATTGCTCCTATTACAATTCCTGCAAACACTCCTGTTACTAATTTTCCTGTATTTTCCATAATAATTTTTATTTTGAGTTAATTGTTTTATCTAAAATTTTAGTCATCGATTCACCGTCAAATTCCAAAGTTCTAATAGGAAATGGTATTCCAATATCGTTGGCATCAAACGCTTTTTTAAGAGAAATCATTGCTGCATTACGAGCTTGTAAAAAATTGGGTTCATCATTAACTATAATCCAGAAATAAAGTGTAAAGTTTATAGAACTACCTCCAAATTCATTAAAATATAACTGTACCCCTTTTTCATTATCAATAAAATCTAAAGATGCTATAGCGTCTTCTCCTATTTGTTTTACTTCTTCTAAATTTGCATCGTAAGTTACACCACAATCAATCTGTACTCTTCGTTTTGGGTAAGTAGTGTAATTTGTAACTTTATTTTGATATACCTGTTTGTTGGGTACTATAATTTTCTGTCCATCAAGAGATCTTAATAAAGTACTCCTTAGGTTAATTTCTTCTACAACCCCCATTTCATCAGAAATTTTAATAACATCATTTATTCGTATAGGTTTTCTAATTGCCATAAAAACACCTGAAATAAAATTTGTTGCAGAATCTTGAAAAGCAAAACTTAAAGCTAAACCAATAACCCCAGCACCTGCTAGTAAGGAAGTAACCGCTTTGTCTAATTTTAAAATGCTTAAACCAACAAATAACCCGATACATATTACTACAAAAAAAGTAATCGTTTCTATTAAGCTTATTAAAGCTCTATTGTCTACAAATTTCAAAAGCCCTTTTCTAACTATTTTTTTTGCAAGTGTTGCTACAAAGTAAAAAAGTACAAGAAGCACGATACACAATAATAGGTTGGGTAACATAACTACCAAGGCTTCATACCAATCTTGAATTTTATCTATAATAAGATTGTACGAGTTTTCTAAATTTATTTTTTTCATAATTAATATTTTAATATTGCTTGAACTGAATTTGTTTGGATTGGCATGTATTTAGGATCAACTAAATGAACATCACCCCCATGCAAATGGGTTGCAATTGCTGCTAGATTTACTAAAGACATGTTGTCGTTACGTTTCTCTTTATCTATGATGGTATTTTTGTTAACACTATCGTACAAACCATAAACTCCATTTTTTGATGACACATAAAGTCTTGCTATTTTATTCTCGTATGCCAATGGAATAATTTTTTTAATCTCACTAATTAGCTTCTCATTACCCTCTTTTAAATCGTGTAATTTTTGTGTATTGGTAATTATTTTTTGATTATTAACAATATCAAAAAGAGGTAATAAATAGTAATTCTGAGTAATAAAAATTGTTTTCTCTACTGGTTTGTTTAATAAAAAACTATCTAATTTATTTTCATTTAAAAAAATCGCGATAGCTTTTGCTTCTTTCAAAACTTTAGGGTTCCACAACAAAGGATTTGTATAAAGTTCGTTTAGCTTGTTTATAATTTCTTTTGATACGGTTGCGTTTATATTTTTAGATTGAAGCCCTGTTTGTAACTCACTTATAGTGTTCTTTAATATTTTTTTAGATGTTTCTAACTCATTTGTTAATGAATAGTAAATAGAAACACAATTAAAATCTGTTACTTTTGCCAAATCCAAAAAATCACTCTGTGATAAGTATATTTTAATTTTTTGCATTGTTTATTGTTTTAATGTTAATACAAAGATCACCACATACACTCTTTCTTTTTGTTGACAGCAACTTCTTGTACTATTGATTCTAATCAACTTATAATGTTCTAGTAACAAAAGAGCCTGCAGACAATGTCTACAGGCTCTTTAAAACTATGAGGTTAAAACTTAAAAATTACCACAGCATATCCATATGTTGTAGCTTTTCTAAATCTTTAATTATTATTTTTTTTCCATCCGTTACAATTAAATCACTCTTTTTAAATTCTGTTAAGGTTCTTGTTAAGCTTTCTTTGGTAGTACCTGTTAATTTAGCCAAATCTACACGAGATAATATAAGCTCTCCATTATTGTTTGCTAATTCTTGTATTTTTTTAGATACTCTTTTTTTAACAGAACTGTAGGCCATTAAAATTAAGTCCTGCTCTTTAGAACTTAAATTTTTAGAAATGATATTTATAAATTTTTGAGCTACATCTCTGTTTTCGTATATCAAGGTTAAAAAATCTTTTTTAGAAATTTTAACCAATTCTGTAGGTAACAATGTTTCTGCTACTTCATCGTGTAGCTTATCTTCAAAAACTGGCTGAAATCCAAAAAAATCACCTTCGTTAAAAATTTGTGTGATGTACTCTTTCCCGTCTGTATTGTACCTAAAAGTTTTAACCGATCCTTTTTCTATATAATACACAAAATGAACATGTTCTCCTTCTTTAAACACATATTCTTTAGCAGAAAAATGAAAAGAATGTGACTGCTCTTTAATCTCTTCTAAAGAGACAACTTTTTTTGCTTCGCTCAAAAAAGAATGTAAATCATTTGTATTCGAAAATTGTTGTTTTAATAGCTCGCTTTTCTCTAATCTTTTCTCAATAGCTTTTAATAATTCTGAGCTTTCAAAAGGTTTAAACAAATAATCATCGGCTCCTAAATCCATACCTTTTCTCAAATCTTCTTTTTCAGATTTTGCAGTTAAAAATATAAATGGTATTGTTGCTGTTTCTGGGTTTTTACTCAAAATATGCAATACTCCATAGCCATCTAATTCAGGCATCATAATGTCACATACAATTAAATCTGGCTTAAATTTATAGGTCTTTTCAACCCCCACCAAACCATTTTCAGCAGTTTCTATTTCATAGCCCATCAGCTCAATTAGCTCACTAGTATTTTCTCGTATAATTACGTCGTCTTCTATTAATAATATTTTCTTTTTATCCATAATTACATTGCTAATTCTTTAAAACTACGTTTGGTGTCACGTAACGTAGAAAATTTAATTTTAAAAATAGTTCCAATATTTTCTTTACTTTCAAAGGTAATCGTACCGTTCATTAAAGTAACATATCTTTTTACAATATTTAAACCTAATCCTGTACCTTGTAAGTTGGTTACGTTCTTAGCTCTAAAAAAACGTTTAAATAAATTTTTCTGATCTTCATCAGGTATTCCCATACCCTCATCTCTAATAGATATTAAAATTTCATCTTCTAACACCAACGATGCAACATAAATATTTTTACCCGAAGGAGTGTATTTTATAGCATTAGAAATTAAATTATTAATAATATTTCTTAAGATGTTTCTATCTAACAATACTTTATTATTTTCTGTATTATGCTGATATTTTATTACTTGGTTAGGTTTTACCAAGCCTAAAAACTCACTTAAAAACCCTGTTAAAGTGTCTTCTAAATCAAATTCCTCTTCTTGGTAATCAATTTTTCCTTCTTCTAATTTTCCTAAAGATAAAAATTGATTTAGAGTTGTTGTCAAAGTTTTAATTGATGTTTTTACTTTACCAATATGCGATGTAATCTTTTTTTTATTTTTAAAATTTTGCCAAACCTCTTCATTGTGCTCTAAATACCGTTGAATTAAATCTACCGATGAAAGAATTCCAGCCAAAGGTGTTCTAAATTCATGAGAAGCTATTGATATAAACCTAGATTTCATATCATTTAATTCCTGTTCTCTTTCTAACTTTTCTAAAATCTCTTCTTTGGTCTTCTTTTGTTTTTCTAATTCACTTTCTAGTTTTCGTCGTTGTGTAATGTCTAAAATCAAACATATAGAATAAATCTCGTTATCATCTTCAGATATAAACGTCTGATTACAATCTATCTCTAAAATCTTTAAACCTGTATCATCGTGTAATAATTTAATTTCTAATTTTCCATAATTTTTTATTGTATCGTCTTTACAGTTATCAAAGTAACTATCAAATTCTACTTGATACGATGCGGGAAGCAATGTATTAAATTGTTTAGACTTAAACTCGCTAGTACTTTTTTTTAACAGCAGTAAACTAGCTTTGTTAAAATCAACTATATTCTGATCCTTATCTAGAAGTACAACTCCATGAAAAAGATTGTTTAAAATTGAATTTAACTTTTCGCTGTATTCATGATTTTCTTGCATTTAACACAAATTACAATTCATTATTAAAGGTACTTAATTCTATCTTATTTAGTCATTATTTCTTAAAAATGATACATATCAACAAACAACACGTTCTTCATCAATATTTAAAATCTAAACTTAAAATAACTTTGTGGTATCAATCATTAAAAACATTATATCATGAAAAAAATTATAGGGATTTTAGCTTTAACACTCATAAGTTTACAAACATCAAATGCACAAACAATAGCAAAACATGCACTTGGTTTGCGTGTAGGAGATAACAATGGTTTTGGTTCAGAAGTTACCTACCAAAGAAGTATAGCAGCTACAAAAAGATTAGAGTTTGGCTTGGGATGGAGAGACTATAATAGTGTAAATGCTTTTAAACTAGCAGCATTACACCAATGGGTATATCCTATAAAAAATAGATTTAATTGGTATGTTGGTGCAGGTGCAGGTGCAGGATTTGTAGATACCGATAACAATACTGATGTATTTGCCCTAATTAGTGGAGATATAGGAATTGAATACAATTTTGAAATACCACTTTTAATTTCTCTTGATTTAAGACCCGAAATAGGGTTTAACGACACATATTCTGATGGAATTGATTCTGATTTAGGATTGTCTCTAAGATATCAATTCTAAGAAAAAAATTTATTTAAAAAAATAATACAAATCTTAAAAATTTAAAAAAATGAAAAGTTTATTCAAAATTTTAACCGTAACATTAATTGCAACAACAATAATAACTTCATGTAAAAAATCACCCTCTGAAAAAGTAAAAGATGGATTTGAGGAAGTTGGTGAAGGAATTAAAGAGAGTGCTGAAAAAACACACGATAACATTAAAGAGGGTGTAGAAGAAGTAAAAGATGAAATAGATGATGCCACCACTAAATAATAAATAGTAGCAAGTTGAAATTAAAGCAATCATAATTAATAATTATGGTTGTTTTTTATGTTTGAGCTAAAGTTTATAAAGCATTGTTACTATTTTCCCTTTTTTTTCAGATAAAAAAACAGTGCACAGCTCTTTTTTCTCTTGGTAAGTAAAATAAAACGGAGCCTCAGTTATAACCAATCCACTTTGTTTTTTTAAACGAATACCTTGCCCAGATATAATGTCTTTATTTGCTATAAAAGTAGTAGCAGGAATATGTTCTGTTAAAATAATGTATTTGTAATTTTTTAGTTTCAACAAAACACTTTGCACTTCTGTATTCGACAAATGCTGCAATACTTGTCTAACAATCATACAATCGGCTATGGGTAACGCATCTTTAGCAATGTCTAAACACTTAAAAGAAAGCTGTGTTTCATTAAATTTTTGTTGGTTGTGTTCAATTAAACCCGCAACAATATCTACCCCAATATAACTTTGGGTATACCCTAACAACTGCTTTCCTATATTAAAATCGCCACAACCTAAATCGCAAACATTTAATTTGTCTTGAAATTGACTTAAAAAGGCACGAACTGCTGTTACATACGGAACTACTATTTCTGGATTATGCGAACCATCACCCGAAAAATACGCACCTGATGTACCACCCCACAAATTCATTTCATACACTTGCGTCATGGCTTTTTGAGTTGGCCAAGGAGTTTTCTTTTTTTTAGGAACCGTAGGCAACGTCATTGCTAATGAATCTTAAAATAAATACTTTTTAAATACGAACCTTCTTTAAATCCTATAGGATGGTCAATGTCGTGTCTTGTTTTTTCTATAACAGAATACTGTACCCTATGTTTTCTTAAAACTTCTTCTGCCAAACCAAAAAACACATCAAATGTAATTCTAGAACTACAAGAAGCCAACATTAATATACCTCCTTTTTTCACCAACTTTATTCCTAAAGTAGCTAGCTTTTTATAACTCGTCATAGCTCTATTTACTTCGGCAGCACTTTTTGCAAAAGACGGAGGATCGATAACCACAATATCATAGCTCACCTTTTGTTTTGCCAACGTAGCCATTTCATCAAACGCATCCCCAACAATGGTTTGATGCGTCCCTGTAAACGTATTTAACAAAGCATTTTGTTTGGCTATTTCTAAGGCAGGTCCGCTAATATCTAAACTCGTTACAGAACGAGCACCTCCTTTTAAGGCGTGTACAGAAAAACCACCTGCATACGAAAACACATCTAATACCGTTTTTCCTTTAGACAATTCACCTATTTTTTTTCTATTGGCTCTATGGTCTAAAAAATAACCTGTCTTATGCCCTTTTATCACATTTGCCGAAAAATTAACACCGTGCTCGGTAAAAACAATCACTTCTTTTTCTAAAGTACCATCTAAAACTTGTCCATCGTACAAACCATAAGGATTATTCTCTTTCTGAACATTTCTTCCTAAACGTAATACCGTAGTTTTTGCCTTGCTTATTTTAATTAATTCTGGCAATACACTTTGTAAATACGGAAACCAAAAAGAAGCATATAACTTTACAACCAATACATGATCGTATACATCGGCAACCAACGAAGGCAAGCCATCATTTTCACCATAAATAAAACGATAACTATTGGTCGCTGTTTTTAATAAGGGTAACCTTTTTTGATAGGCTGAATTAATTTTCTCTACAAACCAATCTTTATCAATGGGTTTCATGGTATTGGCTTGTAGTATTTTTATACGGATAGGAGAATTGGGATCGTAAAAACCACAAGCAAGAAATTTATTTTTTCTTTGGTCAAATACAACCGCCAAATCACCAGAATTCCCTTCTTTATTTTGTTTTGCAATACTATTATCAAACACCCAAGGATGTCCTTTTTTTACTAAAACTTCGGCATTTAGTTTTAGTTTAATCGCTATTTTTTGGGTTTTAATTTCTGGTAACGTAATCAAAAGTAGTGCGTTTTATTTCAGTCTGCAAGGTAGCAGTTTCTACATCAATTTTTTAAAAGTTCTTGCAATCTATTTTAAACAAAACATTTGGTATCATTTTCTTTTAATAACAAATAAAATATTAAATAGGATTCTTATTGAAATAAATGTATAATTTTTACATTTGAATTAACATTTATAAATCAAAACACAGCATTGTTTATCATTTTATCAAAATAATGCATTGGGCAACCAATACAACACTTAATTTATACACTCTATGTTTTTTAAACACGTTCGCTACCTAGTAATACTGTTTGTTGGTACTACTTGCTTTGCACAAACTCCCGATTGGGAAAATCCTGAAATTATTGGTATTCACAAAGAAGCGCCTCACACCTATTTTATTTCTTATACATCAGAAAAAAATGCCCTTGAAGATAATTTACAAACACCTAATTACCAAAGTTTAAACGGAACTTGGCAATTTAATTGGAGTAAAAATCAAGAGCAAAGAGACGTTGATTTTTACAAACTAAACACAAAATTAAAAAATACAATTCCTGTACCCTCTAATTGGCAAATGCATGGATTTGGATATCCGCACTATGCAAACATTACGTATCCTTTTCCTAAAAACAAACCTTTTGTGCCTAGAGATTACAATCCTGTTGGTCAATACAAAAAAATATTTACGGTAGATAACTCTTGGAATAACAAAGAAATTTATTTGCATTTTGGGGCTGTAAAATCGGCTTTTTACTTGTGGATTAATGGTAAAAAAGTGGGTTATAGCCAAGGAAGTAAATTACCTTCTGAATTTAACATCACAAAATACATACAAGAAGGAAATAATGAATTGGCTGTTGAAATATACCAATTTACAGATGCAAGCTATATAGAAGATATTGATTTTTGGAGATTGGCCGGAATTGAACGTGATGTATTTTTACACGCTAGACCCAAAGTACATATTCACGACTTTTTTGCAAAAACAACATTAGATGATACGTTCACCAAAGGAAAACTAGAGTTAACTATCGATTTAAAAAATAGCGAAGCACTACAAAATACTAGCACCGAAGTAAAAATATACGATGGTAAAAAAGTGGTGTATACAAACACATTAAAAAATAAGCCTACTCAACAACAACTTTTACATAATACCACTCTAGAAAATATCAAAGCATGGTCGGCAGAAAAACCAAACCTGTATACATTAAGCATTACTTTAAAAAATGCAACTAATAACATTTTAGAAACTGTATCACATCAAATAGGTTTTAGAACAGTAGCGCTTAAAAACGGACAATTGCTAGTGAACGGAAAACCTATTTTACTTAAAGGAGTCAATCGTCATGAACACGACCCTAATTTAGGACATGTAATGACCAAAGAAATGATGCTAAAAGATATTAAAACTATGAAACAGTTTAATATCAATGCAGTTAGAACATCGCACTACCCTAACGATCCGTACTGGTACAAATTATGTAACCAATATGGTTTGTATATGATTGATGAAGCCAATATTGAGGCACATGGTTACGGATGGATTCGTAACGAAGTTGCTACAGACCCAACGTACCACAAAGCTATTGTCGATAGAATTCAACGCATGTATTACAGAGACAAAAACAATCCTGCCATTATCATTTGGTCTATGGGGAACGAAGCTGGTACAGGTTTGCCTTTTATAGAAGGATACAATTGGCTAAAAGAAAACGACAATACACGACTTGTTTCATATGATAGAGCTGAAGTCGATCCGGATTACGACAATGTAAGGCATACCGATATTATTGGATACATGTATGCGCCTATTGTAGATATCAAACAAGAACATTTGCGTAGCAATCCTAACAGACCTTTTATTTGGGTAGAATATGCGCACTCTATGGGAAACAGTACAGGTAACTTAAAAGAACTTTGGGATTTTGTACGTAGCGAGCCTCGTGTGCAAGGAGGTTTTATTTGGGATTGGGTAGACCAGGGAATTACAAAAACCACAAAAGAAGGTGAAACTTATTGGGGTTATGGTGGCGATTTTGAACCTAAAGGTGTTCGAAACGATGGTGCTTTTTGTTTAAACGGATTGGTATTTCCGGACAGAAGTATACAGCCTGCTTTGTGGGAAGTAAAACACCAATACCAAAACATACATGTAAAAGCAACTGCATTAAAAAATTTAGATTTTGAAGTATTTAATGAATACTTTTTTACCGACTTGAACGAATTTCATGTAAACTGGGAACTTGTAAAAGATGGAATAACAACAAAATCTGGTCAGTTAAATATTGAGGCGGAACCTCAAACTAAAACAGTAATTAACTTAAAAAAGCATATTCCTGAGTTAGACGAGCATTCAGAATATTTTGTGAATTTTTATTTTACAACAAAAACACAACAACCTTTATTAGCAGACAAGCATACTGTTGCCAAAAATCAAATTCAAATACAACGTGCAACAAAAAAAGCAAACAACATTAGTTTTAAAGAAGTAACCGTTAACGAAAATAAACAAACAATAGAAATTGAATGTAACAACCGTGTATCAATTGTTTTTGATAAAAAAGAAGCTTTAATAACCGCTTACAATGTACATAACAAAAATTGGTTTAAAACGCCATTAAAACTAAATACATGGAGAGCTTCTGTCGATAACGATTTGGGATCTAATTTTCAAGAAACATCAAAAGTATGGAAAGATATAGAATCGAAACTTTCTGTAAAATCAGTAACCTGGAAAAAACTACCAGACAATAGGATTTTGATTTCTGTATTAAAAAACAATCCAAATATTACCAATTTCTATCAGAATTATACAATTGATAACACAGGTAAAATTAAAGTGCAATACGTATTCGAACGTGTAAATGCAGCACCTTTATTACCTCGTATAGGAATGAATGTGAAACTCGATGATGCACTTACCGAAGTTACCTATCATGGTAGAGGGCCTCATGAAAATTATCCCGATCGTAAAGAAGCTGCTTTTGTGGGTACCTATAAAAGTAAGGTGTCAAATTTTTATGTTCCTTATATAAGACCGCAAGAAAATGGATATAGAACTGATGTTCGTTGGTTTGAAGTAACAACGGAAAACAACAAAGGATTTCGATTTGAGAGCGAAAGTTTTTTAAATTTCAACATCAACCATTTTAACAATGATGATTTTGAACATGACAAAACCAACAGACACACTATTGATATTAAAAAAAGAAAACACACAAACTTAAATATTGACTACAAACAAATGGGTGTAGGTGGAGACACGAGTTGGGGATTACTACCCTATCAACCTTATTTAATTTTTCCAGAACCTATGAAACATACCTTTACCATACAACCTATTTTTTAACACTAAAGCGCCTAGATAACTAATTTCTAGGCGCTTTTTAATTTTAACAACTTCACTACACAGAATCTACATACAATAGCATTATTTGCTTATATTTGTAGCAATGGATTATTTAGCAACAAATATTAGCTACTTACGTAAGCAACAAAAACAATCGCAAGCAACATTTGCAGAGATAATGGAAGTACCTCGATCTCGTATTAGTTCCTACGAAGAAGGTAGATCGACTCCGAATCTAGAATTTTTAGTAAAACTCTCAGATTATTTTAAAATTCCGATTGATGTATTGATTCGAAATGATATTTCTAAAGAAGAAAACGCCTCTTTTATAAAACTAAAAAACAAGCGAATTCTTTTTCCTATTACAATTGATAGCAACGACGAAGATTTGATTGAAATTGTTCCAGTAAAAGCACAAGCTGGGTATTTATCGAGCTACGATGATCCTGAGTATATTGAACAACTCAAAAAAATAAAACTCCCCTTTTTACCAGTCGGATTACACAGAGCATTTCCTATTCAAGGAGACTCTATGTTGCCTATGAAAGATGGTTCTTTTGTGGTAGGTAAATTGATAGAAGATATTGCGGATGTAAAATCTGGAAGAACCTATATACTGGTTACATTAAATGAAGGAATGGTTTACAAAAGAGTAAAAAATAATATCGAAAAAGACAATACACTCCAATTGATATCTGACAACAGAAATTACCAGCCCTATTCTATTGATATAACGGAAGTAATAGAAATTTGGGAATTTTCTTGCGCAATAAACACACAAGAATACAGCGAGAGTGAATTAAAGTTTAGTAGTATTCTAACCTTATTTCACGAGTTAGGTATTGAGTTAGATGAATTAAAAAAAGTATTAGCATGATGTATACAATTATAGATGTTGAAACCACAGGTAAAACCAATAGAATAACAGAAATATCTATTTTTAGATTTGATGGAACCGAAATTGTTGATGAGTTTACATCGTTGGTAAATCCAGAAACTCCTATACCCACACACATTACTGCACTTACAGGTATTGATGATGCTATGGTTGCTGATGCACCTCTTTTTAAAGACATTGCTCAAGACATACAAAACATTACCAAAGATGCTGTTTTTGTAGCACACAATGTAAATTTTGATTACAATGTCATCTCCAAAGAATTTCAAAATATTGAAGAAGATTTTCAACGAAAAAAACTGTGTACAGTACGCTTATCTCGAAAATTAATTCCAGGAGAACGTTCTTATAGTTTAGGTAAACTTTGTAAGTCTTTACAAATAGATTTGGTTGATAGACACCGAGCAAAAGGTGATGCAGAAGCTACTGTAAAACTATTTCAACTTTTATTAAAAACACCCGAAGCCGATACCGTTTTACACGACTTTTTAAAAAGCAATTCTAAAGAAGCAACACTCCCACCAGACTTGCCTAAACATGTGTTTGAAGCCATTCCTAACAAGCCCGGTATTTATTACTTTAAAAACAAAAAAAATGAAATTTTATATGTTGGGAAAGCAAAAGATTTAAAAAAGAGAGTTGTCAGTCATTTTTACGATAAAAAACAAAAGGAATTAGATTTATGTAGAGAAACAGCACATGTAGATTTTGAATTATCGGGTAGTGAACTTGTTGCTTTATTAATGGAAGATCAAGCTATAAAAACACATTTTCCTAAATACAATTTTGCATCCAAACGCTACTTAAACCAATTTGCTGTTTTTACTTATACTGATAGACGTGGTATTATACATTTTGCAACGCAAAAATTAAAATTAACCCCCAATCCTTTAATGGTTTTTCACAACCAAAGAGAAGCACAATTGTATATAGAAAAAATTTGTGCTCAATTTAAATTATGTCCTAAGTACTGTCATTTACAAAAAACTACTGGCGAATGTAATCACTACAAAATAAAATCTTGTGGAGGTATTTGCAAAGACGAAGAGTCTATTGTGGTTTACAACATTAGAGTAAAACAGGCAAAGGAATTTATAACGAAACAAAATTTAAATAAAATTATTAAAAAGCCAGGTAGAACTGCCTCTGAAGAAGCTTTTATCATGATAAAAAACGGTGTCTATCAAGGTTATGGATTTATTGATAACGATTTACAAATTACAGATGAAGATGCTTTAGATTTTTATTTGATCCCTCAAAAAGACAATCTTGATATTCAGAAAGTATTACGAAAGCATTTAATTTCTTAATGCCATGATTCCTATAATCTTTGAAGATTTCTACATTATTGCTGTACACAAACCCAACAATATATTGGTACATCACTCAGCAATGGCAAACAATCAAGTACAAGAACAATCACTTGTGCAATTAGTAACGCAAGAGCTCAACTGCAAATACTACCCTATTCATCGTTTGGACAGAAAAACTTCGGGAATTATTCTTTTTGCAAAACAAAAAGAGTATGTTGCTAAGTTTCAAGAATTATTTGTCAATAATAAAATACAAAAAACCTATTACGGTTTGGTTAGAGGTTTTATAAACGATTCTGGAAAAATTGATAGCCCCGTTAAAGGAAGAGATTCCTTAGTATACAAAGATGCAATAACCTATTACGAATGCCAACAAAAGCTAGAAGTTCCCATAGCTGTAGGTCCTTACAAAACATCGCGCTATAGTTTGGTTTCCTTACGTCCTAAAACAGGAAGACTCCATCAGTTAAGAATTCATATGAATAAAATTAGTCATCCTCTGATTGGAGATCCGAAATACGGAGACCGTTTTCACAACCGAATGTTTGAAACAGAGTTTGAGAATCAATGTATGTTTTTGCACGCTAAAGAACTTATATTTCTACATCCTTATACCCACAAACAGCTAACACTAAATAGTGATTTTCCTGAAAATTGGAAACGCGTATTTTCAAAGCTTCAAAAACTAAGCATCGAGTTCTAAAGTATCATCATCCAACTCTAAAGCAGCTATACTTTGTATGGCATTTCCTGCAATTCCTCTAATGGAGGCATGCATTCCTATAGCATTATTAACTACTTTGTCTATTTGTTTTTCGCGTTGTTTCCATATTCTTGCCATCGAATTTTTTTCACGTATCAAATCGGCTTGCATTTGTGTAAATCCTTCAACAATACCTTCCATTTGCAAACGAAATTCATTGCTTGTTAAAAAATCGTACAACAAACTCATTTTATCACCTTTGTTTTCTTGGTTTTGCCGAATCCTACTCCATTGCACAATACTTTGTCTAAGTACTGCACACAACCCTTTAAACTCTTCGTAAGTACAAATCCATATTCCTTCTCGCATCCCCATTCTATCCATATCTGTAGGCATCACCTCGGTAACCAAAACTCCTATATTTGCCCCTTTATCTCGAATATCGTTTTTAAACTTTTCTATCCAACTTGGCTGAAAAGCTTTGGTTCGCTTACTCTCGTAATAAATGGTTCCGCAATTGGTTAGCTCACGTGTATTTACGGTCTGTAAGCAATCAGCTCCATTTACACCTTTTTTAATTTCGTCAATAGTATCTAACGGAAATTTTGTTTCTAACCATTCTTCAATAGCCAATTCCATTACTTCTCCTTGCAATTGCATAGATCCTTGCTCTTGCTTACGTTTCATTTCTTCGGTTAGCTTTTTCTGGTCTTCTAACTGCTTTTGTAATTCTTTTATTTTTAGCTCATTACTTTCTTCGGCCAAGCGCTTAATTTTTTCTTTTTCAGATTTTAATTGTGCACTTAACTCTTTTTGAGCTTCTAATTTTGCTTTTTCGCCTACCTCTTCTTTTTCTCGCTTTAGTTTCTCTATTTCGGCCTCTTTTTTAAACAAATCTTTTAATTTTTCAGACTTGTCAGAAAGCTCTGTTTCCATAGACTTTAAGCGTTCTCTATTTGCTTCTTCAATATCTTTTTTAAGCTTTTGTTCAATAGCTACTTGTAAGTCTTTACGCTCTTTGTTTAACCTGTTTTTAAACAATTCGTTTTCACGTTGCTTTTTAGCTTCAAAATCTTTCTGAGCATTTTCTAAGGCAATTTCTCTATCTTTTTGTGCCTTTATTAAAGCGGCTTGTTTTTGTTGAAATTCACCTCGAATAGCGGCCTCTAATTGATGTTTTAAGATATCATTTACATCAATATCACTTCCACAATCTGGACACTGAATAGTTGTTTGCTTGCTCATAACTTTAAGTAACTTATGAAGACAAATATAAGATGATAATGTGCAATGTTGTAGCACACTTTAATTTTTTCTCTCGAATTTAAAACTTACAAAAAAACATTTTTAATTTAATTGTACTTTTAGAGTTATTCTATAAAACAAGACCTATGCAAGCATTATCTTTTTCTGAATTTAAAAAATATACAACCACAAAAGCTGTTCTAATTATTGATACAAGACATCAGAACGATTTTGTAAAAGATTACATCCCCACATCTCTATTTATGGGAATAGATGGACCTTTTGAAAAATGGATGCCTTTACTAGAACCTAATCTACATACAAAAATAGTATGCATAACTCCTTTGGGTAGAGAACAAGATGTTCTTGAAAAGTTCTCTAATTTAGGATATACCCATATTTTAGGATTTTTAGACGGAGGTTTTGATACTTGGATTGACAACGCCCAAAAAACAGAAAAAATCAAGTCTATTTCTGCACAGTCTTTTTACGTAGCAGCACAAACAAATAGTTCGATTATCGATCTTAGAAAACAATCGGAATATGACAAAGAACATTTAGATAATACCCAAATACTTCCTTTAGAGCTAAACAACGCTTTTGTAACATCTTTAAACACTAGAGAACCACAATATTTGTTTTGCGGTGGCGGTTATAGAAGTGTTATTGCAATTAGTTACGCTAAAAATTATCACGATGCTTTGCTCATCAATGTAGAAGGTGGTTTTGGAGCTATTAAAAAAACAGCTCTAAAAATCATTCGTAGTTAATTTTGTTTCATTCTTAAAAACAACAATTGCGCTGGCTAATTTTAAGATGCGTTGAAAAGCAGGTATTTTTAAATTTCAATTTTATGAAATGAAAAAAGAACCCAAAAAGCCGGATAATGTTGTTTACAACCCCGAAACAAAAAAATACGATGCTTTTTTAAAAGCCTACGCAACCAATGTTGGTGCCCCAGTAATTACTGCCAACGATACCGTAGCTTGGAAACAAAAAGGAATAAATAAAGTAAACCATACCTTAAAAAGTAAGTTTTTAGAACTTAAAGAAGCTTATGATAAAATGGTGGTAGAATTCGAATACAATCAATTAATTTTTAATGCAAAATTTAATTTTGAACCTGTAGTTGGAGAAATTTACCATCTATACCAAAGAGAAAACGGAGAACATTTTTTATCGATAATAGCCCCAAACCAATGTGATTTCAATTGTTTGGGTAGTTTTTACCTTAATTCCAACCAAAGTTGGGAAAAGGTTACCTCTTAAAAAACAATAGTCATGATTGATTTTCCGACAGATTACGAAGCTATACTTAATAGAATTCAAAACATACATCCAGAAAACTATAGTAAAACTAGAAATTATATAGACGGGGATGTTAGCTATTTATCTCCTTACATTTCAAGAGGTGTCATTTCCACCAAATTTGTAAAAGATCAGTTATTACTTAGAGGTTTTAAATCGTATAAAATTCAAAAATTCATCCAAGAATTGGCATGGAGAGATTATTGGCAACAAGTTTGGATCTCCAAAGGAGAGGCTATTAATTCTGATATCAAACACGAACAACATCCTGTTAAAAATTATAAAATATCTAAAGCAATATACAAGGGTAGCACCAATATACAAGCTATAGATACTGCTATAAATTTACTATACAAAACAGGGTATATGCATAACCATACCCGAATGTATGTAGCTGCCTTGTGTTGTAACATGGCCTACAGTTATTGGAAAAACCCTGCAAAATGGATGTACTACAATTTATTAGATGCAGATTGGGCCAGCAATGCTTTAAGTTGGCAATGGGTTGCTGGGAGTAATAGCCATAAAAAGTATGTAGCGAATCAAGAAAACATAAACAATTTTTGCTATACATCGCAAACGGACACCTTTTTGGATATTACATACGAAGCTTTTGAGAATTTTAAAACACCCCCTGAGTTAAAAGAGTTAATAGATGTAACATTTGCAACACCCCTACCTAAATCTGATATTTTAATTATAAACCACGAACAACCTACCTATTTGTTCAATTTTTACAATTTAGATTGTGAATGGGATAAAAACATTACAGCCAATAGAATACTACTCTTAGAACCCTCTGTATTTAAAACCTACCCCATTAGTAAAAAGAGTGTAGATTTTATGTTGGCTTTATCTAAAAACATCGCTAATATTCAAGTATATGTCGGCGAATTTACTGATTTGATAAATACCTACTCCGTTGATACAAAAACGATTTATTTTAAAGAACATCCTTTAAACAAAAACTATATGGGTATAGAAATAGAAAGAGATTGGCTATTTGATGTACAAGGCTACTTCCCTTCGTTTTTTAGTTATTGGAAAAAATGTAAAAAACAACTTACATCTTAATGAAAACTGAAATAAATATCGTTTGGTTAAAAAGAGACATTCGCTCTCAAGATCATCAACCTTTATATGAGGCTGAAAAAAATGGACTCCCCTATTATATCATCTATATATATGAACCCTCGTTACTGAGCTATCCAGATACAAGTACTCGACATTTACAGTTTGTATACCACTCTATACAAGCACTTAGTAAAACGTTAACTCCTTTTCATAAAAAAGTAGATGTTTATTATGCAGAAGCTAAGGAAGTGTTTACCTATTTCTTAAACAATTTTATAATACGCAACGTTTTTAGCTATCAAGAAAGTGGTACCCTAACAACATGGAAAAGAGATAGGCAACTCTTTTTATTTTTTAAAAATAAAGGTATCCATTGGAAAGAATACCAAAGAGATGGAATTATAAGAGGAATAAAAAACAGAGATTCGTGGTCACAAAACTGGTACAAAGTAATGCATAGCCCATTGCTAAAAAACACGTATAAAAAAGCGAACAATAAAATACTAGAGCATCCATATGCATTGCCTCAAAAATTAACGAATACTTTAGAAAAATACTCTTCTAATTTTCAACCCGCAGGCGAACAAAATGCGTGGAGATACTTAACTTCTTTTACACAAAAAAGAGGTTTTAATTACCACAGACATATTTCGAAACCCACAGAAAGCAGAATGTCTTGTAGTAGGCTATCTCCTTATTTAGCTTGGGGAAATTTAAGTATTCGACAAGCTTATCAATACATAGGGACGCATCCTAACAAAGAGAATCACAAGCGTGCTTTTGCGGGTATTTTAACGCGTTTGCATTGGCATTGTCATTTTATTCAAAAGTTTGAAATGGCTTGTATTTACGAAACACATTGTATTAACAGTGGTTTTGAGCTTTTAGAACACGCTAAAAATGATGTGTTTTTAAAAGCATGGAAAACAGGTACTACCGGATATCCGCTGATTGACGCAAATATGAGGGCCCTAGAACAAACGGGATGGATTAATTTTAGAATGCGAGCCATGGTTGTTTCATTTCTTACTTTAAATCTCGATCAGGATTGGAGAGAGGGTACTTACCATTTGGCACGTCTGTTTTTAGATTATGACCCAGGGATTCATTACCCGCAATTTCAGATGCAAGCAGGTACCACAGGTATTAATACGGTACGCTTGTACAATCCTATAAAAAACTCCATAGAACACGATCCTGAAGGAATATTCATAAAAAAATGGATTCCCGAATTAAGTAAAGTTCCTATAGAGTTTATACACGAACCTTGGACCATGACACCTATGGATCAGGCCTTTTGTGAAACTTATATAGGTACAGATTACCCTATGCCCATTGTAAACTTAAAAGAAAGTGCTAAAAAAGCACGTGATAAAATTTGGGGACATCGAAAACACGCAGCAGTAAAAGCAGAAAAAGGCAAATTATTAGCTGCACACGTAAACAAAAATAGAAAACGATGAAAAAACAACATTTACCTCAAAAAATATGTATCGTTTGTAAACTTCCTTTTACCTGGCGAAAAAAATGGAAAAAAAATTGGAATGAAGTAAAGTACTGCAGCCAACGATGCAGAAAAAACAAGTAAAAGCATGAAACATATACACTTGGTATTTCCACACCAGTTATTTAAAAGTGTAGACATTCCTAAACAAACAACAACTATTTATATAGTAGAAGAATATTTGTTTTTTAAACAGTATAAATTTCACAAACAAAAAATAGCTTTTCATAGAGCTACCATGAAACAATACGAAGTATATTTAAAGGAATTAAAATATAAAGTTGAATACATTGAAGCTATTGATGAAAAGTGTGACATACGTGTGTTATTACAGTATTTCTATAAAAACAAAACACAAACAATTAGCTACACAGACCCAACCGATTGTTGGTTAGAACAACGTATTACACAAGTTTGTGATCATATTAACCTTGAAAGAATTGTTTTAAACTCTCCTTTATTCTTAAATACAAAAGAGGATTTAGCCTCGTTTTTCAATCCCTCTAAAAAGAAATTTCATCAAACTACCTTTTATACGCAACAACGTAAAGAAAGAGACATATTGATAGATGCACAGGAAAAACCTATGGGAGGTAAATGGACTTTTGATGCAGAAAACAGAAAAAAATATCCTGCAAAAAAAACACCTCCTGTTGTATTTTATCCTGATAATGACATTTATTATCAAGAAGCTATTACATACACAGAAAAACACTTTCAAGAGCATTTAGGAACACTTAGCACCAATAGTTTATACCCAACTAATTATACAACTAGTACAGCGTGGTTAAATCAATTTTTAGAACAACGTTTTCACGAATTTGGCACCTACGAAGACGCTATTGTAAAAGACAATTCTATTTTAAATCATAGTGTATTAACTCCTATGTTAAATGTGGGCTTAATAACTCCTAATGAAATTTTAAAACGCAGCTTAGAGTATGCAGAAAAAAACAATGTACCCATAAACTCTACCGAGGGATTTATAAGGCAGATTGTAGGTTGGAGAGAATTTATAAGAGGGATTTATGAAGCTAAAGGAACTTTTGAACGCACTCACAATTACTGGAAGTTTACAAAAAAAATACCTACTTCGTTTTACGAGGGAACAACGGGAATTGACCCTATAGATACCACGATTAAAAAAATAATGAAAACAGGCTATTGTCATCATATAGAACGCTTAATGATTTTGGGGAACTTTATGTTATTATGTGAATTTGATCCTGACGAAGTATACAAATGGTTTATGGAATTGTTTATAGATGCTTACGACTGGGTGATGGTACCCAACATATACGGTATGAGTCAATTTTCTGACGGCGGTTTAATGGCAACCAAACCCTATATTAGCGGTAGTAATTACATTATAAAAATGAGTAATTATAAAAAAGGAGATTGGCAACAAACCTGGGACGGTTTATTTTGGAGGTTTATGGACAAGCATCGTGTATTTTTTAAACAAAATCCTAGACTAGGTATGTTGGTAAATATGTTTGACAAAATGCCTCTAGAAAAAAAAGAAACACACCACAAAAATGCCCAACTATTTTTAGATATCCTTTAAAAAAAATGCCTCTTTAGTAAGTAAAGAGGCATTTTTTAGAATTGAGAAAACAATTTAAGCCAAAGCTTTTAAACTCGCTTTAATTGTTTCTATTTTAGACAAAGCATCTGCTTCTTTTTTACGCTCACCTTCAATAACTTTAGCGGGTGCGTTGTTTACAAAACGCTCGTTAGATAATTTTTTCTGTACAGATTTTAAAAATCCTTCTGTATAGCTTAACTCTTCATTTAATTTTGCTATTTCAGCCTCTACATCTATAGAACCTGCCATTGGCACAAAATATTCGTTAGATTTTACTCTAAAACTTAAAGCACCTTCTACTGCTGTAGCTACATAACTTAATGTTGCTATGTTACACATTTTGGTAATCACAGCATCAAAATCATTCGATATTTTATCGTTATTTAAAACAGACAGCTCAATAGTTTCTTTAAAAGAAATATTTTTATCTTTTCTAATGGTTCTTACACCTGCTATTACTTCTGAAGCTACTTCGAAATTTTTAATAATTTCTTCATTATAAGCTACTGCTTTAGGATAATCAGCTATAATTAAAGCTTGCTCTGGAGTTCTATCTGTAATTAATTGCCAAATTTCCTCGGTTAAGTGAGGCATAAATGGGTGTAATATCTTTAAATTATCTTCTAAAATTGCAATTACTTCGGCAAAAGTTGTAGCATCCATTGGAGTACCATACGTAGGTTTTACCATTTCTAAAAACCATGCACAAAAGTCATCCCAAATAAGCTTATAAATACTCATTAAAGAATCACTTAGTCTGTAAACTTCAAAATTAGCATCTATCTCTGCTAATGTTTTTTGAAACTTAGCTTTGTACCAATCAATTGCTATTCTCGACGCTTCTGGTTGTTTTTCTGTATCCGAAACTTCCCATCCTTTAATCAACTTAAAGGCATTCCATATTTTATTCGAGAAATTACGTCCTTGCGCACATAAATCTTCATCAAACATTAAATCGTTTCCAGCTGCTGCAGACAATAACAAACCTACACGAACACCATCGGCACCGTATTGTTGCATTAACTCTATAGGATCTGGTGAGTTTCCTAAAGATTTAGACATTTTACGTCGTTGTTTGTCTCTAACAATACCTGTAAAATATACATTACTAAACGGTTTTGCTTGTTTGAACTCATATCCTGCAAAAACCATTCTGGCTACCCAAAAGAAAATAATATCTGGTCCTGTAACCAAATCGTTTGTAGGATAATAGTAATTAATTTCTTCGTTTTCTGGATTGTTAATTCCATCGAAAACAGAAATTGGCCATAACCAAGACGAAAACCAAGTGTCTAAAGCATCTGGATCTTGTGTTAAATCTGCTAAAGTTAAATTCGTATTTCCAGATTTTTCTTTTGCTAATGGCAAAGCTTCTTCTTTAGAGCTAGCTACTACAAAATCTTCCACACCATCGGCATAAAAATAAGCAGGTATTTGGTGTCCCCACCATAGCTGGCGCGAAATATTCCAATCTCTAATATTTTCTAACCAATGACGGTACGTATTGTTGTAACGTTTTGGGTACAACTTAATTTCTTCATCCTTTAAAACAGCATCTAAAGCAGGCTTTACAATTTCTTCCATACGTAAAAACCACTGTGCAGAAATTTTAGGCTCTATAACAGCCTTTGTTCTTTCTGAAGTACCAACTTTATGCATGTGCTGTTCTACCTTTACTAAGGCTCCGTTAGCTTCTAACTCTTTCGTAATTTCTTTACGAACAACAAAACGGTCTTTTCCTTGGTAATGCAATCCTAATTCGTTCAAAGTAGCATCGTCATTAAAAATATCAATTACTTCTAACTTGTGCTTCTCTCCAATTTCTTTATCATTAGGGTCGTGTGCCGGTGTTATTTTTAAACAACCTGTCCCAAATTCCATATCCACATAAGCATCCTCAATAATAGGAATTACTCTATTTGCAATAGGAACAATTACATTTTTACCTTTTAAGTGCGTATAACGTTCGTCTTCTGGATTGATACAAACAGCAGTATCTCCTAACAAAGTTTCTGGACGCGTAGTTGCTACAGTAACAACCTCATCAGAACCTTCTACTTTATAGTTTATATGGTAAAAATTCCCTTGCTTTTCTTCGTAAATAACTTCTTCGTCAGATAACGTTGTTTTTGCTTCAGGATCCCAGTTTACCATTCGGTAACCTCTATAGATATCTCCTTTTTTATATAAATCAACAAATATTTTGGTAACAGCCTCACTTAAATCAGGATCCATTGTAAACTTGGTACGTTCCCAATCACAAGAAGCTCCGAGTTTTTTTAACTGTTCTAAAATAATTCCTCCATGCTTGTCTGTCCACTCCCATGCGTGCTTTAAAAACTCATCACGAGTTAAATCTGCTTTGTCAATTCCTTCAGATTTTAGCTTCGCTACAACTTTTGCTTCAGTCGCAATAGATGCATGATCTGTACCGGGTACCCAACAAGCATTGTAACCTCTTAAACGAGCACGTCTAATCAATACATCCTGAATGGTATTGTTTAACATGTGCCCCATATGTAAAACTCCCGTAACATTGGGTGGCGGAATTACAATTGTGTAAGGTTCTTTATCGTTGGGTGTTGAATGAAAATAGTCATTTTTCATCCAGTAATCATACCACTTTTCTTCTACAGCCGTAGCGTTATATTTGTTAGGAATACTCATCTATTGATTTTATTAAAGAATCAGCTTGTAAAAATACAAATTATAGTTCATCACAAAAAATTACGGCATAGTTATTGACATTTTAATTATAAAACTTACTTTTATATAAAATTTATTAAACATGAAAAAACTATTATTTATTCTTTGTTTGGCTTTAGCGCCAATAATGACATTTGCTCAATATGCTAACGCATCTGATGGACCGAAACCAACAATGGAGTTTGAAACTGAAGTTATAGATTATGGTACAATTAAACACAATGCAGATGGTGTACGTTTCTTTAAATTTACAAACACCGGTGCAGCACCTTTAGAAATAGAAAGTGTAAAAGGTAGTTGTGGTTGTACAGTACCTACAAAACCAGAAGCACCAATTATGCCTGGTGAAACTGGTGAAATTAAGGTAAAATATGCGACAAACCGTATTGGTAGATTTACAAAAACAGTTACCATTGTATCTAACGCTACAGACAAACCTAAAGTAGTTAGAATTAAAGGAGAAGTTTTAAAAGACTAATTTTTTAACACTATATACCATACAAAAGGCTATCTATTTTTAGATAGCCTTTTTTTACATTCAAAATTCAAAACTTTAGTAATACTAAATTTGTATTTTTGTGAGCTTTACAAATAAAAACAATATAAAATGTTAAGAGTTTCAAATAAAGGTCGTGCTATTCCTGAGTCTCCAATTCGTAAATTGGTTCCTTATGCAGAAGCTGCCAAGAAACGTGGTACAGAAATATTTTATGTAAATATTGGACAACCTGACATTAAAACACCCAAAGTTGCTCTAGATGCTGTTAGAAATATTGATATGGAGGTATTAGAATATTCTACCTCTAATGGTTCTGAACAATACAGAGATAAACTTGTTACCTATTACAAAAAACACAATATTCATATTAATAGCAACCAAATTTTGGTTACTACAGGAGGATCTGAAGCTTTGTATTTTACCATTGCAAGTATTACAGATCCGCAGGATGAAATTATAATTCCTGAACCCTTTTATGCAAACTACACGAGCTTTTCTATAGCTGCAGGTGTAAACGTGGTGCCCATTAATACAAATATTAAAGATGGTTTTGCATTGCCTAAAATAGACGAATTCGAAGCGTTGATAACACCAAGAACTCGAGCTATTTTAATTTGTAACCCTGGAAACCCAACAGGTACTTTATATAGTAAAGAAGAAATTAAGCAGTTGAAAGAATTAGTTGTTAAATACAATTTGTTTTTAATTGCTGATGAGGTGTACCGCGAATTTGTTTATACAAATGAAGGCCACTACTCTATTATGGAAGAAGAAGGAATGGATTTGAATGCCATTATGATAGATTCTACTTCGAAAAGATACAGTATGTGTGGTGCTAGAATTGGTTGTGTGGTTTCTAAAAATAAAGAACTAATTAGCACTGTTATGAAAATGGCACAATCTAGATTATGTCCACCAACCATTGCTCAAATAGCAGCAGAAGCCGCATTAGATACACCGCAAAGTTATTTTGATGAAGTAAAATCGGAATATGTAGAGCGTAGAAACATACTAATTAGCGAATTGCAAAAAATTAAAGGTGTTCATGTGGTGAAGCCTAAAGGTGCTTTTTATTGTTTGGCTGATTTGCCTGTTAAAAATGCCGAAAATTTTGCGAAATGGATGTTAGAATCATACACAAATGAAGGACAAACTGTAATGGTAGCTCCTGCAAGTGGTTTTTATTCTACTCCCAACATTGCCTTAAACCAAGTGCGTATTGCTTACGTATTAAAAAAAGAAAAATTAATTAGAGTTGTTGAAATTTTAAAAGATGCAATAGAAAAATACAACGCTCTATAATATAAAAAACATGAAGAATATAGTTGTAATTGGTGGTGGAAACATGGGATTTACCTATGCCGAAGGAATATTTAATGCAAATATTGCAAACATTCAGATCATTGATAAATCTACGGATAGAATAGCTGAAATAAATGCACTAAACAAAATGAGAGCTACAGACTCTTATGCTATTTTAGAACAAGCTGATATTGTATTTTTAGCTGTTAAACCTCAAATAGCCCCTTTAGTTTTTGCTGATATTAAAACTATTGTAAACAAAAACCAACTTTTTGTTTCTGTAATGGCAGGAATGACTATTGATACCATTCAGCAAGGTTTACAAGTGGATAAAGTAATTAGATGTATGCCTAATTTACCAGCCTCCATACAATTAGGAATGACCACTTATGTAACCTCTGACAATGTAACAAAAGGAGAAGCAAAATTGGTAGATACTATTTTAAGTGCAACGGGTAAAGCTTTTGAAGTTGCTAATGAAGATATGATTGACAAAACGACTGCAATTTCCGGAAGTGGTTCTGCTTACATATTTTATTTTATGAATGCTTTGGCAGAAGCTGCTGAAGAATTTGGATTTAACAGTAAAGAAGCGAAAACACTAACTGCCCAAACTTTTGAAGGAGCTGTAGAGTTGTACAAACAAAACAATATTAGCTTAACCGAATGGATGAACAGGGTTGCTTCTAAGGGAGGGACTACGCGAGAAGCTTTGAATAGTTTTGATGCAAACAATGTGCATAATTTTATTAAAGAAGGAACGATAGCTTGTTTAGACAGAGCAAAAGAATTAGGAGCTAGTTAACAATTAGCTATTTGTTAAGAATAAAAAAAAAGAGAAATTTAGTTAGTTAAATTTCTCTTTTTTTATTGGAATACTCTTAGTAGAAATATTACAAAAATTACGCTATAAATTTTTATACTATTGTTTTGTATTTCTATCAATTAGAACACAAAAGTTAAAAGCCTCTTTGCTATACACAAAGAGGCTTTTCCAAAACAAAAACAAACTAATATACCTAATTAAAAAGTATATCTTCTATAATTCTTTTTTTACCATACGCAACCAATTTTTAATTCTATTTTCTGTTAATTCACTCTCGTTATCATGGTCTATGGCTAAACCATAAAACATTGCTTCGTTTTCTTTTACAATAGCTTTCGATTCGGTATGTCTGTACCCCTCTATAGGCCAATACCCAACAATTTCTCCACCATTTTCTATAATTTGTTCTGCTAAAATTCCTACACCATCTATAAAATATTCAGCATAACCTACCTGATCTCCTAAACCATAAATAGCGACTTTTTTACCGGTAAAATCTATTGTTTTAAAATCGTCAAAAAAAACTTCCCAGTCACTCTGTAAATCACCATCATACCATGTAGACAAGCCTATTAATATGTTGGTGTACTGCTCAAAATCTGTGGGTGTAACATCACATATTTCATGTACTTCAATCTCTTCAAAATAGTCTACAATTTCATTTGTTATTTCTTCTGTTATTCCCGTATCCGATCCAAAAAATAAACCTACCATCGTACTTGTGTTTCTAAGTTATGGTACAAATATATTTATTTTTATCAATTCTAAATAAAAATAAATTATACATTTGAAAAAAAATAAATATCATGAAAACACTAGAAAGCATTTACAACAACAGATTAGGTAACAGTTACAAAATTATATCTGCTGACAACAAAAAGGATTTGGTTGCCTTAGAAATGAATCAGATCTCTTTTTTAATTAATGATGAAGAATTAAAATCGTTTATAACATCTACACAAACAATAATCAATCATCATTCGCAATGTAGTTGCCCTCCAGATTTAGAAAATAAAATGGTCATCTATAAATCCAATCAAACAGAAATTAGAATGCTCTTAAGTTTTAACCAATTATTTCTTTTAAAAGATTTGTTAAAAGGAACTGAGTTTAAACTATCAATGAACCAAATTTTAGAAAACTTTAAAATAAACTAATTTTATTTTTAATAAATCTAAATAAAATAATTACTTTCGCTTAAAATTAATTTAACTTAATCTAAATAAAATGAAATTTAATTATTTAAAAAATACAACCATTGCTATTGTATTAACCATGTCTATAACAAGTTGTTCTACTAACGATGATGATATTAGTAAAGAAGAAACTTTTACAAAAAGTAGTTTTGTAAAAACTTACGCAAACATAGCAGCAAAAAACTATGATGATTCTTACACTACTGCTCTAACTATGAAAAAAAGTATTGAAGCTTTTTTAGCAGCCCCTTCAGCAGCCTTGTTAGAAGATGCAAAGAAAACATGGTTAGCAGCACGTGATTATTATGGACAAACCGAGGCATATAGAGAGGCTAATGGACCTATAGACAATGAAGATTTATTAGGAACCGAAGGACAAATAAATGCATGGCCATTAGACGAAGGGTATATTGATTATGTAGTTACAAGCCAAGGAACCACAATACAAAAAGGTTTAATTGCAGACGAAACATTTACGTTAACCGAAGCTAATATTATTGCTAAAAACGAATTGGGTGGCGATGCTAATATTTCTACAGGATGGCACGCCATAGAATTTTTATTATGGGGACAAGATTTAAATTACCAACCTGAAAATAGTGATGTAGTTGATTTTTCTGTTTCGGGTAACAGACCTTATACTGATTATACAACAGAACAATTTGCACAACGAAGAGGAACCTACTTACAAATTGTAACTGATTTGTTGATTAACGATTTAAAAGATTTGAAAGAAACTTGGCAAACAGGTGGTAGCTACAGAACTACTTTTGAACAATTAGAGGAAAAAGAAGCTTTAACAAACATTTTAAACGGTATTGGATTTATAGCCAATGGTGAAATAGCTATAGAAAGACTGGATCCTGCTATTGACGAAGGACAAGAAAACGAGCACTCGTGTTTTTCTGATAATACAAACAAAGACATGTGGGCCAACGTACATGGTATTAATAATATTATTGTTGGTACATACACAGCTAAAAATGGAGACGTTATTACAGGTACATCGTTAATTGATATTGTTAAAGCCGCAAATAAAGAAGTTGCAACCAATTTAGAAACCAAAGCACAAACTACCCTATCTAAATTAAATGCTCTTTTAGCGCTTGATAAAAATTTCGATCAAATTATCAATGAAGAATCTATTACAAATATAGGTCCTGCTGGTGAATTATCATCTGCACTAAAATCGCAAGGTATTTCCATAGCCGATGCTGCAAAACAATTAGAAGTTAGCATTACTATTAATTAAATAGAACTAGAAACTATTTTTAAAACTGAAGTCTTAAAAGGGCTTCAGTTTTCTGCGTTAAAACAAACAAATGAGGCACCATTTTATTTATTTATTTATAATTTTAATTCTTTTAAATTCTTCTTGTACTTCTGATGATTTAAACATTGATGAAACCTACGAACTAATAACAGCCACTTACGAAGAAGGCGAAGAAAATTTAGTTTCAGAATTATCTATACAAGCTTTTACTGCCGACAAAGCTTTTGGTAGAGCTATTCCTAACTTAACCGAATTAGAACTTACTTTTTTTGGTATTGGTAATGCCATGTTCGATCAGGCTTGGGTATCCGCACCAGCTACAACAACATCTAGAGATGGTTTAGGCCCTTTATTTAATGCAAGAGCTTGTAGTTCTTGTCATTTAAGAGATGGACGAGGGAAACCTTTATTAGAAAACGGAAATACATCCGAAGGTTTTTTAGTACGTTTAAGTCAAGGAAACGATCCTCAAACAGGACCAATTGCAATTCCTAATTATGGAGATCAATTACAAGATGCTGCGAATTTAACCTTAAAACCCGAAGGAAAGGTTTCTGTAAACTTCGAATTTATTAAAGGTACATATGCCGATGGAACTCCTTATGAATTAAGAAAACCAACGTACACAATTACGAATACAAACTACGGAGCATTGTCTAATGTACAACAATCACCTAGAGTTGGCCAGCAAGTTATTGGTTTAGGTTTTATTGATGCTTTATCTGAAGCTAGTATTTTACAAAATGCTGATGAAAATGATGTAAATAATGATGGTATATCTGGGAAAGCCAATTATGTTTGGAATGTAAAAAAACAAAAACTATCCATTGGTAAATTTGGTTGGAAAGCCAATCAACCCACATTAGAACAGCAAGTTGCAGCTGCTTTTAATGGAGATATGGGACTTACATCATCTTTGTTTCCAGAAGAAAATTGTCCCGAAAACATTGATTGTACCAAGTTAGAAAACGGTGTGAACGAAGGAGATACGGTAGAAGTACCCGAGACTCAATTTTCTAGAATTTTAATTTATCAAGCAGCCATATCTGTACCCATACGAGAAAATGTAACAAATACAGAGGTCCTAAAAGGAAAGCAACTTTTTAAAAACTTAAAATGCGTTTCTTGTCATGTTGATACATTTACCACAAGTAATTACGAGGTATTGCCGCAATTATCGAATATCAACATCAAACCTTTTTCTGATTTTTTATTACATGATATGGGAGCGGAACTTGCAGACCATAGAGCTGATTTTTTAGCGAATGGTAACGAATGGCGCACCCAACCTTTATGGGGGATTGGGTCGATACAAACGGTAAACAAACATACTTTTCTTTTACACGATGGTAGAGCTAGAAATATAGAAGAAGCTATTTTATGGCATGGTGGAGAGGCACAAAAAGCCAAGGAAAATTTTATACAATTAAACGAAAAAAATAGATTAGAGCTTTTAGCTTACGTAAACTCTTTATAAAAATGAAAAAAATAATACTGCTTTTATGTCTTTTATTAATTTGTTGTTCTAAAGACGATACTCCTTCGGAAAACACTATATTCTTTAAAGAGTTTTATAGTGTGAATATAGCACCTACAATAACCGAATTTAGAAACGAATTACTACAACAATTAGAAGACACTCAAACTTTTAAAACCCATCCAAACACAACTAATTTTAACAAATTACAACAACAATGGTTGGTATGTGCGCAACTATACGTCAAAGCAAGCTTGTATAATTACACTCCTTTAAAACATAAATTTTATTATCAAAATATTTACAACTACCCTATTAACACCCCTAAAATAGAGGAAAACATAAAAGAAAAAAACAATTTTGACACCTCGTATTTGGCAAACAAAAGTACTACGGTAAAAGGTTTAGGGAGTATTGAATATCTGCTATTTCACGAACAAAACACAACCCTAGCTTTTGACCTTTTACGTACCGATAGCGCTAGAGTAAACTATTTAATAGCTCTAACAACTGAGACTTTACGACAAGCTAATTTAATTGTAGATTTTTGGGAAAATGATTACAAAACGGAATTTGAAAACTTAACAGGATCTAGTTGTGATGACAATGCTAGATGTCTGTCGTTTAACCAAATTATTAATAGTTTAGATATTACTAAAGTTTCTAAAATAGGAAAACCTGCTGGCTTCGAAAAATCGGATAATATATCTTTATTTTTATTAGAAGCTTATCGTAGTAAAAACTCTTTGCAACTTATTGAGGCGACCCTTCAAGAAGTAGAAAAAATTTACAGCCTTAGCCCAGTAAGTTTTTCAACAATAATCAATCAAATAGACACTTCTAAAAACGTATCTAACACAATAAACACCAACTTTAAAAAGGTTTATAAAGCCATAGATAATATACCCGAAAACTTACATAAAGCCATTACAACACATCCTGAAACTGTAGTGAAACTACACACAGACATCAGTGATTTAACTCGTAATTTTTCTGTTGATGGAGCTAGTTTGTTATCTATATCAGTATTACCTACCGACAATGATAGTGATTAAAAAATTCTCCCTTTTTTTATTCAAAAAAAGGGAGAATTTTAACTATTCCATTGCATCAATAGCTTTCATTACACCATAATTTTTCATAAGATTATGCTCCATTTTATCTTAAAAACGCTCATTTATCCTAGTATTTTGTTTTCATCTGAAAATTGTTTGTAGGATATATAAGCTGATACTAAAGCCAATGTGATTAAGGACAAAAATGTAATTATAAAATACTTTACCTCTAAAGTTCCTCCTATAATTTCTTTTGTGGTTAGCGCAATATTTAAAACCGGGATAAAAGCTGTTTTCCAACTTAGCTCAATACTCGGAGAAAGAGCAATCATTGCAGGTAGTATAAATAAAAATGTGAAAGGAGTTACAGTGCTTTGCGCTTCTTTGTAGCTTTTTGCTTTTGCTATAATAGTAGTAATAAAACTAGCTATAAACACATTTAAAGGCAACAACATCAAAAAAAGTAAAACTATAAATTTCACACTCAATATATCGTTTAAAGAAGTTAAAAACTCTTTAGGAATATTTGGAATAAACTTAACACCTACAAGCAATCCTAAAACAATCATTAAAGCAGATACCATCCCCACAGTAGATATGGCACTAATTTTACCTAACAAAATATGTAAGCGAGAGGCACGAACAGTTAACAGTGTTTCCATAGTTCCTCTCTCCTTCTCTCCTGTTATTAATTCTATAGCAGGATACATACATCCCATAAAACTGAAGATGATGAAAACATAAGGTAAAAAACCTCCAACAGTTTTCCCTATTCGTTCATTTGCAGTTGCTACATCAATTGTAGAAATTGCTATTGGATTGAGTGTTGTTTTAGAAATATTTAATTTTGCTATTCTTTCTTCTAATAATTGTGTTTTTAGAACAGCTAATTTTTCACTAATCCTTTTGTGTATAGATAAGTTGGTAGATTTATAAAACAATGAAATTCTACCAGTTTTAAAACCTTGAACTTCTTCGGAAAAATTGGTCTCAAAAACAACAATTGCATCCATTCTACCCTCGGCTATTTCTTGCTTTCCTTCTTCAACACTCACATTGGGTATCAACTCAAAATTTGCATCTTCAAAAATAGTATCAAATTCTTTAGGCACGTGTAAAACAGCTATCTTAAGTTTTTTATTATTTTCCTTATTTATAAATGTTTTTTGCAACTCAATCATTCCAAAAATTAAAATAGGAATCAAAAACATTGGCAAAAATATAGTAATAAATAGAGTTCTTTTATCTCTCAAAATATCGAGTAACTCCTTTTTAAACACAGTTTGTATTGTTTTCATAAGTAAAATGAGTTTAGTTATTATGTAGTGTTTTTTGATTATTTACTTTTTCTATAAAGGCTTGTGTTAACGATGTGTTTTTTGTCTCATTTCTAAACATATCCATCGTATTATTATAAACTAGATTTCCGTTTACAATAATGCCTAAATCATCACATAATAAATCAACCTCACTCATAATGTGTGATGAAAAAATAACAGTTTTTTGTAATTGCTTACATTCCTTTATCAATTCAATAATATTATGAGCTGTAATTACGTCTAATCCCGAAGTAGGTTCATCAAAAACAACAATTTCCGGATCGTGAATCATACTACGTGCAATAGAAACTTTTTGTTTCATTCCAACAGATAATTGACTGATTCGTTTTTTTGAGAAATTATGAATATCTAATTGTTCAAATAGCATATCTTTTCGCTCTTGAAACACTTTTTTATCCATACCCTGTAAATCTGCAAAATATTTTACCGTTTCTTCGGGAGTTAGTCGTCCATACAAATTTGTAGACCCTGTTAAAAATCCTATTTTACTTCGTACGATTTCAGGATTTTTAACCACACTAACACCATCAATTACAATGTCTCCAAAACTGGGTTTTATAATGGTTGACAGCATTCTTAACAACGATGTTTTTCCTGCTCCGTTAGGTCCTAATAAGGAATAAATTCTACCTGGTTTGCATTCAAAACTTACATTATTTACTGCATTTATAGAAGATGCAGTAGTTTGCAACTCCTTTTTTTGTTCTTTATTTATAACAAATTGCTTTGTTATGTTACTTACTTGTATCATTTAATTTTGTTGTTTGTTGTTCATAAATGGATAGTTTGATATTGTGTATGGAGAATTAAAAAAATGAGGATACATTCCTATTTATTCTAGAATGTGTCTATACCTAAATTTTCTTAGTTAAACTTCTTTTGTTACTAGAATACTCACTAATAACGAATAGTCTGTTATGAAAATATTACGCGTACTTGTCCATTCTTCTAAAATATTCTTGTTTTTAGAAGTAAATATTATGTTCTAAAGTTTAATCAATCTTGATTTCTAAAACTCATTACAAATCACTAATAGTATTTATTAAAAACTATTAGTTCTCGTAGTATAGCTCTAATAGTTTCATTCTAAACAACAAATCGTATTTTGCTTTAATTAGTTCTGTTTGGCTATTTTGAAATCTAATCTTATTCTGTGTATAATCTAACAGATTACTTTGTCCAACATCAAAACTTGTTTGTTGATAATCGAAAGCTAATTTTTGAGCTGCTACCGTTTTTTGACTCGCTTGATAGGTTTTATAACTTGCCTTTGCATTTAAGTAGGCTTGATAAACATCTTGTGTTACTTGTTGTTTTACTTGTGTTAATTGATTTTCTGATCTTAAAACATTGAGTTTTCTCTTTGCTATTGCATTTTTATTCTGAAACCTATTAAAAATAGGTACATTTAAATTCAAACCAAAAGCCACACCTACGTTATTTCTCAATTGTTCGAAATAACCACTATTAGACAAATCTTGTTCTCTTGTATCTAAGTTGACAAAACCCGACAAACTTGGCTTCAAATTTCCTTTTGCGATATCAATTCCCTTTTTAGCAACATCAATATTTGCCTTAGATAATTTTACTTCGTTTCTATTGTCTATTACCTTGTTTACAATAGCATTGATAGGTTTTTCTAAAGTTTCCATTTGAGACAAGGTTACTTCTTGCTTTTTTAATTGAATTTCTTTTGCTAAATCAAAATTTAACAACTGTTTCAATCCTAAAATTGCTATGTCATAACTATTTTCTGCTTCGGTAATATTCTTCACATCGTCTGCAGCCGTAGCTTCTAATTGCAACACTTCTCCTTTGGGTAAACTACCTGCCTTTACCATTTCTTGAGACTGCTGTAATTGATGTAACGTTAATTTATACTGAGCCTTTAAAATTTCTATATTTTCTTTTTGTAATAGTACCTGTAAATATCCATTGGCAATATTTATTTTTAAATCATCTTTCGCTTTTTCTATACTCAATTCAGAAGCTACTTGCTGTAATTTTGCTTGCTGCAACGTATGGTAATTTCTCATTCCGTTATAAATAGGAATATTAGAGTTTACACCGTAAGAAGACACTCTGTTTTGTTGGTTAACCACCTGACCTGTAGTAGGTATTTCACTCAACCCACTATTCCATGAATTTCGGATACCCCCATTCAAATCTGGTAAAAAAGCTCCTTTAGCTCCTTTTATATCTATTTTAGATTCTTCTAAAGCCAATAATTGCTGTTTGATATCAATATTATGATCGATTGCGTATGTAATACACTCTTGTAAATCCCATTCTTTTACAGCTGGTTTTTCTTGCGCTCGGCTTAAAGAAATAAAACCTAGCGATGCTAACAATACTAAAAAATATACGTTTTTCATGTTCTTAGTTTTTAACAGGTGTGTTGCCGTTATGAGGAATAATAGCATTCCAGTCTTTAATTTTATCCTCCTTAGAAATTCCTTTTTTAATTTCAATGGTAACACCATCGCTAATTCCAACTTCAACATCACGTCTTTCAAATGTATCTTCGTTTACAAGAACCTCAACGTAGGGAGCTTCTGTTTCTTTATCAAATTGCAATAACGATTCTTTGATGGCTAAAACATTTGTAACTTGATCTAAAATAATAGATGCATTGGCACTCAACCCTGCTCTCACATTACTATTTTCTTCTATATTTAACAAGGCTTCTATGTCAAATTGAATCGTTCCATCTTTTTTAACTCCTTTAGGTGAAATGTAATTCAACTTTGTTTCAAACTTTACATCCGGTAAAGCTCCAATTGTAATTTCAAGTGGCATTCCTTCAGTAATTCTTCCTACCTCACTCTCATCAATGGTTCCTTCAAAAATCATTTTTTTAGTATCAGCAATAGTTGCCAATTTTGTTCCTTCATTAAAGTTATTGGCGGGTATTACTTGCATTCCTTCTTCTACAGGCACTTCTAATACCACTCCGCCAATGGTAGCTTTTACTAAGGTATTTGCTAAATTGTTAAATCCTTTTGCTGTACCCGTTTTTATAATTTGGTAGTTTTCTGACGCTGAAATAAAATTTTGATTCGCCTGTTGATACGTTGCCTTACTTTGGTCATAATCATTTGCAGAAATAACTCCCTTGTCAAACAACTGTTGTTGCCTTTCAAATATTTTTTTTTGAGTATCTAATTCTATTTTTGCTGTTGAAACTCTATTAGCAGCTGCTTGTAAATTACTTACGGTAGGTATTACTTTAATCTTGGCTATTTTATCGCCAATTTTAATAACATCTCCTGGTTCTACATACACCTCATCTATAATACCAGCTATGTTTGGACGAATAATAACTTCTTCTTTTGGAAGAATTTCTCCAGAAGCTACCGTATTTAAAACAATACTTTCTGTAGTTGGTAATTGGGTGTTAAATGTTATAGGCTTTTTCTGGTCTCTTTTCCACAAATAAGTTAATGCTATTAAAAAAACAGCAACAATAAGTACTAGGATAATAAGGGTTTTTGATTTTTTCATGATCTATTTTATTCGGTTCTAATTGCGTTTATTGGTTTCATTTTTACTGCTTGTCTTGCAGGTATCATTCCAGCTAATAAGCCAAAAATTATAAGTGTTAAAAAAATTATAAATAAGGTTGTAATGCTAATAATAGGATTTAATACCATGGTATCAAATGGATCTATCGCATCTAATTGAAGATTGGCTATAAACAATATAAGTACCGAGAAACTAACTCCTGCCATACCCGATAGGATTGTTAAAAAAACAGCTTCTAGTAAGATTTGTTTTTTCACAATTCCAGGAGTCGCTCCTAAAGCTCTTCGTATCCCAATTTCTTTGGTACGTTCTTTAATTACAATCAACATAATGTTACTAATGCCTATCACTCCAGAAAGTAATATCATTAAGCCCACAAAAAAGGAAACGCCACTTAAGGTTTTAAATAACATGTTAAATTCTTCAAAACGACTATTCAAATCAAAGTTTCCAATAGCATTTTTATCTTCGGGATGAATATTTTGCCTTTTTTTAAGTACGCTTATCACATCTTCTTTTACCTTACTTATCGATACATCGTCGTAACCTGTAATCATAAAACTACCTACTTTGCCAGATATATTAAATACTTGCGAAAATGTATTAAAAGGTAAATACACCTTTTGCTGAGCACTTACATCTCCTCTAGCAAAAATTGATGTGTCTTTATATACACCTACTACTTTAAAATTTACTCCTTTTACTTTAATAAAACTACCAAGTACTGTTTCTCCTTTCTCAAAAAACTCATCAATCAGAGCCCACCCAATAATTGCTACTTTTCGTTTTAAATTAATATCGTTTTGATTTATAAATCTTCCTTGAGTTAATTTTACAGCTTGTTGTATTGTAAAATCAGGTGTTTTACCCTCTACATTAAAACTTCCTTGCCTTAAACCATGAGTAATAACCGCAGAAAAACTATTAGATGGAGATACAACTCGAACCCCTTTAACATTATCTTTAATTGCTTTCATATCCTCCATATTAAAATGGATACTTCTATTTTTAGGTAATCCTTTGTATTCTTTAGATGTACTCATAGCCCATAGAAATATAGAATTTGTTGCAATACCACTGAATTTATGTTTTACCCCTGTTTCGAAACCTCTTGACGTAGCCAATAGAAGTACCATGATAAAAATCCCCCAAAAAACACCAAAAGCCGTTATAAACGTTCTCGTTCCGTTTGATTTTAGAGCTGCTATAATTTCACTCCACAAATCTTTGCTAAATAAACTACTCATCTCTTAAAGCTATTATAGGTTTAATTTTTGCTGCATATCTTGCTGGAAAATATCCTGCCAAAACACCCGCCAACACTAATAGTATTACGGTAGAAATAGCAACAGAAAAATCTACTCTAGGATTGGTTATAAAATCTGTTTGTATAAAACCACCTATGGCTTCTAGCAACAATGTCGCTAATACCAAACCTAAAAGTCCGGATATGGAAGTAATAAAAACAGCTTCATGTACAATCATCCCAATAATGGCTTTAGGTTGCGCTCCTAGTGCTTTTCTAATCCCGAGTTCTTTAGTACGTTCTTTTACAATAATTAACATGATATTACTAACCCCCACAATACCTGCTATGAGCGATAAAATACCAATAGCCCAAAAGAAAATTTTCATTCCGTTAATTAACATATAAGTGTCTTTTGCATTTTCTAAAGAATTATTGTAACGTAAGGCCACATCATCATCTGGATGTACTTTGTGTTTTTTTGCTAGTTTTTCTTGCGCTTGAGCTACAAAAGCTTTGGATGTTGCCAACGCTTTATCATAATTAGCCTCTGGTTTTAATGTATACCACAAACCACTACCCCAGTTGTCTTTTCCATATAAATTTGTAAGTGTTGTGTAGGGTATATAAATTAAATTGTTTTGCCTATCGTTTACATCTTTGTAAACTCCAATTACTTTATAATTTACACTACCACATTTTATATTATTCCCTAAAGCTTTTGTGTAATCTTCAAATAGTTCTTCTGCAACTTTAACCCCAATAACAGCTACTTTTAAAGTTTCTGATAAATCTCTCGTATTTAAAAACCTTCCAGACAATAAACTAGCATTTTCTAAATACAATCTATCCGGCATTGCCCCTTTAAGAGTAAAACTTCCCGATTTAGATTTGTAATAAGTTATTAAATCTATCTTCCATAAGTCTGCAGATTTATAATCTATAAATTTTTTGAACGATTTGTTTACTAAATTATAATCTGTACTATCAAACTTAATTTCTCTACCTGTAGCTAAACCTTGATATTCTTTGGTAGTTTTGTTAGACCAAAGTGATATTAAAGAAGCTGCGTCTCTAGCGAATTTCTTTTTAATACCGTTATTAAAACCATTGGCGACACCCAATAATACAACGAGAATAAAAATACCCGAGCCTACCGAAATACCTGTTAAAAACGTACGCAATTTATTTTTTGACATTGCATCAAAAATTTCTTGCCATCTATCTATACTAAACATGGAGTTTTGCTCTTTGTTGTTGAATAAACGTATCGCTTACCATAATACCGTCTTTTAACACAAAATTTCTCTTGGTCATTTTGGCAATGTCTGGTTCGTGCGTCACAATTACAATGGTTCTACCTTCATCGTTAATTTGCTGTAACAACTCCATAACTTCGTACGAGGTTTTGGTATCTAAAGCCCCTGTAGGCTCATCTGCCAATAAAACTTTTGGGTCAGATGCTAAAGCTCTCGCAATGGCTACACGTTGTTTTTGTCCACCAGACAACTCATTAGGCAAATGTGTTGCCCACTTGGCTAAACCTACTTTTTCTAGATAATGTATCGCTCTTTGTTCTCTCTCTTTTCTAGAAACTCCTTGATAATACAAAGGAAGTAATACATTTTCTAAAGCTGATTTGTAATTAATTAAGTTAAAAGATTGAAAAATAAAACCTAAAAACTTATTTCTATATTGTGCTGCTATTTTTTCGTTTAAGTCTTTTACTTCTAAACCATCTAAATGATAGGTTCCTGTATCAGGCTCGTCTAAAATTCCAATAATATTCAAGAGTGTAGATTTTCCTGATCCTGATGACCCCATAATAGACACCATTTCTCCTTTTTCTACATGAAAATCAATTCCCTTTAGGACGGGCAGCGTGTTTTGTCCCATTTGGTACGATTTGAATATGTTTTTTATTTCTATCATATCTTTTTATTAATTAGCATTTGTTTACACAAATACAATGCCAGCTATCAGTTGCTAATTAAGAAATCACAAATTCCTCAGAAGTATTTTTACGAACTACTTTGTTGGTTGAAAACTGCTTTTTTAACATCACAACACAAACTATAGCCAAAACTATTGCGGTACTTATTATAACAACTGCGTTTGTGAACCCTCCATAAGTATCTGACAAAGTAGCTTCCATAAATTTTTCCTCACCTATTATATATCCCCAAAGCACTGCAAATAAATTATTCGCAAAATGAATAATGATAGACAAACTTATTTTTTGGGTATTGTAATACAGCCATCCCGAAAAACTACCTATAAGCATAGCAGTTACAAATTGCCAAGGATTAAAATGCACAAAAGCAAACAGAAAACTAGATATTAAAATGGCTTTTATAGGTGTAAACTGTTTTAGAAATCCTTTTAAAATAACACCTCTAAAAATATACTCTTCTATAAGTGGTGCGGCAACTACAGTAGCAATAAAAGTAAATATTCCTGAATTTTTAGAAAGCTCTAAAAACATTTGCTTTACAGTGTCTGGCATAGGTATGCTGCTTACTAAAGGAACCGTAACTCCTATTTGCAAACAAATTACAGCCACTACACTTAATAGCATAATTATTGGTGTCGAGAAACTTAATGAACTAGTAGTTATATCTGTATTTTTCTGACTTAATTTGTACACCCAAAATAGAGGTCCTATCGTACCAAGTAAGTAACCCAATAAAAGCTTTAAATCTTTATTTGGTAACACATTCGATAATTCGAAGGCTCCTCCTACAATTGCCATAGAAATTATTAATAATAACGTTATTGCTAAGGCTTGCCAAAGCGTTGGGTATATTTTTTTGTGAGTTTCTTTTGTAGTCATTTTTTTAAATTTTAATTCTTTCTAAAAATATTTTCTAACTTAATTTTACAGCAGTTCCATAAGCTAAAATTTCTGAACAGCCCTGCATTACCATAGAGGTAGTTATTCTAACATTTACAATGGCATCTGCCCCCAAACGTTCTGCATCTTCAATCATACGATCTAATGCTTGTTTTCTGGCTTCGTCTTGTAACTTTGTGTACTCTGGTATTTCTCCTCCAACTATATTTCTAAGAGCCGCAAAAATGTCTCTTCCTATATTTCTAGCTCTTACCGTACTTCCTCTAACAATACCTATACTTTCTTCTATATTTTTATCTGGAATTGTTGCTATTGTGCTTGTAATCATGGCTTAATATTTTTAATTGTTATTTAAAATCATCGAAATTTGATCATCCAATTCTTCTGTTTTGTTATTAATCAAATAATTATGAATTTTCCATATACTAAAAACACTTATAATCAATCCTCCAGCAATTACAGCAATCATCACATGAGTACCTCCTAACATTTCGGACATAGACATATCCATTGATTTTTCTTTACCTAACACTTCTGAAAACAATGTCGCAAATAAATTGTTAACCATATGGACATGGATTGATAATTGTAGACTTTTGGTTTTATAGTATAACCATCCAGAAAAGCTACCAATAATCATAGCTGTAATAAATTGCCAAGGATTTAAGTGTACAAACCCAAATAAAATACTTGAAATTAATATTGATTTTAATGGACTATATCTTTTTAAGAAACCCTTTAATATAACACCTCTAAAAACAAACTCTTCCACAACAGGAGCTACAATTACAGCTGCAATAAACACGTATTTACCTGAATTTTTAGCCAATTCCATAAACATTTGTTTGATAGATTCTGGCATAGGAATTAACTCTACCACAGGCATGGTAACACTTAATTGCAAACATATAACCGCTACAGTAGATAATAGTATGACCAATAACGATGGTTTGTTTTTTAGTGATGATTTTTCTGATGTTTTATATTTTTTGAAATATAACAATGCTACAGGAATTAAAAGTCCTAGAACATACGAGGCCAACATAGAAAAATCTTTATTTTTAAATAGTTGGGTATATTCTACAGCTCCTCCTATTACCCCCATACTTAGTAAAATCAGTAAAGTGATAACGATAGCTTGTTTGATAGAAGGATAATTATTTTTTGATTGTTTCATTTTATTGGATTATGACGGTTATAAATTAGAATACTGTAAAAGTTAAAATTTAAAATTTACTACTTGAGCCGTTTCAACTATCTTCCCTGAGCCCTCTTTAATTTTATTTATTTTATCTGCTTTGAATTCGTTAAAACTAGCATATCCCTTATTTTTTACTTTGATATTAAACACACCAAAAAATTTATTTTCTACATTAGGTTTTTTATGTATTTCTACATTAGAAAAAGCTCCTACGGACATATTCATTTTCTCCATATTATTGATATTGGCATAACAATATGAAGACTTCCCTATTTCTAAATCAAATTGAGGTACATCCCAATAATCAAACAAAAAATTAGTATTCTCAACAACGGCAGATTCTAAATTTTTATTATAAATCCTAATCGTATGCCATTCACTATTTTCAGGTATCTTTTTTCTGAATGCTTCGTCGAAAGAGATATAAAGCGTATCGTTTTTAATATACTTTTTCATTATTTTTTTTGTTCTCTCTTTGTATTTAATTCCGCTATGATCCTCTTCTTTACTTACCCAAACCCTGCAAATATTAGCTCCATCTACTTTAATATGTTTAAAAGATGTATTTTTTTCGTAATGTTCATACACCTTTTGCTCTCCGTTAGTTGCTACATAATTTTCATAAGCTTTGCCTAAAAAATATTTGTCTACTGCTATTCCAGAGACCAAAAACATTAGGGTAACAATGATTAGAATATTACTAGTTTTCATTTTCTTTATTTTTTGTGTGTTCTATAAATTCCTTTTCCAGATCTTTGATACTGATCTTTAACATTTCCATATTTTTAAAAACTTGTGGTAATACCTGTTTTACAAACTCTTTTTTTCTTAATTCCATTACTTTTTCTAACGCATTTTTATTGGTAAAATAACCTAAACCTCTTTTGGTAAAAATTATTTCTTGCTGTTGTAACCATTCATAAGAACGTTGTACTGTATTGGGGTTTACTTCTAAAGCAACAGCCGTTTGCCTTATGCTGGGTATTTTACTTTCATCGGGGTATTCTCCCAACAATATTTTATCACAAATTCCATCAGAAATTTGTAAATAAATGGCCTTGTTATTATTAAATACTATACTCATACCTCTTTCTCTTTTAGTTTAAAATAGTACACTGATATCACTAAAAATAATACAGGTAAAAAACAGAAATAAAAAAGGTATTCTATAGATAAACCGCTTGATAGTTGTGTAGTATATTCATCATTCCATACATTTTTTACTGTGGTATCTGTAAACGGAAAAGATGGAATAAAATTAAATTTAACCCCATCTCCTAAAAATATTTTATCTAAAATTTTAGGGATGAAAAATAAAAAGGTAAAAAACACAACACCTTTTAAAACATTGCCTGCCTTTTTTTCTGACAAACTACCAATAAAATGAAGATTACTAAAAAAGATGGTAAACATAACCAATAGTAAAACCGAAAAATCACCATATTCAATAGTCCCAACAGATGATAAACTGATGGATTGTAAAACATCAGAACTTTCAAAACTTAGATTGCTGATTACAGGATATATCAAATCAATAAAAATTGCATCCATTACCTTAAACAACAATAACGAAATTAAAATATAGGTAATGATCACTGCATTATTAACAATAACTTTTTCTAACACACTACTAGGTACTAACAAGTAATGAGCCTGAAGATCTTTTACTTTGTTTAAATTATTAGCTTCGTTTAAAGCCGAAAAAACATTGACAAAAATAAAAGCAAATAATATTACATATCTAAAAGATACAATTCCTAAACCTATTACAGGAGACATTAATATCATCACTACTTGAGCCCCAATACAAGTTAACAACAACCTCCATAAAAGTTTAGTCCTATTCTGATTGATAAATGATAGGAATAAAGATTTAACCCTTTTAAAATTAAATATACTTTCCATAGTTAAGCTAATGTTTTTGTATTAGTAAAAATTTGTTTGAATGTTTCAGGATTTGCTAAAACAGCAGCCATTAAATGTTCTACATCAATATTAGTGTCCATACCATCTATGTTTTCTTCTAATACGTTGTAACCGTTTGCTACTTGCTGAAAACTGATACAATCTTGTAATTCGGGTTTAAATTGTTGTTGTTTAAACTTTAACTTGCGAGTTATTTCGTAGGTAGAATTGTTTAACACAAATTCTGCCTTATCCAGAATTAATAAGTGATCTAATAAGTTTTCTAAATCTCTTGCCTGATGAGTAGAGATCAACATTACTTTATCATCTGTGATTACATTAGCCACTATTTTTCTAAACATGTTTTTAGAAGGAATATCCAAACCATTGGTAGGCTCATCCATTAACAAAATCTCTGTATTACAGGCCAATGCAAAAGAAATCATAAACTTTTTTTGTTGCCCTAAAGAAAAGTCAGAAGGTTTTCCCACTGCTGCTACTTCAAACTTTAACAAATAATCTTCAAATTCTGATTGAGAAAATTTTGGATAAAAAGTTGAATAGTAATCAACAAACTGATTAACTGTTAATTTAGGCATGGTAAACTCGTCTGGCACATAATAGATAGAGTTTAAAAAATTAACTTTTCTATCTTTTGGTGTAAAGGCTCCAACTGTTACACTACCCGATTTTGGAAATACCAAACCGCAAATAGACTTTAAAAAAGTAGTTTTACCTGTTCCGTTTTTTCCAAATAAACCATAAATTTTACCTTTTTCTAATTCTATATTTATGGTTTCTAATAAAACTTTATTCTTCTTATAATAAAATTTAAAATCTTCGAAATGTATCATAGTTTTTAGTGTATTAGTTTTCTAGTACACTACAAATATAAATGTATTTACTTTTAATAAACAAATATTTATACAATTATTTTATTGATTCTAAATAGAATAAGAAGCTAAACAGCAATAAAAACCTTATAATTAAAGGGAAGTGTTATATATTTGTAAGTATTAAAGAATTAAAAAAAAATTGTAACATTTGGTTTCATTTTTACTAAAAAACGTATTAAAAGGGTGTATTAGCTTGTTTGGTGTTGCCACACTTTTGTTCTTTTTATTTAATTTATTAGGAGATCCTTCGAGAATGTTACTCGATCAAAGAGAAGATCAAGAGCAACTCAAGAATATTAAAATTAAATATGGGTTTAACTTACCTATACATCAACAGTATTTAAATTATTTAAACGACCTCTCTCCTATTTCTTTTCATAGTAAAAACCCAAATACGTATTCTTTTTTAAAACCCGAAAAAGCAAGAATCACTTGGTTAAGTACTCAAAATTATATGGGTGTTTTAAAGTATCCGAATCTTAGAAATTCTTTTCAAAAAAACGACAAAGAAGTACGTAGCATTTTAAAAGAAACACTACCAAACACATTACTATTAGCAGTGCTAGCCATTACCATTGCTCTTGTTATAGGTTTGATACTCGGAATTGTATCTGCCTTAAAAGTAAATTCTATACTCGATAAAACAATAATGGTAATAAGTACCTTAGGTATGAGTTTACCCTCTTTTTTTTCTGCAATTTTGTTTGCTTGGTTATTTGGTTTTGTACTACATAAATATACCGGTTTAGGTATGACAGGAAATATTATTGAAGTAGATGATTTTGGAGAAGGGACTACCGTTGTTTGGAAAAACGCACTATTGCCTAGTCTTGTTTTAGGAATAAGACCTTTGGCTGTAATTGTACAATTAACACGTAACTCATTATTAGATGTTTTAAGTAAAGATTACATTAGAACAGCAAAAGCAAAAGGTTTATCTACGTATACAATTGTAAAAAGACACGCGCTAAAAAACGCCTTAAACCCTGTAATTACAACACTATCTGGTTGGTTTGCATCTTTACTAGCGGGTGCTGTTTTTGTAGAATACATATTTAATTGGAATGGTTTGGGTAAAGAAATTGTAAACGCTCTAAATACTTCCGACTTACCTGTTATATCAGGTAGTATTTTAACCATTGCTGCATTTTTTATCATCCTTAATATTTTGGTTGATATTTCTTACAGCATTTTAGATCCAAGTATAGAATTAGAATGAAAAAAATTATCTTATTAGTAGTATGTGCCATTACATTAAGCTGTGCTCAAAATAGAAAAAAACAATTTAACGAAAAAACGTTAGCAAGTACTTTACTTACTCAAAACGGCAACAAGTTATCCCTAGAAAAGGTGTTAGAAATCTATAAAGGAAAAACTGTACTTATAGATGTATGGGCCAGTTGGTGTGGAGATTGTATTCAGGGCTTGCCAAGTACTAAAAGAATTCAGGAAAAGTATCCTAAAGCTGAATATGTATTTATATCTTTGGACAGGAATGAGCTATCTTGGAAAAGAGGTATTGAAAGATATCATATCAAAGGGAATCATTTCTTTGCACCTGGAGGATGGAAAAGTGATTTTGCAAAGAGCGATCATATCAAATGGATTCCTACATACATCTTAATTTCGCCCGAAGGAAAAGTGGTCTACAGAACTAAAAAATCGAGTAGTACAAAACTTATTAATAAACTAAATAATTTATATAATAATGAGAAGTAAAATTGTAGCAGGTAACTGGAAAATGAACAAAAACGTTACCGAATCAAAAGCATTGGCAGAAGGATTGGTAAGTGAATTAAAAGGTGTTTCTTTAGACAACACAAGAGTAATTGTAGCTCCTACTTTTATTAACTTAACAACTGTATTAGGTGCTACCGAAGGATCTGCTGTTGAGGTTGCTGCACAAAACATGCATCAAGAAGCTAGTGGAGCTTATACTGGAGAAATTTCTGCAGATATGTTAACTAGCACAGGAATAAAATCAGTTATTTTAGGACACTCTGAAAGACGTGAATACTTTGGTGAAGACGAAGCATTATTGGCTAAAAAAACAGATGCTGCTTTGGCAAATGGTTTGGAAGTAATTTACTGTTTTGGTGAAGTTAAAGAAGAAAGAGAAGCAAACACACAAGAACAAGTGGTTGCGAAACAAATTTCTGAAGCTTTATTTCATTTAGATGCTGCTGCATGGTCTAACATTGTATTAGCATACGAACCAGTATGGGCAATTGGTACAGGTTTAACTGCTTCTGCAGAGCAAGCTCAAGAAATGCATGCATTTATTCGTGGTTTTGTTGCTGATAAATATGGTGCTGATGTAGCAAACAATGTATCTATTTTATATGGTGGTTCTTGTAAGCCTTCTAATGCAGAAGAAATTTTTTCTAAGCCAGATGTAGATGGTGGTTTAATTGGTGGTGCATCTTTAGTTGCTGCTGATTTTGCCGCGGTTATTAAGGCAATTTAATACACAATTAAATATATTTTAAAATAGCTAAAAGCTTTTGCTTTTAGCTATTTTTGTATCCTATAAATGTTACACTACTCAAATGGAATACACCGGTTATACTTTTACAATTGCTCCTTTGCAACCTGCAACAGAAATTTTAATTGCTGAATTAGGTGCCTTAGGTTTCGAAAGTTTTGAAGAAACAACTACAGGATTAGAAGCCTACATACAAACCAAAGATTGGAATACAAATATTCTAGATAGTGTTTTTATTTTAACTTCTGACGAATTTGAAATTTCTTACACCTTTAAAGAAATAGCGCAAGTAAATTGGAATGCTGAGTGGGAAAAAAACTTTGAGCCTATACATGTAGACAATAAGGTAAGTGTAATTGCTCCATTTCATCAAAAAACAGGTATGGATTATGAAATAATCATAGAGCCTAAGATGAGTTTTGGTACAGGACACCACGAAACAACACATTTGATGATTAAACACTTGTTAGAGCTAGATTTAAACAACAAAAGTGTATTAGATATGGGAACAGGTACCGGTATTTTAGCCATTTTTGCAGAAATGAAAGGAGCCCAGCCTATTGATGCTATTGATATTGATGAATGGTGCTATGTAAACACGAAAGAAAATGTTGAAAAAAACAACTGCCAACATATTTCAGCCTACCAAGGAGACGCTTCCTTACTTACAGATCAAAAATACGATGTTATTATAGCCAACATTAATAGAAATATACTGTTAAACGATATGGATACCTACAACAACTGTTTAAACTCTGGTGGTAAACTTTTGTTGAGTGGTTTTTACACACAAGACATTCCTTTTTTAGAACAGCGTACGAAAGACTTAGGACTTACCATTACAAAAACGTATACACGTAACAATTGGGTAGGATTACAATTAGACAAATAATTATAGTAACTTTGTAACTAATTATGAGTACAATAGAAAAAACAAAAGAAAGTATTGAAGTTCTTGAACAATTGATTAAGGACTACGAAATTATTTTATACAATGATGAAGTCAACACTTTTGACTTTGTAATTGATGCTTTGATAGATGTGTGCGAACACGAGCCTTTGCAAGCAGAACAATGTACAATGCTTGTACATTATAAAGGAAAATGTGCAGTAAAAACAGGAAGTTACGAGGAATTAAAACCTAAATGTTCAAAATTATTAGAGCTAGGTTTGTCTGCTGAAATACAATAAATATGGAGCAATTTTTAGATTACTATTCTTTTTCTTCTTTTTTTAAAGATGAAGCTCACTTTTTTGATACCATAGCATATACATGGATTAAAGATGATTTATATATTGTATTAGAAAAAAAAGAGAACCAGTATATAGTACACTTTACAAGCTATGCGAATAAAACAGATATTGGTGTTACAAAACCTACGGGATTAAATACTCTGATAGATGACTTTAAACTAGACAATAACGAACACCGAAAACTAATTCAACAATATTTAGATTATAATTAAAAAGAGGACTCAAATTGAGTCCTCTTTTTCTATTTTTTACCAGCGCCTTTAAAGTTATGGTCGTTGTTTTTAAACAGTACATTAAATGTGGTTAAACTACCGTATATACGGCTTATGTATTGTTGTAAATCAACTTTTTCCTGATCGTCTAAATTTTTAGAGCTATTAATTTTTTGCTCCATTACCCTAACTCTATCTCTTACCATTACTATTTTATGGAAAAAAGAATCAATGGGGATATCTTTACTTTGGAGATTCGAATCTCCAGGATTTAATGTTAGGGAACCACCTTTCCATTTATCTGCAATAGGTACTATTTCAGAAATATCACTATATCTCTTTAATAATTTTCGAAAAATACTTTCTACTTCAAAAAAACTCACACTATCAACCTCTTCTTCTACTCCCTCTATTACCTCAAATTCGCTGTCAACATCAATAGTTTCTAATCCATTTTCTATAAAGGTTACCCAATATTGTTTAGACGTTACATTTGTTACAACTCCTAACCCGAACTCTGCATGTTTTATTCTCGATCCTATTCCTAATATCATATATTTTAATTTTTACATAAGAATAAAACTTTTTTTAAAGAGAACAAAATAAAAATTAAAAGCTGCTATTGATTAGAAAATTCGCTTTAAAAAATCGTTCATAAACATACCTTTGCTATCCAATACGTTTTTTAATTCTTCAAAATCACCCCATTTCGGATACAAATCATTTAACTCTTTTTTAGAATAATGTGTCACTTTTGCCCAATGTGGTCTTCCATTATGTGCTGCAAAAATATCATGTACATCTTTAAAATAGGCTTTGTAATCTAACTCTTTTCCATAAGGTTTGTAAGCTATAATACCAATATAACAAGTATCTGTACCATAAGCCATACTTAATGCTGCATTGTTTTGTGGTGCAAATCGTACTTCTATAGGCATGTGTACCTTGTAAGATTTAGCTGCTAATAACTGTTCTATTTTTTTTAATACACTAGCGGTATCTTTAGCCGGAATTCCATATTCCATAACACTTTGCTTTACCAGAATAGGTAATGTAAAACCATCCAAAAAGTCGGTTACAAAATTTACTTCTTTGTTTAATACTAAAGAAAACATCCATTTATTTAAATTCGGAATTAGACTTGGTTTGTTAGCTGTTAGCCACAAACCAAATTCATGCAATTTATTCCCTTTAAATATATCTTGATACCAGTTTTTTAGTTTGGATTGTGGTGTTGCTTTTTCTTCTGTTTTGGTTGCTTTCCAATACTGTACTTTATCTGTATGCGGAGCCCACCAAAAACGCATGTAATCATCTTTTTCAAAATTAGCAATTGAGGCAATCATTTCTGAAAATGATAAGGTTTTCGTTTCTATTTCTAAATTGTAATTTTCTACCAATTGCAACGTTACTTCTGTAATAATACCTAAAGCACCTATACCAACAACGGCTGTAAAAAACTCTTCTGTATTTTTTTCTCTATCAAAAACCTTTTTTTCTCCACTAGCTGTTAAAATTGTAAATGATAAGATTGCTTGATCTAAAGAACCATGCGTAATTCCCGATCCATGTGTACCTGTACTAATAGCACCAGCTATACTTTGTTCTACAATAGTTCCTAAATTATCAAACGCTAAATTATTTTGTAACGCGTGCTTTGCTATTTTTTCTAAAGAAGTTCCTCCTTCTACACGTATTGTTTTTTTATGAGTATCGAGCTCTAAAACAGCATTAAAATCTTTTAAATCTAGTAAATATCCATTCTTGGTTCCACTTATTAACGAACACGAATGACCAGAACCCACAACTTTTACTGTTTGTTGTTCTTTAGCTGCCTTTTTTACAATTGCTACTAATTCTTGTTCTGTAGCTGGATATTCTATAAAATCAGGATAAGATGTAAAGGAATGAGACCAGTTAATCCACTCTAAAGATTTTGACATTACTTAGTTTTTAATATAATTATCAGTACAAAAAAAGCACTTAATTTATAGGTACAATACAACCACTAATTAAGTACTTTTATTTTAATTAATTCTCAATAATTTAATACCAACGCTTCTTTTTCTTTTTAGAAGCTTCAGACTTTCGCCCTTTTTTATATTTACTACCTTTCTTTTTATGTACTTCTGGTTTTGCTTTAGGGTCTAAAGGGTATGGGTGATTCTCTTCAACTGTAATTAAAGTCCCTAACAATTGTTGGATATCTTTTAAATAGGGTTTCTCATCTGCCGAACAAAAAGACAACGCTCTACCCTGTTTTCCTGCTCTACCTGTTCTACCAATTCTATGCACATAGCTTTCGGGTATGTTTGGCATATCAAAATTTATCACAATATCTAAATCTGTTACATCAATACCTCGTGCTGCAACATCAGTCGCTATTAAAATATTTACGTCTTTATTTTTAAACTTATTCAATGCTTTGGTTCTTGCTGCTTGTGTTTTATCGCCATGTAAAGTATCTACCTTGTACTTATTTTTCAACAAGGTTTCTTCTAATTTATCAACTCCAAATTTGGTTCGTCTAAAAATAATAATGTTTCCTCTTAAATCGTTACGTAACAAATGTAAACACAATTCTATTTTTTTAGGCTTTCCAACCATGTATAGTTCTTGGCTTACTGTTTTGGCTGCAGATGAAATAGCTGTAACCGAAACTTTTTCAGGCTCAGTTAACACTTCCTTGGCTAATGCTTCAATTTTGGGAGGCATGGTTGCAGAAAATAATAGTGTTTGTTTGTTAGCCGGACAAAGACGCTCTATCTTTTTTACATCATCTATAAATCCCATGTCTAACATCATATCGGCCTCATCCAAAACCAATGTTTCTATATAATCTAAATTTAAAACATCTCGTTTGTGTAAATCTAACAACCTTCCTGGAGTGGCTACTAAAATATCTACACCTTTGGTTAACACATCTATTTGAGGCTCCATCGACATTCCTCCGTAAACAGAAGTTGTTCTTAAGTTCGTATAAACAGCATATTTTTTAAAATTCTCTTCTATCTGTATGGCAAGCTCACGTGTAGGACTTACAATTAAGGCTTTAATTTTTTTAGTCCCTTTTTTAGCTTCTTGCTTTGCAAACAATCTATCTAATATAGGTAAGGCAAATGCTGCTGTTTTACCTGTTCCTGTTTGTGCACACCCAATAATATCAATGCCATCTAATATAAGAGGTATTGCTTTTTTCTGAATTGGAGTTGGACTTGTATAATTTAACTCTGAAACAGCTTTTAAAACTTTAGCGTTTAAATGTAACTCTTTAAATGACATATCTATAAATATTGAAAGTACAAAGATAACGAAAGTAACAAGCTATTAAGATAAAACCCATAGGTTATGTTTTTAAACTCTTATTACCAACACAAGATTGATTTGTTAACATTTAGATAACAAAGCCACCAACCTCAACACAATAAAAAACAAAAAAGATAACACCCTATAAAACAGTATCTAAATTACAAATCTGACGTTTTTAGACCTCTTAAACTATTAAAAAACCAATAAAAACACCTTTTTTATGTTAATTTTTCATTAAAAACATCTTAAAATAACGTTTTTAAAAGAACACTAACACAATAGCAACAATACTAAACATATGGTAATACACTAACTCTAAAAAACCACATTAGTAACATAAACCTTTAATGTATTAACCTAAAAACAGCCTATTTCATCATATTTTCAAATAACAGAGGTTAGTTTTGAATTATATTTAATTTTAAACCCCTTAAAATATTGATAACACAATAAACTACGTATTTCGAACTCGATAATTCATTAATTTTACAATAACACTAACAACTAAATTTTGTTTCACCCCTAATACGTAAACATGATGAAAAAAACTACACAGAGTATTTTTACAGCTATTATTTTGTTTTTTACTTTCAGCAATTTTGCTTTTGCCAATACTATTGATTTTGATAGCAAATACAAAAACGAAGGAAATATTGCCTTAAAAATTCAGAAAGCTATTAACGAAGCTTCAAATGGAGACGTTATTTTATTTAACAGCAGTTACTACGACTTAGGTGGTGCTGATTTAATTACCATTAACAAACCTGTAACACTTAAAGGAGCAACAACAAATGGTTTTAACACATCTTTTTATGGTGCTTCTGGTATACAAACAACATTAGGTAACACTGCAACTATAGAAATTCGATCAAATAATGTAATGTTTGTAAACATTTCAATTGTTCGAAAAAATCAAGGAGAAAGCATTTACGACATCTTAATTGATGCTAGACATACCACCTACTTAGTTGATAATCCTATTACTGTAAACCAAAAGCAATATGGTGGTTTGGTGTTTAACAATGTTGTATTAGACGGTGGTGCTTATAGTTTTCACTCTGGAAATGGTGTACAAATGACCATGACTAATGTTTCTATGGTAAACTGGAGAAGAACTGGTTTCTGGGCAAATAGATTTGGTAGATCAGACGCAAGTCCGAAAATGATTTTTGACCACTGTTTAGTAGATACTGACGAAATTGTTGGTTTTGATGATAGAGGATTCTCTTTTGATGCTGGAAACTCTGAATACCCTGTTATTTGGGACTTTAACAATACAACTATCAAAGATTCTAAAATTATAAATACTGGAATTGCCTTATCTAGATGTGAAAACATGACTATTGAAGGATGTACTTTTGAAGATAAAGAAGGAGCTATTGACATCATACACATAGAAGAGTTTTCTAACAATGTAAGAGTACGTAACAATGTTTTTGATTGTAAGGTTGAGGATCCGTACAAGCGTTCTAGAATTGTACAATTAGACCGTGAATTACAAATTACTAGCAATGTTTCTTTTACAGGAAATAGAATTGTTGGGCAATACAATTTCTTTATCTCATCGTATGCTCCTAACAATATCACCATCACTGGAAACGATTTTACAGCTGCTTCTGCCGCAAACCCTAACTCTATTAATTTAGCTTATTATGAATCTAGAGATAGAGAACCTATCAATCATGAATTAGTTTCAAATAACATAACAATTAAAAACAACCCTGGTTTAGGTTACGATGCTAACAATGGTTTCACAGCTTATTTTCCTAAAAGTAACGCAGTATATACGGTAGAGGGATATACAAGTGCTCAAAAAAATATTACATTACACAACAACCCACCTGCTTCTGTAGCCAATGGTATTTACGAAATAACAAATAAAGATAATGGACAAAAATTAGCTGCTTCAAGCAATGGTTTTGGTGTGGTTACATCAACAACTTCTAACGAAAACTCGCAATGGAAAGTTACATTTGTACCACCATACTCTTACACACTACAAAATGTAGCTACTGGTAGATATATGGAAACGCACTTAGGATATACTGAATTTGATATCATTAACAACCAACCTCAAAACATACGTCCATTTTTAAATGATGTCCCTACAAATGGAACAAAACCTTTCTGGGCTATTTTAGATGTTGGGAATGGAAACTTTGAAATTTTTCCAGGTGGAAACGAAAGACAATCAGCATTTTCATCTGATGGATCTTCTACTAAATTAGTCTTTACTATTTCTATAGACAGTAAAGGTGCAAGAACAAACATTCCTTTAACAAACAAAGTAAAATGGTCATTTAAAAAAATAGGAAACACTACAAACGATACAACAGAAGCAACAAGCGATTCAGCTCCTATTGGAAGTACCATAGCACTACGTAAAACAGGTGGAGACAAAAAATACATTTCTGCAGTAACAGAATTAGGACAAGATTTGTATGCAAACCAAGATCAAGTATTTGGAGACAGACAAAAATTTAAAGTTGAAGCGCACCCTTCTGGTAACGGTATTGCATTAAAATCAATAGCCTCTAACAAATATTTGCAAATTATAAATGGTAACAATAATGCTATTGTAGATGCCAATGCGAACAACTCTTTAACTAACAATACGTTATTCAAATGGACATCTTTAGGAGCTAATAAAGTAGCGTTAAAAAGTTTAAGCAGCAATTTATGGTTACAAGCTCCTCACAACTCAAATCTTACGCCTTTATTTGTAAAAGGACAAGCTGCAAAAAGCTGGGAAACTTTTGAGTTTTCTGTTATAGCAAACACAACTAACACTAATAAACATAGAGAAATAAGTTCAGGTAATTTTTCTAACAACTATAACAGTTTTTCTTTATCTCCTTCAGTTACCAATAACAATACTACTGTTACCATTCAAAGTAACACTCCAGTAAAAACAATTGTAGTATATAATATGTTTGGTCAAGTTGTTTTAAAATCCCAATCTAACAATTCTTTTAAAACTGATAGACTTACCTCTGGAATGTATTTGGTACAAGTAAACGGTTCTAAAACAAAAAAATTAATTATCAACTAATTTTTAAAGCATTTCTAAAAGTATATAAAGGCTACCTAGATAGGTAGCCTTTATTGTTGTTTTCTATTTTACAAAAGTCAAAATACTGTTTTACAAACACTTAACTAACATACTATAACAAAAAACACAAACCAACAAACGAGGTTTTCTTTTACAGCATTGATAAACAAATATTAATTTTAATACAAATAATTCAAAAAAATAACTAAAAAAATTAATAATCCTCAATAAAAACCCTTATTAATACATTATTTTTAATTAATTTAACTGCACACTAACAAATTAATAAATAATTAAAAATGAGTAAACTCAAATCTTTACCCCCTACGAAGAAAATGTTAAAAAAAGTAATCGCTTTTTTTACAATCGCCTTTCTTTCATCCTTAACAATCACTGCCGCAAACATCAATTTTAATTCCAGATACGGAAATAATGGAGATGTTGCTGGTAAAATTCAAAGAGCAATTAACGAAGCCTCAAATGGTGATGTTATTATATTTAATAGTAGCTATTACGATTTAGGAGGAACGGAATTAATTACAATCAACAAACCGATTACACTACAAGGAGCCAATCCTAATGGTTTTAATGCCAACTTTTTTGGAGCTTCGGGTATACAAACAACACTTGGAAACACAGCAACTATTGCTATCCGATCTAACAATGTTAGATTTAGAAACATCTCTATTGTGAGAAAAAATCAAGGAGAAGGTGTTTTTGATATTTTAATTGATGCCCGTCACACTACTTACCTAGCAGACAACCCAATAGCTGTAAACCAACAAACATACAACGGAATTTCTTTAAACAATGTTGTATTAGATGGTGGAGCTTACTGTTTTCATTCTGGTAATGGAGTAGGTATTGCAATGAACAATGTGTCTATGGTTAACTGGAGAAGAACAGGTTTCTGGGCCAATAGATTTGGACGATCTAACGCAACTCCTAAAATGGAATTTGACCACTGTTTGATTGATACTGACGATATTGTTGGTTTTGACGACAGAGCTTTTTCTTTTGATGCTGGAAACAATGAATACCCTGTAATATGGGATTTTAACAACACTACAATTAAAGATACTCGAATAGAAAACTCTGGTATTGCTTTATCTCGTTGTGAAAACGTAACAATTGAAGGGTGTACATTTTTTGACAACGAAGGAGCTATTGATATTTTACATATCGAAGAGTTTTCGAACAATGTAAGAGTAAACGGAAATGTGTTTGACTGTCAGGTAGTAGATCCTAACAGAAGAAGTAGAATTGTACAATTAGACCGTGAATTACAAATTACAAGCGATGTAGAATTTACAAACAACCGTATTGTTGGTAACTACAACTTCTTTATATCTGCGTATGCACCTAATAACATTACAATTACTGGTAACGATTTTACAGCTGCTAGTGCCGCAAACCCTAACTCTATTAATTTAGCTTTTTACGAGTCGAGAGATAGAGAACCTATTGATAATGAATTTGTATCGAATGACATTACAATTAGAAACAATCCAGGATTAGGAAATGCAGCAAACAACGGGTTTACAGGTCATTTTCCTATTAACAATGCTCGTTTTACCGTACAAGGTTACACAAACGCTCAAAAAAACATCTCAAGATTCAATCCACCACCAGCAGTAATTGCTAACGGTACCTACGAAATAGTAAGTAGAGCGAATGGTAACAAGCTAGCTGCTAACAGTAGTGGTTTTGGTGTTATTGCTACAAGTACATCAAATGCAAATTCGCAATGGAGAGTTACTTTTAGACCACCTTATTCGTATCATTTACAAAATGTAGGTACTGGAAGATATTTAGAAACACATTTAGGATATACTGAGTTCGATATTATTAACAATCAACCTCAAAACATAAGCCCATTTTTAAACAATGTACCTAATGGAGCTGCAAAACCTTTTTGGGCAATTTTAAATGTTGGAAATAGCAATTTCGAAATATTCCCAGGAGGTAACGAGCGTCAATCTGCCTTATCGGTTAATGGAAGTGCTCCTAAATTTATTTTCACAATATCTATAGACAACCAAGGACGTAGAACCAATGTACCTCTAACAGATGCTGTACGTTGGATGATAAGACCTGTAGGAGCAACAACAACTCCTCCTCCAACTACAACACCAAGTAATGGTAGTGCTCCAATTGGAAGTGTTATTTCTTTACGTAAGTCTGGTGGTGATAGAAGATTTGTTTCTGCTGTTGCAGAATTAGGAAACGATTTGTACGCAAATCAACCCCAAGCTTTTGGAAATAGACAATATTTTAGAGTAGAAGCGCATAGCTCTGGAAACGGAATTGCTTTGAAAAATCTTTCATCCAATAAATATATTAGAATTATTGGAACAAACAACGCTGGAGCTATTGTAGATGCTTTAGGAGGTACAGGTGGATGGACTCGATTTGAATGGAGATCTTTAGGAGGTAATAGAGTTGCCTTTAAAAGTTTAGCAAATAACCTATGGTTGCAAGCTCCACACAATGCAGATTTCACACCTTTATTTATTAGAGGAGCTGAAGCAAGATCTTGGGAAACTTTTGAATACCAAGTTATCAGTAATATTTCTAGCGCTAATAAACTAGAAGAAGCAACAGATTTAGAATTTGAAAATATTGAATTTGATTTTAACATTAGCCCTACAGTTGCCCAAAGTGGAGATGTGGTTGAAATTACAACACAAGGAAAAAGCAGTTCTAATGCTAACGATATAAAAATATTTAATGTAAACGGACAATTATTAATAAACACGAAACTAACAGGTACCTCTACGCAAGTAAACACTAACAAACTAACTTCTGGTATTTATTTAGTTCGAGTAAATAATGAGAAGTCCAAGAAGTTAATTATAAAGTAGACCCCTATACTTTGTACTTAACAAAAGTAACCCCAACTTATTTAATTAAGTTGGGGTTTTCTATTTTTAAAATAAGTGTTCTACTACTATTCTAACTCTAAACTTAAAAATTGTTGCAACCTATTTTCTAAGTCATTTGCTTTTGCAAAACCATTACTTAAAAAGGCTCTTTTCACTCCTTCTTGCACCACTAGAGTTGGCATACCGCTAATTTTATTTTGCGTAAAGTTTTCGTAATCTTTAGCAACCAATTCTAAATATTTTTCTTCTTTAGCATGAGCTTTAAAAACGTCAAAATCAAAATCAATCTCTTTTAAATACCTTTCATAAACATTCACATCTTCTACATTTACACCATCTCTATATACAGCAGTTAAAAGTAAATTGGCAAATTTTAAAGCCTCTTTAGGTTTGTTTTCTTTTACAACACACATAGCTACTGCGGTAGGTAGCGAATTTAACATTACATCTCCTTCTCCAAACAGTTTCTCTAAAAAAGCCTCTCCAAACTTTACACCAGATACTTCTTCGACACTTTTATAAGCACCTTGTTTTATATAAGGAGCCACATCATTAATAAGCCCTACTCTGTCCCCTGTAAACAATCCTCCATTTACAATTTCAAACTCTATTTCTGGATGTTTTTCTACAAACTGATGAAACTCGTTTTTAAACCCATAACACCAACCGCAAAGTGCATCGTAGTAATAGGTTATTTTAATTGTATCTGTTTTTGTATTTGTGTTTTTAATTTCATTTTTTGTCGTTAAATCAGTATCACATGAACCCGATACGATATCACAACTTTGATCCTTAGAAGTAGTACTCATATTATTTTATTTTTATCAATTATGAAAATAGTATAACTTCATAATTTAACATTTAAACTTTTTATTTTGTAAGAATACTAAATACCATCTATAAAATTCTCAAAAGTATCTTTAAAACTATACCCTTCTGCTATTTCTTCTTTGGCTATTTTTTTATGCTCTACCAACGACCATAAGACAAATTCTTTAAAAAAGTTGATATCCTCTGTTGCAATGTCTGGTTGATATTTTAAAATAAGACTTGTTAAAGGCTCAATATAGCTTAACTGTTGTTCGTATTCAGCGTTTGTCAAATCATTCGACAACTCAAAATTTGTTCCGGCAGCAAACCAATCAATAACGGAATCATAAGGCGTTTCTGCATTTTTACGAACTAACTTATCTATGGCTGGGAAATACTCTGGAAATAATGATTTTACAGCCTCATGTATCAAACTTTCTGCTACAAAAGCAGCTCCTTCTTGCTCTCCTTCATACACCAACTCCACTTTACCATTAATCGCTGGTATTACTCCCATAAAATCGCTCAAACGAATCGTGGTATGTACATCTTTAGAGGCTAACATTCTTAGCTCTGCCGTACTCATTAAACTCTCGAAAGCTGAGATACTTAAACGAGCACTCACCCCACTTTTAACATCTACATAAGGACTCTTTCGAGCTTCAAAACCAATTTGCTCTAATAAATCTTTTACAATCTCTGGTACATGTACAGCTTCGGCCTGCTCTTTTTCTAACTTAGCTTCTTGTTGGGTAATTGTTTTTGCTATATCAATAGACTCAGGATAATGGGTTAAAATCTGAGAACCAATCCTATCTTTTAAAGGCGTAATAATACTTCCTCTATTGGTATAATCTTCTGGATTTGCTGTAAACACAAATTGCATATCCAAATCGAACCTCAACTTAAATCCTCGTATTTGTATATCTCCTTCTTGTAAAATATTAAATAAAGCTACCTGAATTCTTGCTTGTAAATCTGGCAATTCATTAATTACAAAAATAGAACGATTGGCACGCGGAATCATTCCATAGTGAATTACACGATCATCTGCATACGATAATTTTAAATTGGCTGCTTTGATAGGGTCAATATCTCCAATAATATCTGCCACAGTAACATCGGGAGTTGCTAGTTTTTCGGCAAATCTTTCAGATTTATGCAACCAAATAATAGGTGTCTCCTCTCCTTTTTCGGCAATTAATTCTTGTGCATATCTCGAAATTGGACGCAAGGGGTCATCATTAATTTCTGAACCTTGTACCACCGGTATATATTCGTCTAATAAATGTACCATTTGACGTGCCAACCTTGTTTTGGCTTGTCCTCTTAACCCTAATAAATTGATGTTATGTTTTGATAAAATAGCGCGCTCTAATTGCGGAATTACCGTATTCTCGTAACCATGTACCCCTGTAAAAGGCACCAAACCTTCTTTTTTTAGGGTTATTAAATTAGTTCTTAATTCTTCTTTTATTGATTTATAAGTGTAGCCTGCCGCTTTTAAAGCGCCTAATGTTTTTATATCTGTATAACTCATAATACTATCCTTTAATTCTTTTTTTTCTATTTTGTTCGTAATCTTCAAAAATCATCTCTCCCAAACCTTTTAAACCTGTATAAAAAGCTTTTCCTTGATTTGCTTGTGTAAACGCTTTTACAAATTGCATTAGATAATGATCTTGAGCAATCATAAATGTAGTGATAGGTATGTGTAACTTTCGTGCTTGATTTGCCTTGTCGTAACATTTACTCATAATATGTCTGTCTAGGCCATTGCTGTTTTTATAATAACGTCCATCGGGTAAACGCAAACAACTCGGCTTTCCATCAGTAATCATAAAAATTTGCTTGTTGGTATTTTTCTTTCTTCGTAACAAATCCATTGCCAACTCTAAACCTGCAACAGTATTTGTATGATAAGGCCCTACTTGTAAATAAGGTAAATCTTGAATAGAAATTCGCCAAGAATCGTTTCCAAAAACTATAATATCTAACGTATCTTTTGGATAGCGCGTAGTAATCAACTCAGCCAATGCCATGGCAACCTTTTTTGCAGGTGTAATTCTATCTTCTCCATAAAGAATCATGCTATGGCTAATATCAATCATTAAAACCGTGCTCATTTGCGATTTATGACTTGTTTCATTCACAACTAAATCATCTTCAGTTAATCTAAACCCACCTATAACACCATTGTTTACTTGTGCATTTTTAATACTTTCTGTCATCGAAACATGATCCAAACCATCGCCAAACTGATAAGTTCGGGTTTCGCCAGTAAGCTCATCTCCTAAACCTACTTTTTTAGTACTATGGTTTCCAGATCCTGATTTTTTTAACTTCCCGAAAATTTGGTTTAAAGCCCTTTGTCGTATCGCTCTTTCTGTTTTTGGGGTTATGCCTACTCCATCACTTCCATCGGGTTTGGTTTTTTGTTGTAAAAACCCTTTATCAAATAAATCGCGCTTAAAATTTTCCAAAGTATACTCGGGTGTTGTAAGCTCGTAAGTTTTGTCTAACTCTGCTAACCAATCTAAAGCCTCATCTACATCGCCAGATGTATGGGTGATTAATTCTTTAAAAATATCTAACAATTTATCAAACACACTAAGTTCGGGGGCTTCGTATTTTTTAAATACAAACCCTGTGTAAGCAGTATCTCTCTTCTTATTCATGTTGTGATGATTTAGGATTACAAGTTAATTAGATTTATGAACTAATGCGTTAGTCGTAAAAGTATTTGATTTATTAAGATTTAATTTAAGTTTTGCCTTTCTTTTACCAACCCACTAATTTGTTCTAACCAATAATTGGTTTGAGCTCCTTTATTTCCGGTACTATACGTATTTGTTTTATCAGTCAATAAATCGTTAACAATAGACGTTACCAGAGGTAATTGTACATGTTCTGGATAGCTAATCTTAGTACTACTTACAACACCTTTTGTATCTGTAAATTCTATAGGAGCATCGTTAAAACAAGCCATTTTTAACACTCCTAACTCCCCTTTTATAATTAACTCATCTTTTCTCTGGGGTGTTGCTGTATTAAAGCTCCAAAAACACGTTGCAATACATTTATTTTTAAATCTAATTTGTGCACTCACAACATCATTACAAGCATGTAGTTTAGATTGGTTATCTACCATAGAATTTACAGCAATAATATCGCCAAATAAAAACTCTAGTATATTAATTTGATGTGAACCTAAATCATAAAAATATCCATCTCCAGCCACATCAGGATTTATTCTCCAATTGGTTTCAAAATAACCCTCTTTTACCACATCTAAAGGTTTGGTTAAGTTTAGCTGTACCTGTAAAGGCTTTCCTATTTTACCATTATCTAAAAACTCTTTAACCTTTAAGAAATTAGGCAAACACGTTCTGTAATAAGCCACATACAATGGTAATTGTTTTTGTTTAAAAACGGTAACAATATCTTTACAAGCTTGGTAGGTAACTGCCATAGGTTTTTCTATATAACATGCTTTGCCCGCAGCCGCTACTTGTAAAGCGTATTGCTTATGGTATTTTGGAGGTGTTGCAATGTACACAATATCTATATCGGGATGCTCTATCACCTCGCTTGCATTTGTGGTCCAGTTTTCTATAGCATGTCTTTTCGCAAAATCTTCGGCCTTAGCAGCGGTTCTCCTCATTACAGAAATTACCTTTGAGTTTGGTGTTTTATACATAGCAGGAACACTTTTTACTTCGCATACGCTACCTACACCAATAACTCCCCAATTGACTTGTTTCATTGTTTTATATTTTAAACATGTTTATTGATTATTAAAAATACATTTTGTTTATTTGCGGTACCTACAAAAAGTGAGGTGCCAGAGTGGTAATGGAGCAGCCTGGAAAGCTGTGGTCGAGAAATCGGCTCATGAGTTCGAATCTCATTCTCACTGCTTATACAAAGGCTAGTTGTAATTTTCTAAACTAGCCTTTATTCTATTTTTTATTTTTGTTACAAATGCTGCAGGAGCCACTACTTTTATTGCCTCTCCGTACGACAGTAATTGCTGTTCTAATTCGTAATTAGGTACAACTTCTAGGGTAAACGTAAGTCCCTCTTTTGTAAGAGCTCCATTTTTCTGACTACCGTGTAAAGGTTTTGTTACTACATAAGCCGCTAAGGTTGGATTGGCCTGTAAAGTTATAATAATTGTATTTTCTTCTTTGTTTCTAGTCACTCCAATAACATCTTCGTAATATTCATTAAAATCTATCTTAGATACTTCATACGCCTCATTTGTTTCGTTTATAGCAACAATTCTATCGATAGCCAAAGTTGTAATAGGTTTGTATTTTGAATTGATTCCTAACACAAACCACCTATTGTTGTATTGCTTTAAATATTGAGGATGCATCGGAATTTCTTCTATCACATCATTTCTAAACGTTTGGTAACTTATTTGTAGTGTTTTATGATATTGAATAGCGTTAAACAGTGTATTTAAATGCTCTAAACCTTTTAAATAAGGGTTATTCTCAAAACCTAAAATTTCTCGTGTAGCATCGTGGATATCAAAATCTTTTTCAAGCTTTAACACCAATTCTTCTACCCAATTAAATTGAGGCAAACCTTTAATTCTATTTAATGTTAGTAAAGCTTCTTTTAATTGTAAGGCTTCTGTTTCGTTTATCGGCTGGCTATTGATAGAGAAATTTGCATCTGTATAACTGTAATACGCTACTCTACCTTCTTTTACCACATCCAACTCAACTCCATAACCTTGTTCGCTCTTCATAAAATTTATATCATCATAAATTTGTCTACGCTTTACACCTGCCGTATCTCCATTAAAATCATACAAAGCTTTATTACACACCGCTATCAAATCTTTCATTGCGTAGCGTTTTCCTGTGTTTCTAAAACATTTATCTAAAGCCTGGTATCTAATAATTGCATTTTTATTGGTAGCCATTTTCTTGTTTTAAGAATGATCTGTATAAAAATAATGAATTGTGCAGAAACACAACACATATCTATTTGATATTTGAATAAAATATAAAAAATAGGATTATGACATTATCATTACACGAACAGAGAAAAAAATTAAATCATCTTTTTGATTTATTAATCAACAACAGAACATTACCAGAAAAAGACTTTGATAATGCTATGCAACAATGGATTTATGCCAATAAAAAATTAGAAACTAAAGAGGAGAAAGCAGAATTTACCAATACCTATACTAAAAGTACATGGAACCAAATAGCGAAATACTGCTAATACTATGAAAGCTATAAAAACATAAAACCAACATATAAAAAATATGTTGGTTTGTTTTACTTAATTCTTATCAAATCGTAGTTGGTCTAATGTTTTACTTTTTTTATACTCTAATGATTTGGAATAATTTAGTAAAAAAGACACTACTTCTTTTTTTGGTTTTTTTGCAAATCTGTTTTTTTGATTTGCAGAAGAGTTTACGTAGTTTTTCATCATACACATTTAGTTTAGTTAATGATATAACGAAAAGAAACCTTTTTTATTATATCAATTATAGATAGCTATTTGATTTTCATTAACTAGCGCTCTTAAGTTTATCAAAGCATATCGCATTCTACCTAAAGACGTATTGATACTTACACTGGTTTGTTCTGCAATTTCTTTAAAACTTAGGCCCATAAAAATTCTCATTTTTAAAACCTGTTGCTGTTCTTCGGGCAAGGTCTTCATCAACTCCATAATACTAGTAATAGTTTGTTGTTCCTCTAAACTATTCTCTAAAAAATTATTTTCAGCGGTTATAAAATCAAGAATATCGTAATTCTCAGAAGCAAATTTTGTTTTTTTACGCTTATTACTTCTGTAATAATCCATTACTAAATTATGTGCTATTCTTAGAGCCCAAGGTAAAAACTTACCTTCTTCGTTATAATTCCCTTTTTTAAGGGTGTGAATTATTTTAATGAATGTATCCTGAAAAATATCATTCGCTAATTCTCTATCAGCTGTTTTTGATAATATATACCCAAATATTTTTTGTTGATGCCTGTTTATTAAAATAGACAAACACTCCTCTCCTCCATTAATATACATTGATACTAATTCTGCATCGGTTTTACTACGTAACGACTTCATTTAATTAATTTAAAATATGGTTAAGTAGTTTTGGGCTATAGGCTTTTGTTTTGTGGTTGGTTAAATATACTAAAAAATATAGGAAACAAAAAAGGGTTCGTAAATTTACGAACCCTTTTTAAACATTTTTGCAAACAATTACTTTGTTTTTGGTTTAAATACTCTTAACCAATCTACTTTCATTGTATTTTTTGTTTCGTCTGCTAAATCACTATCTGTTGGTGTTCTACCATCAAAAACGTGCCAGTTTTGAGACTCTATATTTATAATAATATCTAATTCTTTTGTAAATCCTTTACCTCCTTGGTAATTGTATGGATCAATAATACTTACTTTAGACTTCGCGTCTGCTTTCTTTAACTCATCTAAAGAGTACGTTTCTGAAGTGCTATTGTTTGTTATTTTTTGGTACCCTCCGTTAAAGTCTAACTTTCCATCAGTCATGGTTGGGTAACCATAATTCCATTTACCATTTTGTTTGGTAGCTACAGCTTTGTCATATAAAACACGCTCTAATTTTCCATCAATATAATATTCAAAATGCTTAGGACTTACCCAATTCACACCAATATTAACGTATTGTCTTTCTCCGTTATTCCAACTAAACTCACCCCAGCTAGTTACCCCTTCTCTTTTATGCCAACTACCTAAATCTCTTGGTTGGTAATCTGTAAAAGGCTCTCTAATAAATGAGTGATGACTTAAATGTATAAATTGTGAGAAATAAGCATTCCCAGGATCTTTTCCTCCATAACATTCAATTATATCTATCTCTTGTGTATCGTCTGGGCTTAACAACCAAACATCAGAAGCTAAAGCAATATCAGCAACACTTACTCTTGCTTCTACAAAAACTGGATATAAAACTTTACTATTTGATGTAATGCATCCCGCATTTACTCCTTGATTTGATTTTCCCATTTTATTAGGCCAAGGAGAAGCTGGTGATAATTCATTTTCTTTATTCCATCTAGAAGCTTTTAAAACCAACTCTTTACCATCTACAAACACATGGTTGTATTTCCAATAGGTTGTTCCAGGTCCATCCCACCCGTTGTGATAAAAATTATACCACTTATTATTTTCACCAAAATTTATTTTTTCATTAGCAGGCTTATGAACATAGTTAAAGTCATCAGACAATTCTTTCTGAATTTCCCAATCTGTATTATTTGCCGTTAGTAAAGAAGGTAATGGTGTTTGCTCTAATTCGCTAACCGGCTTTTTCTCAGCACATGAAATCGCTCCGGCACTTGCCAAAACCAATAATAGTTTATGTAGCTTCATCAATTTTTAGTTTAGTTATATTTAAAGTTTAAGCTCTTAAATTATAAATTTAGCCCCAAATGTACAATAAATCCATTTATAATGTAATTTAAATGTACTCCATTTAACAGAATTAATAATCGTGGAACTCCTTTAATACAATCAAATCAGTTAATTTTACAAGCATATTGAAATTATTAAGATGAGTAACATACTAGATAAATTATCTCCTAAAGAACATATCATTATTAAAGGTGCTGGGTTGCATAATTTAAAAGATATTGATGTAGCTATTCCTAGAAATAAACTTGTTGTAATTACAGGCTTATCAGGTTCTGGAAAATCTAGTTTGGCTTTTGATACCTTGTATGCAGAAGGTCAGAGAAGATATGTCGAAAGTTTATCCTCTTATGCGCGTCAATTTTTAGGAAAACTAAACAAACCTAAAGTAGATTATATCAAAGGAATTGCACCTGCAATTGCTATTGAACAAAAAGTAAACTCTTCTAACCCGCGTTCTACGGTAGGTACCACAACAGAAATTTACGATTACTTAAAATTATTGTATGCTAGAATTGGGAAAACCATATCTCCAATTTCTGGAAATGTTGTTAAAAAAGAAACTGTTTCAGATGTAATACAACATCTAAAAAGTTTAGACGAAAAAACAAAACTTTTATTATTAGCGCCCTACGATTTGGGAGATAGAAAACCTGAAAAAGCGTTTCAAATACTTGTACAACAAGGGTACGCAAGAATAAAAGTAGACGATATTACTTACAGAATTGAAGAAGTAATTACAACTGATATACAACCTAGCACAAAATTACAGTTAGTAATTGATAGAATTGTGGTTAAAAATGATGAGGACTATTACAACAGATTGGCCGACTCTATACAAACTGCTTTTTACGAAGGAAAAGGAATATGTGCTTTAGAAAATTTAAATACAAAAACTACTCGAGAATTTAGCAATAAATTTGAACTTGATGGAATGAGCTTTTACGAGCCTAATACCCATTTTTTTAGTTTTAACAACCCTTATGGAGCTTGTCCTACTTGCGAGGGTTATGGTAATGTAATTGGTATTGATGAGGAATTGGTTATACCCAACACTGCTCTTTCTATTTATGAAGGTTGTATTGCCCCTTGGAAAAGTGAAAGCAGTGCTGCTTATCAAAACCAATTGATCAATCAAGCTTTCGAATACGATATTCCAATTCATAAACCTTGGTTTGAACTAACACAAGCACAAAAAGACTTAGTTTGGAATGGTACCAAAACATTTGATGGACTACATACTTTCTTTAAATACCTTGAAGAAAAAAGTTATAAAATTCAATTTCGTGTCATGTTATCACGCTACCGTGGTAAAACAAAATGTAACACCTGTAAAGGCGCTCGTTTACGTCCGGAAACAAACAATGTTTTTGTAGGTACAAAAACAATTAACGAGCTCATTAATTTACCCATTGATGAACTTACAGTGTACATGAAAAATTTGGAACTTGATATATATGACGCATCTATAGCCAAAAGACTGTTGGTAGAAATAAACAATAGAGTGCAATTTTTAAACAATGTTGGTTTAGGATATTTAACATTAAATAGAGCTTCTAACACTTTATCGGGTGGAGAGAGCCAGCGTATCAACCTAGCCACTTCTTTAGGGAGTAGCTTAGTAGGTTCTATGTATATTTTAGACGAACCTAGTATTGGTTTACACCCTAAAGACAGCTTAAAATTAATTGAGGTTTTAAAACAACTCCGCAACTTAGGAAATACGGTAATTGTTGTAGAACACGATGAAGATATTATGAAACAAGCCGATTATATTATAGATATTGGCCCTAATGCAGGTGTATTTGGTGGAGAGCTTGTTGCTGAAGGAACTTACCAGCAAATTTTAACAGCACACACACACACAGCAAACTATTTGAATGGTACTGATACGATTGAAGTTCCTAAAAAACGTAGAACATCTAAAAAAACAATAAATATTGTTGGGGCGAGAGAAAACAATTTAAAAAATATTGACGTGCAAATACCCTTAAACTCTTTATCTGTAATTACAGGAGTTTCAGGTAGTGGTAAAAGTACATTGGTAAAAAATATTGTGTACCCTACTCTACAAAAACATCTATTTGGACAAGGTTCTAAAATTGGAGAAGTTACTAAAGTTGATGGTGATTTGGATACACTTAAAAATGTAGAATTTATAGATCAAAACCCTATTGGTAAATCTTCTCGATCGAATCCTGTGACTTACATAAAAGCATACGACGACATACGAGCTGTATTTGCTAACGAAAACTTGGCTAAAATGAGAAACTACCAACCCAAACATTTCTCTTTTAATGTAGACGGTGGTAGATGTGAAACTTGTAAAGGAGAAGGTGAAGTTACCATAGAAATGCAATTTATGGCAGATGTGCACTTGCCTTGTGAAACTTGCCAAGGGAAACGTTTTCAGAAAGAAGTTTTAGAAGTAAAATTCCACAATAAAAACATTAGCGAAGTTTTAAATTTATCTATCGATGAAGCTTTGCAATTCTTTACAGAAACCAAACAAACCAAAATTTGTAAAAAACTGCAACCTTTACAAGATGTTGGTTTGGGCTATGTTGCCCTTGGGCAATCTTCTTCTACCTTATCTGGTGGAGAAGCGCAACGAATTAAACTAGCTTCGTTTTTAGTAAAAGGAACACGTCAAGATGCTACCTTATTTATTTTTGATGAACCCACAACAGGATTGCATTTTCATGACATTAAAAAACTATTAAAATCGATGAATGCGCTTATCGAAAACGGCCACTCTTTAATTGTAATTGAACATAATATAGATTTTATAAAATGTGCAGACTATATTATTGATATTGGTAAAGAAGGGGGTAAAAAAGGAGGTGATGTTTTGTTTGCTGGTACACCCGAAGAACTTGTAAAAAATACAACATCGTATACGGCAGCATTTTTAAAAGAAAAATTAGCCTAATGGAAGCAAAACAAGAAATACGCCCTGTAATTCCAAACGCAAAAATAAATGCAAGTATATCTGAGGCTGAACTTTTTCAGAACACAGTAGTACGCCCTATAATTAAGCTACAACATTCTTTAATTATACTATTATTTAACAACTATTTAGAGCATTCTAAGTTTAATTTAAATAGATTAGAGCTAACTAAGAAAAATGAATTTATAAGAACTGCTATTACTAAAAACACTAATCTAAAAAATCAATATATTGGCTTAATTACTGGATTGTTTACCGAAACAGAATTCCAAAAATATCTTGAAAATGCTACAGAACACAACAGACGAATTGTACAAATGATTGTACAGCGATTACAAAACACTTTGTAACTCTAGCTACAAAAACAGTTACCATCAAAAAATCCCATTTGAATTCTCAAATGGGATTTTTTCTACGATATAGCTAAGTATATTAATTATACATTTTAGCTCTTAATTCTTTTACTTTAGGATCTTCTAAATACTCATCAAAAGTTGCATACTTATCAATAACTCCTTTTGGTGTAATTTCAATAATTCTATTGGCAACTGTTTGTGCAAACTCATGATCGTGTGTAGAAAACAACACAGTACCTTTAAAGTTTTTTAACGAGTTGTTTAAAGCCTGAATCGACTCTAAGTCTAAGTGATTTGTAGGTTCGTCTAACACCAATACGTTGGCTCTTGTCATCATCATTCTAGACAACATACAACGTACTTTTTCTCCCCCAGATAATACATTACATTTTTTTAATGCTTCTTCTCCACTAAAAATCATCTTTCCTAAGAAACCTCTCAAGTGCACCTCTTCTCTTTCTTCTTCCGTTTTCGCATACTGACGTAACCAATCTACCAAATCTAATTTTTCATCAACAAAAAACTCTGAATTGTCAGAAGGTAAATACGATTGGTTTGTTGTAACTCCCCACTTATACTCTCCAGTTTCTGCAGACTCATTACCCATTATAGTTTGGTAAAAAGAAGTAACCGCTTTAGAGTTTTTAGAAACTACCAAAACTTTATCTCCTTTCGATAAGTTGATATCAATATCTTTAAACAAAGTTTCACCTTCAAATGTTTTTGATAGATTCTCTATATTCAAAATCTGATCTCCAGCTTCTCTATCTCTTTCAAAAATAATAGCAGGATACCTTCTGCTCGAAGGCTGAATTTCATCTACATTTAATTTATCAATCATTTTTTTACGAGACGTAGCCTGTTTAGACTTGGCCATGTTTGCAGAAAAACGACGGATAAACTCTTCTAATTCTTTCTTTTTATCTTCTGCCTTTTTATTAGCCTGTTGACGTTGCTTCGCTGCTAATTGAGAAGATTCATACCAAAATGTATAGTTTCCAGAAAAATGGTTGATTTTTCCAAAATCAATATCAGAAATATGTGTACATACAGAATCTAAAAAGTGACGGTCATGCGATACTACAATGACAGTATTTTCATAATTTGCTAAAAAGTTTTCTAACCACGATATGGTTTCAAAATCCAAGTCGTTGGTAGGCTCATCCATAATTAAAACATCAGGATTTCCAAACAAACATTGTGCTAACAACACACGTACTTTTGTCTGTCCTTCTAAGTCGGCTAATAAAGTATAATGCAAATCATCTTTAATTCCTAAGTTCGATAACATAGTAGCTGCTGCCGCATCGGCATTCCAACCATCCATTTCTTCAAACTTTACCTGTAACTCTCCTATTTTCTCTGCATTTTCATCAGAATAATCAGCATACAAAGCATCTATTTCAGATTTGATTTTATACAAATCTTTATTCCCCATTAAAACAGCTTCTAATACGGTATACTCATCAAACTCATAATGGTTTTGAGTTAATACAGACATACGCTTACCTGGATCTAAACTTACATGACCAGAAGTGGGTTCCATTTTACCAGATAAGATCTTTAAAAATGTAGATTTTCCTGCTCCGTTGGCACCAATAATACCGTAGCAATTTCCTTGGGTAAATTTTGTATTTACTTCATCAAATAAAACTCTTTTTCCGAATTGTACTGATAAGTTTGAAACTGTTAACATGATTCTTACTTTAAAATTTTGTGCAAAAATACAAAATCAGTAGTATTTAAGTAACTTTAGACTAGGTTTATATTCATAAAAAAAGCGATAAAAATATTATCGCTTTTAAAAAATCACTAAAACTAAAATTATGCTATACTTTACTTCTAAAGTCTAGTTTTCTGGTAACAAAACACCATCTATAGCATGTACAATACCATTTATAGCTTGTATATCATTTAATACAAATTTCACAGCCTCTGTATTTCCATTTCCTTTTATAGATGTTGCCGAACTAATTGCAATAGTTTGGGTTTGTTCTGTTTCAGGTGTTGTAGCTCCTAAGCTTGGTAAATCACTCGCTTCTGCGTTTGCCCCACCAATTACATGGTATGTTAACACAGTTGTTAATGCGTCACCCTCTGGTACAGCTGCCAATTTTGTAAAAGCATCGTCTAAAGGTGCAAAAACCGTTGCAGGATTCAATCCATCTACCGTGGCTACTAAATTTTGTTTCACTAACAATTCTGTTAATTTAGACAAACGCTTGTCTGCAATAGCAAATGTTGAAATTTTAGGTAAATCAATTACTTTGTCTACAGCATGTACAATACCATTATTAGCATCAAAAGCATCTGCTGCGGTAACCGTTACATCTCCATTAATCTTAACCTTATCGCTTTCAACAGCATAGAATGTTGATAAATTGGTCGCTTTTTTTGCTACATTCTCTGGCCCCACAGCTGCATTTTTCACATATCCTGGAGCAGAATCTATTACTGCAGCAGCTTTTAACTCTGACCCTACAATTACGTGATTCAATAAAATATTTTTTACCAAAGCTATTTCTTCATCCGTATCTATATCTGCCAAACCATTTGTAAATCCTTTTGCACTTAAAAAAGCAGAAAAAGCAGCGTTATTAGGAGCAAAAACAGTTAATGTATTACTTTCATCATTTACAACACTCATCAAGTCGGTAGCTTTTAAAGCAGCTGCTAAAGAAGAATAATCTGCTGTGGTAGTTACAAACTCACCTATAGAAAGTTCAACAACTTTATTAACTTTATCTTTTACATCATCATCACTACAACTCACAAAAGAGTGTGATAAAAATAAGGCACCTACAATAAATAAAGATTTGCTAATTGTTTTCATAATCGTGTATTTAAATATTAATAACACTTAAAACTACTCATTATCAGACACCTAATAAATGTATATACAAATATAACCGTTGTTTATAATTTATGAAAACAACAACAAAAAGAAGTTCTTATTATTTATTTTCATAAATTTTCTTAAAGAGAAAAATCACTTCCAAAATGTATGCTTAAGTTTGTATTATGGATTTTAAAGTCGTTTCAAAATATCAACCTACCGGAGATCAGCCCAACGCTATTAAAGAATTATCACAAGGTATTTTTAATGGAGATAAGTACCAAACACTATTAGGTGTTACAGGTTCTGGTAAAACTTTTACCGTTGCCAATGTAATACAAGAGGTTAAAAAACCTACTTTGGTATTGGCTCATAACAAAACCTTAGCTGCACAGCTTTATTCTGAGTTTAAAAATTTCTTCCCTGAAAACTCGGTAGAATATTTTGTTTCGTACTACGATTATTATCAACCAGAAGCCTACATACCCACAACAGGAGTTTATATAGAAAAAGATTTATCTATTAACGAAGAAATAGAACGCTTGCGTTTGAGTACCACCTCTGCCCTTTTATCGGGTAGAAAAGATGTTTTAGTGGTTGCTTCGGTGTCATGTCTGTACGGTGTTGGTAATCCAGAAGAGTTTAAAAGTAATGTTATCCACATTCAGGTAGATCAAGCCATTAGTCGTACCAAATTTCTACATCAGTTAGTACAAAGTTTGTATGCCCGTACCGAAGAAGAAATGAAAAGTGGAAACTTTAAAGTAAAAGGAGACACTATTACTATTTTTCCATCGTACGGAGAATACGCTTACAGGGTACATTTTTTTGGAGATGAAATTGAAGAAATAGAATCGTACGATTTAGAAAACAAACAAGTTATAGAACGTTTCGAAGCTTTAGACATTTACCCCGCAAACCTGTTTGTAACCTCGCCAGACACCTTACAAAGTGCCATTCATCAAATACAAGACGATTTGATGAAACAATACGATTACTTTAATGAAATTGGTAAAAATTTAGAGGCAAAACGCTTAAAAGAACGTACAGAATTCGACTTAGAAATGATTCGTGAATTAGGATATTGTAGCGGAATCGAAAATTATTCTCGTTATTTAGATGGACGAGAACCTGGTACAAGACCTTATTGTTTGTTAGATTACTTCCCAGACGATTATTTAATGGTGATTGATGAAAGCCACGTAACCGTACCGCAAACACATGCCATGTATGGAGGCGATAGATCTAGAAAAGAAAATTTGGTAGAATTCGGTTTTCGTCTTCCCGCAGCCATGGACAACCGTCCGTTAAAATTCGAAGAGTTCGAGGCCATTCAAAACCAAGTTATCTATGTAACCGCTACCCCTGCCGATTATGAGTTAGAAAAAACAGGAGGTGTTGTAACCGAGCAAGTAATACGTCCTACAGGTCTTTTAGACCCAATTATAGAGGTACGTCCAAGTAAAAATCAAATAGACGATTTGATAGAAGAAATACAAAAACGTATTGAAGTAGACGAACGTATTTTGGTTACCACCCTTACCAAACGTATGGCAGAAGAATTGGCAAAATACCTAACGCGAATTCAAATTCGTTGTCGTTACGTACACTCCGATGTAGATACGCTAGAGCGTGTAGAAATCATGCAAGATTTACGTAAAGGCCTCTTCGATGTACTTATAGGTGTTAATCTATTGCGTGAAGGTTTAGATTTGCCCGAAGTATCTTTAGTTGCCATTATAGATGCCGATAAAGAAGGTTTCTTACGCTCCCACCGTTCCATTACCCAAACCGTAGGTAGAGCCGCTCGTAACGTAAACGGTATGGCCATTATGTATGGCGATAAAATTACCAAAAGCATGCAATTAACCATAGACGAAACGGCGCGTAGACGTGAAAAACAAATTGCTTATAACGAAGCTAACGGAATTACACCAACACAAATTAAAAAAGATTTCGGAAACAATTTAACAGACAATTCAGGAACCAACTACGAAGAAATTCAACAAAACTTAGCAGCGGAAGAAGACATTGAATATCTATCAAAATCAGCTATAGAAGATAGAATAAGAACCAAACAGAAGGCAATGGAAAAAGCTGCCAAAGAGTTAGATTTTATTGTGGCTGCCAAATTTAGAGATGAAATTAAATTGTTAAAAAACAAGCTTTCTTAATCCTTGGGCGTTCCCTAACGGTCGGGCTATACGCTCTATCTTTTGGTTTTATCAAACACAAAAGGATGTCGCTGCTATCCTTAACGCAAAAAAGTTGATAACTAATCTTAAAAACATTCACAATTTAACAGTAAAACTTGTTATTTTTGGTGCTCAAAATTTATTTATTATGTGGTACGAAGTAAAAGTTAAATACAGTAAAATAGACGACAACGAGAAGATTAAAACCTTTAATCAACCCTATCTATTCGATGCCTTAACCTTTACAGAAGCAGAAGCGCGTGCCAACGAAGAAATGGGTAAATATTTATCAGAAGGATTTAAAATCACCAACATAAAGGTGGCTAATTTTTCTGAAATCTTTCCAAGCGAACACGGAGATCGTTGGTTTAAATGTAAAGTATCACTAGTTACTTTAGATGAAGACAAAGGCTTAGAACGTAGAACAAACACTTACATTTTAGTACAAGCAAACGATGTAAAAGACGCTTACGAATATATTTTAGAGCAATTCTCAGACACCGTGTCAGACTTTTCAATTCCAAGTATTCAAGAATCACCAATTATAGACATCTTCCCTTTCTTTGATGGGGACGAAGAACCACAAGAAACACCTACATCTCACCACGCTACAAGTGAAACAGCTTACACAGAAAGCTCTTTACAAGAAGATGAGAGTGAAATTTCTCACAAATCGCCAATAGACGATGCTGTATTAGAAGAAGATGAAATTAGTACTGACGAAGAATTAATAGAAGACTAAATGCAAAATATTGCTTTTTTAATAGGGGGCCTTTTCGGATGTACCGCTATACTTTTAGGTGCATTTGGAAGCCATTTATTAAAAAAGAAATGGTCTAAAGATATTCTAGATACTTTTGAAATTGGAGTAAAATATCAAATGTACCATGCATTATTTTTAATTTTATTAGGAACCACATTACCATTTACCTCATTATATAGCACATTAGCTATTCTATTTTGTGCTGTTGGTGTTCTTCTTTTTTCGGGTAGTATTTACGGTATTTGTATAAAAAAAAGTGCTAGTAAACCTGTAAAACTATTAGGACCGCTAACTCCTTTGGGAGGTTTATGTTTGTTAGCCTCTTGGATATGTTTTTTAGTAGCTGTTATACAATAACCCAACATTCAATTACGGGTATAATATAACCTTATCTATTACACCATCACTTAACTTATTATATCAAAAAAAATCTCTTGAGCAAAAGGTATATTTTAGAGCATACTCTTTAAGAATTTAATACTATTTTTATAGTAAATAATTATACTTAATGATTACGTTAAAAAACTTTAAAATTGTAGCCTTATTAGAAGGTATTTCATATTTGTTATTACTTGGAGTTGGTTCTCCTTTAAAACATTTTACTGGTAACGATATATTAGTTAGAACTTTAGGAATGCCTCATGGTATTTTATTTGTTGCCTATGTAATAATGGCTTTTTTATTAAAAGACGAACAAAAATGGAATACAAAAGAGTTTCTAATTATTTTAATTTGCTCGTTACTTCCATTTGGAACTTTTTACGTAGATAAGAAATACCTACAAACCAAATAAGCTCTCTTCAATGAAATATCAATCTAATTTTTCATTAAAAGAATTCAACACGTTTGGTATCGATGTAAAAGCAAAAAAGTTTATTTCGGTTACCTCTATTTACGAATTAAAACAAGTTCTTAAAGAAAATAAAGAATACTTTTTAATTGGAGGTGGTAGTAATATGCTACTAACAAAAAATATAGAAAAAACAGTTATTCACTTAAATCTAAAAGGACTCATAGTAAATAACGAAAACAGCGACACTGTTGAGGTTACAGGAATGGCTGGTGAAAATTGGCATGAATTTGTTTTGTGGTGTATTCAGCAAAATTATGGGGGCTTAGAAAATTTATCTTTAATTCCTGGTAATGTAGGTACTTCTCCTATTCAAAACATAGGAGCTTATGGTGTAGAAATAAAAGACAACTTATTATTTGTAGAAGCTTTACATGTTAAGACGCTAGAAATTGAAAGATTCTCAAACTCAGATTGTGAATTTGGTTATAGAGATTCTATTTTTAAAAACAAATTAAAAGACCAATATGTAATTACAAGTGTAACTTTTAAACTTACTAAACGTAATCATAAAACAAACACCTCTTATGGCGCTATACAAGAACTTTTAACTGATATTAAATACCCAACATTAACAGATATTAGTAATGCTGTTATAGCTATTAGAAAAAGTAAATTACCCGATCCTAAAAAAATAGGTAATAGTGGTAGTTTTTTTAAAAACCCTATCATTAATTACGAAGCTTTTAAAAAATTACAGTACAAGTATCCAAAAGTTCCATTTTATAAAATTTCAGACGCATTTGTAAAAATTCCCGCAGGTTGGCTTATTGAACAAGCTGGTTTTAAAGGACAACAATTTGGAAATGCGGGAGTACATAACAAGCAAGCTTTAGTACTTGTTAATTATGGAAATGCTACAGGTCTTGAGATTTTTGATATTGCCCAAAAAATTCAAAAAGAAATTTTTACTCTTTTTAACATTACTCTAGAAATAGAAGTAAATATATTTTAGTTTTAAACACATCTAATTACAGAAAATAAAAAAGGCTACTAATTAGATTTAGTAGCCTTTTTGACATGTAAAATTGTTACTTATTCTAATTTCTAGAATTCATAAATCTTTTCTTGTATTCTTCTAAAGATAACTCCTCATCTAAATCAATATTTTTTCTATTAATCTTCACAGGAGCTTCTTGCTTTACAACTTGAGGCGTTTGTACTACTTGTTGTGCTTTTAATCGTTCTTGCTCTTCTAACCAAAGTTTCACTTTTTCGAACTCATCTGCAGTAACATCTCCATTTTTATCTACATCATAACCGTTAAACCAACCTTTAATCTCAGAGGTCGTAGAATTATAACCAGCAGTTGTAGTGTAGTATTTTACCATTTCATCAGCATCTACTGTTAAATTTTTATTGTAATCCATTAAAGAAAATTCTCTTAATGTTTCTGGTCTCACATAATTTTGAGAATAACTAGATGTTTGCGTCTTTTGTTCTGACTTTTTCATCGCCAAATCCCAGTTGATTCCGTTCTCTACTTCTTCGTAAGAAACTTCATTGTCTCCGTTAGCATCAAATCCTAAAAAACAAACTTCACCATTCATTTGCTCTCCTTTTTCATTAATTTTATTGCTGTAGTACATTTTCATTTCCCACAATAAAATTACAGCATCTCCATTTTTATCCATCAGCTCAAATTGTTTGTGAGCATTTTTGTTTTTTTGAGCATAGCTATTTGCGCATAAAAACAGTACTAACAATGTTAAGGTAAGTTTCGTTATTCTCATATTTACTGATATTATTTTAGTTTTGTTATGAAGTATAAAATTATTAATATTTTTATAGTATTAAAAAAAATCACTTCAAAATTATTCTATTTATTCGGCCAAATTGCCTCGTCTTCCTCATTCCAATGTACACCAAATTGTATTTCTGTTAAAATCTCGTTAGTAAACCAGAAAAACATATTTGCTTCATCAACATCAATCAACTCATGCTTAGAGTTTTCGGGAGTTGAATAATCTTCGAATTCCATATCTCCAAGATTTTCTTTTTCTATAAAATTTTGAATAAACTCTATATTCTCCCCTATCAAAGATTGGTTATTTAACTTAAAATTACTTGAATTTACGGTTATTGTTTCTAATTTCCAACTTTCTTCCTCATCAAAAGAAAAAGAAACGCCATATTTTTCGTAATCCCAAGTCTCAACAGCATCCCCTGTATCAAAATCTTTTTCGATTTCTTTTTCTGTCGGTAATCCTAAAATCTCTAAGACTTCCTCTCGAAACATCCCAAATTTAATAGTACCAACTCCTACACCTATCTCAATTTCATTTATCTTTTCTATCATTCTCTTTTTATTTACTCGCAAATAAAGTTACATCACTCGCACTAATTTGTGTCTCTCCTAAAATTAACAAACGTTCTACAACATTTCTTAACTCCCTTATATTACCAGTCCAATTATACTCTTGCAACTTCTTTATAGCAGCATCCGAAAAATCTTTAGGCACCATACCTTGTTCTTTTGCAATCAACTTAGAAAAATGTTGAATTAACAATGGAATATCATCTCTTCTATCGTTTAATGAGGGAACTTTGATCAAAATAACGGCTAATCTATGGTATAAATCTTCTCTAAAACGTCCTTCTGCTATTTCTTCTCTTAAATTCTTATTTGTAGCGGCCAATACCCTTACATTGACCTTTATATCTTTATCAGAACCTACTCTACTAATTTTATTTTCTTGCAAAGCACGTAACACCTTAGCTTGTGCAGAAAGACTCATATCTCCTATTTCGTCTAAAAAAATAGTTCCACCATTTGCAGCTTCAAATTTACCTGCTCTATCTTTATTAGCTCCTGTAAAAGAACCCTTTACATGCCCAAACAACTCACTTTCTATCAATTCAGAAGGGATCGCAGCACAATTTACCTCGACCATTGGCGCTTTAGAACGCTCACTTAAATCATGTAATCTATGTGCAACTAGTTCTTTACCTGTTCCATTGGGGCCTGTAATTAGTACCCGTGCATCTGTTGGAGCTACCTTATCAATCATCATTTTTATCTGATTGATCGGTTCACTATCTCCAATCATAGTGTATTTTTTACTTACTTTCTTCTTTAAAATTTTATTTTCTACAAGTAATTGTTTCTGATCTAAAGCATTACGAACCGTATTTAATAGTCTATTTAAATCTGGTGGTTTCGAAATATAATCATAAGCTCCTAAACGCATCGTTTGTACGGCTGTCTCTAAATCTCCATGTCCCGAAATCATAATTACAGGAATTTCAGGTTTTAATGCCTTTAATTTTTCGAGTACTTCTACCCCATCCATTTTGGGCATCTTAATATCACACAAAATCAAATCAAAATCAGCATTAGTAACCATTTCTATACCTGCCAATCCATCTTCTGCTTCTTCTACCTGATAACTTTTATTTTCATCGGCTATAATACGTTTTAATACACGTCTAATAGCCGCCTCATCTTCTATAATTAATATCTTACTCATTGTTTAGTTTTTTTGAAACATCCATTTAACCAATTGTTTCATTGTAGGCTTGTTTCCATAGCTTAATATACCAATTCTATATATTTTACTGGCAACAAATACCGTTGTAATAAAGCTAACCAATAATAATGCCAATGACAAAATAATTTGCCAAGCAGGAACACCATACGGAATTCGCATTAACATTAAGATTGGAGATGTAAATGGAATTAATGAGAACATAGTAGCTGTACTTCCATTTGGATTCCCATTAATTACAGTTGCCATACCAATATAAACAGCAAACATTAATGGCAACAATATAGGATGTACAAATTGTTGTGTATCTGTCTCGCTATTCACTGCTGCACCAATTGCTGCATAAAAACCACTATATAGTAAATAACCCGATAAAAAGAACAGCACAAAGCTCACACATATTTCTAAGTAATTTAAACTCCATATAACTTCAAAAAAACTAGCTATTTTTACAGTTTCTTCCCCTCCTGTAGATGGAAATAAACCTTGAAGTGCTATCAATCCTACAAGCAATAAAATAGCCCAAATAACAAATTGCAATACACCTGCTAAAGCATTACCAATAATTTTACCTAACATTAACTGAAATGGTTTTACAGTACAAATCATAATTTCGACAACTCTACTGTTTTTTTCTTCTATAATACTACGCATTACAGAGTTTCCATAAATTATCACAAACATCATTACCAAGTATCCAGAACCTACCGCTACAATCCCTTTTATCCATTTTTGAATTTCAGATTTCGATTGACTTTTAAACTCAACCTGTATTTTCGTTTTTTTTGAAATTTCTTGTATCAACTCTTTAGACACATTATTACCTTCTAGAATCTTTTTTGTTTTATATGTTTCTAAAACTTTTTTCACCCCTTCTATAGGCAAAGAGCTGTTTCCATAAATCGTTAATTCTTTTAAGTCTTTTGTTACATAAATCAATCCAGCATAATCCTCTTGATCTACAATAGTTTTTGCTATTGTGTAAGTATCTACAACTATTTCTTCTAAATTTAACCACGAAAATTCTTTTGCAATTTGTTCTTGTATCACTTCTGGAGCCACAACTAACACGTTTACTGTTTCCGCTATCTTTTCTTCTTTTGTTGCGAAATAGAAAATAGCCGCAAACATTCCTATCATTAACAACGGACTTAAAAAAATAAGAATCAAATACGCTTTGCTGCGTACTTTGGTTAAAAATTCTCTTTTTATAATTAATAATAGTTTACGCATTTTCTATTGTTTTAATAAAAATTTCTTGAAGATCTGGAATATGCTGTTTAAACACTTTTATACTTCCTATATTTAACATTTCTTTTAATAAGGCATCACTCGTATCATAAACATTCGCAACTTCTAACCTTACTGTACTTTCAGTTTGTTCTTTAAGTGTTACCGTATAAGTAACTACATTATTTAAAAAACTATCTAATTTTATTGCATCAAATTCAGATAACGTTATTTCGTATATTTCGTTCGCATGTGTAGTACGAATTTCATCAATACTACCTTCTAAAATAATTTCTCCTTTGTGTATCAAGCTTAGTGCATCGCACATTTGAGTTACAGACTCCATTCTGTGTGATGAAAAAATAACTGTGGTTCCTTGTTTTGCCAATCTTTTAATCTCATCTGCTATTAATTGCGCATTTAAAGGATCGAAACCACTAAAAGGCTCGTCTAATATTAACAATTCCGGCTGGTGCAAAACAGTAATTAAAAACTGTACTTTTTGAGCCATCCCTTTGGATAGATCTTCTATTTTTTTCTTATTCCAATCTTTAATATCAAATCTATCTAACCAAAAATTTAATTGCTTTTTGGCTTCTAATTTAGTCATGCCTTTTAATTGTCCAAAATACAAAGCTTGTTCTTCAATAGTCATATTTTTATACAAACCTCTTTCTTCTGGTAAATACCCAATACTATTTACATGATGACTTTGTAAGGGTTTGTTTTGAAACAAAATTTCTCCTTCATCAAACTCTATAATTGTATTTAGTATACGTATCAATGTTGTTTTACCAGCTCCATTCTGACCGATCAATCCGTATACAGAGCCTTTTTTAATCGCTATATCAACCGATTTTAAAGCGCATTTTTCTCCATAAAACTTATGTAATCTTTTAATATTGATAATATAATCTTCCATAAATATTTAACGAATTAAGAAGTGTAAATATATTACTTGTTCTTTTAAGTTTTACACGGTTTCTACGTTAATTCGTTTCTTCTGTTTTTTAAGAAAATCACAATAATAATTATTTTAAAAACAATTATCAAAACTATAAACCGCTTAAAACTAACAACTTTATAAAAAAGGAACTAAAAAAAAACTATGCATGCATAGTTTTTTTTAGTATATTTAAACATGAAAAATGAAATAATTGCTTTTGATTATCTCTATCGGAGTACTTGGCAGCTGATTAATAAGATGTATAACGAAGAAGCCCTAAAGAGAGATTATTTAATGACCGTTGGTTTTGTACTTATTAGTATAGATTATAAAAACGGAACAGCATCAACCCTTTTAGGCCCCAAAATGGGAATTGAAGCCAACAGCTTATCGAGAACACTTAATAAAATGGAAAAAATGCTTCTGATTTATCGAGAGAAAAATCCTGAAGACGGAAGAAGTGTTTTAATAAAGTTAACCGATAAAGGAAAAGAGCAACGAGAAGTAGCCAAACAAATTGTTATAAAATTTAATAAGGCTGTAGAAAATAATGTAACCAAAGAACAAATTGAATCTTTTAAAATTGTTACGCATACAATACAAGATTTGATAGAACAAAAATTAATTTTTTAGGTATGAAAAGAAAAATCAATAAAGTAGCAGTTATAGGATCTGGAATTATGGGTTCTGGTATTGCTTGTCATTTTGCCAACATAGGCATTGAGGTATTATTATTAGATATTGCTCCTAAAGAATTGTCTGATAAAGAAAAAGCGCAAGGATTAGAGTTAAGCCATCCAAAAGTAAAAAATAGAATTGTAGATACAAATCTAATAAAAGCTATAAAATCGAACCCCGCCCCTTTATACAAAAAACAATTTTCCGATAGAATTTCTACAGGAAATTTGGAAGATGATATTGCTAAGATAAAAGATGTTGATTGGATTATAGAAGTTGTTGTAGAACGTTTAGATATCAAACAAATTGTATTTGAACAAATAGAACAACACCGAACTCCTGGTACTTTAGTAACCAGTAACACCTCTGGTATTCCTATACAATTTATGAATAAAGGGCGTTCTAAAGATTTTAGAGAACATTTTGCGGTATCACATTTCTTTAACCCTCCAAGATATTTAAAACTTTTTGAAGTTGTACCGGGTCCAGATTGCAAACCCGAAGTCACAGATTTCTTAATGTCGTTTGGTTCTAAATTTTTAGGAAAAACCGCTGTTTTAGCTAAAGACACTCCTGCATTTATAGGAAACCGAATCGGGATTTTTGGAATTATGAGCATGCTACATATTGTAAAAGAATTAGGCATGACTGTAGAAGAGGTTGATAAACTTACAGGTCCTATTATTGGTAGACCAAAATCTGCAACATTTAGAACTGTAGACGTTGTTGGTTTAGATACCTTAGTACATGTGGCAAATGGTTTGTATGAAAATTGCAAAGAAGACGAAGCTTTAGAACTTTTTAAACTTCCTGCATTTATAACAACCATGCTAGATAATAAATGGTTAGGTAGCAAAACAGGAAAAGGATTTTACCAAAAACATGTTGACGAAAAAGGGAAAAAATCAATATTAGCTTTAAACCTAGAAACCCTAGAATACAAGCCTTCTAAAAAGGCTAGTTTTGGTAGTTTAAACGCTACAAAAACAATAGATAAAGTTGTAGATCGTTTTAAAGTGTTAATTACCGGTAAAGACAAAGCTGGTGAATTTTACAGAAAAACTTTTGCGGCATTATTTGCATACGTAAGTCATCGAATTCCTGAAATATCAGACGAATTGTACCGTATAGACGATGCAATGAAAGCAGGTTTTGGTTGGCAACATGGTCCTTTCGAAATTTGGGATGCTATTGGTATTCAAAAAGGTATTGAACTAATGAAAGCAGAAAATCTTGGTTACGCCAACTGGATAGATTCGATGCTGAGCCATGGAAATGATCACTTTTACACCCTTAAAGATGGAAAGAAAGAATATTACGAAAGTAAACAAAATAGTTACACTAAGATTCCGGGACAAGACAGCTTTATTATTTTAGATAACATACGAGAAACCAAAACAATTTGGTCTAACTCCGAAGCTTCTATTCAACATTTAGGAGATGGAGTTTTAAATGTCGAGTTCCAATCTAAAATGAATACTTTAGGAAGTGGTGTTTTACAAGCCATTAACAAAGGAATTGATTTAGCCGAAACAGAATACGATGCTGTTATTTTAGGAAATCAGGCGACTAATTTTTCGGTAGGTGCAAATTTGGCCATGGTTTTTATGTTAGCTATAGAACAAGAATATGATGAACTAAATTTTGCTGTACAATATTTTCAAAATACAGTAATGAGAATGCGTTACTCTTCGTGTCCTACATTAATTACTCCAAGAGGTTTAACCCTTGGTGGTGGTTGCGAACTTAGCTTACATGCAGATAAAGTAATTGCCGCTGCAGAAACCTATACAGGTCTTGTAGAATTTGGTGTTGGTGTTATTCCTGGTGGTGGTGGTACCAAAGAAATGACCAAAAGAGTATTAGATTCTGTAATTAAAGATGATGTAAAACTAAACCGAATGCGTGATGCTTTTATTAACATAGCCATGGCCAAAGTAGCTACTTCTGCACACGAAGCCTATGATTACGGCTATTATACAGCCCATAAAGATTTAGTGGTTGTGAATGAGAAACAACAAATAGCTACAGCTAAAAGACATGCCATACAAATGTTAGAAGACGGGTACTTGAAACCGAGTCCTGAAAAAGTAAAAGTATTAGGACAGCAAGTATTGGGTATGTTTCAGGTAGGTGCCGATAGTTTGGTTGCCGGAAAATACGCTTCGGAACACGACCGCTTGATCGCCAATAAACTTGGATATGTTATGGCTGGTGGAGATTTATCTGAACCTACATTCGTATCTGAACAATATTTACTGAATTTAGAAAGAGATGCTTTTTTATCTCTTTTAGGAGAAAGAAAAACGTTAGAAAGAATTCAACACATGCTAAAAACAGGAAAGCCTTTGAGGAATTAAAAAAGAGAATTGAGTTATTAGACTATAGATAGAAGCATATGCATATAGTAGAAAATTTAAAAATTTGGCAAAAATCAATAAAACTGAGTAAAAAAGTTTACCAGATAATAAATGAATTACCTAGTGATGAAAAATTTGGTTTGGTTAGTCAAATAAAAAGGAGTGCAATCTCAATTGTATCAAATATTGCAGAAGGTGCAGGTAGAAATTCTAACAACGAATTCTATCATTTTTTAGGTATCGCTAATGGTTCTTCTTATGAATTACATACTCAATTAACTCTCTGTCATGAATTAAAATTAATTCCAAAAAATAAATTAAAAGATGTGTTAGAACAATGTATAAAAATTCAAAAAATGATTTATGGCTTTCAAAAATCTCTAAAAAAACCTAACAACTAAATTCTAAAAGCTCAAAACTAATAATCATGAAAACAGCATATATAGTAAAAGGATACAGAACAGCAGTAGGAAAAGCGCCTAAAGGAATATTTCGTTTTAAAAGACCCGATGAGCTAGCTGCAGAAACTATTGAATATCTACTAGAAAAAACACCCGAATTAGACAAAAAACGCATTGATGATGTAATTGTAGGGAATGCAATGCCAGAAGCAGAACAAGGTTTAAATATGGGACGCCTCATATCTTTAATGGGCTTAAAAATTAACGATGTTGCAGGTATGACTGTAAATCGCTACTGTGCTTCTGGATTAGAAACAATATCAATAGCCGCTGCAAAAATTCAATCTGGAATGGCCGATTGTATCATTGCAGGAGGTGTAGAAAGTATGTCTTATATACCTATGGGTGGTTACAAACCATCGCCTAATTACAGTGAAACCAAAGCAGGTAATGAAGAATACTACTGGGGAATGGGACTAACTGCAGAAGCTGTAGCAGAGCAATACAAAATAACCCGAGAAGCTCAAGATTTATTTTCTTACAACTCACATCAAAAGGCATTAAAAGCACAAGAGAACAATACGTTTGATGATGATATTGTACCGATAAACATTGAAGAGATTTTTATTGATGCGCAAGGAAAAAAACAAACAAAAAACTACAAAGTTACTCAAGATGAAGGGCCAAGAAAAAACACATCTTTAGAAGCATTAGCAAAATTAAGACCTGTATTTGCTAACAAAGGATCTGTAACTGCAGGAAATTCTTCTCAAATGAGTGATGGTGCTGCTTTTGTGATTGTAATGAGTGAAGAAATGGTGAAAGAACTAAAACTAGAACCTGTAGCTCGTATGGTTTCTTTTGCTGCGGTAGGTGTTGAACCTAGAATTATGGGTATAGGACCTGTAAAAGCAATTCCCAAAGCTTTAGAAAGAGCAGGCATGCAATTAAAAGATATTGAGTTGATTGAATTAAATGAAGCCTTTGCTTCTCAATCTTTAGCTGTTATAAATGAATTAGGATTAAATCCAGACATTGTAAACGTGAACGGTGGGGCTATCTCTTTAGGACACCCTTTGGGCTGTACAGGTGCAAAACTTTCTGTACAATTAATTAACGAAATGAGAAGACGGAAAAACAAATATGGAATTGTTACAATGTGTGTAGGTACCGGACAAGGTGCTGCTGGAGTTTATGAATTTTTAAAATAAAAAAATACGATTATGGAAAATACAATCAAAGGAGGAGAATTTATAGTAAAACAAACAGACCCTACTACTATTTTTATTGTAGAAGATTTTAACGAAGAACAAACCATGATGAAAGAATCTGTTACAGATTTTATCGATCGTGAGGTTTGGCCCCATAAAGAACGTTTTGAAAAAAAGGATTATGCTTTTACAGAAGAGCTAATGAGAAAAGCTGGAGAAATGGGCTTTTTAAGTATTGCGGTTCCAGAAACCTATGGAGGAATGGGAATGTCTTTTATGTCTACCATTTTAGTATGTGATTACATTTCTGGTGCTACAGGGTCTTTTGCTACAGCCTTTGGAGCTCACACAGGTATTGGTACCATGCCAATTGTACTGTATGGTAACGAAGCGCAAAAACAAAAGTACGTTCCTAAATTAACTACTGGAGAATGGTTTGGTGCTTACTGTTTAACAGAACCTGATGCCGGTTCTGATGCCAATTCTGGAAAAACAAAAGCTGTCTTATCTGATGACGGAAAAACGTATAAAATTTCTGGTCAGAAAATGTGGATTTCTAATGCGGGCTTCTGTAATTTAATGATTGTGTTTGCACGAATTGAAGAAGACAAAAATTTAACTGCCTTTATTGTAGAATACGACAAAGAAAACCCAAATGGAATTACCATGGGGGATGAAGAAAAAAAACTAGGAATTAGAGCTTCATCAACACGACAAGTATTTTTTAACGAAACAAGTGTACCTGTAGAAAACATGTTGTCTGAAAGACAAAATGGTTTTAAAATAGCCTTAAACATATTAAATATTGGGCGTATTAAACTGGCTGCTGCTTGTTTAGATGCAAGTAGACGTATTATTACAAATGCAGTTGTATATGCTAACGAGCGTAAACAATTTGGAACATCCATAGCTAGCTTTGGAGCTATACAAGAGAAATTAGCATTAATGACAACTAAAACATTTGTAACAGAATGTGGTGTTTATAGAGCTGGAGGGGCTATCCAGCAAAAGATAGAAGCCTTAAAAAATGAAGGTTTAGATCATCAAAAAGCTGAATTAAAAGGAGTTGAAGACTTTGCGTTGGAATGTGCCATCTTAAAAGTATATGGTTCTGAAGTAGGACAATATGTATCTGACGAAGGAATACAAATTTACGGAGGTATGGGATTCTCTGAAGACACACCAATGGAAGGTGCATGGAGAGATGCGCGTATTTCTAGAATATACGAAGGTACCAACGAAATTAATCGCTTATTAACCATAGGAATGCTTATGAAAAAAGCTCTTAAGGGAGAAATTGACTTAATGACACCTGCAATGGCTGTAGCGAATGATTTAATGGCAATCCCCTCTTTTGATACACCTGATTATTCCGTTTTATTTTCTGAAGAAAAAGAAATTCTTGAAAAATTAAAGAAGGCCTTTTTAATGATAGCAGGAAAGGCCGTAGAAAAGTTTGCGATGGAACTTGAGCAACAACAAGAAATTGTTTTATGTGCTGCAGAAATTTTGATAGAAATCTATATGGTAGAATCTACCTTATTAAAAACTGAAAAGCTTGTTGCTAAAACATCTGAAAAAGAAGCTGATTTACAGATTGCTATGACTCGTTTGAATTTATTTAATGCTGTAGAAATTATAAATACAAAAGGAAAAGAAGCTATTATTTCTTTTACAGAAGCAGACGAGCAAAGAATGCTATTAATGGGATTAAAAAGGTTTACAAAATACACTAACTACCCTAACATTGTAGCCCTAAAAAAACAGATAGCATCTATTGTTATTAACAAAAATCAATTTCCTTGTTAAATATTTATCAAAAACTGTTTTTTAACAGTTTTACTACGTAGAAATGCTTATATTTGAAATGTAAATTTAGGTTGAATGAAATTTACTTCATACCGGAAATAAAGTACCTATTTCGTACTTTGTTTCTGGTTTTTTATTTGCTCTTTTAAAGCTTTTAAACGCTCTTTATGAGCTATATCTTTTTCTTGAATCTTCTTTTTCTTTCGATCCATTAATTTGCTATGTTTCGACTTATTTTTTGTGTTTTTATCACTTCCTGCTTTTGCCATAAATTATAATTTAAAAATGCACTCCATCAATATAGGTCCAATGCCCATTTTCTTTTACGAATCTCGATTTCTCATATATAAGTTGCTCATTTCCATCTTCTAAAAATCGAGCCTTAAAAGTTACGAAACCTGTTTCATCAATAGGTTCATCAAACGCTACAATTTCTAAACCTAACCATGTTACTGATGTTGCCCATTCTAGTATAGATTCGCGTTCTTTTACAGGTCTGGTAGATGAATGATGACTTAGTAGTAAATAATCAATATTACCATAAACATACGCAGCATAGCGAGATCGCATTAAATCTACAGGAGCTATGGCTTTTGTTATATTAGTATGTATGGGCTTACAACATTGCTGCAACAACTTTTTAGATCCGCAAACACAATACAGACTTTCTCTATTTGCATTGGTAGTTGCTTCTAGGTTAAAACGAAACTTTTTTTGTTGTTTTAATTCTTTTTGTTTTGCAATTAATTTCGAAAATTTGGACACCCGACTTGACTTTAGAGGACAAAAATAATTCTAATCTTTTAACTTCACTAAAAATATCTTTTGTTTATGATCGTATACTTCTCCTTTAAATTTCTTTTTAGACGCCTCTCTACTTATATATACTTCGTTTTTATCTTTCCAAGCAATCCCTTCTACCTGACTTTCTTTACCTATTTTGGAAGTGATGTCTATTTTAGAAAAATTCTTGTTTTTTAAATTTAAGTATACTAAAAACGATTTTTCTTTTTTAGTATATACAGTAGCTATTAATTTGTCTGTGTCTTTAAAATAATCTACCGATGTCAATAAACCATCAATAGCGAATGTGTGTTGTTTTAGAGCTGTATAATTTCCATTTTCTTTAGACAAACTATAGACTGTAGTTGTTTTATGAACCCAATTTTTAGTGAATAGTAACAATTGATCTCCGTGAGTTGTTATAGCCTCACAATCAAAAGAAGTCTTGTTTTTTTTAGTACCAAACGTTTCTTGATCCTGGTAATTATATCTAATCCTCTCTGCCTTTACAGTGTTGTATTTTTGAAAATCTAATTTCAAAATCTTGTAAATTACCAAATCCGTTCTATCTCCATAATTATTACCTGTATCGGCTACATAAATATAGGTTTCATCTTGTGTAATATCTTCCCAATCAATATTATTTGCATTTGTAACTGTAACTGTTCTTACAATTTTTCCAGATGTAGGACTGATTACATACAACTCTGGTTTTCCTCCAGAATCATTAAACGTAATCAAATCATTGTTATAATATAGTAAGCCAGATGTTTCTTTTACTTTTTTAGATAATTTGATTTCATCTTTAATTTTAACAGATTGTGAACACATCGTTAAGGTATAGAGTAAGCTTAGATATCGAAAGTACTTCATACCTTTAAAAATAAAAAACTCCTTCAAATAATTGAAGGAGTTTATCATATAATATTCAGAATTATAAATTACCCTTTAAAAGTAATTTTACGCATTCTTAAATTTTCTGGTGTAATCTCTAAATATTCATCTTCTCTAATGTATTCCATACATTCTTCTAAAGAAAAATCTACTTTAGGAGCAATCTTAACAGCATCATCATTCCCTGATGAACGTACGTTTGTTAATTTTTTTCCTTTAATTAAGTTTACAGCCATATCATCAGATTTACTATTCTCTCCAACAACCTGACCTTTGTATATATCTTGGTTTGGATCTATAAAGAATCTACCTCTATCTTGTAACCTATCGATAGCGTACGCAGTAGCTTTACCTGTTTCAGAAGATATAATTGCTCCTTTTAATTCTTCTGGGAACTCTCCTTTATAAGGACCGTACTCAGAAAAACGGTGGTTGATAATCGCTTGTCCTGCTGTAGCTGTTAAAATTTTATTTCTTAAACCTATCAATCCTCTAGAAGGAATGGTAAATTCTAGGTGCTGTAAATCTCCTTTTGGTTCCATTACCATTAAGTCTCCTTTACGTAACGAAACTAAATTTACCGCTTTAGAAGATACTTCTTCTGGAACATCAATTGTTAATGTTTCGTATGGCTCACACTTAACACCATCAATTTCTTTTAAAATTACTTGAGGACGACCTACTTGTAATTCATATCCTTCACGACGCATTGTTTCGATCAATACAGATAAGTGTAATACACCACGTCCGTATACATTAAATTTGTCTTCAGAATCTGTTGTTTCAACTTTTAAAGCTAAGTTCTTTTCTAATTCTTTAAATAAACGATCACGTAAGTGACGAGAAGTTACAAACTTACCTTCTTTACCAAAAAATGGTGAATTGTTAATAGTAAACAACATACTCATTGTAGGCTGATCAATTTCTGTTCTAGGCAATGCTTCTGGATTATCAATATCTGCTACTGTATCTCCAATTTCAAAATCATCTAAACCAGTAATTGCACAAATATCTCCACAACGTACTTTTTCTACTTGGACTTTCCCCATACCTTCGAAAACATGTAATTCTTTAATTCTAACTTTTTTAGTAGAACCATCAGCTTTACATAACATGTAATCTTTGTTTACTTCTAAATCTCCACGGAAAATACGTCCAATAGCAATTCTTCCTTTAAATGAAGAAAAGTCTAAAGAAGTAATTTGCATTTGAGGAGTTCCTTCATTGTATTTTGTTGCTGGTATAGACTCTAAAACAGCATCTAATAAAGGTACAATATCTGTTGTCTGATCTTTCCAATCAGTACTCATCCAGTTGTTTTTAGCAGAACCATAAATTGTTGTAAAATCTAATTGTTCTTCCGAAGCTTCTAAAGCAAACATTAAATCAAAAACTTTTTCGTGTACAATATCTGGAGTACAGTTTTCTTTATCTACTTTGTTTACTACAACAATTGGTGTTAATCCTAACTCAATAGCTTTACCTAATACAAAACGAGTTTGAGGCATTGGTCCCTCAAAAGCATCTACTAATAATAAAACACCGTCAGCCATTTTTAATACACGCTCTACTTCACCACCAAAATCGGCGTGACCAGGAGTATCAATTACATTGATTTTTGTTCCTTTATAATTTACAGATACGTTTTTAGAAAGAATTGTAATACCTCTTTCACGCTCTAAATCATTGTTATCTAAAAGTAAATCTGTACGTTCTTTACGTTCGTCTAATACTTTTGCTTGATCAATAATTTTATCTACCAAGGTAGTCTTACCGTGGTCAACGTGCGCTATAATAGCAATGTTTCTTATTTCTTGCATGGTATGCTTTAAATTTAAAGCGCAAAAATAGTTAAAAGAACTCAGATTCTATGCTTAAACTTTGTTATTTAACGTTTTTATAGGATCTGTTGTTTAGTTGGCGCTAAAAAAATCTTCTGGATACGGTTCTCCTAACTCATCTGGTGTTAATTTTCTACCCATTTCAAAAGCATTTTCAATGGCTATTTCTTCCGTCCATTTTCCTATTACAATATCTTGCGTTATAAATTCGTAGGCAACAATACCGTTGTACAATTCTTTTTCTGATGTATAATTAAAATGAATAATAAGTGTATTGTTAAACACAAAACCATACCCCGTTTGATGTTGCTCCCCCTCTATCAACCAACTTGCTTCTATTTGATTGCTTATCAAATCGATATGTAACAGACCTGTGTAATAACTATCTTCAAAATCAGGGTTTCCACCAGCTACTTCGTATACGCCACATACATTAATCATATTTATACGAAAGTCCGGATGAGCTTCAGAAAATTCAACCAACTCTCCTCTTTTAATCAACTCCTCTTTTTTTGCTTCTCTATTTGCTAAAGCTAGTTTCGATTTTTCGTACCAATATTTTAAACGCTGTTCAAATACTTCCATTAACTATCAGAATTTAGTGTAATTACCGTAATTTCTGGCCAAATACCTACTCTACCCGGAAAACCTAAAAAACCAAAACCTCTATTTACGTATAAATATTGTCCTTTATTTTGATACAATCCAGCCCAGCGTTTGTATATATATTTTGAGGGACTCCATTTAAAACCAGGTATTTCTACACCAAATTGCATTCCGTGTGTATGCCCAGAAAGAGTTAAATCTATATGTTGCTCATGCGGTACTACTTTTTCATCCCAGTGTGTAGGATCGTGAGATAATAGAACTTTAAAGGTATCTTTTTTAGTCCCTTCTAATGCTACTGATAAATCACCTTTTTGCGGAAATGGTGGCTTTCCCCAGTTTTCTACACCAATAATTTCTAATTCTTCTCCGTTTTTGGTAATCGTTCTATTTTTATTATTTAGTAAATCAAAGCCCATTTCTTTCTGATATTGAAATAAACTTAATAGATTTTGCTCTTTTTCTTCATTACTTTTCCACCTTTTATGCGTTCCATAATCGTGATTTCCTAAACTAGAAAACACACCTAAAGGCGCCTTCATTTGCTTAAACATATCAATATACGGTACTATTTCTACGGCATCATTATTCACCAAGTCTCCCGTAAATAAAATTAAATCCGCATTCTGTTCTTTGATCAAATCCACACCATGTTGTACTTCATTGATATCATCAAAACTCCCTGAATGAATATCTGAAATATGAACAATTTTTAAACCATGAAATGATTTTGGTAAGTTTTTAAAAGATAACGCAACTTGTTTTACTTTGTAATTGTATTTTCCTTTAGTGATACCATATAACATAGAAAAAAAAGGAATACTGGCTATACCTAAGCCTACCTGCCCTATAAATTTTCTTCGTTCCCCAAAATTTACAGTACTATCTGTAGGAACAAAAATCTTAAAAAGACTTTTCCCTAAATATTCTACAATTCTAATAACATCATCAAAACCTGCTGTTAAAAATAGTCCTATTTTTAAAACTAGAAACGCAAATGTATATCCAAACCATAAATTAATCCATAAATTCCCTTGAGTAGGCCTGTCATCAAATTTAAAAAGTATCAATGCAAAACAAGCATAACTAACAAACATACTTACGATATAAAACCATTTAAAAACATACTTAATGCTCTGGTTGTTAAAGTAATTTTTAAAGCTGGTAAATAAATACACATCTAGTACTAAAAGTATGGCTACAAAAAATAATATTCGTTTGATCATAACGTAATTTTGGTTGGTATATCAAATATAAAAAAAAGGGTCTGCTAAGTATTAGTAGACCCTTTTTTTATTTTTTAGAAAGTGTAATTACTCTAGATATATCTTTTTGGTAAAGCTTTCTGTATTGGTAACAACTTTTACAATATAGAAATTGTTAGACAATCCATTTGTTTTTACTACCGAATGGTTCGTCTCTTTTGTTTCTTTATAACTTAACAACGTACTTCCTGTTAAACTATAAACTTCTATTTTCTCTATAGCTCCTTTTTCTAAAGTAACTTCTAATTCATTATTTGTGAAACTTACTACGTTCTTAACTCCTTCTGTAAGTATAGCGTCGTTACTTAAAGTGTCTTCTCCTTTAAATACCAAACTAAATCTATCACTTGTTTCTCCAGAAGTTACAAATGCTGTATACATATCTTCTTTTATATTATTTACTGTATTTTCTACTTTATCGTATACATAAACAGAACCCGTATAATCTTCTACACCATCCAATGTAAAGGTTATTTCTCTATCTGTATCTACAACAACTCCTATAGGTAATTCTAAATCATCACTCGCTGCCGGTACACTTGTGATTACAAATCTATCTTCTTCTCCTGGTACAATCCAGTAAGCATCGTTGTTGTAATAATCAAACATAAAAGCATCTTTCCCTACTTCCTTAGCCATTGAACTTCCATCTAAAGCTGTTGCTAATTGACGGTGGTACACTTTTCCCTCTGAATTTGTATACCCAAATCCTAAACGGATAATTGGACGGATTGTTTTCGTTTTATTGGTTTTAAAGAAATGACGAGAAGGATCGAAAGCCACTCCACTACGCAAACTGTTCTCAAACTGAACATCTCCTGTGGCATCTCCATAAACTACAAATCCTTGTCCTGGCTTTAAATAACCTGATGGCGTTGTTGCGTCTGTTACTCCTGTTACTTCATCTTCTAAAGTTGCTGCTGCTACTGTCATTCCTGCTCCTATCGTTGCGTATCCTCCACTATTATCTGTAACTGCTGGGAAATGCTCATCTCCTATAGGTTGATCCCATACATAAATAATTCCTTCTGTTACTCCTGAATTTAAGGTGTTAAATGCATGACCATCTATCGTTGATGGATATGGATTTCCTGTTAACAAGAAATTTCCTGAGGTTAAAGGTACCGTAATGTCTCCGTTATTTGGACTCCCTATAAAGTTATAGTTGTTTAACGTTCCTGTTCCTTTCATCGTAAACCCTACTCCTGGGTTCATTGTAGTTGCTTCTGTAATTTCTAAAAAGGCAAAATCGTTATTCATCGTATGCGTCCAACGCGTACTTAATGTGTTAGCAGAACCATCTAAATCTCTTGTAAAACTAGGATCTGTATTATCTCCTAAAGTAGCTCCTGTATTAAACTTTAAATTGTTTGTTAAACTAAAGCTTCCTGAAGTTTGTACTGGAGATGCAAAATAGTTGTAACGGTAAGGTGAATCTGTAGCTTCTCCTAAAACCTTATAAATATTTCCTGTTCCCGTATTTTCATTCACTCCTACTGAGTTCTGAATCAGTTCTGCTTCTCCTTCTAAATAAATATCTCCATTTAATACCAAATCTGTTGTACTTGCATATTTATCTTCAGATAATGTAAATGTTACGCCTGCATCAACATTTAAACATGTACATTCAAAACTTTCTCCTGACACCAATGTAAAAGTTAAATCATCTTTTATAATAAATCTTTTAGCATCGTCATCTATATTAGCAACACCTCCTGGACCTGATCCTCCAGACCATCCTCCTTCTGAGATGTCAAAAACAATTTCATATCCATCTTTTCTTATCAAGGTAAATACAACGCCATCTGGTAGTGTTACACCACTAAAACTTAAGTCTGTTCCACTTGCTGGTACAGGTGTTATTGTTGTTTGATCTCCTGTAGTCGTAAAATCTCCATCAACATCTATCAATAAATCAAAATCTTGAGGCTCTAAGATATCAGTCATATCAAAAGATAAACTTACAGTACCTACACTTCCTGTGTTTTGAACTTTCCAATCTCTATTTACTTTTAAAATTGGTAATCCACACTCTATTCCAAAAACTGTCCCAGATGATTTTGATCCCCAAGCTAAAAAGTCTAAATCGTCATCAAAACTAGAACTATTCAATGCATTGGTAGCTGCTATACTTCCTAATCCAACAGTTAATACACTGTTTTCACTTCCTGATTTTGATTGTTTTTGATTCAATCCTGAAGCATCATCTTGACCTATAACCCCAACACGTTCGTAGTAATCTGCATTGATTGTTTTGTCCCAAATTACGGTAGTTCCATCACTCGCTATATAATTTATAGAACTATCTAATGTAATACCATATTTACTTGCTAAATAACTATTGATCTTATTTCTGTCTGAATCTGATAAATTACTAGAATATGAAATTATTTCGGCTATTTGTCCTGTAATACCTCTAGAATTATAGATTCCTCTATCTGCACCAATAGTATAACTTGTATTTGTTGTTTCGTTTGTTACTAAAACTTTTGTGTGTACTTCTGTTCTAACCGGTCTTGCGTGTGTTAATAAATCTGTTGTAGTTCCATTTACATACGAAGTTCCATTTTTCGTATTGTTAGGTGTCCATATGCTACTGTACACTTGTGTTTCGTCTTCATGACCGTGAAAAACACCTGCTCCATTGTTATTTGTAAAAGGAGTTTCCCAACTTCTGACAGACGTATGGTTGTATACAATAAAAACAGTTTTTACATCTAAATTACCACTTATTGTTAAAGCATCATTTCCGTTAAAATCAATAGAGGGATTGAAGTTAATTCCACTATCATTTAACTGAGGGTTATCATTCGCAGTAACAAAATCAAAAGAATTATGAGAATCTTGCCATTGAGAGACATCCGAACCAGAAGTAACAACATTATTATCTGCTCTTAACCATAAACTTAAATTCGTAGTATCAACATCTCCAGGTCCAGAAATAGTTCTATCGTAAGCTAATGTAAAATAACCATCAGCATTAAGGTTTACATTATTAAAAGTAAGAGTATTTCCAACCAATGAAACGTTTTCTGTTTGAATCGTAGCATCTGAGAAATCAGTATCTGTATCTATTAGTAATGCGTAATCAAAATCTAATCCTGTGTTAGGAACTCCAGATCCTAAGGTAAAACTAACATTTACGGTACCTGGTGTACCTGTAGTTTGAGTTCTCCATACTCTACCTACTATATTCTTGTAGTTATTTATCGTAGAAGTTGGTACAACAGACTCACTTGCTCCGTTATTAGCAATCATAACAAATTGATCATCTCCTGTAAAAGCAATTTCTTTTTCTATAACAACACCTAAAGTAGTATTTTGTTCCTGAGATTTAATTTGTGACAATGCTGATTGATCATCTCTACCGATACCTATTATATTTGTTTCATATCCTACTGTATTATTCCAAATAATTTGATCATCACTATCTCTATAATTCCCTGATGTTATTCCATCAGTACTACTTAGCGTAATACCATACTTGATCGCTAAATAAGAATAAATTTTTCTTAAATCGGTGTTTGTAAGTGTTTGGTTGTAAATGATTACCTCAGAAACATATCCATTGAATCCGTCTGAAGCTGATCCTTTACCTAAAACACCTGTATGATCTCCAGTTAAGAAAGAATTCACCAAATCAGTACTCTCAGTATACGCACCATCTCTTAATTCAGAAACTAGCTTTCCTGAAGCACTATCTAAACTACCTCGCACCAATGCAATAGAATTGATTGGTGTATTAAAATTATTTACAGAAGTAGTCAATGAATTTGAAAATTGATCTAACTCTAGTGAATTATCTAGGTTGTATCCAAAATCTAATGCATTATTACTTGAAGAACCTTCTGTACCTAATAAAAAGTTATCTGTATCACTACCATCTCTCTCAACGATTGCTATAATATTATAATTACTATCGTTAATAGCATCAAGATCTAAGTTAAAATAACCATTATCACCATTTTCAAAATAAACAGATGGGTTAAAGTTATGTTGATTTTCGCTAAGCACAGGAAAATTACTTGTACCAGATTGCGAAGCATTTAAACTTGATACTGAATTGTTCCATTGAGTAATAACTTCCCCGTCAATAGTTGCAGATGTACTTGCACCTTTGTACCAATGTGTAATTCCTGAAGAAACATTTCCAGGAGTAAAAATAGCAGACTTTAATCCTACTGTAAATATTTGACCATCTGTAAAGTTTACAGCATCGAAGTTTAACAAAGTACCTCCTGTTATTGAAGTTGCATCAATTACAGTAGCATCTGAAAAATTTGTATCATTATCTAAAATTAAAACATAATCACTAGCATTTCCAGTATCCGGAATTCCAGTTCCCAACTCAAATGAAACTGTTACGGAACCAGGAGTACCATTTGTCTCAACTTTCCACAAACGTTCTAAACTAGATATAACTCCAGTAGGTAAATTAGATGACGAATATGTTGTTGATAAGTTATTGTTTCCAAATAACAAATAATCTAAATCGCTTGTAAATGTAGCACCTTTATCAACCGTCAAAATAGGTTCATCTATTGAACTAACACCAACTGTATCTTCATAATCTGCATTATTATCTCTACCATAGTGAAGTCTATTGTTATTAAAATCTATATTTTCTGAAGCATCCCAAATTAAACTACCATCACTCAAAACATAATCTCCACTCGTTCCTCCAGATGTGTTTTCTAATTCAACACCATACTTTCTTGATAAATAGGTTTCTACTTTTAATCTATCTGTTTCAGATAGCTCCGTACTGTAAGCTATTATTTCTGAAATTTGTCCTGTAATACTTCTCGTTGAAAACGTTCTATCTCTACCTACATAATAAGTCGACGTAGTATTATCATTGGCTGTCAAAATTCTAGAATGTATTTCAACTGTTTTGGGTCTTGGATGAGCTAACAAGTCAACCACACTACCATTTACAAAAGAACTTCCGTTTTTGGTTGCAGTTGGTGTCCATACATCACTATACACAGTTGTATCGTCTATTTGACCGTGAAAAATACCCGCTCCGTTATTATTTGTAAATGGAACTTCCCAAGGCCTAACTGAAGTATGTTGATATACAATAAAGAATGTTCTAATATCTAAATTTGTAGTCGCTAATTGTAAATGTGAACTTCCATCAAATACAATAGAACTTTGATTATTAATCCCTGTTAAATCTAATGTGGGTGTTCCTGAAGCTGTATTAAATACATATCCATTTGTAGATTGGTCTGTCCAACTTGTAACACTTCCCCCGGATACAGCAACACCTGTATCTGCTTTTAACCACAAATTTAAATTTGAAGATACATTTGCCGGTCCTTGTGCATAGGAACAAATTGAAATTACTAATAAAACGATTTTAAGAAAATTCTTCATTCTGTTTATTTATTTTTTCAATTACAAAAGTAATTCTTTTTAAACAAAAAAAACTAACTAAATCTTGATTATACAATATATGTTAACAATAATTTTATTAGACTAAAAATACACAAGTATGTTAATTATTGTAAAAAATAAAAAAAAGGGTCTGCTAAGTATTAGTAGACCCTTTTTTTTATTTTTTAGAAAGTGTAATTACTCTACATATATCTTTTTGGTAAAGCTTTCTGTATTGGTAACAACTTTTACAATATAGAAATTGTTAGACAATCCATTTGTTTTTACTACCGAATGGTTCGTCTCTTTTGTTTCTTTATAACTTAACAACGTACTTCCTGTTAAACTATAAACTTCTATTTTCTCTATAGCTCCTTTTTCTAAAGTAACTTCTAATTCATTATTTGTGAAACTTACTACGTTCTTAACTCCTTCTGTAAGTATAGCGTCGTTACTTAAAGTGTCTTCTCCTTTAAATACCAAACTAAATCTATCACTTGTTTCTCCAGAAGTTACAAATGCTGTATACATATCTTCTTTTATATTATTTACTGTATTTTCTACTTTATCGTATACATAAACAGAACCCGTATAATCTTCTACACCATCCAATGTAAAGGTTATTTCTCTATCTGTATCTACAACAACTCCTATAGGTAATTCTAAATCATCACTCGCTGCCGGTACACTTGTGATTATAAATCTATCTTCTTCACCTTCAATAACCCAGTAAGCATCGTTGTTAAAGTAATCAAACATAAATGCGTCTTTTCCTACTTCTTTAGCCATAGAGCTTCCGTCTAATGCAGTTGCTAATTGACGGTGATATACTTTACCATTACCAAGCTTAAATTCAAAACCTAAACGAATAATTGGACGAATTGTCTTAATTTCATTTGTTTTGAAAAAATGCCTTGCCCCATCATACTCTGCTCCAGAAACTCTTAAAGAGTTGTCAAATTTCACATCTCCATCTGCTGTAGCATATACAATAAATCCTTGACCTGGACGTAGGTATTCTGTTGGCGTTGTCGCTCCAGATACTCCTGTAGTTTCATCTTCTAAAGTAGCTGCTCCTACTGTCATTCCTGCCCCAATTGTAGCATATCCTCCACTATTGTCGGTTAATGCTGGAAAGTGTTCACTTCCCCCTGGTTGATCCCACAAATAAATAATACCTTCTGTAACTCCTGATCCCCCTGTGTTTAATGTATTAAAGTCATGTGCATTAATTGTTGATGGATATAAGTTACCTGTCAACAAGAAATTTCCTGTAGTTACAGGTACAGTTATGTCTCCATTATTAGGATTCCCGATAAAGTTGTATTTGTTTTTAGGGTCTAATGCGGCAACTCCTGTTCCTTTCATGGTATAACCAACTCCAGGATTCATAGACTCATTTTCATCTACTTCGGTAAACTGAATTGCATTATTCATTGTATGTAACCAACGTCTACTAATCGTTGTTCCAGACCCATCTAAATCATTTGTGTAAGTAAAATCCGTATTATCATCCAACGTAGCGCCTGTATTTAACTTTAAATTATTTATTAAAGAGAAACTACCCGAAGTATTTACAACAGAAGCAAAATAGTTATATCTAAATTCAGATCTTGTTGCATCATCTAAAATTTTATGAATAGTACCTGTACCTGTATTTGTATTTACTCCTGTAGATTTCTGAATTAACTCAGAATCTCCTTCTAAATAAATATCTCCATCTAACTCTAATAAACCTTCAACTCTTAAATATGAATTTGTAGGTACTGTTACAACAGCATCTGTAGCAACACTTAAACACTGACAGTTTGCATTTTGAGTTAACGACACACTATCTTCTATAGAAACAGATTTTGCAAAATCACTTGTATTTGGTGAACCATCAGGTGCAGAACCACCAGACCATGTACCTCCTGCATATGATATTTGAGATTGTGCCGTTTTAGTTCTTAACGTAAATACAGCTCCATTTGGTAAATTAACACTTGAAAAAACTAAGTTATCATCTGTTAAAACACCTGTAGTTATAGGAGTAACTCCTGTATAATCACCATCTCCATCGGTATCAATCAATAAATCAAAATTATTTTCGTTAGATATTGTAGACATATCAAATGACACAGAAACTGTTCCTACACTACCAATATTAACTACTTTCCAATCTCTATCTAATCTTCTAAATACTTGAGGACAAGTTCCTGTAGGCGCACCATCATCTATTAAAGAAGGTATTGCATCAGTACCATTGTTTCCCCATAATAAATAATCTTTATCATCATCAAAATCAGTTGTATTGTCAACATTCGAAGCTTCTACAGTTGCTCCTAATGCTACTGTAACAATTCCTCCTTCAGCTTCAGATCTTGATTGTTTTTGTAACAAAGCAGTATCTTCATCAGCACCAATACCAGCTACATTTCGATGAAATGCTGCATTTGCTACCGCATCCCATAAAACACTTCCACTACTATCCACGTAGTTACCGTTTAAACCTCCTGCAGAATTATCTAATGTAATTCCATATTTAATAGCTAAATAACTTTCAATTCTTCTAATTTCTGCATCAGGAATAGTTTGTCCTTGAAAGTATATTATTTCAGAAATATTTCCTTCATAATAATCTTCACTAGAACCTCCATCAAATGTAGCAGCTAAAGAAGCATCTCCCACATATCCATATCTTGTTACACCTGTACCAATATTAGAATTATTTACATCTCCTGTAAAATCGTCCGCACCATTTGATCTTATAAAGGTGTCATTTGCACCCGTACTTGCATCAAAAATAAAACCTGCAATATTGGTTCTTCCGTTATTATTTACACTTGTACCTGTAGAGGTATATTCTATACCAAAACCTGCTCCTTCTGTATATGAGAATCCTAATTTACCATCTCCACCAATGTATGTTCCAAAATATTTAGAACTATCAAAGTCTAAAAATGCTCTATTACTTGTATCAGGAGTACCCGATGGGGTTGAACTATGATCTGTTTTATATACCACCCACGTATATAATTTATCTATTTCACCAGCCGAGCTAAAATTTAAACTTTCAACAGCAAAATGTTGTCTAACACCATCAAAAGACATGGTAGGGTTGTAATTAGTCATATCAGTATCATCCGTTGGCTTGTCTAAGTTTGTACTTTGAACAACTCCATTTCCATTAAAACTTTCATCTGTTACCGAAGAAATAATACCACTTGTACTTGTTACACCTTTGTCTGCACGTACCCACATATTTAAACCAAAGCCTGCATTAACTGCACCTGGTGTTGGTTGTTCAGGTAATAGTAAAGTATATGCTAATCTTTCACCATCTAACATATCTCTAGAAAAATAATAATTTGTTCCATCATCGGTTAAGGTTACTTTTGTATCAGAATTATCAAATACGTCATCAGTACTAATTATTGCTTCAATAGATATTAAGTCATCTGGAAAAAATGATTTCGGAATAGCAACAAATACAGTTCCTGTGTTTCCTCCTGTTTCTGTAAATAACCACTGTCTAGATGTTAAATATTGGCTCAGAAGAGGATTGAAGTTTAAAACTCCTACTCCAGATCCGTTACTACCAAACAATAATGAGGTTCCTAAAGGAACTGATGTTCTAGAGGCATCAGCATTAGGCGAAGAAAAATCGTTGGTTGTTGCTACAATTAAATCTTGCGCAGATGTTGATTGTGCAACTTTTTGATCTATATCACTATCTTCTGAATCATTTATCAAACCAGCAATACCATTCCAATAATCTGTATTGTTCCAAATAATTGCTCCTGCTGAATTTCTATAATCAAAAATAGATGGATGTAAACTTACACCATATTTTAATCCTAAATATGTTTCTATTTGTTTTGTCTCCAAATCAGAAAAACCAGTTCTATCCGCAACAATAACTTCAGAAATTTGTCCATCATAATAAATATTATTTCTTGATCCATTTTCAGTGTTTGCTTCTGAACCATCTCCTATAAAACCATATCTTGGAGTAGTTGATGAATTATTTCTCACTACAATATTACCAGAAGTTAAATCACTATTAAACTCTATATTACCATCAAACTTCATAAATGTTTCGTTGGTCTGACCTGAATCAAAAATAAACTCAGCAATATGCGGGATACCATCATTTCCTAACGATTCACTAAACTGATCTTTTGTTCCACTTGACTGATAAGAAAAAGCTAATTTCCCATCAGGTCTAATAAACATATTGTAAGATTCACTTCTATCAAAATCTACCAACGCCCAGTTATCAAAATCCGGATTCGCGTCTTGCGTATCAAACTCTGTACTATACACCACAAATCCGTGTAAATCTGTAATTACATCTGCTGCTTCGTATCTTTTATTCTCAATAGCTAAATAATCATTTGCACCATCAAAATCTAATGTTGGATTAAAGTTCATAAAAGCATCTGCCGGAGTTCTATCTGTATTAGTCTGAAACGCATTTGCTTGATTTAAACTACCATCTCTTAAATCTAACCCAGAACCAGAGTCTATATCATCAGCCTTGATAATTAAATCAAACCTAGTCACATCAATACCTGCTAATTTTGGCACATCAAAAGCACCCGTAATAAAAGTAATTCTATCTCCATCATTTAAATTGATAGCTCTGTATAAGTATGTCCCATCATCCATTAGAGGATATGTCGTATCAGTTCCATCAAAAACATCATCTGTACTTACAATTAACTGAGCAGTTGTCCCTGAAGGAAATTCTGATTTAGGAAAGGCTACATACACCAACCCTGTATCGTTAGTACCTTCTTTAAACAACCATTGTTTATTAAAAATATAGTTGTTTGGGCTACTGAATAATGTATACCCATGCTCATCATTTTCTCCAAACAATAAATAATCACCTAAAGGTAATGAGGTTCTAGACATTGCATTGTTAGATGATGTAAAATCATCATTTGTTGCAACAATCAAACCTGTATCTCCAGATTTTGCTATTTTTTGATTGATTGCACTTGTAGTACTGTCATTAATTAAACCTCCTACATTGTGCCAATAGTCTGTATTATCCCATAACACATCTCCTGCAGAATTCACATAATTTGTATTCGAGACATCTAAAGTAACTCCATACTTTAAAGCTAAGTACGATTCTATTCTAAGCATTTCATTTGCAGTAATTGCTCCTTTGTCAAAAAGGATAATTTCAGCAATATTACCATCATAATAAATCTCATTTTTCCCTCCATTTTCACTAGATGCTTCAGAACCGTCACCAACAAAACCGTATCTATCAGCTGTTATGGTAATATCAGAGTCTGTTCTATCAAAAGTTCTATCCAAACGACCATCAACTTTCAATCGAGTTTCATTGGTAAAAGCATTATCAAAAATAAACGTACCTATGTGAGGTTGATTATCGTTTGTTACTTGAAAAGCTCTATTATCTCTTATATCTCCACCATCTTTATAAGACATTTGTAAAGTTCCGCTTCCAGAAACATTAATATTATAAGCATCACTCCTATCAAAATCTAAAAACGACCAGTTATCACTTGTTCCATTAGCAGAAAAACCAGTCTTGTATACTACAAAAGCATATAAGTCCTCTATTGTAGAACCCGATGCATAATTTAATGTTTCTACAGCAAAGAAATCATCTGTACCGTCAAACGTAAAACTTTCGTTAAAGTTCATTAAATCTGTCTGACTCGCTTTTGCTGCTGCTGTAGTTTGGTAAGCATCAAAGCCGGATCCACTTCGATCTCCCCAGGTAAGCGTACCACTATCAGTTATATTACTATCCCCACTATACCAAAGACTCATATTGGTTGTTGGTACACCCCCAGGAGTTTGCGAAAACACAACAGAAGTTAGTAAAACAAAAAATAATAAAGTATTTTTTTTCATATCTTAGTTTTAAATTCGGACTCAATTTATATAAAAATTTCCAAAGTACCTCTGTTTTTTTATCGCATTTTAACATACGTTAACACAACTCATTCTTTCTTTCATACTCTTGACTTTTATCAAGTTTTTTGAAGTTTTTATATTTCTTTCTTAAAGATTTATTTTTCCCATATTTTCATGTTATTTTGCATTAAATTTTAACGGAATCATGCAAACAATAACATCCACTAGCTACCCTGTTCATTTTCAAGAAAATGGTTATACATTCTTAAACACTTACATAGGAAACGGAAAGTTTAAAACTATTTTTATTTTAGTTGACGAGAATACGCACGAGCACTGTTTGCCTATTTTACAGCAAGAAATAGAACACGATGTTACTTTTGAGATTATAGAAATTGAATCTGGAGAAATAAACAAAAACTTAGGTACTTGTACAAGTTTGTGGCAAGCACTCACAGACTTGGGTGCCGACAGAAAAAGTTTACTTATAAATATAGGTGGTGGTGTTATTACCGATATGGGAGGCTTTGTTGCCTCTACTTACAAACGTGGTATTAAATTTATAAACATACCAACAACGTTATTAAGTATGGTAGATGCTTCTGTTGGAGGAAAAACAGGTGTTGATTTAGGAGTACTAAAAAATCAAATTGGATTGTTTGCAGATCCTGACATGGTTATCATCGATCCTTTGTATTTAAAAACATTGTCTGAAAGAGAAATTACTTCTGGAATGGCTGAAATCATCAAATACGGTCTTACATACGATGCTTCACTTTGGAAACAATTTTTAAAAACTACCGAACAAATTGATTTGGTAGGAATGATACATCGTTCTATAGAAATTAAAAACGAAGTTGTTTTAGAAGATAGACTTGAAGGAGGTTTGCGAAAAATTTTAAACTTTGGACACACCATAGGACATGCTGTAGAATCGTATTTTTTAGAGTCTGAACATAAAACTACTTTAACTCATGGTCAAGCAATTGCTTTGGGTATGATTACAGAAACTTATATTTCATCGAAACTTTTAAATTTTCCTGAAAACGATTTAAAAATTATAAAAGAAACAATTATAGGTATCTTTGGTAAAGTACCAGTACTTACAGAAGATTATGAGGCTATTTTAGAATTTTTAAAACACGACAAGAAAAATGTAAATGGGCAAGTAAATTTTGTATTACTAAACAGTATTGAACATTGCGAAATAGACTGCAAAGTAACTACAGAGTTAATTACAGAATCTTTAAACTATTATTTAGCGTAAATGTCGGGAATTGATACTTTTTTTGAGAAAATTGAAGAACCCAACAAAGGAATCTTTCTTTTTTTAATAAAACATATCAAAAATTTCCACCCAGAAATTCAATTGTATTACAAATGGAAATTACCTTATTTATATTTTAAGGAAAAACCTTTGTGCTATTTCTGGAAAGACAAAAACACAAACCAACCTTATATAGGATTTGCGAGAGGCTACAAATTAACACACCCTTCTTTAGAAGCAGGAAACAGAACAACTATAAAAATTCTTCCCATTGCTACTTCTAAAGATATTGATTTGAAAACTCTAGACGAAGTACTAAACGAAGCTATTCTTTTATATTAAATATATCTCTTATGACTGATCAGAATAAACTTTTACACAAAACGCTAAAAGACTATTTTGGTTACGAACAATTTAGACCCCTACAAAAAGAAGTTATCTCAAGTATTTTAAATGGAGAAGATAATTTAGTAATTATGCCTACAGGTGGAGGAAAATCTATTTGCTACCAATTACCTGCCATTCTTTTTAAAGGACTCACACTTGTGATCTCTCCGCTAATAGCGTTGATGAAAGATCAAGTAGATGCACTTAATGCCAATGGTATTCCTGCTGCATACATCAATAGTTCTCAGTCAGAAACAGAAAATAATACGATTTTAGAAAGTGTAAAAGCCTCAGAAATCAAACTACTCTATTTAGCACCAGAAAGCTTAAGTTTTTTCGAACAACTAAGTCAGGTTTGCGAAATTAGTTTAATTGCTGTTGATGAAGCACATTGTATCTCTTCGTGGGGTCACGATTTTAGACCAGCTTACACACAATTAGCCTTTTTAAAAAAAAGAGTTCCAAACACACCGCTAGTCGCTTTAACCGCCACTGCAGATAAAGCTACTAGAGAAGATATTGCCACGCAACTAAATATAGAGCACGCCAAAAGAAACATTAGTTCTTTTAACAGAGCCAACTTAAGTTTAGAAGTAAGACCGGCACAAGACAGAGTAAATCAAATTATAGATTTTGTCGCATCAAGACCTAATGAATCGGGTATTGTATATTGCTTGAGTAGAAAACAAACCGAACAGCTCGCAGAACGATTGCAAAAAAAAGGCTACAAAGCAGCAGCCTACCACGCAGGATTACCTCCCGAAGTTAGAAGTAAAACACAAGAAAATTTTATTCACGATAGCACACCTATTATTTGTGCAACCATTGCTTTTGGAATGGGAATTGACAAATCGAACGTTCGATGGATTATTCATTACAATCTTCCAAAAAACATAGAAGGTTATTATCAAGAAATTGGTCGTGCAGGAAGAGATGGATTAGATTCAGAGACCATTCTTTTTCATTCATATGCTGATGTGATTCAACTACAAAAGTTTGCCGAAACATCAGGAAACAAAGAAGTACAATTAGCTAAGTTAGAGCGTATGCGACAATATGCTGAAGCTACCAGTTGTAGAAGAAATATTCTGTTAAGCTATTTTGGAGAAACCGAAACTAAAAACTGTGGAAATTGCGACATTTGTAAACACCCTCCTACTTTTTTTGATGGAACTGTAATTGCTCAAAAACTACTTTCAGGAATTTTTAGACTTCAAGAAAAAGAAGCTGCCAACGTATTGATAGATTTTTTAAGAGGATCACAAAACGCAACCATTCTCGATAAAAATTACCACCAATTAAAAACCTATGGAGTTGCTAAAGATATTTCGTGGAAAAACCTGCAACAATATCTAATTCAATTAATCAATCAAGGATTTTGTGAAATTGCGTTTCACGAAAACAATAGCTTGAAGCTAAATCAACTTTCTAAAGACGTACTTTTTAATCGTGCGAAAGTAGCCCTAACCCAACCTACCGATTACGTAAAAGTTGATGCTAAGACACCACAAAAAAACAGCAAACCAACCAATAATTTATTCGAGCGTTTACGTGTGCTTCGTTTAGAATTAGCCACAGCTAAAGGCGTACCCGCATACGTTGTATTTAGTGACGCTACGTTAAAAAACATTGCAAATGAACGCCCTGTCACAGACGATGATTTTTTACAAATTGAAGGTGTTGGAAACAAAAAACTACAAGATTACGGATATGATTTTATTACCGAAATCATTAAATTTAATAAAGAAAAAACAAGCACTGTAAAGCGTTCTAAAAAAAGTAAAATCCCAACACATTTAGAAACCTACGAACTTTACAAACAAAACAAATCTCCCGAAGATATTGCTATTGAAAGAGGTTTGACACTAAACACGATTCAAAGCCATTTTGTAAAACTCTATAACGAAGGTATTTCTGTTGATTTAACTGATTTTGTTTCTAAAAAAGAAATAGATGCCGTACGTACAGCCAAAAACACTATAGAAAACCCTAACTCATTAAAGAGTTATTACGAATATTTTAACGAACAATTAGATTATGCCGCTATTAAAATGGCATTGGTTGTTATAGAAAACGAATAAAGCTATACCTTTAGTTATAAAACCATTTTATGGAAATTGCACCCTTATTATTAACTTTTAAATTAGCAACCGCAACCACTATTGTGTTGTTTTTTATTGCCATTCCTGTTTCGTACTGGTTAGTTAGCACCAAATCTAAATTAAAACCTATTATAGAAGCTACTATTAGCTTACCATTAGTACTCCCTCCTACAGTATTGGGTTTCTATTTTTTACTACTCCTAAGTCCTAATTCATATATTGGAAGTTGGATTTTAAACACTTTTCATATTCAATTTGTATTTTCTTTCTGGGGTTTATTGTTAGCTTCTCTTTTATACAGTTTGCCTTTTATGATACATCCTATACAGGCAGGATTGAGCTCTTTACCAAAATCGTATACAGAAACAGCTATCTTAATGGGAAAATCTAAATCTACCATCATAAGTCGTATTTTACTACCCAACATAAAACCCGCACTTTTAACAGGAATTGTTTTAAGTTTTGCCCATACAGTTGGAGAGTTTGGTGTGGTACTTATGATTGGAGGTAACATACCTGGTAAAACCAAGGTAGCATCTATTGCTATTTACGATGAAGTTGAATCGTTAAATTACACAGCTGCAAATCAATACTCTTTTATTCTTTTAGCGCTCTCTTTTTTTATATTGATTAGTGTTTATATAACCAACGGAGGATATCTTAAAAAATTGATAAAATGATTGATTGCAACCTACAACACACTTATTTTTCCAATAAAAGAGAGTTTAACCTAAACATTAAAGCCTCTTTTAAAAAAAATGCTATCAATATCATTTATGGTCCGTCAGGATCTGGTAAAACATCATTATTACGCTTAATTAGTGGCCTAGATAAAGCTAAAAAAGGAAGAATTACCAACGGAAAAACAAATTGGTTAAAAACAAGCTCTAAAGAGTTTTATCCTATTGCTAAAAGACAAATAGCTTACGTTTTTCAAGACTACGGCTTATTTCCAAACATGACCGTTTTAAAAAATATTACATTTTCAAAAACAAACATCAATCAAAATCTACTTAACGATGTAATTTCAACACTAGAAATTAAACATTTATTAAATGTAAAACCCGATGAATTGTCTGGTGGCCAAAAACAACGTATAGCACTCGCTAGAGCACTACTACAAGAACCTAAACTATTACTCTTAGACGAACCTTTAAATTCTTTAGATCAGCATTTAAAAAACAAGCTACAAATCTATCTCATAAAACTACAACGCACCTACAAGTTTACCGTAATTATGGTAAGTCACAACATTGAGGAAGTTTTAAAAATATCAGATTATGTTTTTGTGATGAATCAGGGAGAAATTATTGAGCAAGGACTTGCTAACGATTTATTTTTAAACAACAAAAACAATACTTTAAGGGCAACTGTTTTAAGTATCGAAGAACAATCTGTAACAGTATTAATTGGCTCACAAAAAATAAACATTAAAAAGCAACAAATTCAAACCTCTGAATTCGAAGTAGGTCAGCTTGTAGAAATTGGGTTTGCTTAACGTTAGTTTGGAGATTTGGAAAACAAATTATTAGACGAACACAATTTCAATTAAAATCCAAGATTTTAAGTTTATAACAAAGTTCAAATTAACGTTATTCGTTGTTTTGAAATGTTTTATGTTTTAAAGTTACTTATATTATTTTTTGGCTTAAAATTTGTTAATTTTGTATTTAATGAAAATTCTATTATCCATATTGCTTTGTTTTTCATTCTCTGTTCAGTCTTTTGTAACAAAGTCTGTAACTTTCAATGAAAATAAATGTCAGATGACTATGAGTAAGAAAGAAGTTAAAACTTCACATTCTTGTTGTCATAAAATGGATAAACAAAAAAGTAAAAAAGAGAATAATTCAAAAAGTAACTGCTGTAAAGGATTCGATATTTGTACATGTAGTTTACAATTAGTTCTTCCGCCACTTTATTTTTCTATTGATTTTCGAAAAATAGAATTCACAAAATCATACTTTGGATACTTAGAAAGTAATTCTACCTACACTTCTTCATTTTTTCAACCACCACAGTTTGTTTCTTAATTTCATTAGACGTTACTGTTTATTCAGTCTCTATTTTTTAAGAATTTAATAAAAATCATATGCAAACTTATAAATTTAGTTTGTGGTTGATGGTGCTTGTATTTTGCAAATCTTTTGCACAAGGGCCTCCAATCACAACAGATAAACCTATTATGTTAGGCCAAGGGACAAAATTGATAAAAATCCTTATAGAACATAAAAATGAAGAAGGAATTGAAAGTACTCGAATTCCTTTAATGTTTCATTATTTACCTACTGCTAATACTTTAGTAGCGGTTCATTTACCTTATCTTTTTGGACAAAGAAAAGGAAATGATTTTCAATCTTTAGTACCCGAGTTGGTTCTAAAGTATCAATTGTATCGAAAAGATGGAAAAGCTAAAACTTTTAGAATAGTGGCAAAAACATTACAAAAAATTCCCTTTCAAGATGTAAAAGAATTACAAGGAGATGTATTAAATGAATACCAAGGATTTTACGGATTTGTTGCAGGCTACGAAAGTATTTCTCTTGGTATTTCTAATGAATTAGGAATTAATACTGTTGCGAATACTAAATGGAATGAATTAAGCTACAAACTTGGGGTTGGCTTACCTTTATTAGAGCCTACTTACCCTGTAAAACAATTGAATTTATTTTTTGAAACACAGCAAAGTTATTTTTATAATGTAAAAGATAACATTCTCAAATATGCTCAAGGTATTCAATATGCAAAGGGGCACTTTACTTTCGATATAGCTTATCAATTTCCTATTTATCAAAAAACAGAAACAGTAAATAAATTTAAGAACAACTTATTACTAGGTACTCGTTTTGTTTTTTAAACATTTAAAAACTAAGAATCATGAAAAATATATTTATATACATATTTATTTTATTCTCAACTGTAACTTTCGCTCAGTTAGATGAATTTAACGTAAAAGTTGATGGACTAGGCTGTCCTTTTTGTGCTTATGGCTTAGAGAAAAAATTTAAAGAGTTAAAAGGCATCAAAAAAATAGCTATTGAAATGAAGAAAGGTGAAATGACCTTTAGCTATCCTTCTGAAAATAAATTAACTATCGAACAAGTTAACAAACAAGTTGAGAAAGCAGGTTATACCCCTGTTCATGTATTAATTACAAGAAATACAGGTGAGGTAGAACAATCAGTTGTAAAACAAGCTACAAAAGTAGCAGACCTACAAACTTCTGAATTTAAAACCTATGGTAATTGTGATATGTGTAAAGCTAGAATAGAAAGAGCTGCTTTATCAATTAAGGGAGTTCAATCTGTTTCATGGAATAAAGAAACTAAAATGACTAAAATTGAGGCTAGTAACGCATCCATTATAAAAAAAGCTCAAAAAGCAATTGCAAATGCAGGTCACGATACAGAGTTATTCAGTGCTCTAAAAACTAAATATGAGAGTTTACCTCCATGTTGTTTATACAAACGTAAAAAATAAGAATCATGAAAAAAGCGTTATTTACACTATTCATACTAAGCAGTTTTATTTCATGTATTTCAAAAACGGAATGGACATTCGGTAAAAAAATCAGTTTGAATGAAATTAACCCTGTAGGAATATCTATACAAAAAAATGAAATTGTACTATCAGATACAGATCACCAACGTTTAGTTTGGCTAGATTCAGAATTCAAAACAACCAAAGTTGTTGATAATTTTGATAGACCCATGCATATCGAGGGAGGTATTAATAATATTTTTATTGCGAACTATGGTACCGACCAAATATTAAAATATAATAGCGATTTAAAACCAATAGATGTTTCTGCTAAACTAGATGCTCCTTCTGGAATTTCTGTACATGATGATAAAATCGTTATTGCTGATTTTTATAATCACAAAGTACCTTATTATGATGGTCAGCAGTGGAAATTTATAGGAAAGAAAGGAAAAGAAGATGGAGCATTTCATTATCCTACAGATGTACAATTTCATGGAGATAAAATTTATGTTGCTGATGCATATAATCACCGTATCCAAGTATTTGATCTGAATGGGGATTTTCTATTCAAATTTGGAGAGCAAGAAGCCATAAATGCAGCTACCGGAATTTATGTTAATAACACTAATATATTTGTAACTGATTTTGAAAACGGACGAGTTTTGATATATGATTTAGAAGGAGCTCTTCAACAAATTTTAACCGAACATATATCTTCTCCTACAGATATTATTGTTTATAATAATTGTCTTTATATTCTAAATTACAAAGAAGGAGAAATTGTTTTATACCATAACTAATCATTTAAAACTAGGAATGAAACTAAACCTTAATTCCTAGTTTACATATTCTTAAGAACTATGAAAAAAACATATAATTTAACAGGAATGACATGTGGTAGTTGTGAAGCTAAAGTAAAAACTTCATTACTTACTGTTTCCGGAATAACTCATGTAGAGGCTTCAAAAGATAACAATCAGGTTGTAATAGATGTTCAAAGAAATATTACCCAAAAAGAATTACAAAGTGTGTTAGATAGTAAATATCAACTTAGAGAACATAAATATTCTAATACCGAAACGAAAAATTGGTTTAACATCTACAAACCAGTTATTTTGATTTTTATTTATATTACCATCATCACTTTATGTATAGAATATTATTTAGAAACTTTTGTTTTTAAGAGATGGTGTAGACATTTCATGTCTGGATTCTTTTTAATCTTTTCTTTTTTCAAAATGTTAAATCTAAAAGGTTTCAGTAATAGCTACCAAATGTACGATGTGATTGCTAAAAGGTTTCCTATATGGGGCACTATATATGCTTTTCTTGAGTTGATTTTAGGTATTTCCTTTCTTCTGAATATTTTTCCATTAGTAACCAATAGTATAACTTTATTAATCATGACTATCAGTATTATAGGAGTTCTTCAAACAGTTTTAAATAAGAAAAAGATTCAATGCGCGTGTCTTGGAGATGTTTTTAATCTTCCTATGAGTACCGTTACAATAATTGAAGATGGACTTATGATAGTAATGAGTTTTATAATGTTAGTATCGAATGTTAAATAGTGTACAACGCCATTTAACATTCATTACCTGTTATATCACAAGATTCTCCTACTACATTTGTAAACGCTAATTGCGTTAACATATCTTTTAATTTATAATTAGAAACTGCACCAAACAACTTAAACTTGTTTGCAATTATATACGTAGGTACCGTTGTAATTTTCTTGTTTTTCACCTCTTTTTCTTTTTCCAAAACTAAATCACGAAGTTCTTTACTATTCCAAGCCTCTTTAACCTTTGGCTGTCAGGTACGAACTTAAAAGAGTTATTAACACTGGCAGTAAGGTGAGATCGCTACCCTGAGAAAAATAAGCCTTTTGCAAAGTATGTAGAACACGTAATCCATTTCCTTTTTCTTCTGCCTTTAAAATTAGTTGATGTATTTTTAAGGTATTCGGTATTCTAGAAAATTTATCAGGGTGAATTTCTAAGTTTTCTGCAGCTGCCGCTTCAGCAACATTTTCATAAGCTTTTAAAACATTCGTAACTCCTTTGTCTTTCCAATAGGTCTCAATATCAATTCCGATTTCTGGAATAGAAGGACGTATTTGAAATGGAATTAAATTTATTGATACCCGCGTATTTGTGTTCTTAACAGCATTTAACAAACGAGTATGTCCTACAAAACACCAAGGACATATGATATCGTAAATTAAATCTATTTGTAATATTTCGTTTTTCATAAGGTTTTAGACGTAGTACACAACAAATAGTTACACTACTTACAGTATGTACTTTTTATAACTAAAAAACCACTCCTATAAAAAGGAGTGGCAAAAAAAAATGCTATGAAAAAGAAAATATTCTTTTCTGATATAAAGATATATATAATACTTGACAATAACAACAACGGAATAAACTTAAATATCTGAATAAAAACATATTACATTAAAAAAACATCACAACAATACTAAACACACGGATAAATTCAACAAATATTCTTTATACTTATATCAAGGTGTATTATAACTGTAATCAAACAACGTTCCTTCTAATTACAATACTATTATTTCTCAGCTTCTTTTAATTTATTTCCATGATACGGACAATAGTTCCAATCACCATTTAAATATTCTTTATCAATATCACAAAACTTTAAAGGCAACAATGCTGATGTCGGAGTTTTCCACTTATACACATCCTCTCCTACCGTTAGTGTAAAATCGTTTTTAATATATGGATTAAAAAAACGCTCTCCTTTTACATCTTGATCAGAATAGACAAAAAAATGCATATTTTGTCCTAAACTCCCAAGTAAGCTTTTCAGAACAGGCTTAAACGAATCCAATATAGCTCTTAAATCAGATGATAAACTCGTTTCTTTTATAAATTTGTGTTCAGCACCATATACATCTTTTAAAATCATTTTAGACGACAAATAAGCAGCATCTCTATAATGAAACGCTCCTGTAACACTGGCATCTGCATCAACAACTGCTAACATCATATATGGAGAAAGTATTTTTAAATACTCATCTATTGCACTTTTTTTAAGGTTTTTATTTCTTTCTAATGTTAACTGCCAAAATTCTTTAGGTATCCACCAAGCAAATTTTATAGACCCATCTCCACTCCTACTAATTTGAATTTGTTTAATAAAAGCATTGTACTTATTAGGATTATCTTGAGCTAAAACACCTAATGATGCTAAAACGGCTCAAGCTAAAAACTTGGGGATAAATGTATCTTTGTAGTTAAAAACAGAT
>JAHDFK010000011.1 GCA_020628175.1 Wenyingzhuangia sp.
AATAACATTTGATTGTAACGCTATTTTAGGACGGGACAAATATCAAATAAAAAAACCTTTACGAATAAACGTAAAGGTTTTTTAAAATATATATGGATATTGTTATTGTATTGCTACTAAATCTCCAGTTTCATTTTTAGATGGTAAATCAGATTTTCCCATTAAATAAATATCTACCTGACGTGCAGCTTCACGACCTTCTGAAATTGCCCAAACAATTAAAGATTGTCCTCTACGCATATCACCTGCTGTAAAAATGTTAGGAATATTTGTTTGGTATTTACCATATTCAGCTTTATAGTTAGAACGTGCATCAGTTTCAATACCTAATTGTTCTGCTATTGTGGCTTCTGGACCAGTAAATCCTAAGGCAAGTAATGCTAAATCACAAGGCCAAGTTTTTTCAGTTCCTTCAATTTCAATTAATTGAGGTCTTTGTCCAGGAACCATTTTCCACTCTACATTAACAGTTTTTAATGCCGTTAATTTTCCGTCTTTATCCTTTACAAATTCTTTGGTGTTAATCAACCAATTTCTTTCACATCCTTCTTTATGAGAAGAAGAAGTTTTAAGTTGTAAAGGCCAGTAAGGCCATGGAGTTGTTGGCGATCTGTGTCCAGGAGGTTTTGGCATAATTTCAAAATTTGCCACAGATTTTGCTCCTTGACGGTTAGAAGTACCCACACAGTCAGAACCAGTATCTCCACCACCAATAACAATCACATCTTTATCAGTAGCTAAAACTTGATCTTTAACTTCTTTACCTAAAACAACTTTAGTTTGCTGTGTTAAAAAGTCCATTGCTTGTACCACACCGTCAGCATCAATACCTTTAGTTGGTAAAGAACGTCTTTGTGTAGCTCCACCACATAAAACAACAGAATCAAAAGCTTTTAATTCTTCTACAGAAACATTAACACCAACGTTCGCATTTGTTTTAAAAGTAATTCCCTCAGCTTCTAAAATAGCTACACGACGATCGATAATTCCTTTCTCCATTTTAAAGTTAGGAATTCCGTAGCGTAACAATCCACCAATTTCATCATCTCTTTCAAAAACAGTAACCAAATGTCCGGCTCTGTTCAATTGTTGTGCTGTAGCTAAACCTGCAGGTCCAGACCCAACAACAGCAACTGTTTTACCAGTTCTTGTTTTTGGAGTTTGTGGTTTAATCCAACCTTCTGCAAAGGCACGCTCTACAATGTTTTTTTCTATATTTTCTATAGAAATAGGATCTTCTATAATACCTAATACACACGCTTTTTCACATGGAGCAGGGCATAAACGACCTGTAAATTCAGGGAAGTTGTTAGTAGAGTGTAATATTAAAGAGGCTTTTTGCCACTCTCCTTGGTGTACCATGTGGTTAAAATCAGGAATTAAATTTCCTAACGGGCAACCACTATGACAGAAAGGAATACCACAATCCATACAACGAGATCCTTGTTCTGTAATTTCAGCCTCACTTAATGGGACTGTAAATTCATTATAATTTTGTACACGCTCTTCTACAGCTTTGTACGATTCGTCTTTTCTTTCGAAATCTTTAAATCCAGTTACTTTTCCCATATTATGATACTGTTAATTCTTCAAACATTGGTTCTTCGTTAGCAATACGTTCTAAAGCTACTTTGTATTCTTTAGGCATTACTTTTACAAATTTAGCTAAATTGTTTTCCCAATCTGCTAATACTTCTTTACCACGGTTACTATCTGTGTAAGCAACATGCTTCTCAATTAATCCTTTTAATTCAGCAGCATCTTCTGCGGTTATAGGATCAAAATCAATTGTTTCTTCATTACATAAACCGTTTGTAAATTGTCCTGTAGTGTTTAATACATATGCATAACCACCAGACATACCTGCCGCAAAGTTACGTCCTGTATCTCCTAAAACAACAACTCTACCACCTGTCATGTATTCACATCCGTGATCTCCAACACCTTCTACTACAGTAGTAGCTCCAGAGTTACGAACAGCAAAACGTTCACCTACAATACCGTTAATATAAGCTTCACCTTTTACAGCTCCAAATAAACAAACGTTACCAGCAATAATATTATCTTCTGCTACAAAGTCTGCATTAGCGGGCTTTTTCACAATAATTTTACCTCCAGATAAACCTTTACCTAAGTAATCATTCGCATCTCCCTCAACCGTATATGTAATACCATGAGCTCCAAATACTCCTAAACTTTGTCCGGCAGAACCTTTAAAGTTTAAGTTTAAGGTATCTTCTGGTAAACCTAAGTGACCGTAAATTTTAGATATTTCGTTAGATACAATAGCACCTACAGAACGATCTGTATTTCCGATAGGGTAGTTTAAGTTTGTAACTTCTTTTCTAAAGATAGCTGCGTGCGCATCTTTTAAAATTCTAAAGTCAATTACATTGTCTAAACCGTGATCTTGTTTTTCTGTGTTTTTTACTGGTAAATCGCTGTATCCAGCAGGTTGGTGTAAAATTGCAGATAAATCTAATCCTTTTGCTTTGTAATGCGTAATTGCATTATTTGCATTTATTTTTTGTGTCTGACCAATCATTTCATCCACAGAACGGAATCCTAATTGTGCCATTATTTCTCTTAATTCGTTTGCTACGTAGTAGAAAAAGTTAATTACGTGCTCAGGCGTACCTTTAAAGTTTTTACGTAATTCTTTGTCTTGAGTTGCAATACCTACTGGACATGTATTTAAGTGACACTTACGCATCATAATACATCCAGAAGCAACTAGAGGTGCAGTAGCAAATCCAAATTCTTCAGCTCCTAATAAAGCTGCAATAGCAACATCACGACCTGTTTTTAACTGACCATCACATTCTACAACAATACGAGAACGTAAGTTGTTTAATACTAACGTCTGTTGTGCTTCTGCTAAACCAAGTTCCCAAGGTAAACCAGCGTGTTTTAATGATGTTAAAGGAGAAGCTCCTGTACCACCATCGTATCCAGAAATCAATACAACATCGGCTTTTGCTTTGGCAACACCTGCTGCAATGGTACCAACACCTACTTCTGATACTAATTTTACGTTTACTCTAGCTTCACGATTGGCATTCTTTAAATCATAGATTAATTGTGCTAAATCTTCAATAGAATAAATATCATGGTGTGGAGGAGGAGAGATCAATCCAACAAATGGAGTTGAATTACGAGCATCAGCAATCCAAGGCAATACTTTTGTACCTGGTAACTGACCACCTTCTCCTGGTTTAGCTCCTTGAGCCATTTTAATTTGTATTTCTTTTGCAGAACTTAAGTAGTGAGATGTTACTCCAAAACGACCAGAAGCTACTTGCTTAATCGCAGAGTTTTTATTATCACCATTTGCATCTGGTTGGAAACGTCTTCTGTCTTCACCACCTTCACCAGAGTTAGATTTTGCACCTAAACGGTTCATGGCAATAGCTAAATTCTCATGAGCTTCACGAGAAATAGATCCATAAGACATTGCTCCGGTTTTAAAACGCTTTACAATTTCTGTCCAAGGTTCTACCTCGTCTACAGGAATTGGATCGAAGTTATCGAATTCAAACAAACCACGGATGGTTAATAATCCTTTAGATTGTTCGTTAATTGCGTTTTTATATACGTCGTAAGCAGCTTGGTCATTTAACTTTACAGCTTGTTGTAATTTTGCAACAGTTGTAGGGTTAAATATGTGACGCTCACCATTACGTCTCCATCTGTAATCACCTCCAATGTTTAAACCTAAACGTTTGTCGATGTATGTATCTGGATATGCGTACTTGTAACGTTCGTTAATTTCCTTTTCAATTTCGTACAATCCGATACCTTCTATTCTAGAAGCAGTGTAAGGGAAATATTTGTTAACGAATTCTGAATTGAAACCAACAATTTCAAAAATTTGAGAACCTCTATATGAGTGTAATGTAGAGATACCAATTTTGTTCATTACCTTTAAGATACCTTTACCAATGGCTTTGTTAAAGTTATCTACAGCTTTTTGCTCATCCATTTCGATGAAACCTTCTTGTACTTGTAAACGAATAATTTCGTTAACCATGTAAGGGTTTACAGCAGAAGCTCCGTAACCAAATAATGTAGCAAAATGATGTGGTTCACGTGGTTCTGCAGATTCGATTACAATATCGAAGTAAGAACGTTTACGTAAACGGTTCATTTGATGGTGTACGTAAGAACAAGCTAAAAGAGATGGAATAGGAGCTTTGTCTTTAGAAGCACCTCTATCTGATAAGATAATGATGTTAACACCTTTATCTACAGCCTTTGTGATTTGAGTGATGATGTTTTCTAAACCATCCTCTAAACCGTTCATTCCTTTTACTTTCTCATACAACATTTCTATAGTTTCTGCCTTGAAACCTTCAACGTCAATGTTTCTAATCTTTTCTAAATCGTTGTTAGAAATAACAGGATTTTGAATTCTTAGTTTTTTACATTGATCAGCAGTGATATCAAAAATGTTTTTATCGTTTCCTAAAGCCAAACTAATATCAGTTACAACTTCTTCACGAATACCATCTAATGGTGGATTTGTTACCTGAGCAAATAATTGCTTAAAATAATTAGGTAACAATTGAGGTCTATCAGACAATACAGCCATTGGTGTATCGATACCCATAGAACCTAAAGCCTCTTTACCAACTTGCGCCATTGGTACAATTACTTCTTGAATATCTTCAATAGTGTAGTTGTATAAACGCTGACGTGTTTTTAAGTCAAGAGTTTCAATAGGACATCCCTCGTTATTATTAGGAACATCTTTTAATTGTAAACTGTTTTTGTCTAACCATTCTCTGTAAGGTCTTTCAGAAACAATTTTATTTTTAATTTCTTCATCGTCAATAATACGACCTTCGTTCATGTCTACTAAGAACATCTTACCTGGCTCTAAACGACCATGACTTTGAACATCTTCTGGCTCAACTTTTACAACACCAACTTCTGATGACATAATAAGTTTACCACTCTTAGTTACGGTATAACGAGAAGGTCTTAAACCATTACGGTCTAATAAGGCACCAACATAATCTCCATCAGAAAAAGGAACTGAGGCAGGACCATCCCAAGGCTCCATGATACAAGAGTTATATTCGTAAAATGCTTTTCTGTCTTCAGACATTGTAGCATGTTTTTCCCAAGCTTCTGGAATCGTCATCATCATTACTTCTGGTAAAGAACGACCTGTAAGCGTTAATAGCTCGACAGACATATCCATAGAAGCAGAATCAGACTTTCCTGGCAATATAATTGGGAATAATTTATCTATTTGATCACCAAATACACCAGATTGCATGATTTCTTCACGAACACGCATTCTAGATACATTACCTCTTAAAGTATTAATTTCACCATTCTGACATAAGAATCTAAATGGCTGTGCTAATTCCCAAGCAGGCATCGTGTTTGTAGAAAAACGTTGGTGTACCAAAGCTAATCTAGTAACTAAATCTGGTTGTTGTAAATCTGTATAGTAAGGACCTATATCTTCTGGCATAATAATACCCTTATAAATAAGCGTAGTATTAGACAAACTAGGTAAGTAGAAATAACTAGCTTCAGACATTTTAGAGTTACGAATTGTATGTTCTGTAACTTTACGAGCTGCATATAATTTAGCTCTAAAAATGTTTTCTTCTAAATCTCCTTGACCAATAAAAACTTGTTCTATGTTTGGTTCAGAAGCCAAAGCAATTTCTCCAAGTTGAGAAGAGTCTACAGGTACTTCTCTCCAACCTAAAACTTTTAAACCTTGGTTTGCAACCTCTTTTTCAAATTCGTCTTTACAAAATTTGTGTTGATTTGTGTTTTTAGGTAAAAACACCATTCCCACAGCATATTGTCTTTGCTCAGGTAAATCAAATTCACAAACTCTTTTAAAATAATCGTGAGGGATGTCTATTAACAATCCAGCACCATCTCCGGTTTTACCGTCGGCACTAACACCTCCACGGTGTTCTAATTTCACTAATATCTCTAATGCATCATGAATAATTTGATTGGTTCTTTCACCCTTCAGGTTACATATAAAACCTGCACCACAATTTTCATGCTCAAATTCTGGTAAGTATAGTCCTTGTTTCTGTATCATATTTTAAAAATATAGGTTGCAAAATTACGTAAATATTAGTGAATATCAAATAGTGAGTTTGGTTAGATTACATGAAGCAGAGTGTAACAAAGTTTTGAATAAAAGAATATAGGTAAAACTCTTTATTTCTTTGTGTTAACTAATCATGTAGTAAAAACTATAAGTGTTGCTAATATTACTGATTACAAATGTATTATATATAAAATGGTATTTGTTGTAGAACTATGTTAGAAGTCTTATTTGGATTGACTATATATTGTAAAACCTTACTAAGTGGGTGTTGTAATAAAAAAAGCCACTACTAATTGTAGTGGCTTTTTTAAGGATTTATAAATTTTTACTTTAAAAATTTATAATTTCCGTAATTGGTATGTAAGTAATAAATACCAGAGCTTAGTGTAATAGTATTAATTTCTTTATGAGTAATACCATTTAAAATATTTTTACCTGCAATATTAAAAATTGAATATTTTATGTTTTAGTATTTGTAGTTTATAGAAATGATTTATTAGAGTATTTTATTTTATGTAATATAATATCTATCTTAATAATAGAGTTTAAGGTATATTATATACTTATATTTTAAATAAAAAAGGTCATCATAATTAAATGACGACCTTTTCTAAAAAATGTTAAATAATTTTAATTAAAATTATTTAGCAAATTTCTTAGTTCCGTTTTCAGTAGAAATAATGTAAACTCCAGAAATTAAAGAAGAAGTATCTACAGTTGCACCTGAACCAGATAATACAGTTCTACCAACAATATCAAATACTTTGTAAGCGCTAGCTTCACCTAAAAGAACAGCATCTTGAGAAGAGCTGTAAGAAGCGTCTAAACTAGCTTTGTTGAAAGATCTGTTAGAGGCAGTTGCTGGAGGTAAAATATTCCAACCCCAATCCCATACAAATTCAGCAGCACCATTCTCGTTTACTTCGTTATGTATTTGTAAAGCTACCAAGTTTTCCGCACCATCAGGTAATACATAATCTTCTGGTATTGTAACTACTAAATTAGCGGTAGCAGGTTCTTCTGAAAAAGGTACTGTTTCTATTTGAGATCTATTAGGTGATGCCCATCCAAAAGCATCTGCAGCTAATACGAGTCTTAATTCTAAATGTCCATCAGTATCAAAATCTGGACCTGTTACAGCCGTATAAGTAGTTGTAAGCGTGTATGTTTCTCCAGCTCTAAGGGTAGCGTTATTTGCTTCTTTAAATTCAGAAAAAGGTACACCATTAATAGCATCGTAACTAGGTGCAAATTGTGCGTTTACCGCCATACCTGCTAAAACAGCTAAACTTAAGATAATTTTTTTCATTTTATATGTTTTTATGTTAATAACAACGAATTTAAATATTTTTTTTTAATCAATAAAGAAAAAAACAATAATTTATTAATAAATAATGATAGTTGTTGTTTTGTTGTGTAATTCGTAATAAAGAGAGGATTGTTTGTTGTTATTGATATTTTTGTAAGTAAATAGTTTGTAGAATCAGTATTCTATAAAATAAAAAAGGTTATTTGAATGTAAGTTCAAATAACCTTTTTATGGTGAACAGTAATTGAATTTAACTAGCCATTCATAGAAATTAAAAACTCGTCATTGTTTTTAGAAGTTCTAATACGGTCTTTAATAAATTCCATAGCTTCCACAGGGTTCATGTCTGCTAAGTATTTACGTAATACCCACATGCGTTGCACTGTTTTTTCGTCTAATAATAAATCATCTCTACGTGTACTTGATTTTATTAAATCTACAGCAGGGTATAAACGTCTGTTGGCAATGTTTCTTTCTAACTGTAGTTCCATGTTACCCGTACCTTTAAATTCTTCAAAAATAACTTCATCCATTTTAGAACCGGTTTCTGTTAATGCTGTAGCTATAATAGTTAAAGAACCACCGCCTTCTATATTACGAGCAGCACCAAAAAAACGTTTGGGTTTGTGTAGTGCATTAGCATCTATACCACCAGATAATATTTTACCAGAAGCTGGAGCTACAGTGTTGTAGGCTCTTGCCAAACGTGTAATAGAGTCTAGTAGTATTACAACGTCATGTCCACATTCTACCAATCTTTTTGCTTTTTCTAATACAATATTAGCAACACGTACGTGTTTGTCTGCAGGTTCGTCAAAAGTAGAGGCAACCACTTCACCACGTACATTACGTTGCATGTCTGTTACTTCTTCCGGACGTTCGTCTATTAACAAAACTAATTGGTAAACTTCGGGATGGTTGGTAGCTATAGCATTGGCAATGTCTTTTAATAACATTGTTTTCCCTGTTTTAGGTTGTGCTACAATCATTCCTCTTTGTCCTTTACCTATAGGAGCAAATAAATCGATAATTCTAGTAGATAAAGCACTTTTAGCTCCTGCCAAATTGAATTTTTCTTCTGGGAATAATGGTGTCAAGTGCTCAAAAGAAACTCTATCTCTTACTTCTTTAGGGTTTAATCCGTTTATTTTAGAGACTCTAATTAATGGAAAGTATTTTTCTCCTTCTTTGGGTGGTCGTACGTTTCCTTTAACAGTATCTCCTGTTTTTAAGCCAAACAATTTAATTTGAGATTGAGATACATATACATCATCTGGAGATGATAAATAGTTGTAGTCAGAAGATCTTAAGAATCCATATCCGTCAGACATCATTTCTAAAACACCTTCACTTTCAATAATTCCGTCAAATTCGTAGTTTGGATCTTTTAAACTTTTTCCTTTGTTGTTTTTATTGTTGCGCAATCCGTTTTTGTTGTGTCTCGGGTTGTTGTTGTGCGCGTTATTTTGATTTTTACGATGTTCGTTTGTGTTCGAATGTTCGTTTTGTTTTTTATGGCTAGGTTTCGCGTTTTCGTTTTTTTCTACTTTTTCATCTTGTTTAGATGGAGTAGGTGTAGGCTCTTTTTGCGTTTCCGAAGTTTCTTTTGGAGTAATGTTTTCAGAGGTTTCTTCTGCAGTACGAGACGCTGGTTTGTTGTCTTTAACGATACGACTTCTTTTTCTAGGCTCTTTTTCAGTTTCTGTTTTCTTAGGTTGCTCTTCTTTTTCTTGTTCGACTTTGTAAGAAGTTTGAGTTTCCAAAATTTTATGAACTAGATCTAGTTTTTTTAATTGACTAATTTTTTTTAATCCAATGGTTTTTGCAATTTCCTGTAAATCAACAAGCTTTTTTGCTTTTAATTGAGAGATTTCGAACATTTATAAATGTGTATGGTAAATTATGATAACAATGCTATGGTATGATCATCTTTAATATACGACTGCAATGTTGTGTTTTGACTTTGTTTTGAATTTTTACAGTATTTAAGTATTTGTACTGTAATAGCTTACTGAGCTGTAACAAATATAGTTTTTTTTTTTAGGTATCAAAGTGTTTTAAAATAAAAAAGAAAATGTAAATTTGTTGCAGTTATTTAGATTGTATGATACAAAGAAAACAAACATTATATATAGGTGTAGCTTTTATTTTAGCAGGAATACTAACCAATTTTGTTTCGTTTTTTACCATTCAAGAAACTATAAAAGTTGTTTTAACTACAGCTTTGTTAAATAGCTCAGTTCTTTTAAAATCAGTAGGAGTGTTTTTTATAATTTCAGCAATTTTGTCTGTTGTAGCTATTTTGGGTTATAAAAATAGACAAAATCAATTTGTTGTAAATAGAATAAACATTCTGATCAACTTCTATTTATTAAGTGTATTGTTATACTTATCTCTAAAATTACCTGGAGAAATGCAAATTTCTGAGAAAGGTATTGGGATTTATTTTCCTATTGCTATTATAGTTTTGCTAGTCATGGCAAACAGAGCAATAAAGAAAGATGAAGATCTTGTAAAATCTGTAGATAGGATACGATAAGCTTAACATCTTAGTTTATTTAGTGCGACTAAAACCTCATAATAATTTTATGAGGTTTTTTTATGCTTACATTCTTGTTTTACTCCACATATATACTTCAAAATATCAATTATAAATTGTAATTTTGCTACTTACAAAAAATAAAGCATGTTAGATAAGTTACAAATTGTAAGGCAACGTTTTGACGAGGTTTCGGATTTAATTATTCAACCAGATATTATTACAGATCAAAAGCGTTATGCAAAACTTAATAAAGAATATAAAGATTTAAGCAAGGTTGTAGAAAAAGGTAACGAATATGCTACAATAGTTGCAAATATAGAAGAAGCAAAAGAAATTATATCTGATGGATCTGATGCCGAAATGGTCGAAATGGCTAAAATGGAATTGGAAGAAGGAACTCAAAGAATTCCACAGTTAGAAGAAGAAATTAAATTTATGTTGATTCCGAAAGATCCGGAAGATGCTAAAAATGTAATTGTAGAAATTAGAGCGGGTACAGGAGGTGATGAAGCAAGTATTTTTGCTGGAGATTTGTATAGAATGTATACAAAGTATGCATCTACTAGAGGGTGGAAATGTGAAGTAGAAGATATTGCAGATGGAACTTCTGGAGGGTTTAAAGAGATTATTTTTAGTGTATCTGGAGATGATGTATATGGAGATTTAAAGTTTGAGTCTGGAGTACACCGTGTACAACGTGTACCGCAAACAGAAACACAAGGACGTGTACATACTTCTGCAGCTACAGTAATGGTATTGCCAGAAGCCGAAGAGTTTGATATTGATATGAAGCAAAGCGATATTCGTGTAGATTATTTCTGTTCTTCAGGTCCTGGAGGTCAGTCTGTAAACACCACTTATTCTGCTGTACGTTTAACACACGTACCCACAGGTTTGGTAGCACAATGTCAAGATCAAAAATCGCAGCACAAAAACAAAGATAAAGCCATGAAGGTGTTACGTTCTCGTTTGTACGAACAAGAGCTAGAAAAAAAATTAGCTGCCGATTCTGCTAAGAGAAATTCATTAGTAGCAAGTGGAGATAGATCTGCTAAAATTAGAACCTACAATTACCCGCAAGGACGTGTAACTGAACACAGAATTGGATTGACTTTGTATGATTTAGCAAAAATAATAGATGGAGATATTCATAAAATTATAGATGAGCTAAAACTTACCGAAAATACAGAAAAGTTAAAGGAGTTAGGAGAAGCTAATATTTAATACTGAATAAAAAAAGTCCCTTTTGAGGGACTTTTTTTATATCTATTTTTAAGATAGTAGATAGATAGGTGGTTTAATTTTTATAGACTTGTATTACATTGTGAAAATATGAGTTTTTAATACAGATTCGTAGAGTGCTTTCTATCGATTTTTTTAATTTTACGAGTACATACACAGAACATGAATTTAACACTTACAAAACCCATTGTTTTTTTTGATTTAGAAACAACAGGTATCAATATAGCAAAAGATAGAATTGTTGAAATATCAATTTTAAAAGTTTTTCCTAACGGAAATAAAGAAAGTAAAACATGGTTGGTAAACCCAGGTGTTAAAATACCTAAAGAATCGTCTGATATACACGGAATAACAGATGATAAAATTGCGAACGAACCTTCTTTTAAAGAATTAGCACCGAGCATTTATACTTTAATTAAAGGATGCGATTTGGCAGGGTTTAATTCTAATAGATTTGATATACCCTTGTTGGCAGAAGAAATGTTACGAGCAGAAGTTGCTGATTTTGATTTGACAAACGTGAAGTTTGTAGATGTTCAAACCATTTTTCATAAAAAAGAACAAAGAACCTTAACTGCGGGTTACAAGTTTTATTGTGATAAGGATTTAGAAGGAGCACATTCAGCAGAAGCTGATACAAATGCTACCTATGAAATTTTATTGGCACAAATTGAAAAATACGAAGATTTAGGAACAGATGTTGCAAGTTTAAGTACATACTCGTCACACAACAAGCGAGCAGATTTTGCTGGTTTTATTCAGTTTAACGAGCAAGATGAGGAGATTTTCACCTTTGGAAAATATAAAAATAGAACTGTTTTAGATGTTTTAGCAGAAAACCCGGGTTATTATAATTGGATTATGAATGCTGATTTTCCGCTATACACAAAAAAAGTACTGACAAGTATTAAATTAAAAACGTTAAATACCAAATTAAAGTAATTATGTACGTACCCTACCATACTTTACCCCAAAACTCTAGAGTTTGGATTTACCAATCGGATAGAGAGTTTACAGAAAAAGAACAGGAGTTTATAAGTAATGCAACTACCGATTTTGTTGAACAATGGACACGTCATGGCGAAAATGTAAAAGGAAGTTTTATACTCGTGTATAACCGTTTTTTAATCATTGCTGTGGATCAAGATTTTGTAGAAGTTTCGGGATGTTCTATTGACGCTTCGGTAAAATTAGTACAACACATACAGGCCGAATTAAAGGTTGATATGTTGAATAAATTAACTGTTGCTTATAAAGTTAACGATACTGTTGTTACAGATTCTCTATCGAACTTTACAACAAAGGCAAAAGAAGGAAGCATAGACTCGGAAACAATTGTTTTTAATAATATGGTAAATACTATAGAAGGAGTTGCCACTTCTTGGGAAGTTGCTGCAAAAGACAGTTGGCACAATCGTTTTGTAAATACACCATCAATATAATTACATGAGAGTTTTTCTGTTTTTTACATTCTTTTTACTACAATTTACTCACAGTATTGCACAAGACAATCCTTTAAACCCGTTATTATCTATAGATAGTATTGTGCAACAAAAATGGGTAGACAGTATTTTGGTAAATATGACCTTAGATGAGAAAATAGGTCAGTTATTTATGGTACAAGCCTATTCTAATAAGGGAGAAAAAGAAGAACAAGAAATAAGTAATTACATAGAGAAATATAAAATTGGAGGTTTAATTTTTATGCAAGGAAGCCCTAAAAAGCAGGTGGAATTGTATACGAAATACCAAAAAAAATCAAAAATACCTTTACTTGTAGGTTTTGACGGAGAGTGGGGTTTGTCTATGCGTTTGAAACCTTCTTTTGCATATCCATGGAACATGACATTAGGAGCGGTTCAGAACGATTCTATTATCTATCAGGTTGGAAAACAAATAGGAAAACATGCCAAAGAAGTAGGTGTGCATATTAATTTCGCTCCTGTTGTAGATATCAATATCAATCCTAAAAATCCAATTATAGGAAATCGATCTTTTGGAGAAGATAGAGAAAATGTAACCAACAAAGCTATTGCATTTACACAAGGAATGCAGAGTGTAGGTGTATTGGCAAATGCCAAACATTTTCCAGGACATGGAGATACGGCTTCGGATTCACATAAAACATTACCTATTTTAAATTTAGGGTTAGATCGTTTGGATTCTATAGAGCTGTATCCTTATAAAAAATTAGCACAATCTAATTTGGGAAGTGTTATGGTAGCCCATTTAGATGTTCCTGCTTTTAAAACCAAAAAAGGAAGACCAACGTCAATATCCAAAAAAGTAATTACCAATTTATTGAAACAAAAAATTGGCTTTAAAGGTTTGGTGTTTACCGATGCTTTAAATATGAAAGGAATAGCCAAATTTACTGCGGCAGATAGTGTTGCTTTAGAGGCTCTAAACGCGGGTAATGATATGTTGTTAATACCTACCGATGTTGAGAAGAGTATGGCAACGATTAAAAAAAATATTCAAGAGAAACAAATTACAGAACAGCGTTTAGATAGTTCTGTAATTGCTATTTTAAGAGCGAAATATTGGGTAGGCCTATCAAAAAACAAAACGTTAACTACCAGTAATCTACAAAAAAGGATTCATACAGTTACAGATGATTTGCTGTATAAAAAAGTGGTAGAAAATGCGGTAACTTTGGTTAAAAACGATGCTGATTTTTTACCATTAAAACGATTGGATACTTTGAAAATTGCATCATTAACATTAGGAGATGCTGCTAATACTACATTTATAGAAACTTTAAACAAATACACGAGGGTTTCAGAAGTTAAAGATGTAACTCTAGAAAATCTGCAAACAAAATTCAAGAAGTACAATACAGTAATTATCGGGGTTCATAAATCGAGTAAGCACCCATGGAAATCTTATAAAATAGCAAAAAAAGATATTGCTTTATTACAAGCAATTTCTAAACATAAAAAGGTAATTCTAACGGTATTTACAAGCCCTTATGCTTTGCTAGATTTAAAAGGATTTACAACAGTTTCTAACGTTGTTGTAGCTTATCAAAACGATCCTGTTTTTCAATCCGTAGCAGCACAACAAATTTTTGGAGCATTGCCTTTTTTAGGGAAATTACCTGTTTCTGTTTCTGATACGTACAAAGTAGGTTCTGGTAGTGCAACCAAAGCAATACAACGTTTGCAGTATGGAGCTCCTGAAGAAGAAAAAATGAGCTCTTTACAGTTATCTAAAATAGATTCGGTAGCAGCTCATATCATAAAAAAAAAAATGACGCCAGGCTTACAGGTTTTGGTAGCTAAAAACAGTAAAGTAATATTCGAGAAGTCGTATGGTCATTTTACGTACGATTCTTTACAGAAAGTCACCAATGCATCTATGTATGATTTGGCATCGCTTACCAAAATATTAGGAGCATTACCCTTGTATTTAAAGGCTTTTGAAAAGGGAGTGTATAAATTAGATAGTACTTTAGCTGATTTATTGCCAGAATTAAAAGGAAGCGAAATTGCAGATTTGTTAGTGATAGATGTTTTCGCACATCAATCGGGTTTACAAGCATGGATTCCTTTTTATGAGAAAACAATAGATAGTATTTCTAATTTACCATCAGAAAAAGTATATTCGAAAATAAATACTAGAGGTTTTGATGTAAAGGTGGCAAGAGATTTATATTTGAAAAGGTCGTATATAGATACGATTTATAAGGAAATAAAAAATACACCACTTCGTAAAAAAAGAAACTACAAGTACAGTGGGCTGTCATTTTTTCTCTTTAAAAGTGTTTTAGAAAGATACTATCACTTGCATATGGATGAAATGTTTGAAGAACAGTTTTCAGAACAATTAGGTGCTAATAAATTATTGTACAATCCATTAAGATTTTATAAATCTAAAGCAATAGTACCCTCAGAAATAGATACTTATTATCGACATCAAACTTTACAAGGAGATGTACATGATATGGCTGCAGCAATGCTGGGCGGTGTTTCTGGAAATGCAGGACTATTTGGTAATGCCAACAATGTGGCAAAAATGATGCAACTGTATTTAAATGGTGGCGTATACGGAGCTAAAAAATATTTTAGAGCGAATACTTTTAAGCTTTTTAATAAGGCCTATTTTAAACAGAGGAAGAATAGGAGAGGACTTGTTTTAGACAAGCCAGATATTAAAGGAGAAGTAGAAAATACATGTAACTGTGTATCTATGGATAGTTTTGGACACAGTGGTTTTACGGGGACTTTTGCTTGGGCAGATCCTAAAACAAACTTAATTTATGTATTTCTGTCTAATAGAACCTATCCTACCATGAAAAATAATGCCTTGGGTAAAAATAATATTAGAACCGAAATTCAAAAAATCATTCAAAAAGCTATTTTATAAATGAGAGCTAAAGAGATTGTTATTAGGTGTATATACGTAGTTTCGTAGTTTTTTAATGTAGTTTAAAATAATAGAATCTTAAAATTAAGTATAATTCGTACGTATTTTTAAGGGTACTTTTTTTTCATTTTGCAATTATAGTTTATATTTGAATCACTAAAACAAAGTTAAGAATACTTAAATTAAACAAACTACAATAAATTAAACACTATGAAACGTTTTGGATTGCTATCACTTTTTACTGTATTATTAATTTGTATAGGCTGTTCTAGTAAAAACAAATCAGAGTTTGAAAGTATTTCTGCAAGTGGTTTTGAGCCAGGTTGGGAGTTAAAGATCACAAAAGTGAATAAAATTTACCAATTTGTAATTTTATCTGATTCAGGTGCAAAAAAACAAACAGGAGATTTGTTTTTAGAAGACACCAATAATTTATCTATTGTAAAGTTAAAAGGAAGCTCAAGCACCAACTTACCTGTTTTTGCAACGTATACAAAGTCTAAATGTTTAAACAATGCAGGCGAAAATGTAGGTGGAGAAATTATATTTAAAATAGGACCAAGTCTATATAGAGATTGTGCTAAGATAGTTCGTTAAAAAAAACTAAAATTCAGCAATTAAAAAAGCTCAGTATTTAATTTTAAATACTGAGCTTTTTTATAACAATAGAAATAAGATTATTAAAATTGCATACCTATTTTAAAATTTAATATACGACCTGTTAAAATATTAGGGACTCCGTTATAACTATTATTGTCTACATCATATATCCATGTATTTGTGGTAGAATTGTTGATGTCAAAAATGTTAAAAAGTTCTAAACCTAGGTCTAATTCTTTAAAGTGACTTAAGAAGCCTTTTTCGTATTGTTTGTTCTTGTCAACTATAATATAAGAAGCTCCAATATCGGCTCTTCTGTATGGGCGTAAACGTGTGTTAAAATTGTATCTGTCAATATCGTTTTCAGAAATAGGATTTGCCGTTGCATTTGTTGGAGAACCTCCAGGAAGGCTTGAATTTAAAACTAAATTTAAATACACTTTAAAGTTAGGATTACTTGGTACATAATCTTGAAATAACATAGCAAACTTAAAACGTTGGTCTGTAGGACGCGCTATATAACCTCTGTTATTGGTGTTTTCTTCGGTTTTTAGAAAACCTAAACTCACCCAGCTTTCTTTACCTGGTACAAATTCTCCACTCAGTCTAAAATCTAACCCAGCTGCATATCCTTCTGTATTGTTATTCGCATCATAACGAATACGTACATTGTCTAACGAATAGGCGTTGATGTTGTTTAATTGCTTAAAATAGGCTTCGGAAGTCATTTTAAAAGGACGATTCCAAATATTAAAACTATACTCATTAGAAAATACATAGTGTATAGATTCTTGCGCCTTAACGTTTAATTGAATTTCACCTTGTGGATTACGCAATTCTTTGTACGATGGTGGTTGGTGGTAATACCCTGCCGCTAATCGGAACACCATGTCTGTATCTTCCCAATCGGGTTTAAGAGATAGTCTAAAACGAGGACTAATTGTTTGTTGAAGGTCTGATTTTTGATTTGCGTTATTGTTATTTAAATACCAAAGTTGTGTTCTAACTCCGGCATGATGCCATAAAATATGATCTCCTAAAAACCATTTTTTATTCCACTGCGCATATCCTGAAAAACGATAAATATCAGCATTATTAGTTGCACGAATACTATAAAAAGGGCTGATAGCTTCGTTAAAAGGAACTAAGGGTGTATTTACAACTTCTTGATTGATGTTTCTTAGTGTAACTCCATTATCGTCTATAGCGGTCCACTCACTAATTCTATCTCTAATATTTTCGTGCTGTGCTTTAAAACCGACTTCTATTTTGTGATTGTTAACTTTATGTTGCAACGTTAATTTTGCATTGGCTATTAAAATATCTAAATCATTTCTGGCATGGTCTAATTGTGCACCTACGCCCGATGTAAATAAAGGATTTCCTGTAGTAGGGTCTAACTCAGATATGGTGTAAGCTCCAAAAATATCGTAGTGCTCTTGTTCTTGCGTGTTAAATACCGAAGTAGTAAGGTTTATATTAGTGTTTTTGTTGAATTTGTATTTGTAGCTTAACGCTCCAAAATAAGTTTCAAAATCATCTTGCTCATTACCTTCGTAAAAAACAACCAATTCTCTAGGTTGTATCAATCCTCCAAATTTTGTTGATCTTGATAGCGGTTGAAAATTATAATTGTTGATGGCAATATTTCCTAAAAAATCTAAACTACTTTTTTTGTTGATTTGATAAGACAAATAGGTTTGTATATCTGCAAAAACAGGTCTAAAGTTGGTTTCGGTATCTTTACTGTTTACCAATAGTTGATTGTTTCTGTAACGAGCTCCAATAAGTGTAGACAGTTTTTTGTTTAAAAAAAGATTTTCGTAGGTGTAACTTGCGCCTAAGAGGTTCAAATTTACTGTAGAAAGTTCTTTTTTAGGTTTTTTGTAATGAATGTTTAGTACAGATGATAATCGGTCTCCAAATTTTGTTTCGAAACCACCTGCCGAAAAATTCACATTTTCAGTCATATCTGTATTTAAAAAGCTGAGTCCTTCTTGTTGCCCAGATCGTATTAAAAAAGGTCTGTAAATTTCGATACCATTAACATATACCAAATTTTCATCAAAATTACCTCCACGAACACTGTATTGCGTACTTAACTCGTTGCTATTGTTAACACCGGGTTGGGTCATTAATAAATTTTCGATACCCGCATTGGCACCAGGAATTCGTTTTAATTTTTTTACATCCACTTGCAAGAGTCCCTTTTGAGCAGCCTGATAATTTTTCAAGGTAACTTCTTCTATTTCTTGAGCTTTCACTTCTAGTGTAGGAGAGTACTTTATGGTTTTGTTTTTGTAGCCTCTAAAGGTTTTAAATACGGTTCCATATCCTAAAGAAGAAAATTTTACAAGTGTTTTCTTGTTTGCAGGAATTTCAATTTTATAAAATCCGTTCTCGTCGGTAACAGTACCTTTTTCGCCATATTTTACAACAACACCTGCTAGCTTTTGTTTGCTTTTGTTGGTTACATTACCAGATATAAAACCTGTTTGCGCAAACATAAATGAGGTAAAAAGAAGACTAAATAATAAAACTATTTTTTTCAATGAAGTGTGGTTTATTTGATGAAGTTAGAAGTAAATGTTTTTGTGTTACCTAACAAGTCTCTAACTTTTATTTTAAATGTATGTTTTGTGTTTGTCGCAGCTAAATCGTTTAAGTTGTAGGTTAATTTATTATTTTTTGGGTTGTATTCCATTAAAGTCCATTTTCCATCAATAGTTGCGTAATAATTTTTAATTCCTGTGTGTGTATCTTTTATACGTATACTTAACGTTTTATGTTTGTTAATATTCTGTCCAATTGTAAAATTAGGCTTGTATATTTTGGGTGCAATACTATCATATTTTATATAAAAATCGCCTAAATGTTTTGTTTTAGCATGCAATTTGTTTTTTGTTTGCGTAGCACCTATAAAACTGAAATAATTTTTCTTTTTTAAGCCAATGTACGCATGCTTTTTTTGAGAACTCGTTAAGCTATCCGTAAAGAATGCAATAGTGTATTTTTTGTGTAAAGGAACAATAGGTTTATGAACAGTTGCTTTGTTTGTTTCGGCTTTATAATCTAAATACAGATCTTCATAAAAGGTGTTTTTAGGAAAGCGTATTTCAGAATTTCCTTCTTTAAACACAGTGTATTCTGTATGTTTTACAAAATAAGGTGTCTTTGTATCTTTTTTTAAGATAGGTTTGATGTGATTGTTTCCTTGAATAGGAATTATAAGACTTGTTTTGTTATCTTCTATATCTTTAATAACAATAGTTACATCGTAGTTTTTATTGTTTTTTATAGTTAACGAACCTTTACCTATGTTGTTTTTATAAATAGATAATTTGTTAGCTTTTTCGATATATGTTTTTTGATACCTTCTTCTTTTTTTAGCATACAATTCATAGTCTATTAATAAATTAATGTATTTGGATTCGCTAAAGGCAAATGTTTCTAAATCATGATGGTATTTTAAAGTATCATTCACATACATATCTACACTGTATACACCATTTTTATTGGGAGCAGCGTTTAACAAATCGTGTGTTTTAATAGCCAGCCCAATGGTTCCAATAGCTGTTATACTATCAGCTACAAATGTATGATTGCTTTTTTTTGTAAATCTAATTTCTTGAGTTGCAGAAATACTATTTACTGCGGAAGTTGTGTTTAACGGACTTACTCTTAATCCGAGTAATTTAGGAGCGATGTTATCTTTTACCTCATATCCAAAAAGTAATGGGTTGATTATTTTTTCTGTACCTGTATCTCTAATCTCAAAATGTAGGTGCGGTGCAGAAGACCCTCCTGTATTTCCAGAAAAGGCAATAATTTCATCTTTATCAATTGTCAACTCGTTTTTACCAGGAAACAATTGAATAGCAAACGATTCTTTTTCGTATTGCTTCGCTTTTACATACTTTTCTATTTTATCGCTAAATTTAGATAAGTGTCCATACACTGTGGTATAACCGTTGGGGTGGGTTACATAAAGAGCTTTACCATACCCCCATAAAGACACTTTTATACGAGATACGTAACCTTCTTTAGCAGTGTATACTTTTTTACCAGAAACTCCCTGAGTTTTGATATCTATTCCCGAATGAAAGTGATTACTTCTTAATTCACCAAATGTTCCGGCCAATACAATAGGAATGTCTAGTGGATTTCGAAATGTGTTTTGTGGATATTTTTTTTGACTAAATACCAACGAAAAGTTAAGGAATAAGAGTATGTAAAGCGCTTTTTTCAAAGAATTGTTTTTTATTTAGAAAACAAAAATATCATAATATCTTAAAAAAGACTTATAAAACTCTGAGAAACAATTAGAAGTAGTAAAATTGTTTTTTGAGGCTCAAAAAGTTGTATTTAAGAATAACAATGTTATTTTTGTAAGTATTGTTTTAGCAATTGTAATATGAGAAGTCAGGATTTAATGATAGCAAATTTACAAGCTAATATTGATAAGCTTTTAGAAAGATATGAGTTTTTACAAAAGGAAAACCAGATTTTAAACGATCAGAATTTTTCTTTACAACAAAAAAATGCACATCTAAATGATGAAATTTCTTCTTACCAAGAAGAGCTTCAAGTGTTAAAAATAGCTAAAACAATAGGAGGTAGTGAAGAATATAAAGAAGATACGAAAGCTAAAATAGATTTTTTAGTTTCAGAGATAGAGAAGTGTATTGCTGATTTGAATACATAAAGTTCTTTTTAAAATGGCTGATAGTTATAAAATTAATGTTGTGATTGGTGGAAGGAATTACCCTGTTTCTGTAGCAAATACAGAAGTTGAACAAGGTATGAGAGCTGCTGCTAGCAAGATTAATAAGTTAATAGCAAATTATGAAGATAATTACGCTGTGAACGACAAACAAGACGTATTGGCGATGTGTGCTTTGCAATTTGCTTCTTTTATAGAGGTAAATAAGGTACTAGATGAAGAAAAAAATGACGAAGTCATTGCTGAAATTTCAAAATTAAATAGTAAATTAGAATCGTATTTAAAATAATAAACGTTCTTTACATAAACATAAAAACACTGCCTACTTTGGTTTTCGTTTGATAAACTCAACACTATATCTTTAAGAAGAATGAGTCTATTGTGCTAAAGCGTGCTGTCTTGTACAGATACTTGATCACAATGTTAGTTCTAAAAAATGTTTTTTTTGGAGTTTATAAAACTAACCTCAGTAGGTTTTTTTATATATCAAATTTACGAAATAATGACTATAACTGTAATTGCTGCATTAGTAGCTCTAATCATAGGGTTTTTAATAGCTAAGATGCTCGAAAAAACAAAAGCATCTCAAATTTTAAAAGACGCTGAAAAAGAATCGACTTCTTTGTTAAAAGAAGCTAAAATAAATGCGGAAGCTGTAAAAAAAGAGAAAATTTTACAGGCTAAAGAAAAATTTATCGAATTAAAATCAGAGCATGAAAAGGTAATTTTATCGAGAGATAAAAAAATGTCTGATGCAGAAAAACGCATCAAAGAAAAAGAAACGTCTTTAAACCGTGAAATTGAAAAGAATAGAAAATTAAACAAATCGGTAGACGAAAAAGAAAAAGACTACACTAAAAAACTTTCTATTGTAGAGAGCAAGCAAAGTGAGTTGGATAAAATGCATACAAAACAAGTAGAAATTTTAGAATCTATTTCTGGTTTGTCTGCAGAAGAAGCAAAAGTACAATTGGTAGATTCTTTAAAAGCGGAGGCAAAAACAGATGCAATGTCTTTTGTAAGAGATTCGCTAGAAGAAGCCAAATTAACAGCAGAACAAGATGCACGTAAAGTTATTTTAAATACTATACAACGTGTAGGAGTAGAGCAATCTGTAGAAAATTGTGTGTCTGTATTTAATATAGAATCAGACGATGTAAAAGGTCGTATTATAGGTAGAGAAGGTAGAAATATTAGAGCTATCGAATCTGCTACAGGAGTAGAAATTATTGTTGATGATACGCCAGAAGCCATTATTTTATCTTGTTTTGACCCAGTACGTAGAGAAATTGCACGTTTGGCATTACACAAATTGGTTACAGATGGTAGAATTCATCCTGCCAAAATTGAAGAAATTGTTGAAAAAACTAAAAAACAAATCAACCAAGAAATAATAGAGGTTGGTAAACGTACGGTTATCGATTTAGGTATTCATGGTTTACACCCAGAGTTGATTAAAACGGTAGGTAGAATGAAATTCCGTTCTTCTTACGGACAAAATTTATTACAACACTCTAGAGAAGTAGCCAACTTATGTGGATTGATGGCTGCGGAATTAGGTTTGAATGTAAAAGCTGCTAAAAGAGCTGGTTTGTTACACGATATAGGTAAAGTGCCTGATACGGAAAGTGAATTACCGCACGCTATTTTAGGAATGCAATGGGCAGAAAAGTATGGAGAAAAACCAGACGTATGTAATGCTATTGGAGCTCACCACGACGAAATAGAAATGAAATCTATGATATCGCCAATTGTTCAGGTGTGTGATGCGATTTCAGGAGCAAGACCAGGAGCAAGACGTCAGGTATTAGATTCTTACATACAAAGATTAAAAGATTTAGAAGATTTAGCTTTAGGTTTTCATGGAGTTCAAAAATCGTATGCAATTCAGGCGGGTAGAGAATTACGAGTATTGGTAGAAAGTACCAAAGTAAGTGATGAAGCTGCTGCAGATTTATCGTTTGATATTTCTCAGAAAATACAAACAGAAATGACGTATCCAGGTCAGGTTAAAGTTACTGTAATTAGAGAAACAAGAGCCGTAAACGTAGCAAAGTAATTTAGCTGAGTTTCAATGATATTAAAAATCCCTTTAGATAATTTCTAAAGGGATTTTTGTTTTTAATATATGTGGAGGTAAAAGTTTTGTTAAGCTCTAGGGTGGTATTTGTTTACAACCTCTTTTAATTTGCTTTTATCTACATGTAAATAAATTTCGGTTGTAGTGATGCTTTCGTGTCCTAATAACGCTTGTATCACGGTTAAATCAGCTCCTCCGTTTAGTAAATGTGTTGCAAAAGAATGTCTAAATGTGTGTGGGCTTATTTTTTTTTGAATATTTGCTTTTTTACAGAGTTCTTTTATAATTGTAAATATCATGACACGCGTTAATTGTTTGCCGCGCCTATTTAAAAAAATAACATCCTCGTATCCCTTTTTAGGAGGTGTTAGTAGTCTGTTTGTTTGTATGTAATTGGTTAAAATATCTTCGGTATACAGGTTTATAGGAACCAGACGTTGTTTGTTTCCTTTTCCAGTTACTTTTATAAAACCTTCATCAAAAAACAAATCCGATATTTTTAAATCTACCAATTCACTAACACGTAGTCCACATCCGTATAGTGTTTCTAAAATAGCTCGGTTTCTTTCGCCTTGCGGATGAGATAAATCAATTGTTTCTATGATTAAGTTAATTGTATCTAAACTTAGCGCGTCTGGTAGTTTTAAACCTATTTTAGGAGATTCTATACTGCGAACAGGGTTTTCATCACGATATTTTTCGAGGATTAAATAATCAAAAAAAGCTTTTAAACCAGATAAGAGCCTTGCTTGTGATCGCGCTTTGTGCGTTTTGGAGTAATCGTAAATAAAAAGTTGTATCTCTTCTGTGGTTATTTTTTCTGGAGTGATTATTTGTTCTTTATAAAAATCAGCTAATTTTTTACAGTCTCTTTCGTAATTTACTACAGTATTATCCGCCAATCCTTTTTCTATTAAGAGGTATTGTCCAAAGTCCTTTATGTAGTTTTTCCAGATCATTATTGTATTTGGTTGTTATAAACAAAGATGGGGGTTTATCTTGTAGTTGGCAACTAAATTAGTATTTTTGAAATTCTTCTTTTTTCAAAGAAAATGCTAAAAATCATTTTAAAATAAGTTAAGTGTTATTTAATTCTATCGATTTTGTTTTTTTCTTACCATTAGTTTTGTTGCTATATTGGTTAATTGGTTTTAAAAATATAAAAAGGCAAAATTTTTTATTAGCTATTAGTAGTTATGTTTTTTATGGTTGGTGGTCACCAAAATTTTTAATCTTAATTTTATTTAGTTCGATATTAGATTTTACTATAGGTAGTTCGATTTTTTATTCGAAATCCATAAAGAAAAAGAAGTTTTTATTGTATTTAAGTTTAATAATTAATTTAGGTTTGTTGTGCGTATTTAAGTATTTTAATTTTTTTATTGAAAATTTTAATGCCGTATTTACGTTAGTAGGAACTTCTTTTCGTATTGAGAGCTTACAAATAATTCTACCTGTAGGTATAAGTTTTTATACATTTCAAACTTTAAGTTATACTATAGATATTTATAAAGGTAAATTAAAGCCATCAAAAGATTTTATTTCTTTTATAGCTTTTGTTAGTTTTTTTCCTCAATTAGTTGCTGGACCAATAGAAAGAGCATCTAATTTATTGCCGCAGTTTTACACAAAAAGAAGTATAAGATACAATGACATAAGTGAAGGTTTAAGACAAATTTTGTGGGGGTTTTTCAAGAAAGTCGTGATTGCAGATAATTGTGCTACATATGTTAATTTAATTTACGGAGATTTTTATGAATATTCAGGAAGTACTTTGTTTGTTGCTTCTATTTTATTTGCATTTCAAATTTATGGAGATTTTTCAGGTTATTCAGATATTGCCATAGGTGTTTCAAGGTTATTTGGATTTAAATTAATGGTAAATTTTTCATATCCATACTTTTCTAAAAACGTTACAGAATTTTGGCGAAAATGGCATATTTCATTAACTACTTGGTTTAGAGATTATATATATATTCCTTTAGGAGGTAGTAATGGAGGCGATTTCAATAGAATAAGAAATATTTTTATAGTGTTTCTAATTAGCGGATTTTGGCATGGAGCCAATTGGACATTTATTTTTTGGGGTTTTTTAAACGCTTTGTATTTTGTGCCTTTATTACTACTTAAAAAAAGTAAATATTATTGTAGGTTAAATTTTGAAAAAGGAATTATTATCAATTTTATTCTTTTTATTAAAATTACAACTACTTTTATTTTAACAGTAATTACATGGATATTTTTTAGGTCTAATAATTTAAGTGAAGCTTTTAAGTTTGTTTACCATATGATTTCGTATAAATTAATATCAATTCCTGACTATTTTTTAATAAAAAGAATAGGAGTTTTATTTTGTTTAATAGCTTTCATGAATGTTATTGAATGGTTAGGTAAAAAAGGAGATTTTGCTTTATCATATTTGGAAGTTAAGATAAGCATATATTGGAGATGGTGTATATATAGTTTAATTATTTTTTTAATAGGTATGTACATGAAGACTGAAGAAACTCCTTTTATTTATTTTCAATTCTAATATGAAAAAAGTATTAAAAAAGTTTTTGTTATTTATCCCTTTTTGTTTTGTATTTTACATAGTAATGCTTGTTATTTCGAGTAAGCTAGAAAGTAAATTTAGAACCAATTTCCCATACAAATTAACTCATAATTCTATGAGACTAAAAGAGGTTAAAAATGTTGAGGAGTTAGATATACTTTTTTTGGGTTCATCACATTCGTACAGAGGGTTTGATCCAAGAATTTTTAAAAAGAGAAATTATAAGGTGTTCAATTTAGGCTCGAGTGCACAGACACCTATTCAAACAGAAATATTAGTTAAAAGATACTTGAAAAAGTTAAAACCTAAATTAGTTGTTATTGAGGTGTATCCTGTTTTGTTCAACTCTGACGGTGTAGAATCAGGTGTTGATATTTTATCTAATGACAGATTAGATTTAGAATCTTTAAAAATGACATTAAGTTTAAAAAATATAAAGTTATTAAATACGTTTTTATTTGCTTGTTTTAAAAGTATTGTTGTCGATAAAGATATTGCTGACTCTACAAATTTGTATAAAAAAGATACATATCATTTAGGAGGATTTGTAGAGAGAGAATTAATGTTTTATAAGTCTACAATAGAGAAAAAAGAAAATATTCTTTTTAATAAGAAACAATTAGAAGCGTTTGATAGAGTTTTAGACATTATAAAAGTAAATAATTTAAATTATGTTTTAGTTCAAGCTCCAGTTACAAAAGCTAAGTATAGGGCTATGTTAAACTCAGAGGAAGTAGATAGCCTAATAAAAACCAAAGGGGTTTATTATAATTTTAACAAACTTATAAAATTAAGTGATTCGTTACATTTTTATGATTCCGATCATTTAAATCAGAATGGAGTAACTTTATTTAATAAAATTTTTATTGATTCTGTCCTTGAGAGAGATAAAATTATGTTGTATAAATAACAATAGTTATCTTGTAGTTGGCAACTAAATTAGTATTTTTGAGTTTGCTATGTTTAGTGATAAAATTTGTATACCCTATGAAACTACTCGTATTAAACGGTCCTAATTTAAATCTTTTAGGAAAAAGAGAACCTGAAATATATGGAAGTCAGTCTTTTGAAGATTATTTTAAGCAATTGAAAGTAAAATACCCTTCAATAGAATTAACATATTTTCAATCAAACTCAGAAGGTGCTTTGGTTGATAAAATTCATGAAGTAGGATTTAGTTATGATGGGATTGTACTAAATGCAGGAGCTTACACACATACATCTGTTGCTATAGCTGATGCAATTAGTGGTATAACTACACCTGTAGTTGAAGTTCATATATCTAATGTGCATAAACGAGAGTCTTTTAGACACAATTCTTTTTTATCACCCGTATGTAAGGGGGTTGTTTTAGGGTTTGGATTAAAAAGTTATGATTTAGCAATTGAAAGTTTTAGAGACTAAATAGATGAAAAAAGAAGAGAATTGGTTGTACGAAATCAAACCAAAAAATAATTTATTTAGTATTGACCTAAAAGAGCTGTGGCGTTACAGAGATTTATTGTTTTTATTTGTAAAAAGAGATGTTGTAACGTTATACAAACAAACAATTTTAGGTCCTTTATGGTATTTAATACAACCCTTGTTTACATCCGTAATTTTTACCATTATATTTAACAATGTTGCGGGGATAGAAACGCCAGGAATGCCTTCTTTTTTATTCAATTTAGCAGGTGTTACTAGTTGGAATTATTTTAAAGAATGTTTAACAGGTACTGCCGATACATTTAAAAAGAATCAGAATATTTTTGGAAAAGTATATTTTCCAAGAATTATAATGCCTTTATCTGTAGTGGTATCGAACTTAACAAAATTTGGAATTCAATTATTGATATTCATATGTTTTTATAGCTATTATGTAGCTACAGGTTGGGATATCGTACCAAGTAGGATGATTGTTCTATATCCAATATTAATTGTTTTAATGGCATTTTTTGGTTTAGGATTGGGAATGATTATATCGTCCATGGTTACAAAGTATAGAGATTTGTCATTTTTAGTAAGTTTTGGAGTTTCTTTATTAATGTATATTTCTTTAGTAAACTTACCCTACAGTAAGTTTGAAGAAAATGGAGTAGCCTATTTAGTTGATTACAATCCAATGGCACATTTGATAGAAATGTCGAGATTTATGTTGATAGGAAAAGGAAATTTTTCAATAGAATCTTTTTTATATACCTCATTAGTATCGATAGTAACTTTGGTGGTAGGTGTTTTAATTTTTAACAAAACTGAGAAAAGTTTTATAGATACTATTTAAGATGAGCGAGGTTATATTAAAAGTTGAAAATGTATCAAAACAATACCGTTTGGGTACTTTAGGAACAGGAACAATTAGTCACGATTTAAACAGATGGTGGCATACCATACGTGGAAAAGAAGATCCTTACTTAAAAATAGGAGAGACGAACGATCGTTCAAAAAAAGGTGAGTCAGAGTATGTTTGGTCTTTAAAGGATATCAATTTTGAAGTAAAAAGAGGAGAAGTTCTAGGGATTATAGGTAAAAATGGTGCTGGGAAATCTACATTACTTAAAATTTTATCTAAAGTAACAGGACCCACAACAGGAGTCATAAAATCAAAAGGAAGAATAGCTTCGCTTTTAGAAGTAGGAACTGGATTTCATCCTGAAATGACAGGAAAAGAAAATATATTTCTGAACGGTGCTATTTTAGGAATGACTAAAAAAGAAATAGCAAATAAATTAGATGAAATTATTGAGTTTTCTGGGTGCGAACGTTATGTGAATACACCCGTAAAACGTTATTCAAGCGGAATGAAAGTGCGTTTGGCTTTTGCTGTAGCGGCATTTTTAGAGCCAGATATTTTAGTAGTGGATGAAGTACTAGCCGTAGGGGATGCTGAATTTCAGAAAAAAGCTATTGGTAAAATGCAGGATATTTCTAACTCTGATGGTAGAACCGTTTTGTTTGTAAGTCATGATATGGCTGCAATACAGAGTTTGTGTACTTCAATTTTAGTATTAGAAAATGGTAATACAGGTTTTAGAGGTGATGTTACCAGTGGTATAGAATACTATTTAATGGATAATGTACAATCATTAAATTCTAAACTAGGTACTGTTAAAAACAGAAAAGGTGATGCTTCAATGATATTTAGTGGGATTTCATTTTCAGGGATATATAATAATAATGAATATAAACATAAAGACAAGCTATATTCAGGTTCATCTAAGGTATATATTGATGTTGAATTACAAAATTATATAGACAAGTCTAGACAAGTTTACATATCAATAGAAATATCGGATTCGTTTAATATTCCAGTAGCAAATATTAGTAATGAATTTACGTTGGATGAAATTAGAGTACAAGGGAAAGAGAAAACAACTGTTCGATTTGAGGTAGACAATTTAAACTTAAGAGCCATGAATTATTCTTTATCTCTATGGGGTAAAGATGTGAAAAGTAAAGTTTTTGACCATATCGAAAATGAAATTTTATTAGAAGTTGTTGAAACTGATTTTTTCAATACAGGAATGATACCTAGGAAAAAAGAACATGGATATATATTATTGAGAAATAAATCCTATGAATTAAATCATCCTATTGAAAATCAAAACTAAAATGTTAACAATTTTATATTCCTTTAAAAATAAAGATTTAACTAGAGTTAAAAATTCTATAGATTCATTAGTACGTCAAAACAATAATGAATTTGAAGTTCTTTTTATAGATTTTGGAAGTGATGAGCAATATAAAAACGGACTTATAGAACTATGTAAGAGGTATGATTTTGTTAGGTGCATATATATACATTCAAAAGGTGCGCTTTGGAGTAAACCGATAGCTTTAAATGTTGGTCTTAAAAATATAGAGTCAGAGTATGTATTAGTATCTGATATAGATATGATCTATGACCCAAATTTTATAGATACAGTTTATGATAATGTTCATGCTGATATAGTGACACATTTTAAAGTAGGGTACTTACATGAAAATCAGAATGTAAGAGAATTTGATTTTTCTAAACCCAAAGTAGACTATTACAGTAATATATATGCTACAGGTATATGTGCTTTTCCTTTAAAAAAGGCTATGGAAATTAGAGGGTATGATGAGTTTTTTAAATTATGGGGTGTAGAAGATAATGATTTTATAAGAAGATTAAAAAATAATGGCTTAACATCGGTGTTTTATGACAGCGAAATACTTGTTTATCATCAATTTCATCCTGTGTTTTTAAGAAAAAGAAAAAAAGCACCCGATTATTACATAGAAGATTTTCAAAGGGAATTAACAAAGAAAGCGCTTTACAATAATAGGACAAGTTATAAAGTAAATCAATTTGGGTTTGGTAGACGTCAAACAGAAAAGGAATATGATACATTAGCTAAATGTACTCATGTTGTTGAACTTAGTAATTATAAAAAAGATATAGATATATATATAGATTATTTTTTATCAAATACAACTAAACCCACAAAGTTTGTTTTTAAAATTAAAGAATTAAGTTTGAAAGAGAAGATTAAAAAGTTTTTTTTGAAAAAATATTTTATGTGGCGTAAATTTCATTATTCTTTTTATGAATTAAATCAAATACTTCTAAAAAAAATAATTTTCGATTTAAGTAAAAAAAAATATTATACATACTTCATAAAAGAAAAGTCAATAGAAATTACTCTTTTGCCTATTGATTTTTCTGAGGATTAATTCGAGCATTATGATAACGGTTAAGACCTTTTGTAAACAGAACAAGTACAAATTACCTCTAGAAATTCTTAGTGTAATTAGTAAATATGGATTTGTGTTTAATCCTAGTTTTATTTCTATCAATAATAAGAATTATATTTCTTTTAGGTTGTGTGAAAATAAAAAATCTAGTATAAAAGCATATGTCTTTTATTGGGAAACAGGAAGAGAATCTAATTTTACGAAAATTAATTTATCGGAATTCTTTAGAAAAGAAATAGCATTGAAAAAGGTAGCAGACCCCAAAATGTTTTTTTCTGATGATATTGCCTATATTACTTTTAATACAGGACAACCAAAGAGTGTGAATAATCAGATTTATATAGTATCCTTAGAAAAAGGTATAATAATTAATTACTGGGAATGTTACAAAGACCAGAGATTAAGAGTAGAGAAGAACTGGGCATTTTTCAAGAAAAACAACAAATGGTATTGTTTGTACAATATAAATCCTCTAATAATCCTTGAGGAATCAAAAGTTACGGAAGAATCATCAAAAATATTTTTTGAAAGTATTATAGAGGCTAAAACCAAATATATTGATTATTCTATAGGTACTCCTCTCACAACAGTAGATAATGAAACATTTTATTTTATTGGGCACAAAAAAAAATACTTTAAGCGTAAAAGATTGTATTATGGAAGTATGTTTAAATTAAGAATTGATTTAAACAGAGCAGAGTGTGATTTGAGTAAAGAGAATGATGTATATATAGACTCATTTAAATCTTTACTAGGGAATCGTTTTAAATTTAATAGAAGGTTGATATCATGTACTTATTTTTCGGGTATCTATTTGAAAAACAAACAATTTGTAATAGGATATGGAATAAACGATATTTCTTGGAATTTAGTTAAAATCCCTTTTCAAAAATTAATTAAATCATGAGAAAACTATCATTTCTATTTAAATATTTCCTTGTTTATTTTTTTCTTAAAAAAAAAATAAACAAGGAAATATTAGAAGATATTGAAAAGAATATTCTTGAAAGATGTCCAAAGCATGTAAATAAACCTTTATTCTTCAAGTTTAAACATTTAATGTTTTATTACCCTGATTTTTCATTCTTATTTTTTTGGCGTACCAACAATTTAAATAGGTTTTATAAAAGTGTATTTAAAATTTCAAATTACTATCAGAGTAAAATATTTAGAAGTACAATTTTGTTAGGAGGAGTTGTTCCTTATCATTCTTTTTCGACTATTATTAATGCCAAGAAAATAGGAACGAACTTTATTTATAGAAATAATATTACAATTGGTAATAAAAACAATAATAATGATTTATGTCCAATTATAGGTAATAATGTTGAAGTTGGGGCAAATGCAGTTCTACTTGGAGATATAACAATTGGGAACAACGTTGTTATTGGAGCTGGTGCTGTTGTTGTTAAAAATATACCAAACGATGTAATTGTAGTTGGTAACCCTGCTAGAATATTAAAAAAAAGAACCTAATTTATGTTATCTATAATAACACCTCATAAAGATGATATAGAGGGTATAAAAAGCCTTAAGATCTCTTTGAAAATTCAGACCTCTGAAAAATGGTTTTGGATAATAGTCGATGATGGTTCAAGTATATTTAATAAAAGTAGCTTACAAGAAATAACAAATGGTGTTGAAAATATTAAAGTTATTTACAACGAAACCAATTTGGGTCCTTCTATTAGCAGGAATAAAGGTGTTGATTCTGTAGTTTCAAGCAATATGGTTTTTTTAGATTCGGACGATTTTATATCACCTAAATTTGTAGAAAATAGAATAAGAGTTGTGGATGATTTTGTTGTTTATGCAAATCTTAATATTGTTGATAAAGAAAGAACTTTTGAACGAAGATTTTCTAATATAAAAACTGATTTTTTAAAATCTTTTTCAATGGCAAATTTTCCCTGGCAAACTACAGCTATTTTATGGAATAAGATTTTTTTTGAAAAAATAGGAGGATTTAATCCTAATTTAAAATTATTGGAAGATATAGAAGTTTCTATTTTGGCTCTTCATAAATCAAAAAATCATTTAGTATTGATAGACAATGAAGTTGATTTTTACTATTTGGTAAAACCAATTAATTACACAAAAAGACCTTTTTTTTTAGTGAAAAATTCGGTTGAGCTTTTAGTTAAAAATTTGTGTAATGATTCTACTTTTCCTTACCATAAAGAGTTAGTGAACTATTATTTTTTAGCAGTACGATATTTTATAAAAGATAAAAAAGCAAATATAAATGATTTAAAAAATATATTATTGCTGTTTAAAAACAAAAAAATAATATCTTCCAAGCATTATTATTTAGGTTGTCTTACTTTTATACTTTTACCTGTTTTAAAAAATAATTTTTTTTTAAGGATTAATAGAAAAATATTTAAACAATTATAATGAAATTACATTACTACAAACCAGACGACTCTACATCAAATTTTGGAGATGAGTTAAATGCTCATATATGGAGTTTTTATTTTCCAAATTTATTTGATGAAAATGAAAAAGAAGTGTTTTTTGGTATTGGAACAATCATAAAAGAAGCTTCAAAATTTTATAAAGAAGCAGACAAAGTTTTAATTTTTGGTTCTGGAGCAAGATCTAACAATGTTAAAATTTTGAGTAATGTAGAAATTGAATTTGTAAGAGGCCCCTTAACAGCAGAGTGTTTGGGAGTTCCAAATAAATTTATTACTGATCCGGCAATTTTAACACCAGAAGTATTTAAAAGAGATACTTCAAAAATCAAAAAAAAATGGAAATTTTCTTACATGCCACATTTTAGTGCTGCAAATGATGTTTATAAAAAAGTTTTTAACTCTGTAGGAATTCATTACATTGATCCAAGAGAAGATTTAGATAAAATAATAGATGAAATTAATGAAACTGAAACAATATTAACAGAAGCAATGCATGGAGCTATAGTTGCCGATGCTTATAGAGTTAATTGGTTACCGATAAAAACATATGAATCGTTTAATTATTTCAAATGGAAAGATTGGGCATTATCAAATCAATTAGATATTAACATTTTTGAGTTACCAAGATTTTATAAAAATGATAGTAAAATAAAGTTTCTTTTGAAAAAAGTATTGTTTACTTATAAAGTAAAAAAAATAAAAAAATTACCTCCTTATTTGTCTTCAGATAAAGTTTTCAAAGATAATTTGATTAAAATGAAAGGTAAAATAAAAGAGTTTTTGCATAAATAATTTTATTCTTTATTTGCAATAGATAGACTTGTGAAGTTGTTCATAATGCTTGAGTGTATGTTGTAAAAAATTATAATACAGGTAAAATGGTAAGTGATATCGAAAATTTATACAATAGTGTTTATGAAAATAATTAAAACCCCTATTATACCTCATAAACCTACTTTTGTAAAAGTTAAAGGAGAACAACATGCTTTTGATTATAAGGCCATATGTGTTTTTTCTGCATTAGGTTTTTTTTTAGACACAGATACCTATTGGTTAGATGAAAAAGTGTTACCGCCCGCATCTATAAACAAAATAGATAAAGATAATTATTGGCTAAGTTCAGAGCCATGGTTTCAATGGCATTATACACCTCAAGATATAAATTTAGAGACTGCTGTTGCTAATTTTTCTAAGTTGTTCGAAAAGTTAGTTAAGGAGCAATCTGAGGGGAATAATGTAATTTTACCTTTGTCTGGTGGATTAGATAGTAGATCTCAAGCAGTGGCTTTAAAAAAAGTAAAAGCGAATGTAAAGTCATATAGTTACTCTTTCGAAAATGGCTATAAAGAATCTAAAATATCTAAGAAAATAGCCCAGAAATGTGCATTTGATTTTTCTGAATTCACTGTTGGAAAATCGTATTTATGGGATTGTATAGAAGAGTTGTCTCAAATAAATCAATGTTATTCAGAATTTACACATCCGCGTCAAATGGCTGTTATTAATGAAGTAGCTAATTTGGGGGATCATTTTTCTTTAGGGCATTGGGGAGATGTTTTATTTGATGCTGATAAGTATTCTGATACGATGAAAGATCAAGAGTTATTATTAGTTCTAAAAAAGAAAATCATAAAAAAAGGGGGATTGGAGCTTGCGAACTCTTTATGGAAAAATTGGGAATTGGAAGGAGATTTCGAAACGTATTTAAATACGAGAATTTTAAAATTATTAAAAAACATCAATATAGACAATGCAAATGCTAAGTTAAGAGCTTTCAAATCTATGTATTGGGCGCCAAGATGGACTTCAGTAAATCTTTCTGTTTTTGAGAGTAGACATGCTATTAGTTTACCTTATTATAGTGATGAAATGTGTGAGTTTATATGTACACTACCTGAAGATTTATTGGCAAATAGAAAAATTCAAATAGAGTATATAAAAAAAACAAACCCAGGTGTTGCCAAAATTTTATGGCAAGATGCAAGGCCTTTTCATTTGTTCAATCATCATTTAGCCAAATTTCCATATAATTTTCCTTACAGAGTAATCAATAAATTACAAAGGATGATAGATAGTGTATTGGGAAAAAAACATACACAACGAAATTGGGAATTACAGTTTTTAGGTAATGAAAATAGAAAAAATTTAGAACGTTATTTGTTTGCGAATACAACCTTAGAGAGTATAAAAAAAGAAATTATTACCGAATTTTTAGACTTGTTCTATACAAAAGATGGTGTTTATTATTCTCACTCGGTTAGTACATTATTAACCTTAAGTTTTGTTTTAAAAAAGGAAAGATGAAAAAAATAAAGATATTATATACAATTCCTAATTTTAAAACTGCAGGAAGTGGAAAAGTAGTGTACGACTTGGTAAAAAACATAGACAAAACAAAGTTTGCTCCAGAAATTTGTTGCTTTCATAACGAAGGAACCTTTTTTAAAGAGGTAGAGGCATTGGGTGTACCTATACATGTTTTTAAGTTTACGACCGATTTAAAGCCTTATGCATCTTTATTTTTTAGAGTATTAAAAATTGTTTCGTTTTTTAAAAAACACAAGTTTGATGTTATACATTCTTGGCATTGGAGTTCGGATATAACAGAACCTTTAGCAGCAAAGTTAGCAGGCATAAAATGGGTATATACCAAAAAAGCAATGAGCTGGGGGAGTCCGAGATTATGGAAACTTAGGTCGTCTTTAAGCTCGCGAATTTTGGTGTTAAACAAAGATATGATTCCTCGTTATTTCAGCAAGATTAAAAGTAAGGTAGATTTAATTTATTTAGGAGTAGATACCGGTGTATATACTCCTCAAGAAAAAGTATATAATACACCATCGGGTCTTGTTTTTGATAGAAATGATTTTGTAATAGTAACAGTAGCAAATTTAGTACCTATAAAAGGGATTGAATATTTAATAGAAGCCGTAAATTTAATTGAAAATGAAACTGTTAAATTGCTGGTTGTTGGAAATCATCAAAACGAATATGGAAAGAGTTTAATTGAAAAAAACACAAATAAAAATATCTATTTTATAGATAAGCAGGTAGATGTTAGACCGTATCACGCCATAGCTGATGTATTTGTAATTCCAACTAAAACATCATGGGAAGGATTGCCCGTAGCTCCTTTAGAAGCTATGAGTTCTAAACGTATTGTACTAGGAAGCAATGTTGAAGGAGTTAGGGAAGTGTTAGCAAATTTTGAAGAATTTATGTTTCCAAAAAAAGATGCAGTAGCCCTAAAAGAAAAAATTAATTGGATAAGGAATATGACTTTTGAAGAGAGAAATGCTAAGGCATTAAACATGAGAAAGGAAGTTGAGGATCATTTCCATTTGGAAAAATGTATTTCTTCTCATGAAAAAATTTATTTAAATCTTTTAAAATTATAAATGAAAATAGGTCTAGTTTTAGCGAAATCACCATCATATTCGGAAACCTTTTTTGTGTCAAAAATTAAAGGTTTACAGAAAAAAGGTTTTGAGGTTGTTTTATTTGTGGGGGCAGCAAGTAATGAGTTTGATTTGTGTAAAACACATGTACAAACAAAAGTTAAAGGGCTGGGTATAGTTTCTACTGTATTTAAATTGATTTTTAGATATTTATATCGTTTTAAAGCCATAAACAATTTTATACAACTTGAAAAAAGAGATGGATTTGTTTTGAAGTCTATTTTTAAGAAACTCTTGTTAAATCAACACCTATTTAGAGAAAAAGGATTAGATTGGCTACATTTTGGCTTTGCAACACAAGCTTTAGGTAGAGAAAACGTAGCAGCGAGTATAAATGCAAAGATGGCTGTTAGTTTGCGAGGTTTTGATATTGGTATTTATCCTCTTAAAAACCCCGGATGCTATACTAATTTATGGACTAAAATTGATAAGTTACATGTTATTTCAAACGATTTGCTTGCCTTAGCTGTAAAAAATGGTTTTTCTGATACATTACCCTATAAGAAAATAACACCAGCCATTGATGTTTCTTTATTTTCTAACAAACAAAATAAATCTAACAAACAGAAATTAAACTTTTTAACTGTAGGTAGGTTACATTGGAAAAAAGGATATGATGCTACGTTAATTGCTTTGAACATTTTAAAAAATAAAGGGATAGGTTTTACGTATACAATTGCGGGTTCAGGACCGGAGGAAGAAAGGATAAAATATACAGCGTATGATTTAGGACTCACAGATATGATTGTATTCAAAGGTACCTTAGTGCAACAAGAAATCGTAGAATTGTATAATGAAGCGAGTTTTTACATTCAATACAGTTTGCAAGAAGGTTTTTGTAATGCTGTTTTAGAATCGCAAGCAATGGGGGTTTTGCCAATTGTTTCTGATGCAGAAGGTTTGTCAGAAAATGTACTTGATAACAAAACAGGCTGGGTTGTAAAAAAGAATGCTCCAGAATTGTTAGCAAATAAAATTTTAGAAGTACTTGAGTTACCTGAAGAAGAAATTGCAGAAATGCAAAAAAGAGCAATACATCGCGTGCAAAATGAGTTCACTATAGAAAAACAACAGCAAGAGTTTGTTGAATTTTATTTAAAATAATATACAAATTGATACTTACGCTAAATAAATGGACTTCTCATCACAATCAAATTTTATACAGTTTGTTGTATTTTGCTGAGCGTCATAATGTAAAATTAAAAATAGTTGTATCAAACGATGTTCCTAACAATGCCGTTGTATTAAACTACAACAATAAAAAGGCTTTATTGGATTATTCGGACGATGTAAAATTTTTAGAATCACCCCATCAATATGATTTTTACTTTAAAAGATCGTTGTTGTTGAAAGATTTTAAAAACGGAATACATCCTTTAAATTTTCAAGTTAATTTTTCCTACAAAACATTCAAATTAATAAGCAAATTACCATTAGATTTACTAAGGAAGTCTAATTCTAGAACGGAATTTATACGTGCCCTAGATTGTTTTAATTTATTAACGAATGATTCTCATCAATCTAAAAAAATAAATACTATTTGGACAGATAGGACGGCTGATTTTGGAGGGAGAATTATTTTTATGACAAGGTTGTGGGATCCTTCTAGAAATAACAACGTAGAAGAGAAGAGGAGAAGAGAAATACAGAACAATTTTGAATAAATGCATGTAGAATTATCAAGCAAAATTTTGAAAATGCTATTGTAGGTATTTACCCTGATACTTTTGCGAAAAAAGTAGCTTCAGATGTTTTGTTAGATCTAAAACAAACTCAAAAAGAAAATTATTTAAAAGAATTGTCTAAGGCAGATATTTGTTTGGCAAATGATGGTTTAAAGGATACTCCTGGTTGGAAAATAGGGGAATATGCAATGTTAAATAAGGCAATCATATCAACCCCTCTAAAAACCGTTATTGAAGAATTTAAAGAGGGAGTAAATTACTTGAGCTTAGAAACAAATGCAGATTATGAGAGTATTCCTCTACTAATTCATGACCTTTTAAAGAATAAAAAATACATGCAAATGAAGAAAAACAATCAAAAATGGTCTTCTAAGTATTTGCATCCAGAAAGTTATATTCAAAACATCATAAATATAATGAGTGAATAATTCATTTCTTATTGAAATTGATATTTGAGATAAAAAAGTATTATTGCATTTAGTTTAAAATTTCATTGACAGCTAGATGAATTTTTTTGTAAACTTGATCGTGTTGATAATTTTTAAGCCAGTGTTTGTAACCATTTTTTCCAATTTTTTCTCGTAATTTTTTGTCTTTTATGGCTGCTCTAATATGCTGAATCATTTCTTGGTTAGAATTTGAAATTAGAGCATTGTTTTGATGACTGGCATCTAAACCTTCAATCCCTATTTTTGAAGAAATTAGAGGTATAGCTCTAGACCAAGCATCTAAAATTTTAATTCGAGTACCACCACCAATATTTATGGGACAAATAAAAAGATCAATATTTTTAAATGCATTTTCCAAATCATCAACAAATCCACATAGTTCTATGTTTTTGTATTTGTGAAAATAATTCAAATTAAAATTTTCAGGAAGAGATCCAACAATTTTTAAGTTCCAGTCAGGATGTTCAGTACTAATAGTTTTCCAACAAGAAGTAATAAAAGTGTTTATACCCTCAAAATTTGGGTCATAACTCATGTTTCCTAAAAACAGAATGGTTTTAGATGTAATATCGAAACTTTTTTTGGGAGTCGGTTTGCTAATGTTAAAATTAGGAATTACCTTTATAGGTGTAGTTGTATTTAAACGGTCTTTGTCTAGCTCACTACACACCCATAATTGATTTACTTTGTTGTAAACATGTGTCTCTTGCTTTAATGATAATCGCTTTGTTAAATAATAATAAAATAGGTTTACATTTTTACTTTTAAAATTTCGCTCCCTTTTTATAGAGTAAACATCATCAATATCAACAATAACAGGAATATCAAATTTTATATAGGCATTAGGTAAAATATCGGGTCCTACGCAAATAATAGCATCCACATTATTTTGAATGATCAAATTTGCGATTTCTGAATGAAATTTTTTAATAAAATTTTTAGTAAGCCAAGGAGCCCAATGGGGTTTTTTATTTACAAAGCTCGAAGCAATATGTAGCACCGATTTTTTAACACTTGTCTTTTTTTTGTATTTAAACTCCTTTATAGGATCGTATATAATTGTGTTATATTCTTTTTGTAATGCTTTAATAATACCATTTCTTCTGATACCTCCTCCATAAGATCTATTTGTTCTAACAAGTATTAGAATCGTATTTTTTTTCATTACTAATTGTACTTAATTTGAGGGTGAAATTTACGAGTTTATTGTGTGACTTGGGTAATTTAAAAATATTAAAACAGTTAGAGGTGTTTTTAAACAGAAACCCTTATTTTGCAGAAAAAATATAGATTGATATTTAGCTTCTTAAAATACTTAAAATCTACGAGTTATTTTTCTTTACCCATTAAAGATAAAAGGTATGTTTTTCCAAACCCTGAAACTGTAGATGTTACAATACTCGAGAAAATGAATCAAACAAATAGGTATGGTTCAACTCAAGCAAGTATATATGATTTATCGTGGCAGTTGATACAATCTGGGTATATACCAGAAGAAAATACATATACAAATTTTTTGCCTTTAGAAATCTCGGACGAATATATTTTCTTGAAAAGAAATTTTAGTAAAATTTGGGTGTTATTCACGTTTTTAATAAGAATATTCAGTTTTAAGAATCCTCTCAAAGAAATTAGAGGTTTGTTAAAAACAAAAGGTGTGAAAAGGCTAGATTACAAATCTCAAAGTTTAACTTATGCAGATTATGTAACCTACGAGAGTGAATTACTAAAGTCTCAGCCTTTTATTTCGGTGATCATCCCTACATTAGATAGGTATGAGTATTTAAAAGATGTATTAAGGGATTTAGAAAATCAAGATTATAAAAATTTTGAAGTTATTATTGTTGATCAAACAGATGATTTTAAAAAAGAGTTTTACCAAGGCTGGAATTTAGATTTAAATTATTGGTATCAAGAAGAAAAAGCTTTGTGGAAAGCTCGAAATGAAGCTGTCAAAATTGCGAAAGGAGATTATATTTTATTATATGATGATGATTCGTTAGTAGAAAATGATTGGATTCGCCATCATATAAAAACATTAGATTTTTTTAACGCAGATATCTCTTCTGGAGTATCTTTATCAAAAGTGGGAGATAAGGTTCCTGATAACTATTCGTATTTTAAAATTTCAGAACAGTTAGACACTGGAAATGTACTTTTAAAGCGTTCTGTTTTTAAAAACATAGGATTATTTGATAGACAGTTCGAAAAGCAACGTATGGGAGATGGAGAGTTTGGTTTAAGAGCTTTTATAAATGGCTATAAAAACATATCTAATCCATATGCAAAACGTATACACTTAAAGGCTAACAAAGGAGGATTAAGACAAATGGGAGCTTGGGATGCTTTTAGAACACAAAAGTGGTTAGACCCAAAACCTATACCCAGCGTTTTGTATTTTTATAGAAAATATTTTGGTGCTAAAAATGTGAAATTGATGTTGTTACGTACCGTGCCATTTTCGATTTTACCTTATAAATATAAAGGCAAAAAAATGATCAATGCTTTGGTCACAATTCTATCTGTATTTTTTGTTCCAGTTCTTTTGATTCAAGTTTTTAAATCTTGGAAAATTTCAAGTAGCATGTTACAAGAAGGAGCTAAAATTGAGCAACTATGAGAGTGTTACAAATCATAGATCAATTAAAAGTAGGAGGAGCAGAACGTGTTTTTGTTGATGTAACTAATATGTCTTACGAATATAGTATTGATGTTAGTGTTTTGTGTTTGCTTGATAAGACAGAGTTAGATGCTGAAATACATACTGAAATTCCGGTAAATTATTTAAATAGAAAGAATAAGTTTAATGTATTTACATTGATGAAATTGTATTCTTTTATAAAGAACTATCAAATAATCCATGTACATTGTAGACAAGTATTACGTTATGTAGGCTTGCTGTATTTAGTACCTTTTTTTAAAAAACCAAAGCTAGTTTTTCACGATCATTATGGTAAGATAGATACAGATACGAATATTGATTTGTTATTATCATTAATTTTAGATAAAACAAACCTATACATTGGTGTAAGCAATAGCTTAATTGATTGGATTCAACAAAAAAAAATAAAGCTGAAAAACGTTTTATTAAGCAATATTATTAGAAAAAATAAGACGGTAGAGCGACAAGTAACTACATCAAAATCTAAAATTTTAATGATTGGTAATTTTAGACAACAAAAAAATTACGGATTCGCCTTAAATTTATTAAAAGCCTTGCCAAGCAAGTATACTTTATCTATTATAGGAGGTATGGTTGAAAACGATTATTATCATGATTTTCTAGCAAGAGTAGATGAATTACAACTAAATGATAGGTTATTTATTTTAGCTAACGAAAAAAAGGCTTCGGATAGAATATCAGAATTTGATTTTGCAATTCATACAGCAAAATCAGAAACAGGCCCTTTAGTAGCGCTTGAATATATGCAAAAAAATATCCCTTTTTTAATGTTTAATACGGGGGAAGTAGCAAATCAGATACGTAACTATATACCAGATTTTATTATGACTACTTTTGTTGTTGAAGATTGGATTTCACGATTGAATACTATAGAACAGAATTATAGCTATTATAAAAACAGAGTAGAAGAAATTAACAACACATTGTATTCTGAAAAAGAATATATGGTTAAGCTTAAACAAATATATAAGCAATTATGAAGCTATGTATAATATCTCACACAGAGCATTATAAAACAAGTACCGGAGAATTGGTAAGTTGGGGTGCTACTGTAACCGAAATAAATCATCTAACGAAAGTTTTTGATGAAATTTATCATGTAGCTATGTATTACGATGAATTGTCTCCTGCAAGTTCATTGCCTTATACATCAAATAAAATAAAATTTATACCCATTCCTGTTTTAGGAGGGCATACGCTTGCTTCTAAGCTGAAAACAATTACAAATATTCCAAAAGTTATAAGTATTGTAAATAAAACCTTAAAAAAAGTAGATTGTTTTCAATTAAGATGTCCCACAGGAGTAGGTGTTTTTTTAATTCCCTATTTAAATTTATGTGTAAATAAGCCAGGTTGGTACAAATATGCGGGTAATTGGAATCAAGAAAAACCACCTTTAGGTTATTTTATTCAAAGAAGTTTGTTAAAAAAACAAACAAAAGTAGTTACGATTAATGGAAAATGGAATGATCAAAAAGAACACTGTTTGACTTTTGAAAATCCAACATTAGTTATACCCGAGATTGAAGAAGGAGAAGAAATTATTAAACACAAAGATTATTCAGGAAAATTAAATTTCTGTTTTGTTGGTAGGTTAGAAAAGCCAAAAGGAGTTGAAAGAATTATTAAGGCTATAGGCTTATTAAAAAATAAACATAGAATAGGGACAATTCATTTTGTTGGAGATGGTAAAGAAATGCCTTATTTTAAAAAAATAGCTTCTGAAACAGATGTAAATATTGTTTTTCATGGTGGTTTACCTCGTGATAAAGTATTCGAAATTTACAAACAATCTCATGCGTTTTTATTGCCCTCAACAGCATCCGAAGGGTTTCCAAAAGTGATAGCAGAAGCTTTGTGTTATGGATGTGTTCCAATTGTATCAGATATTTCATCGATTACTCAATACATAAAACACAATAAAAATGGTTTGATATTAAAGCCTGTGAATACTGAGATTTTAGGAACTCAAATGGATGTTTTTTTACATAAATCTGCATCAGAAATAAAAGAACTAGTTTTAAATAATAAAGATCTTTTACAAAGATTTACATACGAGTTTTATGTAGCTAGAATTAAAAATGATGTTATGTCATCTTTTAAACAAAAACTTTAATATGTTACAAGCACATCTTAAAAATAAATTGTTACTAATTCATGCTTTTTTAGGAATTCTATTGGTGTATACTCCTAGGTCATCACATTTATTTTTAGGGGTGTTACTATTAATAGGTGGTTTGTACTATATAGCTTTACATAACAATAAAAAAGAAGAAGCCTTCTTTTTTAGTTTTTATTTTATGTCTGCTGAAGTTTTTTTTAGAATGACAAAGTCTCTTGTTTTTTGGGAATTTGGGAAGTATGCTGTTATGGTATCTTTACTTTTTGGCTTACTCGTAGAAAAGAAAAAGAAAGGGGTTCCCTTTTTATTTATTTTATATTTACTCATTATGCTCATAGGGGTGGTTTTTACTGAAATACCCTATTCGGCATCCTACAGAAAAGTAATTTCATTTAATTTAACAGGCCCTGTTACTTTAGGTATTTCGGCTATTTATTTTTATAAGAGGAAAATATCCTTTACTCAATTAAAAGATGTTTTTTTTGTAGGGATATTACCTGTAGTGAGTATGGTTGTATATCTTTATTTTAGAACACCTAGTCTTAAAGAAATGGTATTTAATTCAGCTGCTAACTTTTCAGCATCTGGTGGATTTGGACCCAATCAAGTAGCTACGTCTCTAGGATTTGGTATTTTTTTAACAGCGGTGTTGTTAGTGTTAAAATATAAAATTACTCCTTATAAAATGTTAGATTTCGGGTTACTCTTCTATATAATTTTTAGAGGACTTTTAACATTTTCTAGAGGAGGATTATTAACAGGAGTTTTGAGTTTTTTCTTGTTTATACTATTTTATTTATTAAAAAAAGATAATAAAAAGGAGTTGTTTAAAGTTTTTACAATATTATTTATTTTGATTTCTGGAGTTTGGATCTACAGTTCCAACATAACAGGAGGAATGCTAAATAATAGATTTTTAGGAAGAAATACTGTTGGTGAGCAAAAAGATGATATAAGTTCAGGAAGAACAGACATTATAGAAGATCAGTTAAATAATTTTTATGAATCACCAATATTTGGTTTGGGCGTAGGCTCTGGAGATTATAGACGAAAAGAAAAGTATGAAGGTAAAATAATGAGTACGAGTCATAATGAAGTGGGTAGATTGATAGAAGAACATGGGTTGCTGGGTATTTTATCTTTACTACTATTATTTGTATCTGCATTTAAATCGTTTTTGAGTCACGAACTCGTGTTTAAAGGTTTTATTGTAGCTTTTGCAGCTTTATGGTTTTTAACAATCAATCATTCAGCAATGCGAATAGCGTTTCCTGGTTTTATTTATGGTTTAAGTTTGATAACACTTTATCATAAAGAAGAAGAAGAGGGATTAATTATTTCTGAGTCATGAAAAAAATAATGTACTTGGGAAACGATTTATCCCAAAACTCCAAATACCATAGTGCTTTTGAGACATTAAAAAATAACTTACGTTCAGAAGGCTATACTTTGATCACGGCTTCCTCTATGAAAAATCAATTTTTTCGCTTGTTTCATATGATTTTTGTGATACTAACAAAAGGTAGGAAAACAGATTTTATATTGATAGACACCTTTAGCACCAATGCCTTTTATTTTGCTTTTGTTTGTAGTCAATTAGCAAGCTTACTACAAAAAAAATACATTCCTATTTTACATGGAGGAGATTTACCTAAAAGACTTAAAAAGTCTCCAAAATTATCTAGTTTACTATTTAAGAATTCATATATAAATGTATCACCGTCTAACTTTTTAAAACACGAATTTTCAAAATATGATTTTAAAGTCAAATTGATACCGAATTCAATTATTTTAGAAAATTATAAATTTAAAGAAAGAAGTAGTATTCAACCCAAGCTTTTGTATGTACGAGCATTTGCTTCTATTTACAATCCATTATTAGCTATAGAGGTATTAGAGATTGTTTTACAAAAATACTCCAAAGCGGAGCTTTGCATGGTTGGACCAGACAGAGATGGAACTTTAGCGCTAGTACAGCAAGAAATTAAAAAAAGAGGGCTTGAAAAAAAGGTTACGATAACAGGAGTATTGCCTAAAGAAAAATGGCATGAGCTATCTAAAAACTATGATGTATTTATAAATACAACCAATATAGATAACACACCTGTAAGCCTTATAGAAACTATGGCTTTAGGATTACCTATTGTAACAACAAATGTAGGAGGAATACCTTACTTAGTAGAAGATGAGATAGATAGTTTGTTAGTTACACCCAATAATGCAGTTCAAATGTCTGATGCTATTTTTAAATTGTTAGAAAGCGATGTGTTAGTTCAAAATTTATCTAGAAATGGACGTGAAAAAGCAGAAGCTATGGACTGGAATGCCGTAAAAGAATTGTGGAACGAAATTTTAGTTGGATGATTTTTAAGTGGATATTTAAATTAGGTCAGCAAAAAAGAAACCCATCAATAAATAAATGGTTTTTGTTTTTAAAGAAAACGGAACAATGGAGTTTAGAGGAGTTAGAAAACTATCAGTTAAAGAAGTTAAAAGAGATTGTAAGTTTTGCATATAATCATTCGGATTATTATAAGAACTTATTTGATAAAAATAGTGTAAATCCCAATGCTATAAATAATTTAAGTGCTGTAAAAAAGCTACCGATACTTGAGAAAAAAGATTTATTAAACTTTAATACTGAAATTCATACAAAAGCGAAGTTTTCAAAATTATTTAAAGCCTCTACCTCGGGTAGTTCAGGAGAATCATTAGTTTTTAAACGAGAAGAATCAACAGATTCATTTAATAGAGCTAGTATTTTTAGAGGTTACAGCTGGTACGATATACAGCCTTGGGATAAAAATGGATATTTTTGGGGGTTTAATTTTTCGAAAGCTGATAGGGTTAAAACAAACTTTTTAGATGCGTTGCAAAATAGATTTCGAATTTTTAGCTACGAAAAAGAAGAATTTGAAGATTTTGTAAAAAAATTAAAATCAGCGAAATACATACATGGTTATTCTTCGATGATTTATCAAACAGCAAAACTGATAAATACCAATAACTTAGAAAAGCCTAAAAATTTAAAAATGGTTAAAGGTACTTCTGAAAAAATATTTGAGAAGTATCAATCGGAAGTAAAAAAAGCTTTTAATCTAAAAATTATAAGTGAGTATGGAGCTACAGAATCTGGTATTATTGCGTTTGAATGCCCCGAAGGAAGTATGCATCTTAATATGGAAGGAGTTTTGGTAGAGGAAGTTGAAAAAGAAATTTTAGTAACAAACCTACAGTTAAAAGCATTTCCAATAATTCGTTATAAGTTGGGAGATTATATTGAATTGGCTCCAAAAGACTTTAAATGTAAATGTGGTCGTGCGCACCGCGTATTAAAAGAAGTTACAGGTAGGATAGGAGATAATGTATATGGAGTTACTAAAATATATCCAAGTCTTTATTTTTACTATATTTTTAAAAATTTAGTAAAACAAGAAGGTTTAAAATTAAACTATCAGGTAATTCAAAATCAAAAAGGCTTTTTAAATTTTAAAATAGAGCAAACACTAACGTCTAAAGATGTAAAAATTCTAAAAGATGAAATAGCTAAATATTTTAAAGAGGATATTAATTTTGAAATTCAATACAATCAAACACTTGAAACAAAAAGTGGTAAGTTTAAAAGTTTTATATCGAATATAAGTGATGACAAATAATGAGAAATTAGTATCAATTATAACTCCCTGTTACAATTCTGAAAAATACCTTGTTGCTACGATTGATTCGGTACTTCAACAAACCTATCAAAATTGGGAATTGCTAATAACGGATGATGGTTCTACAGATGCTTCAGTAGCAATTATTGAAAAATATATAAATAAAGACTCACGAATTAAGTTATTTAAGATTTCTAATGGAGGAGCCGCAGTTGCCAGAAACAATTCTATAAAACAAGCCAAAGGAAGTTACATCGCTTTTTTAGATAGTGATGATATTTGGATTCCTACAAAATTAGAAAAACAAATTCGTTTTATGGAAATCAATAACTATCAGCTAAGTTGTACACTTTACAGTAGAATGGATGAAGAAGGAAGCGATTTGCATAGTATTTCTAAGAAATATTCTAAAATTTCGTATTTAGATATGCTGAAATCTAATAAAATAGGATGTTTAACAGCCATATATAATCAAGAAACTCTCGGAAAAGTATATATGCCTTTAATTAAAAAAAGACAAGACTATGGTTTGTGGTTAAGGCTATTAAAAGATGTAGATTTTGCTTATGAGTTTCCTGAAGTATTGGCAAAATATAGAATAAGGAAAGCTTCGATATCAGCAAAAAAAACGGAGATGTTAAAGTGGAACTGGAAGTTGTTTCGTGAAATAGAAAAAAAGAGTATCTTTCAATCCGCTTATTTTGTTTTTTGCAATATTATAACAAAGCTTAAACAGAACTAATTTGACACTGTCCCACAATTTGTGTAAGTTTTAAAAATAGGGTTTAGTTCTTT
>JAHDFK010000012.1 GCA_020628175.1 Wenyingzhuangia sp.
CTTTTCAACAGGAAATTCATTTTTATGTTCTTTTATAAAATGATACCTTAATTGTGACGTCCTGAATAATCGTTACAAAAATTAATATATAAGTAAGGTAGTAATTTTAAGTTGCTACCTTACTTTTTTTGTAGATTTTTCTAACTAACTCCTTTTGCTGATGCATTTGATTAGGAGTTAGCATTGAATTGGATAAATGGGGTCTATCTTTGTTATAAATTTCAATAGCATTTTTAATCAACCTGGTTTTAATTTGAATTGAAGTGTCATATGTAGATAGTGTCGGCAAATTCTTGTTTAAGTATGCCATTGATTCTTTCGGCTATAGCATTTTCATAAGGATCATATTTTTCTGTCATACTAGTACAAATGCCATTATTTTTAAGCAATTTTTGGTATTCATTAGAGCAATATTGTAGCCCTCTATCTGAATGATGTATAATAGGTTCTTTCTTGTATACCCTTTTAGAAATAGCCATTTCTAAAGCTCTTAATGATCCATTTACATTTAAGCTATTTGACACATTATATCCCATGATTTTTTTAGAATATGCATCAGTAATCAAAGCTAGATAGCAAGGATTTTCTCTATTACCCACATAAGTAATATCACTTACCCATACCTGTTCAGGTCTAGTGAACTCAATATCCTTAATTTGATTTTTATGTTTTCTAAATCTATGATGTGAGTCTGTTGTTACATGATAACTTTTTTTAGGTTGAATTAGTAAATTGTTAGCTCTTAGTATTCTGAATAATTTATCACGACCAACCCCAAGTACTTTTAACTTGGATTCTAGTAAATAATACAGTTTTCTTGTTCCTAACCTAGGCATTGATACGCGAATAGAAAGCACTAAATCAATTACCTTTTCACTTAGTTCTAATTTATCTTTAGATGAACGAATAGTCCTATAATATACCTGTCTATTCACCCCGAGTAAACCACAGGCAGCTGTTATGCTTTCTTGTTTTTCTTGACTATATTTTTTGATAACTCGGGTACGTGCTTTTTTCTAATAGGGATATTAAATTCTTCTTCAGCAACATCAATCATCATATCAAATATGATAGCTTTTTTATCAGCCTGTTCTGCTAAAAATTCAGCCCTTGCCTTTTGCTTTTCCAAAAGTTTAACTTGCTGTTCTAATTCTAAAATACGTTGCTCTGGAGTTTTGGACATATTTGGATTGATAGTGTAGTCATAATCAAAGTTACCATATTTCTTTAACCAACGACCAATAGTTGAATCTGACTGAATCCCATATTTGTGTTGAGCTTGACTTTTACTTAACAAACCTTGCTCAACCTCTTGAACAACTTGAAGTTTAAATGATAAACTATAATCCTTTTGAGTACGCTTTACGTAATTTGAATCTGTTGATTCCATAAATAACATTTGACTGTAACGCTATTTTAGGACGGGACATACGCTAATAAAAAAAAGTCTTCATTTTCATGAAGACTTTTTTTAAATTATGATTATTGAACAATACCTGTAATTACCCACTGTCTTGTTTCTAGTAAAGGAAGTGCTTGTTTAAACTTTAACTCCTTTTTTTCGCCAGACTGTACGTTTTGAATGATAATTTTATCATTTCTACCTATTTTAGGTTGTTCTCTAACAATTGTTTCTTGTACGGGCTGCGCTTGTGTTTGCGAATTCTGAATAGCTTGCCTATTCGCTTGTTCAGATGAGTTTAATACCTCTTGCTTAGAAACTTCTACTTGCTGTTGTTCTTGCTCTTCTGCTTCTGAAATTTCTTGATTGCTTTCTGGCAATTCTCCTTTAAACAAGAACGACAAAACTTCTTTGTTAATTTTATCTAGCATTTTCTTAAACAACTCATACGCTTCGAACTTGTAAATTAACAACGGATCTTTTTGTTCGTATGATGCGTTTTGTACCGATTGCTTTAAATCATCCATTTTTCTTAAATGATCTTTCCACTCATCGTCTATAATAGCTAACGTAATGTTCTTTTCAAAGTCAGAAACCAACTCTTTACCTTCAGACTCGTACGAGTTTTTTAAATTGGTTACTACACGTAAACTCTTAGTTCCATCACTAAAAGGCACTACAATACGCTCGTATCTATCTCCTTCGTTTTCGTAAACATTTTTAATAATAGGATACGCCATACTTATATTTCTAGCCATCTTATCTTCATAATGCTTCATAACAACTTCGTACAACTTGTCTGATAATTGTTGTGGCATTGTTACATTAAATTCTTCTTCGCTAAAAGGAGAACTCATCGATGTTGTAACAATTAACTCGAACTCAAAGTTTTTGTAATTGTTTGTGGCTTTGTTAGTATCTACCATTGCCGCACAAGCATCGTATATCATATTAGATATATCTACCTGTAAACGTTTTCCATCTAACGCATGACGTCTACGCTTGTAAACTACCTCACGTTGCGAGTTCATAATATCATCGTACTCTAACAAACGTTTACGGATACCAAAGTTATTTTCTTCTACTTTTTTCTGCGCTCTTTCTATAGATTTGGTAATCATAGAGTGTTGAATTACTTCTCCCTCTTCTAACCCCATTCTATCCATCATTTTGGCTATTCTATCCGAACCAAACAAACGCATTAAATTATCTTCTAAAGAAACGTAAAACTGAGAAGACCCCACATCTCCTTGACGACCTGCACGTCCACGTAACTGACGGTCAACACGTCTAGAATCGTGTCTTTCTGTACCAATAATAGCCAATCCTCCAGAGGCTTTTACGGCATCAGACAACTTAATATCTGTACCACGACCCGCCATGTTTGTTGCAATAGTTACAACTCCTGGCTCTCCAGCTTCGGCAACTACCTCTGCCTCTTTTTTGTGTAATTTTGCGTTTAATACATTGTGCTTAATTTTTCTAATAGATAGCATTCTACCTAACAATTCAGAAATTTCTACCGATGTTGTACCAACTAAAACAGGTCTTCCTGCTTCTACTAATTTAACAACATCTTCTATAACCGCATTGTATTTTTCGCGCTGCGTTTTATAAATTAAATCTTCTTTATCGTCTCTGGCAATCGGTTTGTTGGTAGGTATTTCTACCACATCTAACTTATAAATTTGCCAAAACTCTCCTGCTTCTGTAATTGCTGTACCTGTCATACCAGACAACTTACGATACATTCTAAAATAGTTCTGTAACGTAACAGTTGCATACGTTTGCGAAGCAGCCTCTATCTTTACATTTTCTTTTGCTTCAATTGCTTGATGCAAACCATCAGAATAGCGACGACCATCCATGATACGTCCTGTTTGCTCATCAACAATTTTAACTTTGTTATCCATAACAACATACTCTACATCTTTCTCAAATAAAGTATATGCTTTTAATAACTGATTTAAAGTGTGTATTCTTTCGCTTTTTACACTAAAATCTCTGTATAAATCTTCTTTCTGACTTACTTTTTCTTCATCTGAAATTTCTGCCTTTTCAATTTCTCCTATTTTTACACCAATATCTGGCAACACAAAAAAGTCTCCGCCTTGTTCTCCAGATAAAGCAACAATTCCTTTTTCTGTTAACTCAATAGAATTATTTTTCTCTTCGATAACAAAATACAAATGCTGATCTATTTTTGGCATTTCTTTGTTATTATCTTGCATATAGAAATTTTCAGTTTTTTGTAACAACTGTCTAATTCCATCTTGAGATAAAAACTTAATTAAAGCTTTGTTTTTTGGTAACCCTCTATAAACTCTTAAAAGTTGTATTGCACCTTCTTTCTCATCTCCATCTTTAATTAATTTTTTAGCATTCGCTAAAACTCCAACCAATTCTTTGCTCTGTAGGCTAACGATATCGGCTACCTTAGGCTTTAATTCGTTAAACTCATGTCTATCTCCATCTTGTACTTGTCCCGATATAATTAACGGAGTACGTGCATCATCTATTAAAACAGAATCTACCTCATCTACAATTGCGTAATTTGGTTTACGTTGTACCAAATCTTCCATTGTATTTGCCATGTTATCACGTAAATAATCAAAACCAAATTCGTTATTTGTTCCGTACGTAATATCTGCATTATAAGCAGCTCTTCTTTCTGGCGAATTAGATTGGTGGTTATCTATACAATCTATTGTCAATCCGTGAAACTGAAAAATTGGAGCCATCCACGCACTATCACGCTTTGCCAAATAATCGTTTACTGTTACAACATGTACACCTTTACCTGTTAGTGCATTTAAGTAAATAGGCAACGTACCTACCAACGTTTTTCCTTCACCCGTCATCATCTCGGCAATTTTACCTTGATGTAATACCGATCCACCAATTAACTGTACGTCGTAATGAATCATGTTCCACGTTACTGCTGTACCCGATGCATCCCAAGAGTTTTGCCAAACAGCTTTTTCTTCTCCTTGTAATGTTACATACTCTTTGGTTGCAGACAATTCTCTATCATATGGAGTTGCAGTAACCTCTATTTCGGTATGTTCTGTAAAACGTTTTGCTGTTTCTTTTAAAACTGCAAAAGCTTCTGCCTGAATGTCTTTCAACACATTTTCAGACGCTTCGTACGCTTTGTCTTGTAAAGCATCTATTTTGTTATAAATACCTTCTTTTTCATCAATGCTTGCTTCTTTTGCTTTTGTTTCTAAAGCAACAATCTCTTCTTCTATCGTTTTTGTAGCATTGTTAATTAAACTTTTAAATTCAACTGTTTTTGCTCTTAATTCGTCTATTGATAGTTTTTGCAAAGCACCTTCGTACGCTCTTACTTCTGCTACGATAGGTTGTAGTAATTTTAAATCTTTTTGCTGTTTGTCTCCAACAAAAATTTTAATTACTGAGTCTAATATCCCCATTCTAAAATTTTATTTATGTTTTAAAAATAAATACAAAAAAAGCCTCGAAAGAGACTTTTTGTATTTGTTTTTTTGTGTTTAATATTCTTCCTCGTTCCAAAGATAATCTTCTTCGGTGGGATAGTCTGGCCAGATTTCTACAATATCATCGTAGATTTCTCCTTCTTCTTCTAAACTTTGTAAATTTTCTACAACTTCTAGTGGTGCTCCTGTTCTAATTGCAAAATCAATTAATTCATCTTTTGAAGCTGGCCAAGGTGCATCTGCTAAATAGTTAGCTAATTCTAAAGTCCAATACATTTTTTATCTTATTATATAATTATTGCAAAAATAATTTTTTAATTAAAAAAGTCAAGTTTTTTTTAGTTTTTTAAAGAACTTATTTCTGCTGTTACGAAATCCATTTGATTTCTTTCACTTCTAATTCTTTAGTCAACATTCGTGCCAGCACAAAAAGATAATCTGATAGTCTATTTAAATAAACAATTACTCCTGAATTGACAGGTGCATTTTCACTTAACAACACACAAATTCTCTCTGCTCTTCGGCAAATTGTTCTTGCTATATGACAATATGACACCGAAGTATGTCCGCCCGGTAATATAAAATGTGTCATTTGTGGTAAACCAGCATCTAGTCTATCTATTTCTGTTTCTAATAAGTCTATTTGTTTCTTTCTATCTGATGGAATTGCCAATCGTTGTTTCCCGTTTTTTAAAATTTCATCTTCTTTGGGTGTTGCTAAAAAAGCGCCTAACACAAATAACTCTTTTTGTATGGTAATTAAAAAATCTTGATGAATAGTCGCTATAGCTTGATCTCGTATCAAACCTATATAAGAATTCAACTCATCTACCGTACCATAGGCATCTATTCGTAAATGCGATTTTGAGACGCGTTGCCCTCCAAATAAAGATGTTTCTCCTAAATCACCGGTTTTTGTATATATTTTCATGTAGCTATAGTCTAATCTTAAAATGCTCTTTTTCTTGTTCTTTTCTAAAAAATACAATTCCCCATTTAAAAACATCAATGGTAACTTTTACTTGCGGATGTTGTTTGATTAACTCCCAAGCTTCTTGCATACCTTCTGACCAATAAATATCATCAAAAATAAATACTGAGTCGTTATGAATTGTCGACAAACAGGTTTCAAAATATTGCAGTGTTGCCTCTTTTTGATGATTCCCATCAAAAAAAATCAAATCATATTTTTTATCTTTTATCACATTGGGTAATGTGTTACCAAATTCGCCTGCATAAGTAGTTATTTGTTTTTCTATTTGGATAGTTTTAAAAGAACTCTCTGCTATTTTTAATATTTCCGAACAACCTTCTAAACTATCTATTTGCACTTGTTTATTTTCTAATACCATTGCCGTTGTTGCTAAACCTAACGACGTACCTAATTCTAATACATTTTTACAGTTTAAATACCTTACGATCCTATTTAACAACAACGCATGTTTTTTATAAATACCTGCACTTTTGGCTATTTTGTTTACTTTTCGCTCGTTTGAACTAAACGTACGAGAACCCGAACCAAAATCTGTTATCAGTATTGTTTTTTTATTTTTCAGCAATCCTAATTTTGCACTTGTAAACCCCTTAATTACTTTTTGGTTTGATTTTTGGTAAAAACATTGGGTAACTAACTGATAAACAAAAGGAGAATGCACTCCATGCTGGTTAGTAGCCTGCGTTAAAAATTTTAAATATTTTAATAACATACTTTTAAATAAACTTAATCTTAAGCGAATACAAACAAAGTAAAATTAATTAATGATAGAAACTATAATTATAATTTTATATTTGTGTTTAAAGAGATTCATACCCTTATGAAAAGAATTATTTTACTTTTTGTTGCACTAATAACGTTGAGTTCTTGTGTTACAAATAAAAAAAGCACTTACTTACAAGGTACTATTGATGGAAAAAAGTTCGACTTTCCTCATAAAATCTATAAAACTCAAGTAAACGATATTTTATTAGTAACCGTTACTTCTAAAAACAAAGAACTTACCAATTTTTTTAATGGATTGAGTTCTAATAACAATCAATCTTCTGGTAACAATCAAAACATAAACCCTTATTTATTGGGATATAGAGTTGATACTCATGGAAACATTAGATTGCCTTATATTGGTGAACTAAATGTTTTAGGATTTACATTTGAAGAAGTTCGTTTAAAAATAGAAGAGGCCTTGGGTACATACATCAAAAATACTGGTAGTTACTTTGTATCTGTAAAAGGAGGTGGAATTAAATACACCATATTAGGGGAAATAAAATCTCCGGGTAGTAACTCTTTATTAGCCTATGAAGCCACTATTATAGATGCTATAGCCAACTCTGGAGATGTAACTCAATACGGAAATAGAACAAATATTGAAGTAATTAGACAAGAAAAAGGTGGTGTCAAAAAATATTCAATAGATTTAACAAACATGGATAGTTTGTCTTCTGATGTGTTTTTATTAAAAAATAACGATATTATAAACATCAAACCTATTAAGCAAAAACCAATTGGTATTGGTACTACAGGTTTAAGTGTGTTTAACACTATATTATCAACATTTACGGTAGCACTTACCACTTACTTATTCGTAAACAGTTTATAACCTACTGTATGGAGCCTAAGAATTTAAAAAATTTCACTCAAGAAATTGGGTCTATAGACCTTAAAAGTTATTTACTAAAAGTTGCGAGTTATTGGAAACTTTTCTTGTTATCTACCATTGTTGCACTTGCCTTTGCCAAGTACAAAAACATGATGAATACAGATATCTATAAAATAGATACACAAATCACCATCAAAGAAAATTCAAATTCAGCTTTAACATCTACCACCAACATTTCGTTTAATTGGGGAGGTGCTAGTGATATGGTAGAATCTGTAAAAGCTCAGTTCAAATCGAGAACACACAACGAAAAAGTTGTTAAAGACTTACAATTTTATGTAAACTACCTTGAAAAGCAAAAAATACTTTTTAAACACAGGTACAACGATGTGTATGGCTACACTCCTTTTACGATAAAACTAAACGATGGTTTTCAGGTTTTGAATACGAAAATGGAGCTTAAATTTATAGAAGGTAACAAAGTTGAATTGTCTTTAAATTTAAATCCAAAAACAACTAAAATACAACTCTACAATTATAACAATAGTACGTCCAAATCAGAAGCTGTACCCCAAAACTTTAAAGCCGTTTACGATATTGACAAATCAATTGTAACACCTTTTACAGCTTTTGATATAAACCTAATCAAGCAACCTGAATTAAATAAATCTTACTACATAAGTTTTAGCTCTTTTGATAAGACTGTTGCTATGTACAAAAAAATTAGAATTAAAAGTTTAGCCAAAGGGACTTCGTTATTAGATTTAAGTTTAGAGGGTAGTAATAAAAAGCGTTTGATAGATTATATTAACAAAACGGTAGAAATATTAGGTGCTGAAGAGAAAAACGAAAAGATAACATACGCAGTTAATACCAAAAAGTTTATTGATTCTTTATTTTATATAGAAAATGATAAACTTGGTGCTATAGAAAAGCAGTTGATCCGTTTTAAAACCAACAACTCTGTTAAACTTTCTGACGAAGGTAAAAGTGCCTACGAAGAAATTTTAGGTCTAGACAATCAGAAAAAAGTAATTCGCGACAATACAGAATTATTATTAAAACTAAAAAATAACACACTTACAAACGATATAGATATTAAAAGTGTTCCTTTAGTACAAATAGAAAACCCTGGGTTACAAAATTCATTAACAGAGCTTATTAACTTTTTAATGCTAAAAGAAAAAGCATTAAGTTTAAGTGTATTACCCACGCACCCCGAAATTATTGAGTTGAACAACAAAATTACTATTGCAAAACAAAACATCAAAAATCAAATTGATGCCTTGGTTGTTTTCAATAACGAAAAAATCAAGAAGATTGATGCCAATAAAAAGCAAATTAAATACTCTGTAAAAGACTTGCCTTTAAAAGAACATCAGTTATTACAATTAGAAAAAAACTACGCCCTATCGGAAGGGAATTACAACCTTTTAAAACAGAAAAGTTACGATGCAGGTGCCGCTATTGCAGCCAATTCATCTAGTATTAAAATAATTGATACTGCTAAAGATATTGGACAAAGACCACTAGCCTCAAAAGCATCATTTAACTACGTTATAGCTATATTATTGGCTATTATTTTACCTTTAATTTTTATTACCATAATAGAAACTTTAGACGATAGCTTATATACTGTTGAACAAATAGAAAAAATGTACAACATTCCTGTATTAGGTGTTGTGGGTAGAAATAAAAGTACTTCTAATTTGGTTTTATTAGACAGTCCTAACTCTTCGGTAGCTGAATCTTACAGGGCTATTCGTTCGAATATTATGTATCTTTTTGATAAGAACACTATCAATCAGAAAAACAAAACTATTCTATGTACTTCTTCTGTAGGTGGAGAAGGTAAAACTGTAACCTCTATGAACATTGCAAGTTCGTATGCAATTAGTGGTAAAAAAACAATTTTATTAGGATTCGATTTAAGAAAACCTAAAATCCATAAAGATTTTACTTTACCTAGTCAAGAAGGTATTGTAGAATATTTAATTGGTCAAAATACATTAGTGCAATCTATTCAAAAAACCAAAGTTCCTAATTTAGACATTATGCTAACAGGAGCTATCCCTCCTAACCCTTCTGAATTGATTTTAGGAGATGCTACGGCAAGTATGATAGAGGAATTAAAAGATATTTATGATTATGTAATTATTGACACACCTCCTATTGGATTGGTATCTGATGGATTGGATTTAATGAAATACTCGGATGCCAATATTTACATCACCAGACAAGGATATACCAAACGCGGTATGATGAAAATGGTAGATCAGAAATATGTAAATAACGAAGTAGAAAATATCGCCTTTATTTTAAATGATTTTGTACAATCATCTAAATATGGATATAGATATGGTTATGGATACGGATATGGTTATGGATATGGTTCGTACGGGTATCATTCTGATGATGAAATATCACTAGCTGAGAAGATTAAAAATATTTTTAACCGTAATAAAACTTCATAACACATGAGGTTTCCTAATTTAAAAAACAAAAAAATTGTATTTCCAATTGTAATACTTGTATTTATTATTTGGATGTTGTTTTTTGATGCAAACTCATATCTCTATCAATTAGATTACAATAGAGATATTGATAATCTTGAAAAAACCAAAGAATTTTACGAGAGTGAAATACGAAAAAACACGCAAATTATGAATGATTTGTCTGTGCAACAAAACTTAAACAATTACGCTCGAGAAAAATATCATTATAAGAAAAAAGAAGAGTATCTATATTTAATAGAATACGATACTTTAGACTAACAAAAAAGCTTTCAAATAGTATATTTGAAAGCTTTTTTGTTAAATATTATTCCAAATTAATAATATCTAATAATCGTTCTTTTTGGCTTTTTTACTTCCTTCATAAATTTCGTACTTCACAAACTTACAATCCAAATCACCGTTTTTAATAGCAATTCTTCTACTTGTTTTTAATCCTACATGCTTTAACGCAGGTATATCAGAAGTAATAAACCAAGCAGATGTATCTGGATATTGATGCTTCAAGGTATCCCCTATCTTACTATAAAAACCTTCTATATCGTCTAACTTCAATCGTTCTCCGTATGGAGGATTAAATAAAATAGTAGTAGCTCCAAAAACTTCTTTACTAGAGTTAAAAAAGTTTACATGGTGTACACCAATAAACTCTTCTAAATTTGCATTTGCAATATTCTCATTAGCTTTTCTTACGGCAGAAGGCGCTTTATCAAACCCCATAATTTTACGTTGCGGATCTCTAATTTTTTTGATTAAAGAATCTTGGATTTTAAAAAACAAATCCTCATCATAATCTTTCCACTTTTCGAAAGCAAATTCTTTTCTATTGATATTTGCCGGTATGTTACAAGCAATCATAGCAGCTTCTATTAAAATGGTTGCAGAACCACACATAGGATCTATAAAGTTTTGATCTCCATTGTACCCAGACAACAATACCAAACCAGCTGCTAACACCTCATTAATAGGAGCTAAATTTGTATTCAACCTATAACCACGCTTGTGTAAAGAATCTCCAGAACTATCTAAAGATACCGTAGCAATTCCATACCTATCTACATGTACATTTACTTTTAAATCTGGATGTTTGATATCTACATTAGGCCTCGATTCATAACGTGCCATAAAATAATCTGCAATAGCATCTTTGGTTTTTAAAGCCAAATAATGCGTATTGTCTGTTAAGCCTTTAAACTGATTAGTTCCTTTGGTAGCAAAAGTTCCTGTAACAGCCACATATTTTTCCCATCTTATTTTCAGCAAGCCTTTGTACAAGTCTTGTTCATCTCTAATTTTAAATTTCACTATAGGTTTTAAAATTCTAATAGCTGTACGTAAAAAAATATTTGCTTTGTACATAAAACCTTCATCTCCTACAAACTCAACCATTCGCACACCCGCTTTTACATCTTGAGCACCTAGTTGTTTTAATTCATTCGCTAAAACCTCTTCTAACCCTTGTAAAGTGGTTGCCACCATTTTAAAATTATCACCCATAAACTTATTTTATTTGTGCTACAAAAGTAATTGTTTGTAATGTCTTTTATATAAAACTACTAAAGAATAAATTAACTAAATTTGTAACCCCATAAAAAACAACAAATGGAACAAACTAAAACTTGGTTTAGCGAGTGGTTTAATACCCAATATTACCATATTTTATACAAACACAGAAACGATGATGAGGCACAAAATTTTATAAAAAATTTAACTTCGTTTTTAAAATTATCTCAAAACAAAACCATCTTAGATTTAGCTTGTGGAAAAGGTAGACACTCCATTTTTTTAAACTCGCTAGGATACAATGTAATAGGTGCCGATTTATCTGACAATAGCATTGCTCATGCCAATAAATTTGCAAACGATACGCTTAAATTTATGGTACAAGACATGCGTAAACCTTTTGATATTAAAGTAGATGCTGTATTTAATATGTTTACTAGTTTTGGTTATTTTGACGATGATAACGAAGATATTTCCGTATTAAAAAATATTGAAAACTTAATTGTAGAAAACGGTGTAGCCGTAATTGATTATATGAATGTAAATAAGGTAATTAAAAACCTTGTAAAGAGCGAAGAAATTACTCGAGACGATTTACAATTTAATATTAAAAGACATGTAACAAAAGGCTTTATTACAAAAGAAATAAACTTACATGATAATGGACAGGAATACAATTTTCAAGAACGTGTAAAAGCTATTGATTTAGAGAAATTCAAAAGCTACTGTAACAGCGCTGGTTTAAAAATTAACCATATCTTTGGCGACTACAATCTGTCAGAATACGACGTAGAAAATTCTGATAGACTTATTTTGATTTTAAGTAAATGATCTATATCTATTTAATTGCTTCTGTTTTAATTGGTGTTCTTTTTGTAACGATTGGAAACCCTAAAAAAAAGTTTATTCAATTATTACTTTCTTTTAGCGGTGCCTATTTGTTATCTATGACGGTTAGTCATTTACTTCCCGATGCCTTTAGCATGCTAGAGGTACATCATCACCATCACGATACAGCAGAAGCAGTTAATACAAAGCTTATAAGGGCTTTTATTTTACTTGGAATTATCATTCAATTGGTCCTTGAATCTTTTTCTAAAGGTGCAGAACATGGACATGTACATATACATGACAAAAAAAAACAATTTCCTTGGACTTTGTTTGCTAGCTTATGTATACACGCTTTTTCCGAAGGTATTCCTTTAGGTTTTGTACACAATCAATCTTTTTTATGGGCTATTTTTATTCATAAAATTCCCGTAGGAATTGTACTAACCTCTTTTTTCTTAAAACATAATTACGATATTAAAAAAGTTATCTTTTTTATGACTGCTTTTGCGCTAATGAGTCCTTTAGGAAGTTTCTTAGCTTCTAAAATTTCTTTTTTTCAACAATATCATAATTATATTACGGCTATTATTATTGGTATCTTTTTACACATATCTACCGTAATTCTTTTCGAGAGTTCTGAAAATCATAAATTTAGTTATCCAAAATTTATTGCAATTCTTTTAGGTATGGCTGTTGCTCTATTATAAGCACACTATATATTCTGAAAAATTTAAGTAGTTTTACCAAGTATTCTTTCTTAATTAGACGCTCTATTTTGAAAAATTTAAAAATATTTCTTTCTCTTCTATTTTTTGTTAGTCTGTTAAGTTCTGCGCAAACAAAAACCTCATTAAATGATGAATTGAAAAACTCTAAACTAGCAATAGGTTTTGAATACAGACCAAGAACTGAATATAGAAATGGGTTTAGAAACTTTCCTACAGTAACTACAAAACCTGCTTTTTTCACCTCGCATAGAGCTCGTATAGATGTAACCTATAAAATTTCTAATTTTTTAATTCATACTACACTACAAGACATTAGAGTTTGGGGAGATACCGATACTCGAAATGCAAATGGTAAAGCTCAGTTCTACGAATTTTATGTAGAACCTAAACTCACTAAGTATATTTCTGCAAGAATAGGTAGACAACGTATTAAATATGACAATCAACGTTTGTTTGCAGAAAATAACTGGAGACAAGCAGGTGGACAACATGATGCGATTCTATTTTTATACAAAAAAAATACACTTTCTTCTGATTTGATTCTTGCTTACAATCAAGATAAAGAAAAAGATTTTGGCACCAATTTTAATATCGATTGGGATATGTACAGAGCGATGATGGCTAGTTTATCTACCTATACACTTTCAGAACATTTAAAAATCACCTCTATTCAAGTAGCTGATGAATATACAGATCCAGCCACCAATAACTCTAAAGGGTATTGGAAATTTACAAACGGAGGAAGAATAAGCTATACTACTCAAAATTTATTTTTTACGCTTGCTGGTTATTATCAATGGGGAAAAATAGAAAACGGAAAGCAACACAATGCATATTATATAGAGCCCGAAATTAAATGGACGGTAACTAACAAGTATTCGTTATTAATGGGAGCACAAATTTTTAGTGGAGATACCAATGCTACCGACACAAAGTCTACAGCATTTTTAGCACAATACGGTGCTTTTCACAAACACAATGGTGGTTTAGATTACACCCAACAAACTGTTAGAACAAACGAACATTCTGGAGTATTAAACCCTTATATAAAACAAAAACTGGTGTTGAACTCTACTTTTAATATAGAATGGGAAAGTCATTTATTAGGGACGCAAACTCAATTAAAAACCCATACAAATGGAATAGAAAATAATTTGAACAGATTTTATGGCTGGGAAAACGATTTTAAATTAAACTACAAACCTAACAGCTATACAAACATACAAGTAGCTTATTTATTTTTAAGTCCACAAAAAAATATTACCGCGCTAGAAACAGGTATAAATGCCGATCTTTCTAAAATAGCTCAATTTGCTTACGTTTCTGTACAATGGGCTCCAAAAGCTTTAAATATCTTAAAATAATATGTGGTTTCGAATTTGTTGTATTACATGCCTTCTTTTTATTTCTTGTCAAGAAAAACAACCCAAAACTATTCGAATTGCCGCAGCAGCGAATATGCAATTTGCAATTAAAGAATTACAACAAAAATTTACTCAGAACACTGGTATTACCTGTGACATTATTTTAGGATCTTCGGGAAAATTAACAGCACAAATTCAACAAGGAGCTCCCTACCATTTGTTTTTATCGGCAAATACAGACTATACAGAACAATTACATCTAAAGAAATTAACACTTAAAAAGCCTAAAATTTTTGCTTACGGTAATTTGGTCTTATGGACTTCCAAAAAGAATCTAAAACTAAGTCTCGATAGTTTAAAGCAGCAGAACATCAAACATATTGCTATTGCAAACCCTAAAACAGCACCTTATGGTAAGGCTGCCAAGCAAGTTTTAGAACAAATACTAACAACAAAAAGCATACAAGAAAAAGTTATTTATGGAGAAAGTGTATCGCAAGTAAATCAATTTATAACCGCGCAAGCAGTAGATGTTGGCTTTACTTCTAAAGCTATTGTTAGTGCTTTTAAAGAAGAAAATAAGAATCACTGGATCGATATCCCTCAAAATCTATATACTCCTATACAACAAGCTGTCGTTTTGTTAAAAAACACAGATGATGACATGAATAACTCACAAAATGCCCAATTATTCTACGAGTATTTATTTTCTAAAGAAGGACAACAGATTTTAACAGCATATGGATATATGCCACCCCAAGAAGCAATCTAAAATTGAAAATCTTTTATAGGTGCTGAAATATCTAAAAGTGTTCCATCAGGATCTTTTAACAACAACCTTCGTTGTCCATAAAACATATCCTCTGGTTTTTGTACAACGACTACATTTTGTTTGATTGCTCTTTTAAAGAGTTCATCTACATCATCTACAACAAATGTTATATAAAAACCTTGTGGATTTTTTTGATAGTCTTTCGGAACCAACGCATTTGTTCGATCTATAATCCCTAATTCTAATGTCTTGTTTTTAAAAATTAAATGCACAAACCAATCACTTTCATACTGAATCGTTACATCAAATAGCTTACAGTAAAAAGCACAGCTTGTGGCAACGTTTTCAGAGCATATGTTGGTCATGATTCTATGGATGTTTTGCATCTCTTTTTATTTTAAAATAATTGTTACGTCTCTAAATTAATAAAAATAAAAGAGCCTTTACTTTTACAGTAAAGGCTCTTTCTATGTTACGTAATAAATACTTACTCTTGATCATCAAAAGCAGCCATAATTTCGTTAGAAACTCCCATGTTAGAGAAACCTCCATCATGAAATAAGTTTTGTAACGTAACTTTTTTAGTCAAATCAGAAAACAACGTAATTGTGTAGTCTGCACATTCTTGCGCTGTTGCGTTTCCTAATGGAGACATTTTTTCTGCGTAATTGATAAATCCAGAGAATCCTTTAACTCCGTTACCTGCTGTAGTTGCAGTTGGAGACTGAGAAATTGTGTTTACACGTACATTATGATCTCTACCAAAGAAATATCCAAATGAACGCGCTATAGATTCTAAATAAGCTTTATTATCAGCCATATCATTGTAATCTGGAAATACTCTTTGTGCTGCCATATACGTTAAAGCCACAATAGATCCCCACTCAGACATTGCCTCTTTTTTATATAAAACTTGCATTACTTTGTGAAAAGATAAAGCAGAAATATCAAAACCTTTATGTGTAAAATCGTAATTGTTATCTGTGTAATGAATTTTCTTACGTACGTTTACAGACATTCCGATAGAGTGTAAAACAAAATCTATTTTACCTCCTAAAATCTCAACAGATTTCTCTATTAAGTTCTCAATATCTTCTAATTTTGTAACGTCTGCAGGTATAATTTCAGAACCTGTTTTTTCTGCTAACTCATTAATTTGCCCCATACGCATTGCAATTGGTGCATTTGTTAACACAAAAGTTGCTCCTTCTGCGTGCGCAGATTCTGCTACTTTCCAAGCTATTGAATTAGCGTCTAACGCTCCAAAAATAATTCCTCTTTTACCTTTTAATAAATTGTACATTATGTATAGTTTAAAATAGTGTATACTATATTTTAATAGATAAGAACAAATATAAGTTTTTCATCCTAAAAACTTAACAATTGCTCTGCATGTTCTAGTGCCGATTGTGATTTTTCTTTACCTCCCAACATTTCGGCTATTTCGTTGATTCTTTCTTTATGATCTAATTGATGTAAATGCGTAACTGTTTCGTTACCTTCTACTTGCTTATGCACTTTGTAATGCTGTGCTCCTTTTGAAGCTACTTGCGGCAAATGCGTAATGGTAATTACCTGCATGTTTTTTCCCATTTCTACCATCACATCTGCAATTTTGGTAGCTACATCTCCCGATACACCCGTATCTATTTCATCAAATAATATGGTTGGTAGGCTAACAAATTTTGATAAAATCATCTTTATTGCCAACATTACTCTCGATAATTCTCCTCCCGAAGCTACTTTCTTTAGCTCTCCAAAATCAGATCCTTTATTAGATGCCAATAAAAACGAAACTTCGTCAATTCCATATGCAGTAAAATTTGTAGGATTTGTGGTTAATGCTGCTTTAAATTGTGCATTTTCCATACCTAATTTGGCTAAAATTAACTCTAAATCCTTTTTAAGATTTTCTGTTACCGCTTTTCTATTCTTCGATATTTTTTGAGCTAATTTAAGTGTTTTACTTTTTTGTTTTTCAACATTCACTTCCGCATTTGTCAATACATCGGCAGCATCTTCTACTTGGCTTACTTTTACAGACAAAGCTTCCCTTACCTCTAACAATTCTTTTAAAGTAGTTACAAAATGTTTCTTTTGTAAATCATACAGCAAAGTTAGCCTACTATTCAAATTTTCTAAAGCTTCCGGATTCGCTTCTATTTTTTCTGTCTGCTTTTCTAATTCAAAAACCAAATCATCTAATTCAATTTTTAAACTCGAGGCACGCTTGTGTAAAGCATCAAATTCACCATCAAAAGAAGCAATTTTAGACAAAGAATTTTGTAACTGATGTAACTGCGCCTGAATACCTATTTCTTCTGCTATAGAAATTTGTAAACTATCTGATAAATTCACTGTTATATCTTCGGCATGCGACAACTTTTCTATCTCGGCTTCTAACACCTCAATTTCGTTATCTTCTTTCAACTTAGCTGCTTCTAATTCCTTATATAAATGTAAATTGTACTCGTATTGTTGCTGTGCTTCTTGCTGATTTTCTTTTAAGCTTGCTAATTCTTTACTCGCCTTTTTATACGCTTGTAACGCTCCTTTATATTCTTGTAATAAATTGGTGTTTCCAGCCAAAGCATCTAATACATAATATTGATAATGCTTTTCTGACAAAGCCATTGTATTATGCTGCGAGTGTATGTCTAGCAAATACTCTTTTAACGCTTGTAACGCTTTTAAATTTACAGGTGTATCGTTTACAAAAGCTCTAGATTTACCGCTAGGTAATAATTCTCTTCTTACAATTGTAAGTGCTTCGTAATCTAAATCTAATCCTTCAAAAATAGTTTCTAATTGATATGACTTGATGTTAAACTCAGCCTCAATAACACATTTTTTCTCTTTATCTTTTAAATTCGATAAGTCTGCCCTATTTCCTAAAACCAAACCTAAGGCTCCCAACAATATAGATTTTCCTGCTCCTGTTTCTCCTGTTATCACAGAATATCCATCAGAAAAATCGATATGTAACCTCTTGATCAAAGCATAATTTTGAACAGATAGTGATACTAGCATATGTAAAATAGGGTATTTTAATTAGTGTAAATTAATTTCCACTTTTTAGAATTGTTCGATGAAACTTTTTTTAATACCGTTACTAAATCTGTGGTATTAATGCCTCTATCTTTTCTGTAGATATTTACAATTTCATCCGACTTTGCATCTAATAACATTCGTAATAAAATATTATTAGGATTCTCATCGTAAATATCTTTCAAAGTCATTAAGTTTTTAAACAACTTACTTGCTGCCAACCTTTTATTTTGTTCAAAATCATCCAAACAATTGTAATGATACTTTAAAAACAACTTTCTAAAAGGTTCGTTACTATTAGTTAGTAACTGATCTATAAGTGTAAATCGAGTAACTTCTGTTCTGGTATTTTTCCATCCTATAGCTCCAGATTGTTGGGCCTGGTTTGCAATAGCTAATGCTTGTTTTAAATACACATCACTTTTTTCAAGATCAAACGTATTGGTATACAAGCCTATTATTAAATAACTATAATACGATAAAGTAGATACTAAATTTGATTCGAATAAATTTTCGTTGTAATTAATCGGTTGAAATTCGGTATACTGAAACGTAAATTTGTTGTCTTTATGATTTAATATGGGTGTGTAATAACTAGAATTAAATACAGGTCTCGAAGCTTGTATCTGTATATTACCACTAAACGAATTGGTTCCCGATTGTTCGGTAATAGTAATCGTCATGGCACTTTTGATACGTTCGTGCTCCTTAAAATCAATATCTGTCCACTCCGTTTCGTTTACAAACGATGTTAAAGCGTTTTCTAATGTTTTAAAAACCCTGTTATTAGAAACCGAAATTTGATCTGCATTTACAGTTACATTACAATTTAATTCTTGCGCAGTTACAGAGGTAACTACACCCAAAAAAACCAATAAAACAAACTGTTTAAGCATTTAATTTCTGAATAATAACGGTTAAAATATCATCTGCAACTTCTGATTTCGATTTCATGTCAAACTTCTTCATTTCGAAATCTTTATCAATAATAGTAATTTTATTGGTATCTGTTGCAAAACCAGCACCTTTATCTCGTAAAGAATTTAAAACAATTAAATCTAAATTCTTCCTTTTTATCTTTCCTATAGCATTTTCTTCTTCATTATTCGTTTCTAAAGCAAAACCAACTAACAACTGATTTTGTTTGGCTACGCCTAAAGAAGCTAAAATATCTTTAGTAGGTGCTAATTCTATTTGAAGACTAGCATCTTTCTTTTTAATTTTTTGAGAAACAACAACAGCGGGTTTGTAATCTGCAACCGCCGCAGAACAAATAGCTACATCTACATGAGCATAATGTTCGTGACACGCCGTATACATATCTTCTGCCGAGACTACATCAATTCTTTTTACAAAAGAGTGTTGTACTTGCTGATGTGAAGGACCGGTTACCAAAATAACTTCGGCACCTAAATTCGCAGCTGTTTTTGCGATTTCAAATCCCATTTTACCTGAAGAGTGATTTCCAATAAAACGTACCGGATCAATGGCTTCGTAAGTAGGCCCTGCGGTAATTAATACTTTTTTCCCTTTTAAAGGAAGCTTTGCGTGGATGTCTTTTTCTATAAAAGCAACAATATCTTCTGGCTCTGCCAATCTTCCTTCTCCAACCAAACCACTTGCCAATTCTCCACTAGTTACAGGAATACATATATTTCCAAACGCTACTAATTTTTCTAAACTATCTTTGGTAGAAGGGTGTTGGTACATGTCTAAATCCATTGCAGGTGCAAAATAGACTGGGCATTTGGCAGATAAATAGGTAGCTAATAGTAAATTATCGCACACACCGTTGGTCATTTTTGCCATGGTATTTGCAGTAGCTGGCGCTATCAACATAATATCTGCCCACAAACCTAAATCAACATGATTGTTCCAAACCGCATTTTCATCTTCTTCACTATAAAATGTAGAATGAACTGGGTTTTTAGATAATGTTGAAAGAGTTAAGGGGGTTATAAAATCTTTAGAAGCAGGTGTTTGTACAACTTGTACTTCTGCACCTGCTTTTATAAATTGTCTTACCAAATGGGCTGTTTTATATGCTGCAATACCTGCGCTAACCCCTAATAAAACTTTTTTCCCATTTAATACGCTCATAAAAAACTACTCTTGTTCTGGTTTTCTATGGTATACTTTTCCTGCCAACCACTCTTCTACAGCAATAGCATGTGGCTTTGGTAATTTTTCGTAAAACTTAGATACTTCAATTTGCTCTTTGTTTTCGAAAACTTCTTCTAAACTATCGTTAAACGTAGCAAACTCGTCTAATTTATCTACCAATTCTTTCTTTAAGTCACTACCTATTTGCGTAGCTCTTTGAGAAATAATAGAAATTGCCTCATAAATATTCTGAGTTGGTTCTTCTACCTTTGCTTTGTTGTAAGTAACGGTAGATAACGGAGCTTCTGTTTTTTTATAATCCATAATAGTATATAATTATATTATTTGTTCTGTTCTGTGTATTGATGTTGTATTGCTACAAGTTTTTCGTGCATCGACTCGGCTTCTTTCATAAATGAAGAATTCGGAAATGCTTTTTTAAATCGATTAAAGATTTTTATATCTTCTATAGTTCTTGCCTTTTTCTTACTAGCAATACTATTTGTCGCTAATTGATATCCTGATTTTAACTTGTAAAACATAGCTTCTTCTTTATAAGAAGTCCCTAAATGATCTAAAATAACATTATCAAATGCTTTGATTGCAGATTTGTAATACCCTATTTTGTAATACTGCTTTGCAATTTCAAAATCTTTTTTCTCTAATTTATGATTCAATTCTTTAATTCTCTTATTAGCATCTGCTACTTTTGGAGAACTTGCATTTAAATCTATAAAATTCTGATAAGCACTAATTGCATTTTGAGTTTCTGTTTGTGTAACACTGTATTTCGGAGATAAAAAATAATAACTTTCTGCTATTCTAAAATACGCATTCCCAATTTCAGTACTCTCAGGAAATCTTTTGATAAATTTCTCATAATAATATACAGCTGTCGTATAGTCTTTTTCTTTAAAGTGACTATCTGCTAATCGAAACGTAATTACTTCTGATTGAGGTTTACTAGCATAAGGTGTTTCCACCAACTCATAAAAACGAATCGCAGTGTCGTACTCACCTTCGTTGTATAATTTGTTTGCTAAAGTGTATCTATCTTTTGTTGTTCCTCTATTAAATACTTTGTTATAACGTCCGCATGAAACGCATACAAAAGCAATTAAAAAATAAACGATACTATACTTGTAAACTCTTGTCATATACTTTTTTTAAGAAGCAACGTAGAACGCTTCTACAAATTGCCTCAACTCTAATTTTAATTCGTTGGTAGCCTCTACTAAAGGTAGCCTAACGCTTGCGCTTGACATTCCTAAAATTTCTAACAAAGCTTTTACTCCAACAGGATTCCCTTCTTTAAATATCAAATCAATACTATCTTGTAATCTGTACTGTGTGCTAAATGCTTTTTTCGCTTTGTCTAACAAACCTAAACGTATCATATGAGAAAACTCTCCTGGTAACGCTTGTCCTATTACAGAAATTACTCCTGCTCCTCCTGCCAATGTTATAGGCAATGCCATCACATCATCTCCAGAAATTACTAAAAACTCTTTAGGTACAAGTTTAATTAATTTTAACGCTTGTTCCATATCTCCTTTGGCCTCTTTTACACCAATAATATTGTCTATTTCGGCCAATCGAGCTACAGTTTCTGGCAACACATTAGAACTTGTTCTACCAGGTACGTTGTATAAAATTACATCTACTGGACAAGCCGCTGCTACGGCTTTGTAATGCTGGTAAATACCTTCTTGCGAAGGTTTGTTATAATAAGGCGACACCGATAAAATTGCATCAACTCCCGTAAAGTCAGTTTGCTTAATATCTTCAACAATTGCACGTGTATTATTTCCTCCAATACCCAAAACAATTGGTAATCTTCCTGCGTTGGTTTCGATAATTGTAGATTTTACCAATGCTCTCTCTTCTTTTGTTAAAGTTACCGCTTCTGCAGTGGTTCCTAAAACTACAAGATATTCTATGGCATTGTCTATCTGAAATTCAACCAAGTTTTGTAAAGCTTGAACATCAACATTTCCATCATTATCAAAAGGGGTTACCAATGCAACACCTGTTCCTAAAAAATTACTCATCCTTTATTTATGCTCTATTAATAATTGTGCTAGCCCGCAAATTTAGTGTTTTATTTATAGAAAATCTACTTAAAATACTTCGCACACCAACAAACTATAATATTTTAACATATATAAAGGATGCGTATTTTTTTTAGCAGTACTTATACGTAAATACGTAGATTACCACCCTCTAGAAAATGTTTCTCTTTCTCCGTTTAAATTAATTACAACCAATTTATTAATATCCTCAAATTTTGTAATTACTGTCTTAATTTTTTCCACATCGTTTAAAGTGGTTAAAGCATAATTGTTAACCGATACAATGATATACCCTGGCTTTATTCCTAGCTTTTGTAAATCTTTGTTCTCAATTTTCGATACTTTAAGACCATTTAAATACTCTAATCCTTTTTTCTCTGCTGCTTTTAATTCTTTAAATTCAATTCCAAAAGCTTCTGTAATTAGTTCGCTTATTTCAGATAATTGCACACGTACTACTTTTTCTTCTCCGTCTCTATCTAAAGTTACAGCTACAGTGTCTCCGGGTCTTTTTGCAATTAACTGTCCTACCAAATCAGAAAATTTATGAATTTTAACAGCATTAATTTTCTTTATCACATCTCCAGCTTCAATTCCAGCTTTGTCTGCTCCTGTTCCTTTCGATACATCCGATACAAATACTCCATCAATATCTTTTTTTGGATGTGTAGAAATTCCTAAAACAGCTTTTTTAACAGAACCACTTTCCATTAAATCTTCTACAATACGCTTGGCAATATTAGAGGGCACTGCAAAAGAATATCCTATAAAAGAACCCGTTTGCGATGAAATAGCGGTATTGATACCTATCAATTCTCCACGCGTATTTACCAAAGCACCTCCACTGTTACCTGGGTTCACCGCAGCATCTGTCTGAATAAAAGATTCTATATTTTTATTTCCTTCTAAATCTCTCCCTTTTGCACTAATAATACCTGCCGTAACTGTAGATGTTAAGTTGTAAGGGTTTCCTACTGCCAATACCCATTCTCCAATTTTAGATACATCCGAATCGCCAAAGGTTACAAAAGGCAATTCTTCGGCATCTATTTTTAACAAGGCAATATCATTGGCTTTGTCTGTACCGATAAGCTCTGCAATGTATTTTTTCTGATTATTTAAACTAATCTCTATTTCGCTTGCATTGTCTATTACATGATTGTTTGTAATAATATAACCATCTGGAGAAATAATAACACCACTCCCCGTACCTACACGCTCGTATTTTCTCCCCCCATGTCCACGCCCAAAAAACAATTCAGCAAACGGATCTTGTTGTACACCAACAGCTGTGTTTTTAACGTGTACTACGGCATTAACTGTTGCTTCGGCTGCAGTTGTAAAATCTGTCATTTTTTCAGCAGCAACTAACGGGGTAGTATTTATTGTTTGTACAGGGTATTGCTGCACATATGCTGCTTGCTTTTGTACTGCCTCTTTAGGCTTTATGAAAGCATTATATAAATTAATAGACACAAAACCTCCTAATAAGGCTATTCCAAACATTTTAAAATTCTGTTTCATGTTTTGATATATTTTATTTTCTCTTATGCTAATTTTCAAAAACTGTGCCATTACACACATCACAAAAACCTACAAAAACACTAACAACTGAAAAACAACAACTTAAGTTTTATTTTTTCTTTTTTACTCCAAATAACGATTGCAATACAGACTGTAAAACAGACAATAATAAGCTAAAGATTAGAGCCATCAATAAATTACTTACCGTAAAACCATCTATAAAATAAGCTCCTAACACAATAATAAACGCATTGATAACTAATAAAAATACCCCCAGAGTTACAATGGTAATAGGTAATGTTAAAATTACCAAAATAGGCTTTACAAGCACATTTAAAATACTCAATACTAGTGCTACACAAATACCTGTTAGCAAACTATCTACCTGCACACCTGGTAAAGTATAAGCTAGTATCATAACAGCAATAGCACTCACAACAACTCTAAGTAAATAATTCATATAATTAAATTTAACGATGGATGAAAATTTGTACAAAAAAACAGCAATCATTACTTCGATTTATTTTCTTTGTACTTTTGTAGTACAATATAATAAATGTCAATGGATTTTACTTTTTACAAATACCAAGGAACAGGAAACGATTTCGTAATTATAGACAATAGAGATTTAAGCTTTCCGCAAGAAAACACAAAACTCGTACACTTTTTGTGTGATCGCCGTTTTGGTATAGGAGCAGATGGGTTAATGTTATTAAATCCGTCAGACAAATACGACTTTACCATGGTGTACTACAATTCTGACGGAACAGAAAGTACTATGTGTGGTAACGGAGGAAGATGCTTGGTTGCTTTTGCACACAAACTCGGTATTTTTGAAAAAGAAACTACTTTTGACGCAGTAGACGGCTTACATTATGCCGCTTACGAAAATGGTATTACCAATTTACAAATGATTGATGTAAACACCGTTGAAGTACACAACAACCATTGTTTTTTAAACACAGGATCTCCTCATCATGTAGAAAAAGTTACAAATATTGGTACTTTAGATGTAAAAAACAGAGGTTCTGAAATTCGTTATGGAGCTCCCTATTTTGAAGAAGGGACAAATGTAAATTTTGTAGAACCTTTAGAAAACAATACGTTTAGAGTAAGAACCTACGAAAGAGGTGTAGAAAACGAAACACTTGCTTGTGGTACAGGTGTTACTGCCGTTGCCATAGCCATGTACGAACAAAAACATACCGAAAGTACCAAAATACCTTTACTAGTTGAAGGAGGAGAACTAGAAGTATCTTTTGAGCCTACAACAGAAGGATATAAAAACGTATTCTTAAAAGGACCTGCTACTTTTGTATTTAAAGGAAACATTAGTTATGCACTCTAAACTTATTGGAAAACTTGTAAAACTACGTGCTTTAGAACCCGAAGATATCGATGTTTTATACGCAATAGAAAACAACGAATTGTATTGGGAAATTAGCGGTACGCAAACTCCCTATGCAAAACACGTATTACAACAGTACATTGCCAATAGCCATTTAGATATTTATGAAGCAAAACAACTCCGATTTGTGATTGAAAACAATACATCGGACATTGTAGGTTTGGTTGATTTATTTGATTTTAACCCGCAACACTTACGATGTGGCGTCGGTATTTTAATAGTACCCGAGTTTTCTAGAAACGGATACGCTTTTGAGACACTTTCGCTATTAAAAACTTACGCCTTTACACAACTCAACCTACAACAACTCTATGCCAATGTAGGTGTAGACAACACGAAAAGCTTGCGCCTTTTCGAAAAATTAGGTTATACACAAATTGGAGTTCGTAAAAACTGGATTTTAAGCAATAACGAATTTAAAGATGTTGCTTTTTTTCAATTATTAGCCAATTCTTAATACACAAATACTCATCTTTCGCTACTCTTTTCCATGAAAAAATTTATTTACAGTTTTTTAATCATCTCTATAATTACCCTAGCTGCTGGAGCTTATTTTTATTCGGTTATTTACAATTCGCAAGTCAAAGAAAACACCAACATTTACATTCGCTCTACAGATACTTTAGAAGATGTTTTACTAAAACTTGAAACTGTATGTAACGACACAAAAAGCTTAAAAAAAGTAGCTTCTTTAAAAAAATATCAACACCCAAAACCTGGAATGTACATATTAAAAGAAGGAATGAATAACAACGAAATCATCAACCTCTTAAGAAGTGGACAGCAAACACCCGTAAAAGTCACTTTTAACAATCAGAATTACATAGAAAATTTAGCAGGTAGATTGTCTCAACAAATAGAAGCCGATTCTGTAAGCATTCTAAAAAGTTTGACCGACAAGAACTTTTTAAAAAAACACAACTTAACTTCTAAAACTGCTTTGCATATATGCATGCCTTATACGTACGAATGTTATTGGAATATTTCACCAAACGAATTAAGAAGTAAATTTTTAAAAGCATACCAGCGCTTTTGGAGTTCAAATAGAATTGCCAAAGCAAAAAAACTACATCTAAACAAAAATCAAGTTATTTCTTTAGCTGCCATTGTACACAAAGAAACACAACACAAACCCGAAAGAAAAAAAGTAGCAGGCGTATACTTAAATAGATTAAGAGTTGGAATGCCTTTACAAGCAGACCCTACGGTGATTTTTGCTTTAAAAGAAAAACATGGTAGAAATACCGTAATTAAAAGAGTCTTAAAAAAAGATTTAACAATCAAATCTGCCTACAACACTTACGTTCATAAAGGAACACCTCCAAGTGCAATTGCAATGCCAGATGTAGATGCTATTGATGCCGTATTAAACGCATCGAAACACAAATACTATTATTTTTGCGCCAACCCCAAACAATTTGGAACCCATCTTTTTGCTAAAAACCTAAGAGAACACAATAAAAACGCTCAGCAATACCAAACTTGGTTAAACAAACAAAAAGTACATCGTTAAAAACTATTATTTGTATTTTTAAAGAAAAACAACAGAGAATGCCATGCAAAAAACGTTAAGCGATTATTACGCTATCTTAGAAATTAACGAAAACGCATCGCTAGATGAAATAAAGAAAGCTTTTCGTAAAAAAGCAAAAAAATTTCATCCTGATAGAAATACAGCTACTAGTTCTCAAGAAAAATTTATTGCTGTTACAGAAGCGTATGAATACATTACAAATCACTTAAAAAACCCTACTTCTTTTTCTGATATATTTAACGAATACAAAGCTGATAAAGAAAGAGAAGAGCAATTGAGAAAAACTGCACGAAAAAAAGCACAAGAGTTCGCTAGAAAAAAATACGAAGAATTTATCAATAGTGATTTCTACAAAAACGATCAAGCTTCGTTAATTATTCTAGACCACCTACAATTCTTTTTTATTACACTTATTATTCTAGTTCCTGTTATTTGTTTTTGTTCTTTTGTTTTAGAGCAAAAAATACTAGGCTACCTTGTTAGTCTACCCATCGTTTATTTTTGGTACAATTACTACAAAAAACATATAGAACTAGACACCGAAGAATTACTGTTCGCCCTCAAACGTGTATTTAACATTTGGGAATTACAATTGGTTTCCTCTCTGTTGATCAACTTTTTTTTATACACCAATTACACCTTAAACACAGAAATTAGTTTACTAAACATATATCTAATCTATTTTAGCATCAACTTTGTTTTTGTTTTTTTAGTACTCGGAAAAAAAATAAATAAAACAGCTACAAAAACTCTTTTTGGTATTCTAATTCCATTAGGATTTAACATCTTATTTCTTCTCAATTTTATCCTTTCTTTTCAAACCGAAATAGAAAGCTATAGGTTTATCAAAGGTAATTCTAGCATTATAAAACTAGAAAACAACAAGTATTACGAGCAAGAGTGGTTTCGCTTTTTTATAGACTATAACGATTTAAGGGAGAAAGATGTAATACATTACAGTTTTAGAGAAGGAGTTTTTGGCTTTCGCGTACTTACCAACTACGAGTTAGAATAATTTGCTAACACAGTACACATCTTTTAATACTATGCGTGGATGATAAAAATTGCAGGTATTTTGTGTAATTCAGGCTTTTTATTTTTCCATTCAGCCACTGTAAACGTTCTAATATACTCTGTAGGCATTGTGATATCTGCAGCAATACACAAATTGGTGTTTGCAGATAAATTTGCCTTCAAATCATCTAACATCTTATGATTTCTGTAAGGTGTTTCTATAAAAATTTGAGACTGTTTGTGCTCTTTAGACAAACGCTCTAAACGTTTAATTTCTCGTTTTCTATCGCTTTTATCAATAGGTAAATACCCATTAAACGCAAAACTCTGACCATTCATTCCCGAAGCCATAATAGCCATTAAAATAGACGAGGGCCCTACCAAAGGAATCACTCTTATTCCCTTTTTATGTGCCAATCTAACAACGTCAGATCCTGGATCTGCAACCGCAGGCACACCAGCTTCTGACAACAAACCTACAGATTCTCCTTGCATGCAAACATCTAAATACGAATTTACCTCAACAGGATCTACGTATTTATCTATCAACTTTAATTGTAAGCTTGGTTGCGATTTTGAAGGTGTTATTTTTTTGATAAATCTACGCGCCGATTTTTCGTTTTCAACAATAAAATTCGTCAAATTTTCTACTACCGATTTTACCGATATAGGCATCACCTCTAAGGGTTCATTATCTCCTAATGTAGTAGGTATTAAATACAAATGACCTTTCATATTATTTTTCAATTTTACCGACAATTACTGCACATGCTTTGTCTAGCATTTGATACACATGCTCAAAACCTCCATCACCTCCGTAATAAGGATCTGGAACCGATATGTTTTCATTTGGCTGCAGCTCGTTCATAATCATACGAACCTTATCTTTTTGCGTTTTATTTTTTGCTAACTTTAAAATATTCTGATAATTCGTAGCATCCATCGCGTAAATAAAATCAAAAGTATCTAAATCAGTCACCTCTAATTTTCTAGCACGTTGCCCTGTAATATCTATTCCATATTTTTTTGCAACTTCAATAGATCTTTCATCAGGTAAATTACCTACATGATAAGTACCTGTACCAGCAGAGTCTACAAAAACATTCGAGCTGGATAATTTAGATTTTAAGATGCCTTCTGCCAATGGAGATCTACAAATATTCCCCAAACAAACCATTAAGACTCTTGTTGTTTTCATTACTAAAAAGTTAACTTCTTGGTAATATCTTCAACATATTTTTTAAACTGTTTGTCTGTCGCAGATAAGTTATCTACGGTTTTACAAGCATGTAACACAGTAGCATGATCACGTTTTCCTATTTGCGCACCAATACTTGCTAATGAAGACTTGGTTAACTTTTTAGAAAAATACATGGCCAACTGGCGAGCCTGTACAATATGTCTTTTTCGAGTTTTAGATTGTAGTGTTGCTAAATCTATTTCGAAATATTTAGAAACTACTTTTTGGATGTAATCTACAGATACTTCTTTGTTTGTATTCTTAACAAATTTATCTACAATTGTTTTTGCTAAAGACAAACTGAAATCTTTTTTATTAAAAGCCGATTGTGCTATTAACGAAGTAACAACCCCTTCTAACTCTCTTACATTTGTTTTGATATGCTTTGCAATAAACTCTATCACTTCTGTAGGTACCTCTACCCCATCACGATACAATCTATTTTCTAAAATACTAATACGTGTTTCGTAATCGGGCGCTTGCAGTTCTGCAGACAATCCCCATTTAAAACGCGATAACAAACGTTGTTCAATATCTTGCATATCAACAGGTGCTTTGTCCGAAGTTAAAATAACCTGTTTTCCGTTTTGATGCAATTCGTTAAATATTTGAAAAAATGCATCTTGTGTTTTTGTTTTTCCTGATAAGAACTGAATATCATCTACAATCAATACATCTATCATTTGATAAAAATGTAAAAAATCATTTCTGTTATTATTCTTTAAAACAGCATCTCCGTATTGTTGAATAAATTTCTCTGTAGAAACATACAATACCGTTTTATCCGGATACTTATCTTTTACCTGAACACCAATTGCATGTGCCAAATGCGTTTTTCCTAAACCAACTCCTCCATAAATCATTAAAGGATTGAAAGAAGTTCCTCCAGGTTTGTTTGCCACTGCCATACCTGCAGATCTTCCTAAACGATTTGAATCTCCCTCAATATAACTATCAAAGTTATAATTTGGGTTTAAATTAGACTCTACTTTTACTTTTTGAAGTCCCGGTATTACAAATGGATTTTTAACTTCTCTACTAATTGCCTTTGCAGGAACGGTTACGTTTTGAGGACGTAAGGGCGCTCTGTTGGCACTTGGTATTTTTACTGTTTGTGGTACTTTATTACTGTACGAATTCTCTAATCGAACATCGTACAATAAACGTGCCTCTGCACCTAATTCTCTAACCAATGCACTCTTCATGATTTTCACATAATTCTCTTCTAAAAACTCAAAAAAGAATTTACTGGGTACCTGAATCGTAAGTGCTTCTCCTTCCAATTTAACAGGAACAATAGGTTCAAACCAAGTCTTAAATCCAACCGGGGTGATGTTGTCCTTTATAAATTGTAAGCATGATGCCCACACGTCTTCAGCAGTTTTTATCATGGTGTTATTTAGCACTTTAGTATTCGTTTAATTTAGTTTACTCACAAAACCAATACAATAACGTTTGTTAACGATATTTTGATTTCTAGAGGACTACAAAAGTGTGAATAAATTTCAGTAAAAAAAAACAAGATCGCTATTGGATATCATCTTTTTTTTACATAATATCTGACTGCTTAAAAACAAAACATGAATAGTAAAGAATATTCGTTTCGAGTGAAATATTACGAAACTGACAAAATGCAGTATGCACACCACAGTAACTATGCCAAATACTTTGAAACCGCTAGGATAGAGTGGCTTAGAGCCGCAGGAATATCCTACAAAGATATGGAAGACCAAGGAGTTATGCTACCTGTTGTTAACATCAATACCAATTTTAAAAAACCTGCAAAATATGATGATTTGCTAACTATAAAAACTGCGTTAAAACAGATACCCGATGTAAAGATTATTTTTACATACAAAATTCACAATCAGGAGCAAGAATTGTTAACAACTGGAGAGACTACGCTTGTATTTGTAGATATGCAAAAAAACAGACCTATTCGCTGTCCAGAAAACATACTAAATCTACTTGTTGATTCTTAAAAATTAAGACACTTCATTTACGCTAATTTTCACACATCTTAATTTTTCGAAAGCACTTAGTACTTCCGAAAAAATTGCCAGAGGAGAAAGCAATGTAAACTTACAATCTAAATACATTTCTTGCGATTGAATTTCTAATGCAAATGTTTTAATCACTCGCATGACTTTATCTACATGTTCGTACGAACTTATAATTTGAAATGTTTGTTGTATTGTTTTCTCTTCTATAATGGCTGTTGTTAAAGTTTCTTCCGCACACGTTCTATAAGCTTTTATCAAACCACCCACACCTAGTTTCACACCTCCAAAATAACGAACTACAATTAATAAAACATTAGTAACTTCAAACGAGAGTAACTGACCATAAATAGGTTGTCCTGCCGTATTGCTAGGCTCACCATCATCATTTACTCTGTATTTCGAGCCATCAAACTCCAAACGATAGGCATAACACCAATGTCTCGCATCGTGGTATTGTTTTTTAATAGCTTGTAACTGTTCTTTTACCTCTTCTTCGTTTGTTACAGAAAATAAGTATCCTATAAACTTACTTCCCTTCTCTTTGTACAACACCTGTTCTACAGGTTTGTTTATAGTTCTGTAGGTTGTAATTTGTATACTCATATAGCAACATATAAAAATACAATAGCCAATAACGACATTGCGATTCCTAAATAATTGTACTTACTCAATTTTTCTTTATACAACACCACTCCTAATATTACAGATAACAACACTACCAATAGATTGTTTATAGAAAAAACCAAGGAACTCTCGTATGTTGGTTGCGCCAATGCTTTTAATAAAAAATAAATAGAAAAATAATTAGGAACTCCCAAAATAATACCTGCTCCTATATTTTTAATCGAAAATGTTATTTTATTTAATACCAACTTAACTACTAACAACAAAACACCAATACAACCACAAAATAAAAACAACGCTGTTGAAAACACAGCTAACTGTTGTTTTGGCACATGTGTTATTTGTGTATGATTAATGATGGCATCGGCAACACCGCTGCCTACAAATATTAAAAATGGTAAAAACCACAGACGTTTGTTAAACGTAGTAGTCCCTTGCTTTTTAGAAGTAAACCAAACCCCTAACAGTGCCAATACAATTCCTAATAACTTAATCCAACCCAAAGTTTCGTTATACAAAACAACACCCAAAGCAATAGGGATAACCACACTCATTTTATTTGCGATGGTCATAATAGACAAACCTCCTTTTTGAGCCGTAATTGCCATTAAATTAAAAACTGTTATAAAAATTACTGCAATACAAAAAGCTCCTAAAGTCCAAGGTTGATTGGTATAGGGAATAATTTCTATGGGTACATTCGAAAACAAACTACCAATTAAAAAAGCAACAAAGTAATTGTATACTATCGCCTGAAAATTATCAATCTTATAACGATCAAACTCTTTTAGAATTAAAAAAACGAGCGTTGTAAAAACAATACTTAATACGAGATACATCATTTAATTGGCTCTATAATGTTTTAAAACATCTCCTCCTATTTGGGTTTCAGTAACAGGATTCCTGTGTAAACGTGGTGCAGACACTCCTTTTGTAAATACCGATTCGCCAACAAACACATAAGCTTCATCCCATACATTTGTCTGTATAAACGAGTTTAGTAACTGCTTACCTCCTTCTACAATAACCGATTGGATGTTACGATCGTACAAGCTTTTTAATACTTGGGGAATTATATTTTTAGAAAAATCAAGTTGTTCAAAAACAACTGTACCTACATTTTCTTGTGGTTGCTCTGTAAAAACAATTGTTGACACTTTATTATTATACAAATTGTAGGCTTCTGGAATTCTCATCGATTTATCTATGAGAATACGAATAGGAGAAACACCACCAGTTGTTCTAACATTTAACGAGGGATTGTCTTTTAAAGCCGTGTTCGTACCCACCATTATTGCATGCTCTAGAGCTCGCATTTGATGTACTTGTTGCTTCGAAAAATCATTCGATATCCACGTAGGTTGTGCATCCTTAATATTTGCAACAACTCTATCTGTATCTATAAACCCATCTTTTGTTTCTGCCCATTTTAATACTATATAGGGGCGTTGTTTGTTATGGTACGTTAAAAAACGCTTGTGCAACTCTAAACATTCTTTTTCTAAAACACCTACCTGTATATTTCTACCTGCTTTTAATAACTGTTCTATTCCTTTACCCGATACTTCTGAAAAAGTATCTACACAACCTATATAAATATTTGGAATTTTTTTAGCTTCTATCAAACTTGCACAAGGAGGCGTTTTACCATAATGCGAACACGGCTCTAAGGTTACATACAAACTCGAATGCGGCAACAAACTTGTGTCTTGAACAGCATTGATCGCATTTACCTCAGCATGAGGACCTCCATAACTATCCGTATACCCTTCTCCTATTATCTTACCATCACACACAATAACAGCTCCTACAGATGGATTTGGATAGGCTAAACGAGTACCTTTACGAGCTAAAGAAATAGCTCTTCTCATATAAATTTCGTGAATCGTACTCATTTAGTTTACTAACTTTATTTTTTTAGAAAAAGTAATTGGATATTCTTTTTTCAAAAACGATTTTCGAAAAGTAGCTTTTCCATCCAAAGCAACCTCAACTTCGTTTTTTAACACGCTATTCAACAAAGCCCCTAGCAAACCTCCTTTACCCTGTAAAATTTGTTTGTAAGCTATTTTTATTTCCAAAGGCACTAAAAAGTCTTTTTCTGCTGGTACTTCAACTTCCTTACTTTTTAAAGCTCCTACATCTATCTTATTTACAACTGCATGCAAATTTTCTAACAGTAATGTACCTCCTATTCTGTTAGGGTTTTTAAAATCTAGATTCGCCTGTATCACCACAGAATCATTCACTACCTCTGCTACTTTAATAGCTCCAACTCCTTTGTAAATAGGTGCCTCTAAACTCGAACACGATGCTACCAAAACAGCAATCATTAAAACGAAATATATTTTTACGTACTTCATATTTGTATATTTGTGGTCACTACAAAAATATCAATAAATAAGCCAATTAATGACTTTACTTACATTTAAACAAAAACTTTATACTACATTAAAAAGTCATTACCCCGAAACCGAAATTGCTTCTTTTTTTAAAATTATATTAGAAGATGTACTTCAGCTCTCTAAAATAGATTTTGCATTACATCCGCAACAGCACCTAACCGATGCGCAGGCTACTAAAATAAACACCATTATTTTAAAATTAAGCGAGCAACAACCTATACAACAATTGATCGGTTTTGTTACCTATATGGATTTAAAACTAACCATAAACGAACATGTTTTAATACCCAGACCTGAAACAGAAGAATTGATTCATTGGATAGTATCTGACAATACAACAAACACATCTATTGATATTTTAGATATTGGAACGGGTACAGGTTGTATACCCATAGCCTTAGCGAAAAATCTACATAAAGCACAGGTAAGTAGTGTAGATGTTTCTCCAAAAGCTATAGAAACGGCTAAGCAAAATGCCAAACAAAACGGGGCAAAGGTAAATTTTAGCATACAAAATATTTTAACTACCACTGCCTTAAACAATACCTACGATGTAATTGTAAGCAATCCGCCTTATATTAGAAATTTAGAAAAAGTAGAAATCAAACAAAATGTACTGGAATACGAACCTCATTTGGCGCTTTTTGTAGCAGATGATGATCCTCTTATTTTTTATAGAAAAATTGCCGAACTCGCGTTACAAGCTCTAAAACCTAATGGAGCTTTGTATTACGAAATTAATCAGTACTTAGGTAACGAAACCGTGGCATTACTAAAACAAATTGGCTTTAAACAGGTTACTCTAAGAAAAGATATTTTTGGAAACGACCGTATGATTAAGGCTACTTTATAGCACATTGTTTACTTTTACAAAAAATAACTCCATGAGAATCGATATCATTACCGTTTCACCAGAATTAATCAAAAGTCCTTTTGAACACTCTATTATGAAAAGAGCGCAAGACAAAGGGTTAGCAGAAGTACATTTTCACAACTTACGTGACTATGCATTAAACAGCTATGGAAAAATTGACGATACACAATTTGGAGGAGGTGCCGGTATGGTATTGATGATTGAGCCTATTGATGCTTGTATTAGCAAACTTAAAGCAGAGCGTACTTATGATGAAATTATATATATGACGCCCGATGCTCCTACACTAAACCAACGTACCGCCAATACACTTTCGTTAAAAGGAAATCTTATAATTTTGTGCGGACATTACAAAGGTGTAGACCAACGCGTGAGAGACCTTTTAATTACTAAAGAAATTTCTATTGGAGATTATGTATTGAGTGGCGGAGAATTAGGCGCTGTTGTTTTGTGCGATACGATACTACGTTTGATTCCTGGTGTTTTAGGTGATGAAACTTCTGCGCTTACGGACTCTTTTCAAGACGATTTGCTATCTCCACCTGTATATACCAGACCCGCAGAATACAAAGGACTTAAAGTACCCGAAGTACTTACTAGTGGTAATTTTCCTAAAATTGAAGAATGGAGAAGTGACAAAGCTTTAGAAATTACGGAACGTATTAGACCTGATTTGTTAGAGGATTAAGAGACCTTACAACACTTCTTCTCCAACTCTATTGGAGATCGTATCACGAAATTATAAAGCAATCGCATCTCGACTACGCTCGATGACCTAATACATTCTTTTTAAATAAAACTACTAACATCAAACACATAAGGTTTTCGAGCGAAGTCGAAAACCTATCAAACCTAACTAATATTCACCTCAAATAACATCCAATCAAGCTAAGCATCTCAATAAAACACTATGATTTAAAACAAACATCACATCTCGACTCCGCTCGATGACCTAATACATTCTTTTTAAATAAAACTACTAACATCAAACACATAAGGTGTTCGAGCGGAGTCGAGAACTTATCAGACCTAAGTAATACTCACACAAATAATACCAAATAAAGCTGGTAATAACGATACAACTCTACAACAACCTCTTATCTATCATATCTAGTCCCATTTATTTAGTAATCAATAAAAAAACACTTAAAAACTACTATATAATTATTTTTAATTTATTATTTTTGCAGTCTTGAAATAACCTCTGACGAAAATCGTGAATGTTATTTTAATTAACACCATTATAAATACATACAAAATGGAATCTTTAGTAAAATTTGTACAAGAAGAATTTGTAGCAAAAAAAGAAATCCCAAACTTTAAGTCAGGAGATACAATTACTGTATACTACGAAATTAAAGAAGGAGAAAAATCACGTACTCAGTTTTTTAGAGGAGTTGTAATCCAAAGAAAAGGAGCTGGTGCTTCAGAAACATTTACAATCCGTAAAATGTCTGGAACAATCGGTGTAGAGCGTATTTTCCCTATCAATTTACCTGCAATTCAAAAAATTGAATTGAACAAACAAGGTAAAGTTCGTAGAGCAAGAATTTACTACTTTAAAGAACTTACTGGTAAAAAAGCAAGAATTAAAGAAATTAGACGTAAATAATTTCTTTACAATTCAAAAATTAAAAGGCTCAATACGTTGTATTGAGCCTTTTTTTTAAGCTAAAATAGCACAGCTTTTTATAAAATCGTTATGTTTTTAACAGGCTGTAAAATAACTTAAGAATATTGTTACATTTGCAAAACTTAATAAGCATTTGTATTATTATTTAGAATCATAAAAAACAATTTTTTAAAGAATTAAAATGGCAACAGAAAATTCAAAAATCATTTATACGCTTACGGACGAAGCACCTGCTTTGGCAACGTATTCATTATTACCAATTATAAAAGCTTTTACAGGTAAAGCTGGTATTGAAGTTGAAACAAGAGACATCTCTTTAGCAGGAAGAGTATTAGCTAACTTTCCTGAATTTTTAACTGATGATCAAAAAATTTCTGATGCTTTAGCTGAATTAGGAGAATTGGCTAAAACTCCAGACGCTAACATTATAAAGTTACCAAATATTTCTGCTTCTATTCCTCAATTACAAGCTGTAATTAAAGAATTGCAAGCAAAAGGTTACAAGGTACCTAGTTTTCCTGGGGCGCCTGCTACCGAAGAAGAAAAAGCAATTAGAGCTACTTATGCTAAAGTATTAGGATCGGCGGTAAACCCTGTGTTACGTGAAGGTAACTCAGACCGTAGAGCTCCTAAAGCTGTTAAAAACTACGCTAAGAAAAACCCACACCGTATGGGGGCTTGGGAAAAAGACTCTAAAACTCATGTGGCTTCTATGTCTGCAAATGATTTTTATGGTTCTGAAAAATCAACAACATTAGCAAACGCTACAGAGTTTAAAATTACATTTAACGGTAAAGACCTTAAAGGTTATGCACCATTACAAGCTGGAGAAGTTATTGATTGTTCTGTAATGAGCATTAATGCTTTAAAAGAATATGCTGCTAAAGAAATTGCAGATGCCAAAGCAAATGGAGTATTGCTTTCTTTACACATGAAAGCTACCATGATGAAGGTATCTGACCCTATTATTTTTGGAGCTGTTGTAGAGGTATTCTATAAAGATGTTTTTGAAAAATATGCAGACTTATTTGCTGAATTAAATATTACTGCTACCAATGGTATTGGTGATGTGTACAACAAAATTGCAGGCCATGCAAAAGAAGCAGAAGTAAAAGCTGCTATCGAAGCTGTATATGCTGATGCTCCTGCAGTAGCAATGGTAAATTCTGACAAAGGAATTACAAACTTACACGTACCTTCTGATGTAATTATTGATGCATCGATGCCTGCTATGATTAGAACTTCTGGTCAGATGTGGAATGCAGAAGGACAACAACAAGATACCAAAGCATTAATTCCGGATAGATGTTATGCAGGTGTATTTCAAGCAACTATTGATTTCTGTAAAGAACACGGTGCTTTCGATCCAACAACCATGGGTACAACTCCTAACGTAGGATTGATGGCGCAAAAAGCTGAAGAATATGGTTCTCACGATAAAACTTTCCAATTGGCTGAAGCTGGAACAGTACAAGTAATTGATACGGATGGAAATGTATTGTTAGAGCAAAATGTTGAAGCTGGAGACATTTTCAGAATGTGTCAAGTAAAAGATGCTCCAATTCAAAACTGGGTGAAATTAGCTGTTAACAGAGCAAAAGCAACAGGAGTGCCTGCTGTATTCTGGTTAGACGAAAACAGAGCTCACGATGCTGAATTGATTAAAAAAGTAAACACTTATTTAGCAGACCATGATACTGCTGGATTAGAAATTTTAATAAAAGCACCTATTGAGGCTACATTATACACATTGGCTAGAGTAAAAGCTGGATTGGATACTATTTCTGTAACAGGAAACGTATTACGTGATTACTTAACAGATTTATTCCCGATTTTAGAATTAGGTACATCTGCAAAAATGTTATCTATTGTTCCTTTAATGAATGGTGGTGGATTGTTTGAAACAGGTGCAGGTGGTTCTGCTCCAAAACACGTACAACAGTTGGTTGAAGAAAACTACTTACGTTGGGATTCTTTAGGAGAATTTTTAGCATTAGCGGTTTCTTTAGAGCACTTAAGCGAAAGATACAACAACCCACAAGCACAAGTTTTAGCTGAAGCTTTAGATGCGGCTACAGATAAATTTTTAGAAACAGACAAGTCTCCTACTCGTAAATTAGGTGGTATTGATAACAGAGGATCTCACTTTTACTTAGGATTGTACTGGGCTCAAGAATTAGCAGCACAAACAAAAGATGCTGAATTACAAGCTATTTTTGCACCTGTGGCAGAAGCGTTAACAAGCAACGAAGCTAAAATTGTAGAAGAATTAATTGCTGTACAAGGGCAACCTGCAAATATTGGAGGATACTATGTAACAGATGTAAACTTAACCTCTGCTGTAATGAGAGCAAGTGCTACATTAAATACAATTATAGACGGAATTTCTTAATTCTATCCTTACATATAACCACAAAAAAACCTCGCTATTTGCGAGGTTTTTTTGTACCCTAAAAAGAAAGCGATAACAAAGTTACCGCTTTAAGTGTTTTCACAACGGAAAAATCCTTATTGTGAATTGATTTCAAATTGTAAATTAAATTTAGTACAATAATTCTATCTAAACAACTTCTTTTTCAAATCTTTTATAGCTAATTTAACATTGTCTTTTAAAATTGCTATATCAGACAAAATCTATAAAAACCAATCTGTTAACTACAGATTTTCAAACATAATTATGAAAAAGATATTAGGTTTAGACCTAGGAACTACTTCCATAGGTTGGGCTTGGGTACACGAAGCTGAAAATGAAAAAGAAAAATCAGAAATTGTAAAATTAGGAGTAAGAGTAAACCCATTAAGCTCCGATGAGCTAAATGATTTTGAAAAAGGAAATCCTCTAACCACCAATGCCAAAAGAACTGCGCACAGAGGAGCCAGAAGAAACTTACAGCGTTTTAAGTTAAGAAGACAAAAACTAATAGAACTTCTTATCAAACGCAATATTATCTCTACAGACAGTTTACTTACCGAAAAAGGTAGATACACTACTTACGAAACTTTAAATCTCAGAGCTAAAGCTGTAGCAGAAAAAATTGAGAAAGAAGAATTGGCTAGAGTATTTTTAACCATCAACAAAAAAAGAGGTTATAAAAGTAGTAGAAAAGCTAAAAACGAAGAGGAAGGAAACTTAATTGACGGAATGTCAGTCGCTAGAGAATTGTATGATTTAGGTTTAACACCTGGTCAATTTGTTTACAAAAATATCAAAGAAGGAAAACATTACGTTCCTGATTTTTACCAATCAGATTTGCGAAATGAATTTGATAAAATTTGGAAATTTCAACAACAATTTTATCCTAATGTGTTGACTGATGATTTTTATTTAATCTTGCAAAATCATGGATTACAAAGTAGTAGAAAACGTTTTTTAGCTGTGCACAATATTTTTACCGCAGAAAATAAAGGAAAAAAAAGCGCTGTTAAAGAACAACATTATTTATGGAGATCTACTGCTGTTAATACTAAGCTCCACATAGAACAAATAGCATATGTTTTGTGCGAAATTAATAATAACTTAAACAATTCTAGTGGTTACTTGGGTGCTATTAGTGATAGAAGTAAAAAATTATACTTTAAACAAATCACAGTTGGTCAATACTTATATCAACAAGTTCTACAAAACAGACATACTCCCCTAAAAAATCAAGTATTTTACAGACAGGATTATCTTGATGAATTTGAAAAAATTTGGGAAACACAAGCTCAATTTCATCCTGAGTTAACTCTTGAATTAAAAGAAGAAGTTAGAGATATTGTTATTTTTTATCAAAGAAAATTAAAATCTCAAAAAGGTCTGATTAGCTTATGTGAGTTTGAGAAAAGAATAATTGATTTAAACGGGAAAAAGAAACAAATAGGCCCTAAAGTTATCCCTAAATCCTCTCCAGTATTTCAAGAATTTAAAATTTGGCAAAACTTAAACAATATCTCTATTACTAAAAAAGGAGATCATCATAACTCCGAAAAATTTGACCTAGATATTGATGCAAAACAATTTTTATTTGAAGAACTAAATGTAAAAGGAAAACTTAAAAAATCAGAAATTCTAAAGCTTTTAAATTTTAAACACAAAGAATACGATTTAAATTTTGAGGAACTTGAAGGTAACAACACCAGCAACACTATTTACGAAATTCTTCAAAATATATCTACCAACGAAGGTTATGGATTTGATTGGAATAAAAAAACGGCTCAGCAAATAAAAGAAGAGCTCTATTCTACTCTTCCACAAATTGGAATTGATCCTAAAATTTTGGATTTTGATATTGAAGCTCCTAATTTTCAACAACAAATTAGTTATCAATTTTGGCATTTGTTATACAGTGTAGAAGACGATGTTAATACAAAAAAAGAAGATCAGAAAATATACGGAAAAAACGATGTTAGTTTAAAAAAGAAACTACATACCAAATTTGGAATTCCAATTAAATACTTGTCTTTGTTTAGCAATATAAAGTTAGATAAGGACTACGGGAACTTAAGTAATAAAGCCATTAAAAAGATAATTCCATTTTTAAAAGAAGGCCATATCTATTCAGAATCTTGTGGGTTGGCAGGTTATAACCATGCAAACAGTATTACCTCGGAAGAAAATTTAAAAAGAGAATTAAAAACTAAATTAGATCTATTAACTAAAAATAGTTTAAGAAATCCTGTTGTAGAAAAAATTTTAAATCAATTGGTTAACATTGTCAATCAACTTATTGATACCTATGGAAATCCAGATGAAATTAGAATTGAATTGGCTAGAGAACTTAAAAATTCTGCAAAACAAAGAAAAAAGATAACTGCAGAAATTAATGCAGCAACCAAAAGAAATATTGACTATAAGAAAACATTACAAAAAGCTCCTTTTTTAATAAAAAATCCAACTAAAAATGATGTTATTAAGTATCGTTTGTATTTAGAATTAGAGCCTTTGGGGTTTAAAACTATTTATACCAATCAATATATTGCTCCTCATCTATTATTCTCTAAAAATATTGATATTGAACACATCATACCGAAAGCCAAATTATACGACGATTCTTTTTCTAATAAAACACTAGCTTTTAGAGATATCAACAGACAAAAAGCTGATCATACCTCTTATAATTTTATAGAATACAAATACAATAAAGAGCTTGATGCATATAAAAATCGAATCCAGATTTTATTAGATAAAGGAACTATAAAAAAAGGAAAAGCTTTAAAATTATTGATGCCAGAACATCAGTTAAAAGAAGGGTTTATTAAAAGAGATCTAGTAAACACACAATACATAGCTAAAAAAGCCAAAACAATGTTGTTTGATGTGACTAGAAAAGTAACAAGTACTAACGGGCATATTACCGACAAATTAAGAAATGATTGGAATTTAATAAATGTACTAAAAGAATTAACACTTCCTAAATACAAAACTTTAGGTTTAACCAAAGTAGAGAAACGAAAAAATGGAAATACAGTAGAACAAATCATCGATTGGACTAAGAGAAATGATCATAGACATCATGCAATGGATGCTTTAACTACAGCTTTTACAACACAAAAACACATACAATATTTTAGCACCTACCACGCTAAAAACGAAACCAAGGATACAAATGCTATCAAAGCTGAACTTACTCATAAAATAGATGGAAAAACCGTTTTTATTTCTCCAATGGAAAACTTTAGAGCAGAAGCCAAAAAACACATCTCTTCCATTTTAGTTTCGTTCAAATCCAAAAACAAAGTGGTTACAAAAAATGTAAATACTTTTAAAAAAGGAAATCAAATTTGTAAAAAAACACAGTTAACCCCTAGAGGTCAGTTACACAAAGAAACGGTGTATGGTAGCTTAAAAAGAGAAATTATTAAAGAAGAAAAAATAGGTGCTTCTTTTGATTTTGAAAAAATAAATACAGTAACAAAACCCGAGTATAGAAATTTACTTTTAGATAGATTAAAACTGAACAACAACAATGCTAAAAAAGCTTTTGCTGGCAAAAACGCGTTGAGTAAAAAACCAATTTTATTATCCAACGGAAAACAAATGCCCTTATCCGTTTTAACTAAAAAGTTTGAAACTACTTACACTATTAGAAAAGAAATAAATGCTGATAATTTTAAAGATTTAAAAAGTTTGGATAAAATTATTGATGTAACCATTAGAAAAATTTTACAAAAAAGATTGGCTATATATGACAATAAAGCAAAAGAAGCCTTTTCTAACCTAGATACAAACCCTATATGGATCAATCAAAAACAAGGTATTCAAATAAAAAGAGTAACCATTACAGGTATTAGCAATGCTGTAGCTTTACATGATAAAAAAGATAACTATGGCAAATATATTTTAGATGCTAAAGAAAAAAAACAAGCTGTTAATTTTGTAAGTACAGGAAACAATCATCATGTAGCTATATATAAAGACGAAAAAGGGAAACTGCACGAAAAAGTCGTTTCTTTGTTTGATGCAGTAACCAGAAAGAATGAAAATCTACCCATTATAGATAAAAATTATCACTCTGAAATAGGATGGTCTTTTTTATTTACTTTAAAACAAAACGAACTGTTTATATTTCCATCAAATGATTTTAACCCAAAAGAAATAGACTTGTTAGATCCTAAAAACTACAGTCTTATAAGTCCACATTTGTTTAGAGTACAAAGCATATCTACTAAAGATTATTTTTTTAGACATCACTTAGAAACAATCGTAACCAATAATACAAATTTCACCTACAAAAGAATTAGAAATTGTAACGCACTTAAAAATATAATAAAGGTTAGAACCAATCACTTAGGAGAAATCGTACAAATAGGAGAATACTAATATGATGGTTAAAAGAACAATATACATAGGAAATCCAAGTTATTTAAAATTAAAAAATCAACAATTAATTATTCAAAACACTTTAAAAGAGGTTGTGGGTAGTGTACCTATTGAAGATATTGCTGTTTTAATGTTAGATCATTATCAAATAAGCTTAAATACCCAATTAATCAATAGTTTACAATCTAATGGAGCCGCCATTATTACTTGCGATGCGCATCATTTACCTTTTGGCATTTCGCTACCCTTGTATGGACATACTGAACATTCTGAAAGAGTAAAATATCAATTAGAAGCTAGCGAACCTTTAATAAAGCAGTTATGGAAACAAACCATAGTTCAAAAAATTAAAAATCAAGAGGCCTTACTTAAACAAAATAATAGGGTACACGAACCTATGGAAAGCTACAGAACAGCTACCAAACCTGGCGATATTACAAATACCGAAGCAAAAGCAGCACAACATTATTGGAAAAATTTATTTCCTAATTTTCAAAGAGATCGATTTGGAGATGCTCCTAATTTATTACTGAATTTTGGATACGCAGTGTTAAGAAGTATTGTAGCGCGTGCCCTTGTAAATTCGGGTTTATTACCTGTTTTAGGCTTATTTCATAAAAATAAGTACAATCCGTATTGTTTGGCTGATGATATTATGGAGCCTTACAGACCTTTTGTAGATAAAATGGTGGTTAATTATGTAAATAATTGCAGACAGACCGAAACATTAGACAAAACTACCAAAGCTTACTTATTAAAAATTGCGACACAAGATGTTTGGATAGAAGGCAAACAAAGGCCTTTGATGGTTGCTGTTACAACCACTACAGCAAGTTTATACAAATGTTACACTGGCGAATTACGAAAAATTAAATATCCTGAACTTGATTAATTGATGTCTAACGATAGATTTAACGCTTATAGAATTATGTGGGTGCTTGTTTTTTTTGATTTGCCAACCGAAACAAAAGCAGAAAGGAAAGCTGCCAATTTGTTTAGAAAAAATTTAATTAAAGATGGATTTTCTATGTTTCAGTTTTCTATATATCTACGTAATTGCCCAAGTAGAGAAAATGCCAATGTTCATATCAAAAGAACCAAAAATAATTTACCAAAACATGGAAACATTGGAATAATATGTATTACTGACAAACAATTTGGTAATATGGAACTTTACAATGGAAAAAAACAGACCGATTTACCCAATACTACACAACAACTAGAACTTTTTTAATTCCTAAAAACAATGGCTAAATCTTTATACATCTAAAGTTTTAGCCATTGACCATGTGATTCCTCACATAAAAATACAATTTGAAATCAATTCACAACGCTTTTACCGTTAGCGTTTTCTATGTTAACATGTGATTCCTCACATAAAAATACAATTTGAAATCAATTCACAACATAATAGATGTTAAAGATTTAAGTACAGATCATGTGATTCCTCACATAAAAATACAATTTGAAATCAATTCACAACAACTCGACTACATTAACCATTTGGTTATACCATGTGATTCCTCACATAAAAATACAATTTGAAATCAATTCACAACTATCAAGCTGTACTTGAATGATATAGGTAATCATGTGATTCCTCACATAAAAATACAATTTGAAATCAATTCACAACCACTCCTTTAAGTTGTTTTTGTACGTCTAACATGTGATTCCTCACATAAAAATACAATTTGAAATCAATTCACAACATTTCTGAACTGGAATATTTAACCCAAAAACATGTGATTCCTCACATAAAAATACAATTTGAAATCAATTCACAACATGTTCCTTCTTGGGCTTATAATCCATCTTCATGTGATTCCTCACATAAAAATACAATTTGAAATCAATTCACAACACCTTCTTTAGGACCACTATCGTTTGTTTCCATGTGATTCCTCACATAAAAATACAATTTGAAATCAATTCACAACTTGCGAATAGATGCTCACAATAGTAAAGGACATGTGATTCCTCACATAAAAATACAATTTGAAATCAATTCACAACTTGTTAGATGTTGACGCATTAAAGGTTGACCATGTGATTCCTCACATAAAAATACAATTTGAAATCAATTCACAACACTATTCATAAAGTTTGTAAGGGATTTAAACATGTGATTCCTCACATAAAAATACAATTTGAAATCAATTCACAACATTACGAGTAGACGTATTCAAGAGAATTATCATGTGATTCCTCACATAAAAATACAATTTGAAATCAATTCACAACACTATTCATAAAGTTTGTAAGGGATTTAAACATGTGATTCCTCACATAAAAATACAATTTGAAATCAATTCACAACTACACTATAGTCAAGCAGGTTTTGACCCTACATGTGATTCCTCACATAAAAATACAATTTGAAATCAATTCACAACTGCGCTTAAGCAATTACCGCTGTTAAGTAACATGTGATTCCTCACATAAAAATACAATTTGAAATCAATTCACAACACGTATGTTGGAGGTAGTGGACTACCTATTAAATTTGGTGCTATTTTTTATGCTACTTTTTGATTGTTAAT
>JAHDFK010000013.1 GCA_020628175.1 Wenyingzhuangia sp.
AAAGTAGGCTCTTCTAACTGAACTACTATTTTTTTACGACGCCAACTATCTACCCAATTTACTTGTTGACCTATATAATAGGTTTTACCGTTTTCTAACAACTGAGTACTTAACAAAGGGCTTCCTCCTACTGTTTCTTCAAAACCTGGGCCCTGAGCAAGGATATCTATATTGACATTGTTCAACTCATAAACAGTATCTCCGTTTTCTATAGACTCATGTGATAGTAAAGTTTCTACTGTAGCGTTTGCTGGTAATGTAATTTCGTTAGGGCCTGTAGGAGCCTCAAGGTTATTAATGTTTGTATTGAATATTAAAGCTAGATTATTGGTAGTAAATGTAACTCCTGGATATGTGATATCATCTTTTACTCCTAAACGAACTCGGGCTACGTTTTCTGTTGGGGTGGGGTTGGTAAATTCGTAGCCTGTTACAACACTACCATTTTTTCTATATATATCATTTGATGATGTTAACTTCTTAAAGTTTTCTAAACCAGATGGATTGTCTGTATCTAAAATTGTATTACTAGTAAACTCGCCACTAGAATCACCTATAGGGCGTTTATAGTAAGTAACAAGTGTATCTACAGAAGAGCTATTGTTCATGTCTATATAAAAACGTACCTGCCATTCTGTTGTGGCAGATTTCCAGCCATTAATAATAAATTCTTCGTGCTCATCTAAATTTACTGTGGTTTGGCCTTTTGCATTTTGGAATGCTGTTAAGAATAGTAAGAATAGGGTAATCTTTTTTAATAGGTAGTTTGTGTGTTGTGTTTGCATTGTAGTTCTTTTTTCTTTGCCAATGAATTTTTACAAAAAAAAAAAATACGCTGCCATGCAAGTATTTTTTACTTGGTAATGTATTGTTGATGAAACTTGTAGGTGTATTTGTTGTTTTTTATGGGTTTGTGGAGGATGTGATTCCTGATCTGGTTAGGGATGACTGGTGGGTGTTTTTTAACTGTATGTAATTTTTCTTCCGCTTTGTCATCTCGACTGCGCTCGATGACCTACCTTAAATGATGAAATATTATTGTGTTGGGAATGATAGGAGTTAGATAGCGATTTAAACTATAGTTTTTTTTTGCGTTAGTGATAGAATGGCGTGTTTGAGCTCTTTTGGAGGATACGACAAAAAGCGAGTAATGATAGCACGGTGCCAAAAACCTGTAATGCAATGGAGGGTTTGGGCAAACGCTCGAAATAAGTTGATGTTACTTTATTGGAGTTTGGGGTTTATTTCTCAATCTAGTAATACTAGCATTTAGCTCGAACCCTAACAACAGTATATTTGCGTTTAGCCAAACAAACAACATTAATATTAATAATGTACCTATAGAACCATATAGTTCGTTATACTTTGAGAATTTTACTACGTAAATACCAAACCCATAAAAAGTTAAGACAAATAAAATTGTTGTTAATATTGAGCCTGGTGAAAAGAAACGTATTTGTCTTCCTTCTTTTGTTCCGAAATAATATAGCATAGAAACGGTGCAAAAAATTAAAAACATAAACAATCCGTACTTTAAATTGCTTAGCCACATAAACTCTTTTAACAACCAGCCTTTATTTATTAAAAAATCTAAACCGTACTCGAAAAATATGGTTGCTACCACGGTTAATATTAACATAAACGACATGGTTAACGAAGTACCTAGTGATACTAAATACTGAGTAACAACGCCTCTTAATTTTTGTACATGAACGGAATATTCAAACGCTGCAAATATGGCATTTACTCCGTTTGTCATTAAAAATATAGAAACAAAAAAACCAAAAGACAACAAACCTCCGTACTTGTTATTTGCAATATCGGCAAAAACAGAATCTACAGCTTCGAAAGTTTTTGGAGGTAATGCCTCTGAAATTAGAAGCATAAAATTATCTTGAAAGCCTTCTATAGGTATGTACGGAATTAGCGTTAGCATAAATAGCATAAACGGGAATAATGCCATAAAGAAACTGTAGGATATTCCGCCTGCCCTAGATGTTAAGGCTCCTTTGACAATACCGATGAAATACATTTCTAGTAAATCGTACAAACTCATACCCAACAAACCTGGTACAGGTATTTTTTTACCTGTTTTTACAAACCAGTTTACAATAGGTACGGCTTTTAGCTCGTTTTCTACAGAATCGTTTTTAGATATGTCTTTGGTTTCTAACAAAAATGTATTTGTTTAATCTACTGCTTTTAAACTTAAGTCTAAATTATAGACAGAGTGTGTTAATGCTCCTGAGGATATATATTGCACACCACATTCTGCATATTTACGCAATGTTTCTTCGTTGATACCTCCTGATGATTCGGTACCTGCTTTTGTGCCAATTAAGGCTACTGCTTTTTTGGTGTCTTCGTAATTAAAATTATCTATTAAAATGCGGTGAATTCCTTCGAACTGAATGATTTCTTCGATTTCTTTTAAATCGCGCGCTTCTACAATAATTTTTAAGTCTTTATTTTGCTCTTTTAAGTAGTTTTTTGTTTGCTGAATGGCTTTGGCAACACCTCCTGCAAAATCGATATGATTGTCTTTTAGCATGATCATATCATACAAAGCAAATCTATGATTTTCGCCCCCTCCTATTTTTACAGCCCATTTTTCTAGCGCTCTAATACCTGGAGTAGTTTTACGTGTATCTAAAATTTTAGTACCAGTACCTTTTAATAAGTCTGTGTAATAAGCTGTTTTTGTTGCAATGGCACTCATACGCTGCATAGCATTTAACACCAAACGTTCTGCTTTTAAGATAGACAAAGAACTACCTGTTACATACAATACAATATCTCCGTAAGCAACTGCTTCTCCATCGTTAATTAACACCTCTACTTCTAGACTTTTATCTACATAATTAAACACTTGTATTGCAAAATCTACTCCTGCAATAATTCCTTCATCTTTTACCAATAATTTGGCTTTACCTTGCGCCGTGTTGGGTATACAAGCTAAAGACGAATGGTCACCGTCTCCTACATCTTCTCTAATTGCATTGGCAATAATTAATTTAATTTCTTCATCAAATTGTTGCTGACTGATCATGTTTGCGTAGATTTTAAACAAATATAATCTTATCGCATTAATTTAGAAGTACATTTTATATATAAAATTGAGTTAAAGGTGCGAAAAAACAGTAAGCGAGAGCGTATGTAGCATATGTAAATTACTTGTTTGTATCTAAATTTGTTAGAAAACTTGCACTTATGACTACAGAACAAATTGCCAATCGATTGATATCGTTATGTAAAGATGGACAAAATGCTTTAGCCCAAGTTGAACTTTATGATGATTTTATTGAAAGTATTGAGTGCTGTGACTCGAAGTACAAAAAAATGAAAGGCATAAAAAACGTACAAAGCAAAACCGCTAAGTTTTTTGAATTTGCCGAAAAAATACACAGCCTTACTATTTCTGACCCTTTAGTAACTACTGACTTTTTTTGTTTTAAACTTAATGTAGATGTTACCTTAAGACGTTTTGGAAGAATTGATTTTGAAGAATTGTGTATGTACCATGTTCAGGACGGAAAAATTGTAAAAGAAGAGTTTTACTATTCTTCTAATTCTGTAAAAGAAATTCTATAGTCTATTTTCATTAAGTATCTTTGTGCTTTATAGTTTTGTAACGCATGAAAATTACACTTTTAGCCATTGGTAAAACCGATGACAAAAATTTACAGCAACTTATTGATAATTACCAAAACCGACTGAAACATTATATTAAGTTTGAATTGGATATTATTCCTGACATTAAAAATGTTAAAAACCTGTCTGAAAGTCAACAAAAAGAAAAAGAAGGTTTGCTAATTTTAAAAAAACTGCAAGCTAGTGACGAACTTATTCTGTTAGACGAAAAAGGAAAAGACTTTAGATCTGTAGACTTTGCAAACTATTTACAAAAAAAAATGAATACGGGTATTAAAAAACTTGTATTTGTAATTGGAGGCCCTTATGGTTTTTCGGACGAAATTTACAAAAAGGCAAAGGGTAAAATATCTTTGTCTAAAATGACTTTTTCGCACCAAATGATTCGCCTATTTATGGTAGAACAAATTTACAGAGGGTTTACTATTTTAAAAAACGAACCTTACCACCACGAATAAACATTACAACTTAAGCTTACACACATGAAAATAGTTTTTGCCACGCACAATAAAAACAAATTAAAAGAGGTTGCTGCTTTATTGCCTAATATAGATTTGTTGTCTTTAACAGATATTGGTTGTACCGAAGACATAGAGGAAACTGCTACTACTTTAGAAGGAAATGCCAAAATTAAAGCAGATTATGTTACCCAAACTTATGGTTATGCCTGTTTTGCAGATGATACTGGTTTGCTTGTAAATGCTTTAAATGGTGAACCTGGTGTATATTCTGCACGTTACGCAGGTACACATGGCGACGCAGATGCTAACATGAATTTACTTTTAAAAAATTTAGACACAAAAACAGATAGAAGCGCCTATTTTAAAACGGTTATTTGTTTAAACTTACCCAACCAACAACATTTTTTTGAAGGTGTTTGCGAAGGAGATATTCTTACCAAACGACAAGGCGAAGAAGGTTTTGGATACGACCCTATTTTTCAACCTAAAGGATTTTCTATTTCTTTTGCTGAAATGGCTATGGATGAAAAAGGAAAAATTAGCCACCGAGGATTGGCTGTACAAAAATTGATTACTTTTTTAAATACTTTATAGCACTAAAGCCCTATTTTAAAATTTAGAACTAAAAAAGCCGTTTCAGTTTCCTGAAACGGCTTTTGCTTTATAAAAGTAGGTTAAATTACTTTACTTCTTCAAAATCCACATCTTCTACTGAATCTTCAGTATTTCCGTTAGGTTCTGCTTGTTGTGCTCCTGCTCCTCCAGCTTGTGCTTCTTGAGCAGCTGCTTGAAATTCTGCGGCAGCTCCTTGTAAAGCTGTATTTAATGCTTCTGTAGCTTTATCAATTCCTTCAACATTTTTAGCTGCATGTGCCGCTTTTAATTCTGTTAAAGCAGCATCGATAGGCGCTTTTTTATCTTCTGGTAATTTTCCTTCAACATCTTTTAATTGCTTTTCTGTTTGGAAAATCATTTGATCTGCAGTGTTTAACTTTTCTGCCATCTCTTTTGCTTTTGCATCTGCATCTGCATTTGCCTCAGCGTCTGCTTTCATTTTTGCAATTTCTTCTTCTGATAATCCTGAAGAAGCTTCAATCTTAATTTCTTGAGATTTGTTAGTTGCTTTATCCACAGCAGATACTTTGATGATTCCGTTTGCATCGATATCAAACGTTACTTCAATTTGAGGAGTTCCTCTTTGCGCTGGTGGAATATCTGTTAATTGGAAACGACCAATTGTTTTGTTATCTGCCGCCATTGCTCTTTCTCCTTGTAATACGTGAATATCTACAGAAGGTTGGTTGTCTACTGCCGTAGAGAACACCTGAGATTTTTTGGTTGGAATTGTTGTATTTGCTTCGATTAACTTTGTAAATACATTCCCCATAGTTTCGATACCTAAAGATAAAGGTGTAACGTCTAACAACAATACATCTTTTACATCTCCAGCTAATACTCCTCCTTGAATTGCAGCTCCAATTGCTACTACCTCATCTGGGTTTACCCCTTTGTTAGGCTCTTTTCCAAAGAATTTTTTAACCTCATCTTGAATTACAGGAATACGTGTAGATCCTCCTACTAAAATTACCTCATCAATATCAGAAGTATCTAAATCTGCATCTTGTAACGCTTTTTTAACTGGCTCCATAGAACGAACTACTAATTCTGCAGCTAATTGCTCGAATTTAGCACGTGTTAAAGTTTGTACCAAGTGCTTTGGTCCAGACGCCGTTGCTGTTACATATGGTAAGTTAATTTCTGTTTGTGCAGAAGATGATAATTCTATTTTTGCTTTTTCTGCAGCCTCTCTTAAACGTTGTAAAGCCATTGGGTCTTTACGTAAATCAATTTGCTCAGCATCGTTAAATCCATCTGCTAACCAATCGATAATTACTTCGTCAAAGTTATCTCCACCTAAGTGCGTATCTCCGTTTGTAGACAATACTTCAAAAACTCCATCTCCAATTTCTAAGATAGAAATATCAAAAGTACCTCCTCCTAAATCGTATACAGCAATTTTTTGGTCTTGACCTTTTTTATCAATACCGTACGCTAAAGCTGCAGCCGTAGGTTCGTTAATAATACGTTGTACTTTTAAACCTGCAATTTCTCCTGCTTCTTTTGTAGCTTGACGTTGTGCATCGTTAAAATATGCTGGCACTGTAATTACAGCCTCCGTAACAGATTGACCTAAATAGTCTTCTGCTGTTTTTTTCATTTTTTGTAAAGTCATTGCAGACACCTCTTGTGGTGTATACAAACGCCCATCAATATCAATACGAGGTGTATCGTTGTCTCCTTTTACTACTTTGTAAGGTACTCTAGATACTTCGTTCGCACATTCTGAGAACTTGTTCCCCATAAAACGCTTTACAGAATAAATAGTTTTTGTTGGGTTTGTTACCGCTTGTCTTTTTGCAGGATCTCCTACTTTACGCTCTCCTCCTTCTACAAAGGCAACAATAGATGGTGTTGTTCTTTTTCCTTCTGCATTAGGTATTACAACTGGATCGTTTCCTTCCATTACAGAAACACATGAGTTCGTTGTTCCTAAATCGATTCCAATAATTTTACTCATAATTATATTATTTAATAATGTTGTTGATTCAATTTTACAATTTGTAGTAGTCAATTTGTATGCCATGTATTGGCACACCACAAATTGTCAGAAAGTTATGACAGGCTGTCATATAACTTCGTTTTATCTTGTAAACACCAAGTCTGTTGCCGTTGATAAATTGGCATCGAAAGCATAGTTACCGTAGTTAAACGCTTGCAAGCCTTCTAAGGTTTCTATTTGATTATCTATAATGTAACGTACCATTAAGCCTCTCGCTTTTTTAGCGTGGAAAGAAATTATTTTTAATTTACCGTCTTTATAATCTTTAAAATGAGGTGTTATTACAGGTACTTTTAATAACTTTGACTGCACTACTTTAAAATACTCGTTACTGGCTAAGTTTATAAATAGTTCATCTGCTTCCATTTCGTCATTTAAGGCATTGGTCACAGTGCTTCCCCAAAACTGATATAAGTTTTTATGCTCTTGTACTTGCAGTTTGGTTCCCATTTCTAAACGGTAGGGTTGCATTAAATCTAAAGGTCTTAACATTCCATATTGCCCCGATAAAATTCTTAACTTACGTTGCAATACTTCTATTTGATCTATAGTTAAGGTATAAGCATCTAAACCACTATACACATCGCCATTAAAGGCAAAAACCGCTGGACGCGCATTTTTAGGTGTAAAAGGCAATTCCCAAGCTTGGTTACGCTGCCAATTTAACTCACCTAACTTATCGGATATTTTCATTAGTAAGGATAAGTCTTGTGGCGATTTTTCTTTTAGCACCTTATTTAACGTGTGTGCTTGCTCTAAAAACTGACCATTTGTAAACGTATTCGTTGGTAATTCTGATTCGAAGTTTAAAGATTTTGCGGGTGATACTACAATTTTCATAATTCACATTTAAGTACTACAAAACTAATTAAAAACTTTAGGATAAGTTGTTTTGTGGTTATATTCGCTTTAAAAAAATCAAACATGAAAAAATTAGTTTTACTCACCTTTGCGCTCTTATGTTTTGTAGGATTTTCTCAGACTTACCATGGAGATTTAACATTAAGTACGCAAGAACAAATTGATAACTTTAATTATACCGAAATTGATGGTAGCTTAACTATTGAAGAAGCAGAGCCCAATACTATTTTAAATTTAATTGGCCTATCTGAATTAACCACCATAAATGCCGATCTAATTATAAGATCTAACAAATCTTTAGAAAACCTGGAAGGATTAAATAATTTATAATTTATTGGAAATGAATTAAATATTGGATTTTATGAACAAATATCAGATCAATATGATCTTGAAGCAGGAAACCCTTCTTTAACAAACATTAATGCTTTAGCGAATTTAAAAGAAGTTAAAAATAATATTTACATTATAGCTAATGACAACTTAAAAAATTTAATCGGTTTAGAAGGAATCCAAACTTTAGGAAAAAGAAAAACAGATGACAGTAATGAATTCATTACTACTGGTAAACTTACTGTGTTTTCTAATAAAAGTTTAGAGAATTTAGGTGGTTTACATAATTTAGAGCAGGTAAATAATTTAACCATTTTTAACAACGAAAAGCTAATCAACTTAAGTAATAAAATTAACTTCGTTGATATAACAAATAATCCATCATTAAATTCTCTTAATGGATTGAATAATATTAGAGAAATACAAAATGGAATTAACATTGTAAATAACGACAGATTAACATCTTTAGAAGGGCTAAATAATCTTAACAAGATGAACAATGGATTTTTCATTATTGATGACAACGAAAATCTTGAATCTTTAGAAGGACTAAACAACTTAGAAGAATCCCTTGATGGGGATTTAATTATTGGTCGTGGGGGATTCTTTAAGACGGATCCATTAACTGGAAACCCTAACCTTACGTCTTTATCAGCTTTAAGCAACCTAAAAAGTGTACTATTTTTATCTATAGGAGCAAACCCATCATTAACATCTCTAAACGGAATACAAAATATCTCATCTATATACAGTATATCTATTCTAGATAATACATCATTATCTAATTTTTGCGAAATAAAACAGATAATGATCAACAATGAATACCAACAAGATTATCCTTTTAGCCCTTACTTACTAGGTAACGTATCTGATCCAACTCCTGAAGAAATTCTAGAACTAGACTGTGCACTCTCTAATAACTCTATAAAAAAAGGGATTCAAAATAACGTTACTATAACTGATGATGCAATATATACGAGTAATGAGTTTTTAAACACTCTTTCTATTTACAGCCCAACGGGTAGCCTTTTACTACAAAGCAGTAATGAGGTAACAGATATTAGCACTTTACAACCTGGAGTTTATATTTTACAAGTACAAAATAAAAATAACGAAACAGGTACAGTTAAGTTTATTAAAAACTAAAATTCTATAGTTTTAATACAAAATAATAACCCCTCAAAACAATAATTGTTTTGAGGGGTTATTATTTAAAACACTTATGTTTTTTAACTATTAGTTAGTGTATAAGCTCTCCATTTTTCTAGTACATTTGTTAAATCTTCAGGAACTTCAGAGTTAAAACGCATCATTTCTCCTGTTACAGGATGCTCAAAACCTAAAGTTTTAGCGTGTAAAGCCTGTCTTGGTATTAGCTTAAAGCAATTGTCTACAAACTGTTTGTATTTTGTAAATGTTGTTCCTTTTAGCACCGCATCTCCACCATAACGCTCATCGTTAAATAAGGTATGTCCAATATGTTTAAAGTGCGCTCTAATTTGATGTGTACGCCCTGTTTCTAACCTACACTGTACTAAGGTTACGTATGTAAACCTTTCTAACACTTTAAAATGTGTAATGGCTGGCTTACCTTGGTCTCCATCAGGAAAAACATCTTGTTGCAATCTGTTTTTTAAATTTCTCCCAATATTTCCTTCTATTGTTCCGTCATCTTCTTTTATATTTCCCCACACTAAGGCATAATACAAACGTTCCGATGTTTTATCGTGAAACTGTTTGGCTAAATGCGCTAAAGCTTCTTCGGTTTTAGCAACTACCAACAAACCACTCGTATCTTTATCTATTCTATGTACCAAACCAGGTCTGCCATCTGCGTTTTCGGGTAAGTTTTTAAAATGATACATTAAAGCATGTACCAAAGTACCATCGTAATTACCATGACCAGGATGCACCACCATACCTGCAGGCTTGTTTACTACAATTACGGCATCATCTTCGTATACAATGTCTAAAGGTATATTTTCTGGCACTATTTCTGTTTCGCGCGGTGCAAATTCAAAAACTACCTTTACCTCATCTCCTGGTTTTACTTTATGATTGGCTTTTACCACCTCATCATTTACCAAAACATTTCCGTCTTTCACGGCCTGTTGTACTTTATTACGTGTAACATTCGTAATAAAATTCATCAAAAATTTGTCGACACGTAAAGGTTGTTGTCCTTGCTCTGCTACAAATTTATAATGCTCGTAATTTTCTTGTACCTCTGGTCCAAATTCTTCCATAACTATCTTAATTCACCATTACCAATCACTACATCTATTACAGACATTTTTGGCAACCTATCTCCTACTTTTAATTCTTCGCCTTTATACTTTAAACCTCTTACTACAGTTCCAATATCATCTATTTCTTCGTAACTACCTACTTTAAAACCGCTATTAATTATTACTTGTATAATTTCTTTCTTTGTACGTCCATGAAATTCCGGAATCGGAGCTTCTGCATAACCATCAGGGTTGATAGTGATGTATATTTTACGCTTTTCTTTTACAATAGCCCCTGCCAATGGCTCTTGCTCTAAAACAGAGTTGTTAGGAATGTTAGGATTAAAACTCCCCGATTCTAATACTTCATAGCGCAAATCTAAATCTTCTAAAACTACGGTTACTTCTGGTAATGTTAAAGCCTTTAAATTGGGCACTTCTATTTTTTGATCTTGATTTGTATAGGCTGTTAAATACTTCACCACTCCAACGATCAACAAAAACGCAAGTACTAAGGCAATAAACAAATTGATTAGTAATGTTTTACTTTTTAAGAATTTTAAAAATTTCATTTAAAACTATTTTTCAGCAAAGATATAAAACCTACATGCATGGTTTTGAATTAATATTTAATATTTTTAGCCCATTAATAGCATTTAGTATGAAGCAGAATATAGCTGTAATTATGGGAGGGTACTCTAGCGAGTATGATATTTCTATAATTAGTGGAAATGTGGTTTACAATCATATTGATACCACAAAATACAATCCTTACAAAGTAATTGTTACTCGAGAAAAATGGGTGGTAGTACAAAACGAGAACGAAGAAATTTCTATTGATAAAAATGATTTTTCAGTACAAATCAACAATCAAAAGATACTTTTTGATTGTGTTTTTAATGTAATACATGGTACTCCTGGAGAAGATGGAAAACTATTGGCTTATTTCGAAATGTTGCAAATACCACATACCTCTGCCCCATCGTACCAAATGGGATTGACTTTTAACAAAAGAGATTGTTTGAGTGTGTTAAAAAAACACGGTATCAACACTGCCAAATCTCTCTATTTTAACAAAGGAGAAGATATAGATACTACCGTAATTACAAATACATTGGGCTTGCCTTGTTTTGTAAAACCCAACAATGCAGGTTCTAGTTTTGGAATTTCTAAAGTAAATACCACTGCTGAGTTTGGTGTAGCTTTTGACAAGGCTTTTGCCGAAGATTCAGAAATTTTAGTAGAAGCTTTTTTAAACGGAACCGAAGTATCTATTGGTGTTATCAATTACGAAGGAGAAATAATACCCTTGCCTGCTACTGAAATTGTATCGGAAAACGATTTTTTTGATTACGAAGCTAAATACGAAGGAAAATCTACCGAAATTACTCCTGCACGAATTACCGAAGTACAACTTAACAATTTACACACAGAAGCGTTAAAAGCCTACAAGGCTCTAAATATGCAAGGCTTTTCTAGGTCTGAATTTATTTTTATTGGAGATATTCCTTATTTTTTAGAAATGAATACCGTACCCGGTATGACTACCGAAAGTTTATTACCACAGCAAGCTAAAGCAGCGGGTATTGCACTACCTAAACTATTAACCAACGCTATAAAAATGGCATTAAAAAATTAAACTCTTATGAAAAAAGCTGTTTTCCCTGGTTCTTTCGATCCAATTACCTTAGGACATGTAGATGTTATTAAAAGAGCAAGTTCTTTATTTGATGAGCTTGTTATTGCTATAGGTATTAACAACACAAAAAAATATAGATTTTCTTTAGAGCAAAGAGTTTCTTTTATTAAAGAAACCTTTAAAAACGTACCTAATCTTAGCGTTGAAACTTACACAGGTTTAACTACTGAATTTTGTAAAGAAATACATGCCGACTTTTTACTAAGAGGTTTAAGAAACCCTGCCGATTTTGAATTTGAAAAGGCGATTGCCATTACCAATAGAAAACTAACAGGTATTGATACTGTATTTTTACTTACCAGTGCAGACACTTCTTTTATAAGTTCTAGTATTGTTAGAGATATTATTAAACACAATGGAGATTTGTCTAAGTTTGCTCCAAAAGCCGTAATAGAAGGAATCTAAAAAAAATAGCTTAGTTTAAAAAACTAAGCTATTGTATATTTCTTTTTTCTAAGTCTTTTCTTAGGAGTAAATATTCTATCTACTCTTTTTATCTTCAAGAAAACCTCTTTTACCTCTTCAGTATTTACTTTTTCTACTTTATTCGCTCTAGATGTTGCTTTGGGCACTTCTATATTCAACTTGTCTAAATCATCAGTTGTAGGCGTACTTGCATTTACCATTGCGGTACCTAAAAGTGCTATTACTACAAAAAAGTGTTTTATTGATGATTTCATCGAATATTTTTTTGGCAAATATATTACTATACCAAAACTTGTATACTACCCATTTGGTTAACTAATTGTTAACAAAATGTTATGTGACAAAACAGCTTTTTCTACACATACCTTTCCCATTTGAAACATTTAAGGTCTAAACACCCCAAAGCCTAAAAAAACTTAAAAAAAACACTAAAAAAACACCTTCCAATTCATCACATTTCACACACAAACCCAACAAAAACAATAACTTACAGCTTTTCATCTCGCCATTTACCACATTATCAAAGCTCATAACTCTACCTCGTAAATCATAGAAAAACCAAGCCCTGTAACGTAATTTTAAGTAAAACAAATTACCAATGGCTACAAAAGAAACACAAAAAATAGATGTCTTATCAAAATACATGAATTATGTATTAGAAAACGGGAAGCCTCCTATTTCTATCTACAAATTTTGTACAGAAATAAATATTGAAGAAAAAGAGTTTTACAATTACTACAATTCTGTTGAAGCTATTGCAGGTAGTGTTTATGAAACTTTTTATGATGAAACTATCAAACTTATATCCAAAGAAGAGAGCTACACAGGTTTAGATACAAAAAACAAACTACTTGTTTTTTACTTCACTTTTTTTGAATTGCTTACTGCAAATAGAAGTTATGTTTTGTTATCCTTAAAAGACAACAAAAACGTTTTAGAAAACTTAAAAACACTTAAAGGACTCAAAGAACACTTTAAGAAATATGTTCAATCCTTAGAAATTCAAACATTGGATTTGAAAAAAGAGTCTTTAAATAAGTTTAGTCAGAATAGTCTGGAGAATATTGCTTGGACACAATTTTTGTTCACTTTAAAATTCTGGATTGATGATACGTCAATCGCTTTTGAAAAAACAGATTTATTTATAGAAAAGTCTGTAAACGCTAGTTTCGATTTATTAGACACAGCTCCCTTGAAGAGTATTGTAGATTTTGGAAAATTCTTTTTCAAAGAAAAAATCAAACCCAACTTATAGCCTATGAAAACATTAGACAGCATACCTACAGGAAAAATACAACGAGCCTCTAAACTAATTAGCACAGGTGCTAAGGTTGGTATTAACTACATTAAATACAATGTAGAAAAAACTGTTGGTGATGAACAAACTGCAAAAGAAAACCTAGACAAATCGAATGCTGCCGATATATACGATAGCTTGAAAGATTTAAAAGGAAGCGCTCTTAAAGTAGCACAAATGCTAAGCATGGAAAAAAGCATGTTACCCCAAGCTTATGTAGAAAAATTCTCGCTATCACAATTTTCTGTTCCACCGTTATCATCTGCATTGGTTTTAAAAACCTTTAAAAAATACTTCGACAAAAGTCCGAATGCTATTTATGATACGTTTGACTTAAATTCGGTAAACGCTGCTAGTATTGGTCAAGTACATAAAGCGACACTAGATGGGAAAAAACTCGCTGTTAAAATTCAATATCCTGGTGTAGCACAAAGCATCAGTTCTGATTTGGCAATGGTAAAACCTGTTGCAATGAAAATGTTTAACATTAAAGGTGAAGGGTCTGACAAATATTTTAAAGAAGTAGAAGACAAACTAACCGAAGAAACAAACTACATTCTAGAAGTTGCGCAAAGCATAGAAATATCTGAAGCTTGCAAAAACATACAACACTTAAAATTCCCTAAATATTACCCCGAACTATCTACAGATAGAATTATTACAATGGATTGGATGGAAGGTGTACACCTTTCTGAATACGATATAGAAAATGCAAGCGAAGAAGTACGTACGCAATTAGGACAAGCTTTTTGGGACTTTTACATGTATCAAATGCATATTCTAAAAAAAGTACATGCAGATCCACATCCAGGAAATTTCTTAATTTCTAAAAACAACGAATTAATTGCTCTGGATTTTGGATGTATGAAAGAAGTACCTAACGAATTTTATGTACCCTATTTTGAATTATCTGAGCCTAAAAACATCAACAACCCAGAATTGTTTCAGCAAAAATTGTACGAGTTAGAAATTTTAACACCTACAGATAATGATGAAGAAATAGCGTTTTTCTCAGAATTATTTCACGATTTGTTAAGCTTATTTACGCAGCCATTTCATGGAGAAGAATTTGATTTTTCTGACGATGTGTTTTTTGGAAAAATTGCCGATTTGGGTGAAAAATTCAACAACGATACCAAACTAAAGAAAATGAATGGAAACAGAGGTTCTAAACATTTTATATACATCAACAGAACATTTTTTGGATTGTACAATTTGATGCACGATTTAAAATCGAAACACATAAAAATTAACAACTACAAAACCCTGTAATGAAAACATTTACAAACAAAGAAATAAGCCAACTAGAACACATTTACAAAATTAACTTGATTAATAGTGTAACAGGGTTAAAATCTGCCAATCTAATAGGTTCTATTTCTAACAGTGGCTATAAAAATGTTTCTGTTTTTAGTTCTGTAGTACATTTTGGTTCTGCTCCTCCCCTGTTGGGAATGGTTTTTAGACCCACAACAGTTGCTAGAAACACTTATGATAACATCAAAGAAAATCAATATTACAGCATCAATCATATTTATCAAAATAATATAGAAGACGCACACCATACAAGTGCTAAATACGATGCTACTATTAATGAATTTGACAAAACAAATTTAGAAGAAGAATTTAAGAAAGATGCAAACGTACCCTTTGTAAAAAATGCACCCGTACAAATTTTAATGAAATATGTAAACGAATACAAAATTAAAGAAAACGGTACCATTTTAATGCTTGGTGAAATTCAAAAAATATACATCCAAGAAGATTTAATTCATGAAGATGGATTTATTGATTTGGCCAAAGGAAATGTTGTTGCCATTAATGGATTAGACGGCTATGTAAAAACAGAACTGATACAAAAACTAGGATACCAAAGACCTAAAAATTAAACAATGAAATTACTAATAACAGGAACCACCGGATACATTGGTCTACGACTAATTCCCGTATTGTTGCAAAACAATTACGAGTTGGTTTGCTGTGTTAGAGATTTAGATAGAATACCCGAAGAGTATAGCAACAATAGCAGTATTACGTTTATAGACGTTGATTTTTTAAGGGTCGATAGTTTAAAAAACATTCCAAAAGATATTGATGCTGCTTATTACTTAATACACTCAATGTCTAGTACATCTACGAGTTTTGAAAGACTCGAAGCCAACTGTGCTACCAATTTTAAAAACTACATAGAAACTACACGTTGTAAACATGTAGTTTATTTAAGTGGTATTGTAAACGATACACATTTATCGAAACACTTACGTTCTAGAAAGCGTGTAGAAAACATACTAAACAAAGGTACCTACAAGCTCACCACATTAAAGGCAGGTATTATTGTAGGTAGCGGTAGCGCATCTTTCGAAATTATAAGAGATCTGGTAGAAAAACTACCTGTTATGATAGCTCCCAAATGGTTAAATACAAAAACACAGCCTATATCGGTTACCGATGTTATTTTGTTTTTATCTAGAGCCTTAGGCAAAAAAGAACTGTACAACAAATCGTACGATATTGTAGGACCGGAAACACTTACATACAAACAAATGCTTTTGCAATTTGCCAATGTAAGAGGATTTAAAAGGTACATCTACACACTACCCATTATGACTCCAAAACTATCGTCGTACTGGTTGTATTTTGTTACATCTACCACCTACTCTCTTGCGGTAAGCTTGGTAGACAGTATGAAAGTAGAGATTATAGGAACACCTTCCCGTATCAATCAACTTTTAAATATTTCACCTATACCTTATAGAAGTGCTGTAGAAAGTGCTTTTAAAATGATTGAACAAAACGCCATTATATCGAGTTGGAAAGATGCTGTAAACACCACACAAGCTGAAGATCCGTTTGGAAAACACATAAATCCGCCAAAATTTGGATGCTTTAAAGACATACGTGCTAGAAAACTAGTAAACGAGTCACAAACACTAGCTAAAATTTGGGCTATTGGTGGACAAACAGGTTGGTATTACGGAAATATTTTATGGAAACTCAGAGGTTATATTGATTTGCTTTTTGGTGGTGTAGGATTAAGAAGAGGTAGAACCCATATTGATAAAATACAAACTGGAGATGTAATTGACTTTTGGCGTGTAATTTATGCCAACAAGAGCGATAAAAAATTATTACTCTATGCAGAAATGAAACTACCAGGCGAAGCTTGGCTAGAGTTTAAAATAAACAAAAACAAACTATATCAGAGAGCCATATTTAGACCCAAAGGCGTATTAGGACGTATGTATTGGTATGCAGTGCTTCCTTTTCATGGATTTATATTTAATGGCATGATTAACAATATTATTAACCCAAATAAACCATAACAATATGTACAACAAAGAATCATTAGCTGTGGTTTGGTTAAAACGCGATCTTAGATTGCAGGATAACGAAGCTATACACAACGCAATTAACACTGGTAAAAGAGTTCTTTTACTATTTGTTTTCGAAGAGTTTTTACTTAACGATCCTCATTACGATAAAAGACATTGGGATTTTATTAAAGAATCTATTAGCGATTTAAATAACTTACTACTTCCCTACAATTCTAAAATCTTAGCTGTCAATTCAGAAGTAGCCGCTACCTTAAATCAATTACAACAACATTATACAATCGATAATTTATTTTCTCATCAAGAAACGGGTCTATTAGCAACCTATCATAGAGATTTAAAAATAAAGCGCTATTGTAACAACAACATGATTTCTTGGACAGAAAACATTTGGAACGGTGTTTTAAGAGGCATTCAAAATAGAAAAGGATGGGTAGGTAAATGGAAAAAATATATGCAAGAGCACCAATTTTCGTTTCATCCTAAAAATCAACTGCTAACTATACACGAAGTAGAAGAGTTGGAAAAACAATTTTCTGCTACCAATTTAGATACACCAGAAATTAGCCTTATTCAAAAAGGTGGAGTTACAGAAGCTCTAAAATACCAAAATGTATTTTTTAAAGAGCAGTATTTACTACATAAAAAAGTCACAAATAAAAAAGAATCTGTAGAAGCATGTAGTAGATTGTCTCCTTATTTAGCTTGGGGAAACTTATCTACTAGACAAGTGTGGCAAACAGCAAAAGCTATTAGACCCCTAAGTAAAAACAAAAAAGATATTGATGCATTCACAGGTCGTTTGAAATGGCAAGCCCACTTTATACAAAAATTCGAAATGGAACATACCATGGAAAATTCGAGTATCAACAAAGGGTATCAAATGTTAAAGAAAAATATTTCTAAAAAATACCAAACCGCATGGGAAACAGGTAACACAGGAGTTCCTATGGTAGATGCTGCTATGCGTTGTATGAACGAAACTGGCTATTTAAACTTTAGAATGAGAGCCATGGTGGTTTCTTTCTTTACCCACTTATTGTGGCAACCATGGCAAAACTGTGTGGTGTATTTATCTAAAATGTTTATTGACTTTGAACCTGGAATTCATTTCTCTCAAGTACAAATGCAAGCTGGAGAAACAGGAGTAAATACCTTACGTATTTACAACCCTATAAAAACAGGATATGAATTAGATATGAATGCTGATTTCATTAGAAAATGGGTACCCGAATTAGCCCATTTACAAACCAAACACATACACGAACCTTATTTAATGAGTCCATTAGAACAAGGATTGTACAACATAAAAATTGGGATTGATTACCCCTTACCTGTTATAGATTTAAAAGCCAACAGACAAAAAGCAAGTAAAATTTTATGGGAAATGAAAAACGACCCAATGGTGATGGAAGAAAACGATAGAATTATAACAAAACACACTACAGGAAGCAACAAATTACACCGTGCCGTATAAGATAACAAACTATGACCACTACAAAATTAACAGAACTACAAATTGATAGAGTTATAGAGATGGCTTGGGAGGATAGAACTCCTTTCGAAGCCATCGAATTTCAGTTTGGTCTTTCGGAACAGAAAGTAATTGAACTTATGCGTAAAGAAATGAAGTCTAGTAGTTTTAAAATGTGGCGCAAAAGAGTACAAGGTAGAGCTACCAAACATTTAAAAAAGAGAAGTTTTGTAAAAGGCAATTTTAAGTGTAGCCTACAAAGAAATATAACACAAAATAAAATATCAAAAAGATAAAAATGTCTACATATTTAATCATAGGAGCCTCATCAGGAATAGGAAAAGCAACAGCTAAATTATTAGCTTCTCAAAAGCATCAAGTTATTGGTACTTACAACGCTACTACACCAGAAGCTGTAGAAAATGTTCGTTACGAGCAACTAGATGTAACTAATAGTGAGTTGAATTTAGATTTTATTCCCGATCAATTAGATGGAATTGTATATTGCCCAGGAAGCATCAATCTTCTTCCGTTTGCAAGAATTAAACCCGATGATTTTTTACAAGATTACAACTTACAGGTAATTGGCGCAATTAAAATCATTCAATATTGTATTCGAAAACTTAAAAAAGGAACAAACCCAAGTGTTGTTTTATTTTCTACAGTGGCTGTACAACACGGATTTAATTTTCATACACAAGTTGCCGCATCTAAAGGAGCTATTGAAGGTTTGACGCGTAGTTTAGCAGCAGAATTGTCTCCTACCATACGTGTAAACTGCATTGCTCCCTCTATAACCAACACACCACTTGCTGGTAAATTATTAGGTAGCGATGCTAAAATAGAAGCCAATGCCGCTAGGCATCCTCTAAAAAAAATAGGAACTCCAGAAAATTTAGCAAAAACTGTTGACTTTTTATTAGGAGAAAGTGCTAGCTGGATTACCGGACAAATACTTAGTGTAGATGGAGGAATGTCTTCATTAAAAATATAACCAACTTATAAATCTACTTATTATGTTTAAAATATTTAATAATAATCCCGTAAAAAAATTACAAAAAAAACATTCGCAACTTTTAAAAGAAGCTTTTGATTTATCTAAGGTTAGTCGTCAAAAAAGTGACGAAAAAATATATGAAGCAGAACAAATAGCTCGTAAAATTCAAGAATTAAAACATATATAATTATGGCGTTCTATCAATTAAAAAGAGAACAATTTATTAAAGCTACCATAGATGAAGTTTGGGATTTTATGTCTTCTCCTAAAAATTTAAAAGATATTACACCTAAGCATATGGGTTTTGATATTACTTCTGACAATAAAGATGAAAAAATGTACGAAGGCATGATTATAAGCTATATTGTAAAACCAATGCTCGGTATACCTACCAAATGGGTTACCGAAATAACACATGTGGTTGACAAAAAGTATTTTGTTGACGAACAACGTATTGGACCTTATAAACTATGGCATCATCAGCATATTTTAGAAGAAAAAAATGGTGGTGTTTACATGAAAGACATTGTAACCTACGAACCTCCTATGGGTATATTGGGAGCTATTGCCAATAGTTTATTCATTAAATCTCAGTTAGATACTATTTTTAAATTTAGATTTAAAGCTGTTGACAAAAAATACAATCAATAAGATAAAGACCAATTAAAGTTTTCGCGAACTAATTGGTCTTTATTTTTTTCTAAATATGCCACAAAAGCTTTATGGGCTGGGGTTTGTCTTTTATTCTCTAAATACACCAAATTCCATTTGGTTACTATAGGCAACCCTTTTAACTTGTATATTTTTACTTCTTTTGCTTGCAAAGCATTTCTTAAACCAATAATAGGCATTAGCGAAAACCCTACATCAGCATAAATAGCTTGTTTAATAGCCTCGTTAGAAACCAACTCCATAGTGTTTTTAGGTGTAATTTTATATTTAGATAAATAAGTTTCCATAGCGGTTCGCGTAGCAGAACCTTTTTCTCTATACAATAGGTTTACTTTTTCTAAATCTTTTAAGTTCGCAATATTATTTTCTTCTGTATTCTTACCCATAAAGAACAATTTGTTCTCCATCAATTCAATTTTATTTAGTTTTACCCCTTTCGGAATTACAGATACCAATGCAAAATCTGTAGCATTGTTTTGTAAATCGTTTACAACTATATTCCTATTAGACACACCTACAGAAATATCTATCCCTGGATAAGTATCCATAAATCCTTTTAAAAAAAACGGAATTACATATTTACCCGTAGATACTACCGATATATTTAACTTTCCAACAATCAACCCCTGATATTCTGCAACCGTACTTTTTATTTCTTCTGTGGTATCTATAATTTTTTTACACTTTTCTTCTATTACTTTTCCAAAATCTGTAATGTAGAGCTGCTTTCCCAACACTTCGGTTAATGGCAACGCAAACTGATCTTGTAACTTTTTTATCTGTATAGATACCGCTGGCTGAGTTAAATACAAAGCCTCGGCAGCCTTGCTTATACTTTTTAACTCTGCTACTTTTAAAAATACTTTTAATTGATGTAATGTATAATCCATAAACTAAACCTTATATAAAACATAAAAATAATAAATAAAAATTAATGATTTATTCCTTTTAAATTTGCTCTTATAAAACATTCGTAGCTAACACTAACGAAACTTTAAACTCTAAGACATGAACTATAATTTAATAGTAGAAAACATATCTAATCCATCACTTTTGTTCTTTATTTTAGGAATAGTAGCTGTACAACTAAAAAGTGATTTATCAATCCCCGAGCAGAGTTCTAAGTTTATTTCTATTTATTTATTGTTATCTATAGGATTTAAAGGAGGGCAAGAATTATCACATAGTGGTATCAACCTAGAAGTAGGTAATAGTGTTGCTTTAGGATTGGCCTTGGCACTCCTTATACCTATTATTTCATTTTTTATCTTAAAGAAAAAACTAGGAGTCGAAAATTCTGGTGCAATTGCAGCCTCGTATGGTTCTGTAAGTGCCGTTACTTTTGTAACAGCTTGTTCGTTTTTAAATTTTGAAGGCGTGGAATTTAGTGGACATATGGTTGCCATTATGGCAATTATGGAAGCTCCAGCAATTATTGTTGGTATTTCTTTAATCAACATGTTTCAGAAAAACAAAACAGGAAATTTTAAGAAAATCATTCACCACTCACTAACCAATGGAAGTGTATTTTTAATTATTGGAAGTTTATGTATTGGTTACATGGCAACCACAAAACAGGCTGCAGACATCAAACCGTTTACCACCGATATTTTTAAAGGGTTTTTAGCCGTATTTTTATTAGATATGGGCTTAAAAAGTGGTAAACATATTAAGAGTTTATTAAGAAATGGAATTCAACCATTTGTGTTCTCCTCCATCATGCCTTTTATACACGGTTGTATTGCTCTATGGATTAGTTTTTATATAACAGACAATACTGGAAACCAGTTATTATTTGCCATTTTAGGAAGTAGTGCGTCATACATTGCCGTACCTGCAGTTATGAAAGAAAGTGTCCCCAAGGCAGATCCTGGGCTGTATTTACCTATGGCATTAGGGATTACATTTCCTATAAATGTAATTATTGGAATACCATTTTATTACAGCATAATAAACCTAGTAAATTAGTAGAAAAAGCAAAGAATTCACTATTTTTATCTAGTCTTAAATTTTAATTTCAAATCAGTAAATAGTACCATTTAATGAGCTCAGAAATATCGCCCTTAGTTAGGTTTTGGAATCTAATTAATCAATATAAAAAACAAATTAGACTTATTTACTATTATGCTATTGTTAGCGGATTGGTAAACTTATCCTTACCGCTTGGTATACAAGCTATTATTAACTACCTACAAACAGGAGAGTTAACTACATCTTGGGTGGTTTTGGTTATTTTTGTGTTGATAGGAATCTCAATATCAGGTGTAATACAAATTAGCCAATTACGTATTGTAGAAGATATACAACAAGACATATTCACGCGCTCTGCATTTGAGTTTGCTTTTAGGGTACCCAAAATAAAGCAATTAAGTTTAGACAAAGTACACGCTCCAGAATTGGTAAATCGTTTTTTTGATATTCTAACAATTCAAAAAGGACTCCCTAAAATATTAATTGATTTTTCTTTAGCAGCATTTCAAATTGTATTTGGTTTAACTCTATTAACCTTTTACAGTACTTATTTTATATTTTTAGGAGTAACCTTAGTATTAATTATCTATTTAATATTTAAAATAACGGGACCTAAAGGATTAGAAACAAGCATAAAAGAGAGTAAATACAAATACAATCTTGCCCATTGGATAGAAGAAATAGCCAGCAACGCAAAAGCCTTTAAAATATTTAATAAAGAACACCTACACCTAAACAAAACTGATGATATTAATATTAAATATTTAGAAAGTAGAGAAAAACACTTTAAAATATTAATCAAACAATTTGTTCTGTTTATTGGTTTTAAAGTATGGGTAGCTGCTGGTTTGTTAGTATTAGGAGGATATTTGGTATTTAAGCAACAAATGAATATTGGTCAGTTTGTGGCTTCGGAAATTATTATCATTTTGATTATCAATTCTGTTGAAAAAGTAATTAGAATTATGGAGACTATTTACGATGTGTTAACTGCATTAGATAAAATAGGATATGTTACTGATTTACCCTTAGATCAAGAAACAGGAAACGGACAATTGGTAAGTAATAAAGGAGTTTCTATAGAAGTAAACAATTTAAAATTTAAGTACCCTAATGAAGAAGGGTATATTTTCGAAAACCTATCTTTTGATATAGAGGCTGGAGAAAAAGTATGGTTGCGAGGAGCTTCTGGTAAAGGAAAATCTACATTACTAAACATACTTGCTAGAATTCATACCATAAACGGTGGTGAAGTTTTAATACAAAACAGACCTTATAGTTTTTACAATATAGACTCTTTTAACGAAAACATTGGCTTTATAAACCCAAGCACAGGATTGTTTGAGGGAGATATAAAGGATAATATTTTAATGAATCGTACTATTGATCCGGTGCTACTAAACGAAATTCTAGATGTATTAAACCTATCTGATTATATTGCTCGATTAAAAGCAGGAATGAAAACCGAAGTAGACTCTGAAGGAAGAAGAATGCCACGAAGTATCATTCAAAAAATTATTTTAGCAAGAACCTTGGTCGGAAATCCATCGCTCTTATTATTAGAAGATCCTTTACAATTTATTGATGAAGAAGAAAAGAAATCAATTATTGATTACATCATGAACCCAAACAAACCTTGGACAGTAATTGTAATTGCCGATTATTTATATTGGGCAGAAAAATCTAATCAAATTATAAAACTTTAAGCTCATGTTAAAAATATCTGAAAATAGCATAAGCAACGTGTTTAAGTTAGAAAAATTCAAATCGCACGAATTTCTAAAAAATAAAGACTACAGCAAACAAAGCGTTTACTATGGGTTTGCCATATTAATTGCCTTTCTTATTATCATATTTGTGCCTTGGACCCAAAACATTAAAGGAAAAGGATATGTAACCACCTTATTACCAGAACAAAGACCACAACCTATACAATCTATCATATCTGGTAGATTAGAAAAGTGGTATGTAAGAGAAGGTAACTACGTTAAAAAAGGGGATACACTAATCTATATAACTGAAGTAAAAAACGATTATTTCGATCCAAATTTAATTGAGCGAACTCAGGAACAAGTTAATGCAAAGTCTGAAAGTATTACGTCTTACGATGATAAAGTTTCGGCATTAAAAGCGCAACTTGCCTCTATTAGACAAAGTAAGGTTTTAAAATTAGCACAGGTTCGCAATAAAATTATACAAACTAAAAATAAAATTACTATTGATAGTATTGATTTAAACGCGTATAAATTAAACTACGAAATTGCTGTAAATCAATACAAAAGGACCAAAGAACTACATCAAAAAGGATTGAAGTCTTTGTCGGATTTACAAGCTAAAGAATTAAAACAACAAGAATCGTACGCTAAATTTCTATCGCAACAAAATAAGCTAGAAAATCAAAAAAATATGATGCTAAATTTTAAAATAGATTTATCATCAACAGAACAAGATTACAACCAAAAAATTGCAAAGACAAATTCTAATATTCAAAGTGCTTTGTCTGCTAAATTAGAAGCAACTTCTAATACCTCTAAACTACGTAATCAGTTAAGCAATTACCAACAAAGACAACATTTGTATTACATTACCTCTCCTACCAATGGATACATTACAAAAACCATTAAAAAAGGTACGGGGCAATTGATAAAAGAAGGAACGGATATTTTAACAATTATGCCTTCTACCTATGATTTGGCTGTGGAGGTATATGTAAAACCGCAAGATTTACCATTGCTAAAAATTAACGACCATTCTAGACTTCGTTTTGATGGTTGGCCCGCCTTGGTTATTAGTGGATGGCCCGAAAAATCGACAGGTATTTTTTCTGGAAGAATATTTGCTATCGATCAGCATATTAGCGAAAATGGTAAATACAGAGTATTAATTGCACCTGATGAAAAGGAAAAACAGTGGCCCGATAATTTAAGAGTAGGTACTGGTACCTATACTTTTATATTATTAAACGATGTGCCTGTTTGGTACGAATTATGGCGTAATTTAAATGGTTTCCCACCAGATTTTTATAGATCTGAACAAGAAGAAAAACAAAACGGAAAAACACAAGAGGTAAAAACAAAAGCACCTATAAAATCGGTTAAATAATGAAAAAAACAATCTATTTGCTTTTATTTTTATTTAGCATGTTAAGTGTGGCGCAAACCAACACAACGCTAAGTTATAATGATTATATACAAAGCATTGTTAACGAACATCCTTTAGCAAAAAGTGCAAATTTAAAGCAGAAAATAGCCAAGGCTAAATTGTTGGCTGCAAAAGGTAATTTTGACCCTAGTTTACTTTCTAAATTTGACGAAAAAGATTTTAAACAAAAAGACTACTACAATTTATTTAAAAACAAAATAACAATTCCAACACCGCTCGGTATCAATATTACAGGTGGATTTGAAAACAATTCTGGTAAATTTTTAAATCCTCAAAACAACATTAGTGGTAGTGGTTTGTGGAGTGCTGGTGTAGAAGTTGATGTGATACAAGGCTTGTTTACTAACAAGAGAAGAACCACATTAAAACAAGCAAAAATCTATCAGAAAATTGCCCAAAACCAACAAGCTCAACTCTTAAACGAGTTGATTTACAACGCCTCTAAAGCTTACATAGAATGGCAACAGTATACTGGTATTTACGAAATAATGAAAACCAATCTAGAACTAAGTACCATGTATTTAAATAATACTAAAAGTGCTTTAGAAAGTGGTGAAAAAACAGCTATAGACACATTGGAGGCAAATGTATATTTACAAAATAGCAACATCGAACTCGTAAAATACAAACAGCTATTAATTGAAAAAAGATTAAAAGTAGAAAACAACCTATGGCTAAACAATACACCTATAGCTTTAAAAGAAACTACAGTACCCGAGAGCGAATTAATATTACAGCAAAACAATAGTATAAAACCTATTGAAGAGATAAACGAGATTCCTGTTATAGCAGAAAAAATTGGTAAAAAAGAAGTTTTAATTTTAAAACAAAAACTGAATAGAGAAAAACTAAAACCAAAACTTAAGCTTAAATACAACCAATTGTTTGCTACAAAAGACACTGACATCAACCCTATTTATAACGGAGAAGATTTAAAGTGGGGAGCCAGTTTAAAAATTCCGCTTTTATTCCGAAGTGAAAGAGGTAAATACAGACAGAGTAAATACAAAGTTCAAGAGGTTGAATTTGATATTGAATATAAGAAAACAGAAATACAGAATAAAATTGCTGCCAATCAGCAAAATCAAGAAGCACTTGCTAAACAAATTACCTTACTAAAACAAAACATAGAGGGTTATAAAAAATTACTAGAAGCAGAAAGTTTAAAGTTTGATTTTGGTGAGAGTTCTATGTTTTTAGTAAACAAGCGTCAGGAAAAATTAATAGAATCGGAATTAAAGCTGTTAAGTATGCAAAATAAACTCATCACAAACTATTTAGACTACATGCTTTTAACCAATAACATTCTCCCTAAAAAATAAAGTATGTTTAGACGTTTTGCTCTTTTCTTACTTCTGAATTTTGCAGCATTGGCTATTGGTGGTTTCGCTACCAAAGAAGCCGTTGTGGCAGATTGGTATGTAAATCTTAACAAAGCTCCTTGGACACCTCCTGGTTATATGTTTGGTATAGCTTGGTCTTTAATAATGATATGTTTTGCTTTTTATATGGCATACCTACTACCTATAGTAACCAAAAAACAATTGCTAACACTTTATGCTGTACAATGGGTATTAAATGTAAGTTGGAATCCTATATTTTTCACACTACACCAAACAATTGCTGGACTTCTTATTATTTTGGCTCTAACATTTATTGTAGCCTTATTTATATATAAGTACATAAAACATTTAAAATTTAAAACACTTCTTATAAGTCCTTATATCATTTGGCTTCTTATTGCTACATCACTAAATGCCTATGTAGTTTTCATGAATTAATTTTTTTGTTGCTTGGTTTAAAATGGGATTAAAAAAGTAAATTTGCCCCATGCCAAGAAGAGAACGAAATAAATTTGTAAAAAGAGGAGAAATTATCTCTATTACAATAGAAGACTATGCCTTTGGAGGAAAAGGAATTGGTCGTATAAGAAACGAAGAAGGAGAATTTGTTGTGTTTGTGCCTAATACATTACCAGGGCAAACAGTAAAAGCACAAATAAAAAAAACAAGCAAGCGCTATGCCGAAGCAAAATTGTTTGAGGTTTTAAACCCCTCTGATCAAGAAGTAGCAGTACCTTTTCAAACCATACCAGGTGCTCCGTATATAAAACTACCAATTGATATACAACATCAATATAAAAAAGAAAGTACATTAGAGCTTTTTAAACGTATTGGAAAAGTAGAAAATATTGCAGATTTATTTGATGAATTTATTGCATCGCCTGAAGTATTTCACTACAGAAATAAAATGGAATACGGATTTTCTGCTATACGTTACGACTTTGAGCAAAAAACCGATGTTGATGAATTTGCTCTAGGATTTAAAAAACGTGGAACTTGGTGGTGTACAGAAAACTTAGATAAAGACTCTGGTTTATTTGACACCCAAGTTGAAGATAACTTAAAAGTAATTCGTCAGTTTTGTATAGATTCTGGATTAGAAGCATGGCATGCTCCACAAAAAAAAGGTTTTTTCCGTTACTTTGTGGTTCGTAAAACCTATAAAACCAATCAAATACTTTGTAATTTAGTAACTACCTCTCCACAATTATCACACTTTGATATGGACGGTTTTGTAGCTTTATTAAAAGATTTATTTGGTGATAGAATTGCTGGATTGATACACACAACAAACGATGAAATTGGAGACAGAACTTTAGCTGTAACGGGTAACGAACGATTGATATTTGGAGACGATAGAATTGTAGAAAATTTATTGGGATTAAACTTTGAAATTTCGATGAAAAGTTTTTTCCAAACCAATCCAAAATCTGCCGAAAAACTATACAGTAAAGTAATTGATTACGCTTTAGAAAAAGCAGAAACTGTAAACGGTAAAATTGTAATGGATTTGTTTTGTGGTACAGGAACTATAGGCCAAATTCTTGCTTCTAAAACAACAGACACTAAAATTATAGGAGTAGATATTGTAGAAGATGCTATTAAAGATGCACGTAAAAACGCCAAAAGAAACAATATAGAAGGTGTAGATTTTTATGCTGCTGATGTTGGAAAGTTCTTAAATGAATATCCGCAATACAAAGGTAAAATAGAAACTATTGTATTAGATCCTCCTCGCGCCGGAATTGCCCCGAAAACCTTAAAAAAGGTAATTCAAATAGGTGCCAGTAGAATGGTGTATGTTTCTTGTAACCCAGCTACACAAGCTAGAGATACAGAAATTCTTATGGAAGCTGGTTATAAAATCTCTAAAATGAGTTTGGTCGATCAATTCCCACACACTGCGCATATAGAAAGCATTGTTTTATTTGAAAAATAACACAACCAAAAAGCCTCACGTTATGTGAGGCTTTTTTTATAATCTAATTTCTGTTACTTCTAAAATACCTACTTCAGGTATTTGGTGTAAATGCATTTGCCCTACACGAACTCTTATCAAACGCAATACAGGAAAACCAACTGCCGAAAACATTTTTCGTACTTGTCTAAATTTTCCTTCTGTTATTGTAATACTTCCCCAACTCGTTGGTCCATGCCTATCATCTCGAACTTTTTTAGCTCTGTGAGGTAATTTTTTAGGCACTTCTAATAAAGCTGCTTTACAAGGTAAGGTTTGGTATTTTTTACCTTCCACTCCTATTTCAACTCCACTTTGTAGCAAAGTTATTGCCGCATTCGTTAATACACCATCAACTTGTACATGGTATTCTTTTTCTACATGTTTAGAACGTACACGCTCACTCTCTTTACCATCTGTTGTTAACAATAACAAACCTTCACTAGGCTCATCTAATCTACCAATAGCCATGGTATTTTCTGGTACCGTATACAAATCACCTAAAAACTTTTTTTTATGTGCATTTTTTTCAGCACTTGTAAACTGAGAAATATAACCGTACGGTTTGTGTATTAAGAAATGATGATGTTCCATTAAAACAATTCGTCAATTTTTTCTGTAGGTCTTGCCACAACAGCATTGTTGTTATGAACTATAATAGGACGTTCTATTAATTTAGGATGCGCAACCATTGCTTCTAACAACATTTCATCAGAAAGTTCTTTCCCTTTAAAATCACTTTTCCAAATAGTTTCGTTTTTACGAACCAAATCTATGGGTGCTATTCCTAACTGCCTTATTATTTCTTTTAAGCTATCAACTGTAAATGTATCGTCTAAGTATTTTACAATTTCAAATGTTACATTTTTAACTTCTAAATAAGCAACTCCTTGTCTGCTTTTCGTACATCTAGGGTTGTGATAAATTTTTATCATTTCTATTCTTTTATAACAATCTATAATTCGTTTGTTTGTTTAGGTTGCCCTGCTTGCATTAAGTAAGATTTGATAAAACCATCAATTTCACCATTCATTACTGCATCTACATTACCGGTTTCATGCGCAGTTCTTACATCTTTTACCAACTTATAAGGATGCATAACATAATTTCTTATTTGCGAACCAAAATCAATTTTCATTTTGTTAGCCTCTATTTCGTTTCGAGCTGCCATTTTCTTTTGCAACTCTAGTTCGTACAACTGAGACTTTAACAATTGCATAGCTTTGGTTTTATTATCTAACTGAGAACGTGTTTCAGAATTTTCGATAATAATTCCCGTAGGTAAATGTCGTAAACGTACTGCTGTTTCTACCTTATTTACATTCTGACCTCCTGCTCCACTAGCACGCATGGTTTCAAATGTATATTCGGATGGATCTATTTTAATTTCTATAGAATCATCTACTAAAGGATATACATACACCGAAGCGAACGAAGTATGTCTTTTCGCATTGCTATCAAACGGAGAAATTCGAACAAGTCTATGCACACCATTTTCTCCTTTTAAATACCCAAAAGCATAAGCTCCATCTATTTCTATAGTTACCGTTTTAATTCCAACAGTATCTCCATCTTGCATGTTTAGTTCCTTAATTTTAAAACCTTGCTTGTTACTCCACATACTGTACATGCGTAATAACATAGCTGCCCAATCACAACTTTCTGTACCACCAGCACCCGCTGTTATTTGTAACACAGCGCTCATTTCATCTCCTTCTTCAGAAAGCATATTTTTAAACTCTATGTCTTCTATCAAAAGTTTGGCTTCTTTTTCTAACTCATTTACATCTTCTTCTGTAGCTTCTCCTTCTTTATAAAATTCTAAAGTAACTCCTAAATCATCAACTAAAGTTTCTGCTTTGTTATAATCTTCTACCCATTTTTTTAAACCTCGCAGCACTTTCATATGCGCTTCGGCTTTCTTGGGATTGTTCCAAAAATCTGGCGCTAAAGACTGTTCTTCTTGATTAGAAATCTGCACTAACTTTTTATCTATCTCTAAATAAATTTTTAGTTTCTGAACCCTTTCTGATAATTTTTGTAATTGCTCTTGATTTACCATAAGACAAAGGTATAAAAGGTTGTTATTGGGTACAAAAAAAGAGGCACTAAAGGCCTCTCTTTTTATTGTAAACTATTTGGATTAGTAACGAGACGCTCTAAAATCATCTATTTTAACATCTGTTTTTAAACTTGTAAATAAGTTTCTTGATACAGCTGATTTTAATTGTGTCGCTGCTGTCTTAACATCTGTTTTAGCATCTTTGGCATCTGGCTTTGTAACTGTTTTTGTTACCAATGCAAACACACCTTTTTTACCTACAATTTTGTTATTTAAAACTCCTTGTTTGCTTACAGAGGCAACACTTACAACCGCTGGTTCTATACCTGCCCCTGGAATTGTTGGTGCTGATAAAGATACGTTTGTAAACGTCTGTACTTTTGCGTTGTTTGCCTTTGCTATTTCTTCTAAGTTAGCTCCAGTCATTTTAGCATTTAACACTGCTGCCTTTTTTTCTTGCACTAAAATAGGTTCTACTTTACTAAATGCAGTAGTTGCAGACATCAATCCTTTTGCTTGTTTGTTTGTTAAAGAAGCAACTGCATATCCCTTTCCGTCAATATCAAAACGCTTGGTATCGTTCAAGCTTGTATCTTCGTTAAAAGCCCACTTTACAGCACCTCTGTTGTTTCCTAAACTTCCAACATACGTATCTAATTCTTTTAACCCATTAACAGGAGATACAATGTAGTTTTTTTCTTTTGCTAAAGTTTCGAAGTCTCCTCCTTTTCTTAATGCATTTGCAAATGTTTCTGCCTCTTCAAATATTTTATTTTCAGTTTCTTCAGATGCTTCTATTTTTCTTGAAATTGTAGCTAATTTATAAGCATCATTAAAATCTTTTTGATTTTCGATTTTAATCACATGCAAACCAAAACTAGTTTTTACAATACCGATATCTCCTTTTTTGTTTTCAAAACAGTAATCTCTAAATTCTGGAACCATTGCTCTATAAGCAAACCAACCTAAATCTCCTTTTTTAGCTGCAGAACCTGTGTCTGAAGAGAAGTTTTCTGCCAATTGACCGAATTTTCTAGACGATTTTTTAACAACACTTAAAATACTATCTGCTAACTTTTCTGCTTGCGCCAATGTTCTTGTAGTATTAGGCTTTGCACTACGAGACCCTACATAATTTATTAATATATGACTTGCTTTTACAGAGTCTGGCATTTTTTTAACTGCCACTACTTTAGATACTTTGTAGTACTTAGAAAATTTATAAGGGCCTACAACAGATCCTGCTTCTCCGTTTTTAATTTCTTCTTTTACTACAGTTGGTAATTGCCCTTCTGTTTGGAAATCTTTATTTACAGGTAAGTCTGTACCTACTTCGTTTGCGTATAGATAAGCATCTTCAACATTTTTTAATCCTTTAATTAATTCTGTTGATTTAGATATTTTGTTATACTCTTCTTTATCGTTAATTAAAGTAGCCAATTCTTGTTGGATCGCTTCTTCGTCTTGCTTAGAAGCTTTAAAATCAAATTTCACAACTTTTAAATCTCTTGTTGCTTCTGTTTGAAATTGATTTTTGTGATCAGAAATATAATCTTCAACCTCATCTTTGGTCACTTTTACATCAGCATTCGGAACTTTAGAATACGGTACATACACATAATCAGCAGTTACTTTTGTATTGTTTAATACGTAGTCTGCTGCTGCTTCTGTTTCAGAAACTCCAACTCCTGTTTTAATTAAGTTATTGTATGCTTGTGTTAACAAGTTTTTCTTAACTGCTTTTTCGTAACTAATCCAAGCTTGTAAACGCGCTTTTCCTTCTGCCGTATTATCTTCTTCTAAGTCGGCAACATAGGCTTTTAATTTATCTTCGCTAAAGTTTCCTTTTGCGTCTTTAAATTGAGGCGATGATTTAATTTCGTTTCCAGATATAATTGCGTCCCAAATTTCTGCTTCACCAACAACAACACCTGCCTCTTCTAATTTAGATTCGTATATTTTTTCGCTAACCAATTGGTTCCATACCATATTTTCTACAGCCAAACCTCTTGTATTTCTTCCTGCTTGCGCTTTTCTATTTTCTACACGTGTAGCAAATTCTTTGTATGATACTTCTTTACCATTTACAACCCCGATAGTATCTGAATTTTTATTGGTAAAAAATTCAATAATGTCCTTAGGACTAACTACGAAAGAAAACATCGCTAAACCAATAACGATGATTAAAAATCCTGAGCGATCTCTGATTTTTGATAATATTGCCATTTTTTATCTGTAATTTTTTTTGATTGTCTGCTAAAATACAATTTCAATTGAAATCAAGAAATAATAAACTCTTTATTTTACTAAAAAGTTATTCTACTTCGTATTTAGTTTTGATGTAAACTTCTTCAATGCGCGTATTAGATACTCCTGCTATTTTAATATAGATATCATTCATAACAAATTCTTCCCCAAGCTCGGGTATATCCTCTATGTTTTCTATAATAAATCCTCCTAAGGTTTCATAAGCTTCAGACTTGGGAATACCTACTCCATAGGTTTCATTTAAATAATCTACCTCTAACCTTGCAGAAAATTGATATTCATTTTCAGATAGTTGTTTCTCTTTTAATGCTATTTTATCGTGTTCATCTTCTATCTCTCCAAACAACTCTTCTACGATATCTTCTACAGTAATTACTCCTGATGTCCCTCCATATTCATCAATTACAACAGCAATACTTTTGCGTTTCTTAATCAATGTATTTAACACTTCATTAATCATCATAGATTCTGGAATGTATTCTACAGGTAAAATAGCCGATTTTATGTTTTTGGGTTTTTTAAACATATCAAAAGCATGTACATAACCTACAATATCATCTAAAGAGGTTTTGTATATTAAAATTTTTGAAAAACCTGTATCTATAAAACGCTGGTTTAATTGTATTACTTGCTCATGTATTTCCATGGCTTCAATATCTGTTCTAGGCACCATAATTTCGCGAGCCTTTACAGAATTAAAACTTAATGCATTTTGAAAAATTTGAATTTCAGAATCAATCTCTTCATCTTCCTTTTTTCCAATTTCAATTTGCTTATCAATATAATTTCCTAATTCTTCTTTGCTAAATTCATCTCCCTCATTTCCTTCGTTAGCTCCAAAAAAAAGTTTTAACAATGTATTGGTAATACTTTCTATTAAACCCGAAATAAAATAGAATAAAAAGAAAAATATATACGCTGGTAAAGCAAAAAAGCGCAACACTTCGTTTGCATATACTCTAAATATTGCTTTGGGTAAAAACTCGGCAGTTATTAAAATTACAATGGTAGAAATTAGTGTTTGAATTAACAACATCGTAAACTCGTTAAACATAGGAGGAAGTAACGTTATTAATTTTTCTCCCATGTAATAACTATACACTACCAAAGCAATATTATTACCTACCAACATGGTGGTAATAAATTTCGATGATTTTTCGGTTAATTTTGTTAAAAGTCTAGAGGTTAAACCTTCTTTCTTTTTTTCTAGAGCAACTTGCAATTTATCTGAAGATACAAACGCAATTTCTAAGCCCGAAAAAAAAGCTGAAAATAAAATAGAAATAATAATGATAAGTAATTCAGCGTCCATACAACTTATTATTTCATTTTGTTCTTAAACCTCAACTTAAAGAAAAACATAAAGAAAGCCAATACAGCCATTAAACCAGATACAATAGCTTTATTTTTATCTACATTAAAGTTTAAGAAAACTTCTACTGTAAAAACAATTCCTACAACTAAGTAAGCCCATGCAATAATTTTTGCGAAATTTTTCATTTTATTCGTTATTAGAGTCGATAATAAAATTACCGTTTGTGTTATTTAATATCCAATTTTCTAAATGATGGTCTGATTCGAAACCTACACCGTGTACCGTATCTTTTTCTGTAAAAAGTGTAAAAGGTGTTTTGGTAAAAAAGTACCCTTCTCTTTGATCCCAGTACATTTGATCTGCATGTAAAGTAACCTTATTGGTATGATTTACAATAACAACATTTCCTATGATTTCTGAAAATGATGTTGTAGAAAAACTAATGGCATACTTACCTGTAACAGTTACAGAATCTCTCGTATCTTTATTAATTGTAACAATTTTAATCCCTTCTGGAAATTCTGAATAAGGGTTTAATTTTCTATTCGTAAAATCTAATAATTTTGGAGCAATCAATCTACTTGTTATTCTACCCGAATCTTTATACATATGATTGATACTTTCTGCAACCCCAATAGGTAAATTCTGATCTGCTAAAAAGTCATTAATTTCTTTTGATGAATTGGTACAACTGCAGAACAGTAATACTATTACAACAATAAAAACAGAGTTTGAATGTATTAGTTTTTTAACCAACGAACGTTAACTTTTATAAATTACGATATATGCAAATATAAAAAAGACCGTTTAAGAAATACTAAAAACGGTCTTTTTAAAAAATTAAATTAAAAATCTATTTTGTCATCGTAACAACTCGCTGCGGTAAAGGTGCTTCGTAGCCTGCTTCTCCTAATGCTTCAACAATTGCTTGGCGTGTATCCCAATATACATCCCAATAATTGTTACAGTCTACATAAGGTAAAGCCAATAACTCAACTCCGTTAATACCTAAGTTATTTACAGCAACTCTTGGCTTTTGCCCTTCCGTTTGTAATACATTGCTATCGCTGTTTAGTACTTGTAACACAATTTCTTTTGCTTTTTTAATATCAGCTCCATATCTAATTGCAAAAGGCATATCTACTCTTAAACTACCTAATTGTGTTAAATTTGTAATGTTGTTTGCTGTAATAGAACCGTTTGGAATAATTTCTGTTTCGTTTTGAAACGTTTCAATAATCGTTACAAACACCGAAATTTCTTTTACAAAACCAAACGCTCCATTTGTTTTAATTAAATCTCCTACCTTAAAAGGTTTAAATATCAACAACATAATTCCAGAAGCTAAATGCCCTAGCGTACCATTAAATGCTGCACCTATTGCAATACCTACACCTGCTACTAAAGCCGCAAAAGAAGCTGTTGGTACTCCCACAATTCCTGCAATAGATATAATTAACAATGCTTTTAGTGTAAAGGCTATTAATGTTATTAAAAACGGTCGTAAAGTCTGGTCTACTCGTTTAGATTCAAAAGCTTTAGATACCGCTTTCATAATCATTCTAATAATCCATAAACCAATAATTAAAGCTGCTAAAGCTCCTAATAGTTTTAATCCCCAATCTCCTACACCACTTGCTATTGATGTGTAAAAACCTGATAATGAATCTGTAATTGTTTCCATAATTATAATTTTAGTTACAGCTACTAAATATAATAAAAAAAAAGATTTAATAACATATGTTACTAAATCTTTCATTTGTAATACTTTTTGAAAAACACAAAAAATTAACTCTTTTTCATATCTATTAAAATAGAAAACGTTTTGTTGATATCATCTTCTTTTACAACAATGGTTATTTCGTGCGTGGTAGATATAATTTCTTGCACAGGTATATCTGCCCAAGCTAATTGTTTTAAAATAAAATAATAAATACCCGACTGTTCTGAATTAGATTTCGGCAACTTAATGGTTATCGACGCTAAATCTTGCGAAGATGACAATAAGTGTTCTGATTTAAATATTTCAGTTACCTTGTTGTGTAATTTTTTACTGGTAATGATATTTGTTTCAAAAATACCTTGTGAATTTGTAAAAAAGTAATCTTTATCGTTTCCAAATTCTTTAATCAATTCGGCTACACAACTCAACAATGTCGATGTATTTTTAAAGGTAAAGTTGCTCAAGTCCGATCGTACAATAAAATCGCCTAGCGTTAAGGTAATCTTTTTTATATTTTTTCTAATTTTTAGAATGCTCGAAGGAGATAATCTGTTTATGGCCATCATAATAGCACCAGACTTTACTTCTTTATTCAAATCCTTTTCTACATCTGGCTGAATAACTCTTGCCAAAGAAGAAACGTTGATCAATTTATCATTTAAAGCCTCTTCTAAAAAAGGTGTTTTTCTAATAATTCCTTCTACGGATTCTTGTATGGTTTTCATACCTGTTCAAATTTTAACAATTCGTATCAAGATGTAAAGATATTATTATTTTTTTGTACAAATAACACATTTGTAGAACCTTTGCACTTTTGTTACAAATTCGTGAAATCTGTGATAAAAAAAATAAATTGAACTAGAAACAATATTTATGAAAGTATTAAAATTTGGAGGAACTTCTGTTGGAAGCCCAAAAAGTATAAAAGAAGTTGCAAACATTGTTAGAAATGTAGCTGGAAAAAAGACCGTTGTTTTATCTGCAATGTCTGGAACAACTAATGCACTACACGAAGTTGCCGATTTAATTATTGGTGGTAAAGAAGATGAGGCTAACGAATTTATTAACAACCTAATTGGTAAGTATGTTGATGTTGTTAACGAATTATTAACTGACAAAAACCACCAAGAAAAGGCCATTGAATTGGTTTCAAATCGTTTTGAATTTATTAGAGAGCATATTGGTTTAGAATTGTCTGCTGCTCAGATAGAAAAAAATATTGTAGCACAAGGAGAAGTTTTGTCTACAAACTTGTTTAATTTTCATTTAACAGAAATTGGTGCAAATGCAACTCTAGTGTCTGCGTTTGACTTTATGGCTATTGATGAAGCTAACGAACCTGTAATTTCTAAAATTACAGAAGAGTATGGTAAAATTATAGCTGCTAATCCTGATACTGAAATATTTGTAACACAAGGTTACATTTGTAATAGCCATACGGGTAAAATAGACAACTTAAAAAGAGGGGGATCTGACTACTCTGCTTCTTTAATAGGTGCTGCTATTGTTGCCGAAGAAATACAAATTTGGACAGATATTGATGGAATGCACAACAACGATCCTCGTTTTGTGGAAAACACTTTTTCTTTAAAAGAAATTTCGTTTGACGAAGCTGCTGAGTTAGCTTATTTTGGAGCTAAAATATTACATCCACAATCTGTAATTCCTGCTCGCAAGGCAAACGTACCTGTTTTATTAAAAAACACTTTCGAGCCAGATGCTCCTGGTACTATTATTAAAAACTGTGACGTACCTAACGGTGTTAGAGCCATTGCTGCTAAAGATGGTATTACGGCTATAAAAATTAAGTCGTTTAGAATGTTAATGGCTTATGGTTTCTTAAAAGGAATTTTTGAAGTATTTGAAAAGTACAAAACATCTATAGATATGATTACTACTTCAGAAGTAGCTGTATCTTTAACTATTGATGATACAACGCACTTAGACAAAATTACTGCTGAGCTTAAAGAAATTGGTTCTGTAGAAGTAGATACCGATTTAAGTATTGTATGTTTGGCTGGAGATTTTTCTGAGCAAAGAACTGGTTCTAGTACTGCTATTTTTAACAGTTTGTCTAACATTCCTATTCGTATGATTTCTTACGGAGGATCTGATTACAACGTATCTTTATTAATCAATACAGAAAATAAAAAAGAAGCTTTAGTAGCTTTAAATAACGGTGTATTTTAGCCAACAATAATTTGTAATTAATGTGAGGTTATAAGTAAAAAATATGCTATTTTTGCAATTATAAATTCACGAACAAAAGATTTAATATAAAATGGATATTTCACAATTCTCAGGATTTTTAGCATTTTTATTTGTATTTACAGCAGGTTTCTGGTTGTTAATTTTCTTATTAACATTTGTAGTACCTTACTGGATTACAGGAACTGTAATCGAAAATATTCAATTAAAATTAGCCGCTAAAAAGAAGAAATAACCTTCTATGTACATACAAAAAAGGCCAAGTATAAAAATTTATACTTGGCTTTTTTATTTTATACAACAAAATGTAACTTTTCTTAAAGATTTCTACAATCTAGTTACACTATAGTTAACACTATACATCTTAGTAGCTTAACAACATCCAGATCCTGGAGCGCAACTATTTTGTGACGCATTTGAAATACGAATTTTTGGTTTTTGAGCAGGTATCCCACAAGCATCTTCTGCTAAGCAGGCTGTTAATGTACTTGTTAACACAAAAGTATTATTCTGAAACTCTAAACCGTATTTACCAATGGTATCTCCTTGGTATTCTACTTCTATTTCTAAGTCGCCAATATATAGTTTGGTTTGCGAAAGCTCTACAATACTCATCAATTTTTCTGGATGTAATCTGTGGTCATAATCGTCTGATTTCCATAACTGAAAATTCACAACCTCTTCTTTTCTTTCAACACCTCCACAGTCTATAAAATGTTTGGTTATTTTACCTACTTCGGTTACATGAAAATGTGCTGGTACTAAATCGCCATTTGGCAATTGAAATGACAAACTTGTTAATTGAGATAACTGATTTTTAAAAGCTGATAATTTCATTCTATCTATTTTAATATTTCAAATTCTATATTTACATCCAATTCAGGCCATTCTGAATCTCCATCTAACTTTACAGATGCTATTTTATCTATTATATCAAAGCCTTTGGTTACTTGTCCAAACACAGTGTGTTCTCCATCTAAATGTGAGCAATCTACATTGGTTTGCGTAATAAAAAACTCAAAAGGGTTTGATTCTTTAGTTGGGTTATTTTCCCAACTTCGCGTTGCAGATAAAGCTCCTCTTTTGTGTTTTGCAGCATTACGAAACTCCGCAGGAATTCTGTATTGATTTAACTGAATACGATACCTATCTACAATTGGTTTTTCTGACCATCCTCCTTGAATAATAAAATCTTTTACAATTCTATGAAAACACGTTTTATTATAATACCCATTTTTAATTAAATAAATAAAACTCGCTCTATGTAAAGGGGTTTCCTTATATAATGTTATATGTATGTTTCCTAATCTTGTTTTTAACAACAATTTTGTTTCTGGATTTTTTCGTCCATATGCTTTAAAGAAACTTTTAACATTTTTCTTATTGATGATTTCTTTAATTAACAATTGCTTTTCAGGAACTCTGATCGATTTTTCTGGTGCGTCTTCTTTTATTTTTACTGTTTTTACAACCTGTTTTTCTACAATATTTTGTTTTTTAGGCTGTGGTTTTTCTTGTTTAGAAGTACAACCTACACAACAAATTAAAAGCAATCCTAAAAAAGGGAGCAACAGCTTTATTTTCTTACTCAATAATTCCTGCATACAAGCTTTTTACAATACCATCAGACAATCCAATTTTAGGCACATAAATACGTTTCGCATCAGACCATTTCATTGCTGATAAATAAATTTTAGTTGCGGGTATAATTACATCGGCTCTATCTTGATTTAAATTCAATTCAGAAATACGTTCATCGTAATTCATTGTTTTTAAATACTTGTAATTTGCTTTCATGTAAATGTATGATAATGGAGAATTATCTGACCTACCTGACATCTTATAGATTTTATTAATGTTACCTCCAGAACCTATCAACGAAATATCTTTAATACCATCTGTATGAGTTTTTACCCATTTTTTCATTTCGTCCCACTCGTCTTTTAATTTATCTTTCTGGTTTAACATTCTTACTGTTCCCATTTTAAAAGATCTAGACTGAACGATTTTTCCTTTTCTATAAATTGTCATTTCTGTACTACCTCCTCCTACATCTACATACAAATACGATCGGCTACTATCTAACAACTCTCCTAAATCGGTAGTTGCAATAATTTTTGCTTCAATCTTACCGTCAATAATATCTATTTTAACGCCTGTCTTTTTTAAAATCCTATCAATTACATAGGCTCCGTTAGAAGCATCTCGCATTGCCGAAGTAGCACATGCTTTGTACTTTTCTACGCCATGAACATCCATTAGTAACTGAAAAGCTTGCATTGCGTTGGTTAGCCTCATTATTTTCTTTTCAGAAATTTCTCCCGCCACAAACGTATCTTCTCCCAAACGAATAGGTACCCTAACTAAGGCTGTTTTTTTAAACTTAACACTCTTGTCTTCTTTTTTTTCTATTACATCTGTAATTAGTAACCTAACAGCATTCGAACCTATATCTATAGCTGCGTATTTTTTAATTTTAAGCAATGCAGTAAATTTTTAAATGAAACACTCTATTTTTTATGTGCTTTTGGAAATTCTTGTAAAACCGTTTTTCCAGATTTTATATTTTTCCAATGCTTGGTATCAAACTTTATTCCGATAACACCACATGTAGGTACATGGGCTATGGGCTTACTTCCATACGAATTTACAAAAGTATTTATTCCATGATCGTGACTAAATACAATTGCAGAATCGTAAGCATCATCCAATGCTTTTATAGTTTTTACCAAGTAACCATCGCTAAAACTATAAAGCGATTTACTTATTTTAAGGTTTGCCATCGGAAATCCTAAAACATTACAAAAAACAACACCTGTGTGCAACGCCCTATTGGCACAACTCGCTATAAAGGCATCGGGTTTTATGTTTGCTTCTTTTAATACGTTTGCAATTAAATAAGCGTCTTTAATTCCTCGTTTTTTTAAAGGTCTATCTATATCTTCAATACCTTCGTACAACCACGACGATTTTGCATGTCTAACAATATATATGGTTTTCATAGTTTGTATTGTTTTAAGGTGCTAATCTTTCTATCTTCCATTCGTTATTCCCTAAAGCAGTATACCTAATTCTATCGTGCATTCTGCTAGGTCTTCCTTGCCAAAATTCAATAGAAATAGGTTTTATAATATACCCTCCCCAATGTTTGGGTCTGGTTATTTCTTTATTTTTAAATTGATTTGTATACGTTTCTAGTTGTTGATCTAATTGTTTTTTAGATGTTACAACCTCACTCTGATTTGATGCCCATGCACCAAGCCTACTCCCTTCGGGTCGACTGTTAAAATAGGTGTCAGAAACCTCAGCAGCTATTTTTTCAACCTTACCTTTTATAATAACTTGTCTTTCTAAAGCTTCCCAAAAAAAAGAAGCACAAACTTTTGGATTTTCTTCTATGGCTTTTCCTTTTTCGCTATTGTAGTTTGTATAAAACACAAAACCCTCATCAGTAAACTGTTTTAATAATACAATTCTATTTTTAGGATAACCATCTAAGCCCACAGTAGCCATGTTCATAGCGTTTGTTTCAGAGTCTATAGCTGCCTTTTCCATTTCTGTAAACCATTGCTTAAATAAAATTATAGGTAAACTAGGCACAGCTGTTTCTAACAACTCATTTTTTTGATAGTTTTTTCTGTAATCACTTAAATCCTTATTCATTTTTTCTTATCATGTAAAGTCCCACATAGGTTAACAATCCGTTTACAAGTAATAGCTCATAACCAAACTGAAAGCCGTTAAAAATTTTGCTACTGTATTGGTTGATAAAATAACTAAAAATTACAGCAATAATAGCTATAAATAACACCCATTTATCTTTTAGCTTATACCTTGTAAAAATACCAAAAGCGAACAAACCTAACAAAGGTCCGTAGGTATAAGATGCTACTCTTAACAAGTTACTAATTACATTTTGATTTAAAATATATTTAAACGAAATAATTGTAAGCACTAACACTAAAGACATATATATGTGTGTACGTTTTCTAATTGCTACTTGTGCTTTTTCTGTTTTTTGTTCAATCTCTAAAAAATCTACACAAAAAGAAGTAGTTAACGATGTTAAGGCACTATCTGCACTAGAATATGCCGCTGCAATTAAACCTAAAACAAAAATAATAGATGCCGGTTTGCCCAAACCTCCACGTAGAGCAATTTCTGGAAATAATAAATCTGTTTTAACTTTACCATCTACTACAGGAATTTCTAAAGCATTTTGCTCTGCATACGTAAACAACAAAGCTCCTAACAATAAAAACAAAAAATTAATGACAATTAAAGAAGGTGCCAAAGACAACATATTCCATTGAGCCTCTTTAACCGTTTTACACGCTAAGTTTTTTTGCATCATATCCTGATCTAAACCTGTCATTGCTATTGCTATAAAAGCTCCTCCTATTACAGATTTTAAAACGTATTTTTTATCGTTTACATCATCTGTAAAAAACACTTTTCCATAATTATCATATGTTTTAGAACGTATAAAGTCATACACATTGGTATCTAGTTTCTCTATTAATACAAACACGATAAAAAACAATGCTAATAACATAAAAAATGTCTGTAATGTATCTGTCCAAATAATTGTTTTAATCCCCCCTTTAAAGGTATAAATCCAAATTAACAATACTGAAAAAACAACGGTGAATTCAAAACGAATCCCCCAAGCATCAAACATAAAATATTGCAATACAATAGCTACCAAATACAATCTAAAAGAAGCCCCTAAAACTCTAGATACCAAAAAAGAAATAGCGCCTACTTTGTGGCTATTTGTACCGAAACGCTGTTTTAAATATCCATAAATAGAGGTAATATTATATTTGTAATAAATCGGTAACAATACATAGGCAATTGCTAAATACCCTATAAAATACCCAAAAACAACTTGCATATAACTAAACTGGCTCGTAGCTACCCAACCCGGAACCGAAATGAATGTTACCCCAGAAAGAGAAGCGCCAATCATACCAAAAGCAACAACATACCAAGGTGCTTTTTTATTGGCTTTAAAAAAAGAAGCATTCGTATTTTCTTTTCCTGTGACTAATGAAATCACATAGAGTACTACAAAATAAATACCGATGATGAGTGCAATTGTTGTGGGTGTCATTTGCTTTGTTTTATTTTCTACAAAATAGCTTTTTTTTTAATTCTATTACCCCTTGTGTTGTACATTTGTACTACATGGAATTTTCATCAAAACTTTTAGAAAACGCAGTAAACGAAGTTTCGCAACTACCCGGTATTGGGAAACGAACAGCTTTACGATTGGTGTTACATTTATTAAGGCAACCTAAAGAACAAACCACTTTTTTAACCAAAGCCCTAAACAGTATGGTTAACGATATAAAGTTATGCGAAAAGTGTCATAATATTTCTGATGTTGCTATTTGTGCGATCTGTAAAAGCCCTAAAAGAGACGCGTCTGTAATTTGCGTTGTAGAAGATGTTAGAGATGTAATGGCTATTGAAAATACAGCTCAATTTCAGGGAACATATCATGTGTTGGGAGGTAAAATATCGCCAATGGAAGGTATTGGACCTAGCAACTTAAAAATTGATAGTTTGATAGATAAAATAAAACAAGGTGTTGTAACCGAACTGGTATTTGCTTTAAGCTCTACAATGGAAGGAGACACCACTAACTTTTACATTTACAAACAGATAAAAGATTTAAATATTAAAATATCTGCCATTGCCAGAGGAATTTCTGTTGGAGATGAATTGGAATATGCTGATGAAGTAACCTTAGGACGTAGTATTATCAATAGAATTCCTTTTGAAAACAGTTTAAGAGGATAATTTTATACTTTCTTACAAAGTTAGATCAAATTATTATTTCTTTGAATGGCTATATTTCTCAATGATATCTTTAACTTTCTTTTTATAGTCTAATATTATGTCTGATTTTATTTTTATGGGTAAAGCAAGAACTTCTTTCGCTTGATTAATTAAATTAACTGTGTCTCTGTTTTTAGAATAAAGGTTTATTAGATCCATTCTAGCTTCATACCTATATGGCTCAACATATTCCTTGTCTTTTTCTTCATCTAAAAATAAAAAACTGTATTTTTATAAGGTGCTTAAAACAAATTTAACCAGTAAAAAGTGCTAGTACTGTTTTTATCTTCAACTGAAAAAATCCACGTAAGTGTAAAGGATTGTGATGATACGAATCC
>JAHDFK010000014.1 GCA_020628175.1 Wenyingzhuangia sp.
AGAGCATCTCCCTTTTAAGGAGAGGGTCCTGGGTTCGAGCCCCAGCCCGGTCACGAAAGCCTTCATATTTATATGAAGGCTTTTTTATTTTGTTTTCTCTACTTTTACAGAACATAAATACTACAATGGAAATTACTTATTCTTTAGACAATTTAGCAGATATTGCCACCCAAGTTTTACAAAAATCTAAGAGTAAAATTGTTTTGTTTTATGCCGAAATGGGTACTGGGAAAACAACTCTTATAAAAGAACTTGCAAACCAACTGGGTTCTAACATAAGCTCATCTCCTACCTTTTCTATTGTAAACGAATACGAAACAAAACAACATGATATTTTATACCATTTTGATTTTTATAGGATTGAAGATGAAAACGAAGCCTATGATATTGGGGTAGAGGATTATTTACACGGAAATAATTGGTGCTTTGTGGAATGGCCTGAAAATGTAGAAAATTTATTACCTTTAGATGCACAGGTGATTACAATTACAACAAACGTAGACGAAACAAGAACATTATGTCTTAAATAAACTGTAATTATTTGTTTACAACAATGAATTATGGAAAAAAGCAGGTCTGAATTTGGTAAAATTGAATTTCATGTTCAGGAAGAACGTTTGGCAATAACTCCCAAAAAAGGAGATTTATTTATTGGAGTACCTAAAGAAACTTGTCACGAAGAAAAACGTGTTTGTTTAACACCAGATGCCGTGCTTGCTATGACCAGACAAGGTCATCGCATTGTAATTGAAACAGAAGCAGGCTTAGCGTCTAACTTTAGTGATCGTGAATATTCTGAAGCCGGAGCTAAAATTTGTTATACTGCTAAAGAAGCTTTTGAGTGCAATTTAATCTTAAAGGTATCTCCTCCATCATTACAAGAAATAGCTTATATCAAGCCACAATCTTACTTAGTATCTTCTTTACAACTCAAAACACAATCGCAAGAATACTTTAAAACTTTAGCTTCTAAAAAAGTAACTGCTATTGCTTTTGATTTTATCAAAGATGAAGAAAACAGCTATCCTATTGTAAAATCACTTAGCGAAATTGCTGGAACGGCTTCTATTTTAATTGCATCCGAATTTATGAATGCAGAAAATGGAGGATCGGGACGACTTTTAGGAAATATTAGCGGCGTACCTCCTTGCGAAGTTGTTATTTTAGGTGCTGGAACCGTTGGGTTATTTGCTGCAAAATCTGCTCAAGGACTAGGGGCTAGTGTTAAAGTTTTTGACAATTCTATTACTAAACTAAGAAGACTCCAACAAGATGTACACAGCCCTATATTTACCTCTACTGTACATCATAAAGCCTTAGAAAAAGCTTTGATGAGAGCTGATGTTGTTATTGGTGCTATTAAAGGAAAAACAAGAGCACCCATTATCGTATCAGAAGATATGGTTTCTATTATGAAAAATGGAGCTGTAATTATAGATGTAAGTATTGATAGAGGTGGATGTTTTGAAACCTCAGAACTAACATCACATAGTAGACCTACTTTTACAAAACATGGGGTTATACATTATGGTGTTCCCAACATACCCTCTCGTTACGCTAAAACCGCTACCGTATCTATAAGCAACACTATTACTCCTTATTTACTAAATATTGGAGATGAAGGGGGGTTTGAAAGTGCCGTAAAATACGATAGAATTATTAGAAGCGGTATGTATATGTATAAAGGAATTATTACTAATAAAGCGGTAGGTGAATGGTTTCATATTCCTTTTACAGACATTAACTTATTAATTATTTAATTAAAAAATTACACCGAATAGCTTTTACTTTTTTTACTTTTGACTATCAAATATTACAAAAATGATAAAAGAGTTATTCAGTAAAATAGACGCAAAGTTATTAAGACGTTTTGGGTATTATTTTGGAGGAATTGCCATTGGTGTTGTAGCGGTAACTTATATCAATCAACAAAAAGGAACTACGTTTGATTATGGTCCAACAGCAAGAGTTTTAAAACAAATTCGTTTAAAAGACACTTTAAAAACAAGTACAAAAGCTCAAGAAGTACTAAATACATATAATTTAGATTCTTTAGACATTCAATACGTGTTACACAAAGGAGATTGGGATAGATCTAAAAGTAATGTACACCAAAAACCCTGTCCCGATTATTGGATTGAAGCCAACATAGGAAAACAAAATGCACAACAAGTTACAAGACATAGGTATGCATTTATTATAGAGCGTTGTGAGTATGTTGCCACTATAAAAGATATTAAAATTTTAAATTAATTCGAGCATGAAGTTTATTTTCGTATTTCTGGGTATCGTTGCTTTGGTTATCTCTATACTAATTATTAAAAGTAATAACAAAGCTAAAATAGACAATAATGGAGCCGAAACAAAAGGTATCGTTATTGAAGTATTTAATAGAGGAAAGCTACCTTTTTGTAAATTTCAATACGAAGTCAACGGCAAGTTACATACTAAAAAACAAGAGTTACCAAAACATTTGGTAAAAAAGGTTTTAAACAATACTTATACTGTAAAATACGAAATTAGCAATCCTCAAAATGCCCTAATTTCTTTTTCTAAGTAGTCTCTATCTTTGTTTTTAGATTTAAAAACTATATCACATAAAAAAAGAGCTATCATTTCTGATAGCTCTTTTCTATATCTGTATACTTAAATTACTTTACAGTAGAAGTGTACTCAATTAAATCGATTACTTTACTAGAGTATCCAGCTTCGTTATCGTACCAAGAAACAACTTTTACGAAGTTATCAGTTAAAGCAATACCAGCTTTAGCATCAAAGATAGAAGTTCTAACATCTCCAACGAAATCTTGAGAAACAACCATATCTTCAGTGTATCCTAAAATTCCAGCTAATGCTCCTTTAGATTCAGCTTCCATTTTAGCACAAATTTCTTCGTAAGTAGCAGCTTTTTCTAATTTTACTGTTAAATCAACAACAGAAACATCCATAGTAGGAACACGGAATGCCATACCTGTTAATTTACCGTTTAATTCAGGAATTACTTTTCCTACAGCTTTAGCAGCTCCAGTAGAAGAAGGAATGATGTTGTGAATTGCAGCACGACCACCTCTCCAGTCTTTAGCAGAAGGTCCATCAACTGTTTTTTGAGTAGCAGTAGTTGCGTGTACTGTAGTCATTAATCCTTCAGTAATACCCCAGTTATCGTTTAATACCTTAGCAATTGGAGATAAACAGTTTGTAGTACAAGAAGCGTTAGACATAAACTCTTGATCAGCAGTATATTCTGTGTGGTTTACACCCATTACATACATTTTTGTATCATCTTTAGATGGCGCAGACATTACAACACGCTTTGCTCCAGCTTCGATGTGTCCTTTTGCAGATTCTTTAGTTAAAAAGAAACCTGTAGATTCGATAACGTACTCAGCATCGATATCAGACCATTTTAAATCTGCAGGGTTACGCTCTGCAGTAACTCTAATTTCGTTTCCGTCAACAACTAATTTTCCGTCTTTTACTTCAATAGTACCGTCGTATTCTCCGTGTACTGAATCATATTTTAACATGTAAGCTAAATACTCAACGTCTAATAAATCGTTGATACCTACAACTTGTACATTGTCTCTTTTAGCAGCAGCTCTAAAAGCTAATCTACCAATTCTTCCAAATCCGTTAATTCCGATTTTTACCATGATAATTAATTATAATATTTATTATTCTTTTTATTTTTCTATTTAGATGCTTAAAATATCAGCAACCTTTAATAGTTCTTTATTTATGTCGTGGTGTAACTTAACAGCATTCTCTAACTCTGTAGAAGTTATGATATTGTTGTTGATACCTACCATTAAATTAGATTCTCCTTTTAACAACAACTCTACAGCTTTTACACCTAAACGCCCTGCTAAAACTCTATCAAAACAAGATGGAGAACCACCTCTTTGCATGTGTCCTAATACAGAAACACGCACATCGTATTCTGGCATATTTTCTTCAACATAGTCTGCTAGTTCAAAAACACTTTTACCTGTTTTATCTCCTTCTGCTACTACTACAATACTCGATGTTTTTCCAGATGCTTTTGATCTTTCTAAAGAATCAATCATTCTTTCAATTCCTAAATTTTCTTCAGGAATTAATATTTCTTCTGCTCCAGCTCCAATACCTGCATTCAATGCAATAAATCCTGCATCACGTCCCATTACCTCAACAAAAAACAATCTGTTGTGAGAAGATGCAGTATCTCTAATTTTATCAATAGCTTCTACTACTGTATTTAATGCCGTATCGTATCCTAATGTAAATTGAGTTCCGTAAATATCGTTATCAATTGTACCTGGTATACCAATTACAGGAACATTGTGTTCTTTATTAAAAATCATTCCTCCTGTAAAAGAACCATCTCCACCAATTACAACCAAAGCATCTAAATCATTTGCTTTAAAGTTTTTGTAGGCTTTTGCTCTACCTTCTACAGTTCTAAATTCTTGAGATCTTGCCGATTGCAAAAAAGTACCACCTCTACTAATTGTATTCTGAACACTTCTCGAGTTCAAAGGTACTAATTCATTATCAATCAAACCTTGATAACCTTTTAGCACTCCCATACATTCAATATTATGGTATATACAAGCTCTAACTACAGATCTTACTGCTGCGTTCATTCCCGGAGAATCTCCTCCAGATGTCATTACTGCTATCTTTGTTATTTTTGCGCTCATGTTCTTATTTTATAATTTATAAAAGTACTACAATTCAACCGCTATTTGTAACCGGTTAAACTATATATACGAAAACGATATAGACTTTTTTTAGCCCATATAAATTTACAAAAGATGCGCGAACACATCTTTAGCTTATGTTAACAAAAAATTATTTTATTAACTCCACAAGTCCTTAGGGTATACCTTTTTATCTTTTAACTCTGCAATTGCATTTGACACAACGGGTTTATCTTCAGCATAAGTTACACCGTACCATTTTGCATCTGATTTTAATACTTTTACAGCTCCCTTTTTTGATTGAATGATATTATTAACCACCGTTGGAATAAAAAACTCACTTTTTAACTCTTCTGAACGTTCTTTCATAAACGAAACAAAATCATACTCTAAAGCTTCTAAAAATCTAGGTGTAAATCCCCAGAAATTCATAGAAACCGTTGTATTATCTTCCATTTCTACCAAAGTACCCGCATCGTCTTTTCTAAAAATTTTACCGTCTATTTGTTCTATATGAGTTCTTTCTACCACATCTGTTAACTCTTGTTTTTCGTTAACGTAGCATTGCCCTCTAGATACATAACCGTTTTCAGAAATAGTTTTATCTAAATTAAATCCAACCATACACATATCATGCGAGTTTTTATCTAATTTTCCTAATTCTTTAATAATAGTTTCAAAAGCTTCTCTACTGTAAAAATCATCACCATTAATCACTACAAAATTATCTTTCACAACCTCTTTTGTAACTAACAAAGCATGACCTGTACCCCATGGTTTTTTACGTTCAGGATGAATTGGATAGCCAGAAGGTACTTTATCTAACTCTTGACATACATATTCAATTTCTATTTTACCTTGTAATTTATCCTCAAATTTCTCTTTAAACTGATTGATAAACTCTTCTCTTACGATAAATACTACTTTTTTAAAACCTGCTTGAATTGCATCGTATAAAGAAAAATCTATAATTGTGTCTCCTTCCGCAGACATTGTGTCCATTTGTTTTAAACCTCCGTAACGGCTTCCCATTCCTGCAGCAAGTACTACAAGTGTAAATTTATCCATCGAATTCGTATTTTAAATTTTAGCTGGGTAAAAGTACTTTATTTTACAAAAACATTTAGATTCGTTCTAGTAAAATTTAATCTTCTGTTTCTTTTTCTTTACTCTTTTTTAACTTCAATTTTTGCAACATTTCTGTTAAATTATTAAAGTTAATTTGATAGTTAAGCCCTAAACCTTGTGTATAGCCTTGTTCTTCTTCAGAATATTGAATTTCATTTTGTCTATTAAAAACGGAAGATCGTAAAGTACCTTCTTTATTCAATAAAAATTCTATTTTCACCTCGCCTACAACTGCAGATTGCGTGTTGGCTCCAACTGGCACTCCTAACTTTCCGTTAATTAAAACTCTTTCGTTAATTTCTGTAGCTAAACCTATGTCTATTTGATCGTCATCCGAAAAGTCTTCAACATCTGAAGATTCTCCTGAAGTATACCCAAAATTAACATGTAATTTTCCTCCTTCTTTGTTAAAAATATCGGTTACTGCATTCGAAATTAATTCTGATGTGGTATTAGACAAAACAGCTCCTGTACTATTAATATTATTATCATCAAAAAATGTTTTAGAAACCAATAAAGAGAAAAATTGTCTCATTTTAGAGTTTTTATCCAAGTTTAACTTGAAGTCTAATTCCGATGCCACCGTAGAACTTGCATTGGGTATTTTTATTAAAAAATCTTGACTAGAATTAAACAACTCTCCTGATACTTTTGTTACTAAGTCCACATCTATTTTTCTATTGACTGTTAAGTTTTCTAAAAGTACTTTAGGATTTGATTTTACACGATGAACCGCTTCTATATTTAATTTAGCCTTGTATGGATCTCCACTCCAAGATACCGTTCCTCCTTTTTTAATTTCAAAAGGTTTATTGATAACACCTCCATATTTAAAATTATACTGTCCATGATCTACCACTAGATCACCATACATTTTAATATTAAACAACTTATCTATGTCTATTAACATTCTACCATCTACACTCCCTAACAGAGAACTTCCTGATGTTTGATCGATTACAACTTCACCAATAGCATCTTTTGTAATTTCTAGATTTAAAAGCAAGCTAACTCCTCCAGTTTGTTTTGCTATTTCTTGTTCTTGATTGTCTTCTTTTTTTAACGACTTGTCTGTTTTGTAATAAATAAACCTATTTTCTGCTACTTCTTTCACATCGCTAATAGGCAATACAAACCTTGTATTCTTAAGTGTTTTTCCCGAAACATTAATTTTCAAATCAGAGGTTGGTCCTTTAATGGTTGCAAAACCATCCATAAAACCTGTTCCAAAATATTTAGAATTTTCCTTTTGTTCAATATCCATCACCATTAAGTTCTGGCTGTCAATTCTTAAATCTAAATTCCAGTTATTATGCTTATCGTAATCTATCTTTCCGCTTAAAACTCCTTTTGTTTTATATAATACATCTTCTAGCTTAACTTCTTTAAAAACAAATTCTTTTCCTTTTAATATTACTTCAGGGCTCTCTATTAAATTGTAATTTGTGTTTAAATATGGAAACTTTAAACCTGAATCCACCAATTTAATTTTACCGTAAGTATTAAAATCGTTTATTTTTCCAGAAACCGTAAAATCACCTAAGGCATTTCCTCGTATGGCAGACAATACATTTCTTCCTAAAGGACTTAATGAATTTAATTTTAAATTATTTAAATGCACATCTAAATTCAAATCAGATGCTAGAAAGTTATCTTCATCAATCGTTATTTCTCCTTTAGCATCTATATTATCGGTATCCTTATTAGAAATATTAAAATTTAAATCATAGCCTAATTCTTTCGTATTTGGATAAATACTGGTTTTCATCAATCCGTAATCAATACCATTTATTTTTAACCCTTTTACCGTTAGGTTTCCATTAGGACGTAAAAGTTTATTATTCTCTTTAAAATAAACATCACCACTCGCAATACCCGCAACACTTAAACTATCAATACCAGGCAAAAACTCACTAAGCTTTATATTTTTTAAACTTAATTTTAAATTTTTAGAACTTTCTTTTTTTATAGCTCCTCCAAACTCAAACTCTTGTTCTTTATTCCCAAATGCAACTTCAGAAAAATCCCAATTTCCTGTTTTGTAATGGTAATATATTTTATTTTCTTTCCCTTTTTTATTTAACCATGTAGAAGTTAAAAACTTAAGATATACATTTTCTATACCCATAATCAGGGTTTCATCTTGGGTTGTTAAATTAAAGATAGCTCTGTTGGCTATTTTTTTAGAGTTAAAGTTTGATCGAACAAAAAGAGTATCGTTGATTTTTTTACCTAACAGAGATACATTTTTATATACCTGTTTCTTAAAACTTAATTGTGTAGCAGATATATTAGAGTTTATCCATTTGTTAGAATTATCTAAAACAACTTTTAAACTGTCTATTTTTAAATTGTTAGATGCTACAGAAGGTATATTTGCGATGATGATACCTTTATCTCCATTAGCATCTAATACTCCTGAAACCTTTAATTTTTCTTGTAACGCTATTTTATTGGTTAGGGATTTCAAAAACTCTGGATAAACATCTAAACCAAAATTTACAATTTGATTTTCAACATCACTCCTAACAGAACTTCCTGGTATAAATTTATACAAAGCATTGATGACCAATTTCTCGAAATCCGAAAAATTAAACTCTCCATCTACACTTAAATTTAGAAGTTCCTTAGAGTTTAAAGCTATTTCTTTTTGTTGCCCTGTAGAACGTACGTTAATTAATACATCGTTTAAATTTAAAGAATCGTTGGGTGTTTTAATATGTAAATCTTTAACAACTCCTTTTGCCATAAAATTATTTTTAAACTGAACAATATCAATCGACCCTTTCCCAGAAACATTGTCTTGATAGCTTGTTTTTTCTGGAAATAATTTACTCAGCTTTGCCTTTAACACATCAAAGTCTACCTCATAACTTATACCTTCTTTTTTGTTATTCTGATATTTTATATTGGTATCAAATGAAATTAAAGAATCTGTTGTGCTAAAATTTGCTATAGTTTCTTTTTGAGAGGTTTTAAACTTTAGAAAAGAATTTGCAATTGATATGTTGTCTAAATCTATTTTTTTGAATTGAAAATCTCCTTTTAAATTTGAGATTTTGCTAGACACATTTCCTTTTAGCATTCCAGAAAATGTAGCTCTACGAACATTTTTTAAAACCTCATTCTTTTTTAAAATTCCATGATCAAAATTTAACTTTATTTTCTTTTCGTGTTTATTAATGTGATTTACAAATCCCTTAATTTTTGAACTTCCTATAGAAGTAATAGCTTGTCCGTTAACTTTTACCAATTTTCTAGACGTATATAAATCTCCCTTAAAACCTAGTTCTTCAACTCTATATAATTTTTGAGGTAAACTTTCGTGGTATTGGTCTGGAATTAAATTTTTAAATGCTTTTGAATTCAATTTAAAATTAGAGTTTACAGCTTCTGCCCAAAAAATATCTCTATCAGCAATACTGTTAGCTATCTTAAAATCTCCTTTGATTTTAATCAATTCATCTTCAGAATCGAGTTCTGTATTTTTTAACATTAAATCATTTAAAGTACCAGAAACCTCGCTCTTTACATTAAATGTTTTTCCATCCTTGTAATGAGGATATATTTTATGAATATCTTTTAAACTTAAAACACTTTCTTTTAAAACACCTTTAACTTTAACACACTTTACAAACTCTACAAAATCTTCTGGTAGATATTCAAAAATTGCATTGATATGTAAATTCGAATGATCTGTAACAATTTCAGTATCTCCAAAAGACATCTTATGTAAATTGTAATCAAAGTTTGTTTTTAATTTTTTGTAATGAATTCCATAAACATCTACAAAACTTAGAGAATCTGTTTTAACTTTTACATCTAATCCTAAAAGATCTAATTTGGCTACATGTCCACCAATATTCTTAAAATCTACAATAGATTTATTGTGCTTTATCTTCACATACCTCAACGCATTCGCATAAATATTTTGAATGGTTAACTGCAAGGGTTGCTCATTCTTCTTTTTTGTTTTAAAACTTTTAGAAAATATAGACAGACTGCTACTCGCTTCCTCCCTATAGGTTTTATCTCTCACCCAGGTATTAGTTGCCGAAACGTTTTTAAAAAAAAGTTTTTTATTTTTTAATTGATCAAACCTATCTAAAACACCTGTAATATCTTGGGCATATATTAGCGTATCTTTATGATGATCTTTTATTAAAAAATTGTGAATTTCAAACGCACCAAACGCCGATACGTTCATCTTATCGACACTTAAATGAACATTGTGTTTTTTATTTAAGTAACTAAGGACTTTGTTTGTAAGTAATGTTTGCGTTTTTTCGAATTGTAAAACAATAAACAATAACAACACCACCACTAGTATTGCAAGTAAAATTCTAACGAGTATTTTTATTATTGCTTTTATAAACCCTAAATTTGTAGCACAAAAATAGTTAATTAAACTGTAATTATGCTTGATAATACATACATCTTAGCCATAGAATCTTCTTGTGATGACACGAGTGCTTCTGTTATTTGTAACGAACAAATTCTATCTAATATTGTTGCCAATCAAGAGGTACATTCTAAATACGGAGGAGTTGTACCAGAATTAGCTTCTAGAGCGCACCAACAAAACATTGTACCCGTTGTAGACGCTGCGTTAAAAGAAGCAAATATTACTAAAAAACAGCTTAGTGCTATTGCTTTTACACAAGGACCTGGTTTAATGGGTTCTTTATTGGTAGGAGCTTCATTTGCAAAATCTATGGCATTGGCTTTACAAATTCCATTGCTAGCTATCAATCATATGCAAGCACATATTTTAGCTCATTTTATTGATGATGCAAGTGACAAAAAACCTACATTCCCTTTTTTGTGTTTGACCATTAGTGGTGGACACACGCAAATAGTTAAAGTAAACAACTATTTTGATATGGAAGTTTTAGGAGAAACTATTGATGATGCTGTAGGAGAAGCTTACGATAAGACTGCAAAAATTTTAGGTTTGCCCTATCCTGGAGGACCACTTATAGACAAATACGCAAAGCAAGGAGAACCTATTTATAAATTTACAAAACCCAAAGTAAAAGAACATCATTTTAGTTTTAGCGGTTTAAAAACAGGGATTCTTTATTTTGTTCAAAAACAAGTTGCCGAAAACCCTAATTTTATTGCTGATAACATTGCCAATATTTGTGCTAGTGTACAAAACACTATTGCAGAAATATTAATGGATAAGATTAAAAAAGCCGTAAAGCAAACTCAAATTAAACAAGTAGCTATTGCAGGTGGTGTTTCTGCTAATTCAGAAATTCGAAAAAGACTTACCAACGCTCAAAAACATTTAGGGTGGCATTGTTACATTCCTAAATTTGAATATACCACAGACAATGCTGCCATGATTGCTGTAACTGCGTATCACAAATACAAAACAGGTAATTTTGACACTCAAAGTACTACAGCCAATCCGCGCCTTAAAGTAGATTCTTAAACTTTATACGTAACTGCATTTATATTCATACCAGCCCCAACAGAAGCAAAAATTATCAAATTGTTTTTTTGAACAGATTGTTCTTCAATTTGATTTCTAACAACCCTATCATACAAAACAGGAATAGTTGCTACGGAATTGTTTCCTAGTTTTTGGATAGACATTGGCATGACACCTTTCTTAACAGGCTTTTTATACAGACGATACAATCGTTTTACAATGGCTTCATCCATTTTTTCATTGGCTTGATGCAAAAATATTTTATCAATGGCATCTATATCCAAATTATGTTTATCCATTGCTACTTTTATAGCTGCCGGAACTCTATTTAAAGCAAACTCATATATTTTACGCCCCAACATTTTTATATAAGTAACTTCTTGATTTTTACTTTTATTGTACGAGGTCCCCGAATACAAATAACCTACTTCTTCTTCTGCAAAAGTTTGCGCAGCTGTTGTTAAAATTCCTCTTTGCGTTGTTTCTTCTTTTAGTTCTAATATCGTTGCGCCAGCTCCATCCGAAAAAATCATACTATCTCTATCATTCACATCTACAACTCTCGAAAGCGTTTCTGCTCCTATAATTAAAACAGTCTCTGCATCTCCTGCTTTTATCGCTTGATTAGCTTGAATCATAGCTTGTACCCAACCTGGGCAACCAAACAAAATATCATAAGCTATACAATTAGGGTTCTGAATTTGCAATTTATGCTTTACTCTACTTGCCAAACTCGGTAACAAATCGCTCTGAGAAGAGTTTTTAGCTACATCTCCATAATTATGAGCCACTATAATAATATCCAATTCTTCTTTTTCTATACCCGCATTCTCAATAGCTTTTAAGGCAGCTTCAAAAGCCAAATCCGAAGTATTTATAGAGTCTTCAGCATATTTACGTTCTTCTATCCCCGTAATATCCTTAAACTTTTCTATAATTTCCTCATTTTCTTTTTCAAACAAACTACCATCTGCATTGTAAAAGGTATGATTTATAAATTCTGAATTTTTTACTATTTTTTTTGGCACAGCACTTCCTGTACCTGTAATCACTACGTTTTTATACATCTATCAAAAAAAAACCGATATTCTAGAAGTAGAATACCGGTTCAAATATAAATTTAATCTCTTATTAATTCTCGTAAATATCTCCTAAATCAAAAGATAAAGAAAAACGAAGTGTATTTTCTAAAGGACTAGCCACAGAAGCCAAACTTCTTAAATAAGATACATCAACATTAAAAGAACTCGCTTTAAATCCAGCTCCTAATGTAAAAAAGTTTCTTCCTCCTTTATCTTCATCTTCGTAAAAGTATCCTGCTCTAAAAGCAAACGAATCGTTGTACAAATACTCTCCCCCTAAACCAACGGTTAACTCTTGTAATTCTTCACTAAATCCTCCTGGTGCATCTCCAAAAGAAGAAAACACTCCTTCTATAAAGTTTTCATTCTCTCCACCAACGGCTGGTACTAATAACTTGGCTAATTCTAATGTCACTCCAAATTGGTTGAATTCATCAAAAATAAAATCAAATCCTCCACCTAACTTTAGGTTTGTTGGTAAAAATCCTTCTGTATTTACCAAACTTACTTTTGGACCTAAGTTGCTAATATTAAAACCAGCTCTTACAACTCCATTAAAACTTGTAAATGCCATTTCGTTAGATTTATAGAACCCTGAAATATCTACAGCAAAACTGTTTGTAGGATCTGAATCTTGTAAATTGGTCCCTCTAATACTTAAATCTGAACGAATGTATCTTAAAGCAACCGCCATAGAATAATTATTACTTAATTTCAAAGAGTAAGCACCATCTATGGCTAACTCGTAAGGCGTTGTTGTAATTGCTCCCGCTTGTGAATCGGAAACACCTGGTTGGGTAATTTCTATTTCTCCATAATTAAAATACTTAATACCTCCGGCAAAAGCACTTCTTTCGTTAATTTTTTGTTGGTATACAAAATTACCAATATAAATATCATCTGTTAAGTTTCTTAACCAAGGAGTATAGTTAATTCCTAAAGAAACCTCGCTTGTTTGAAAAGCCATTTTAGATGCATTGTGAAATAATGAATTGGCATCTGCACTCGTTGCAACCCCAACATCTCCCATACCTGCTGATCTTGCATCAGATACAATACTTAAAAAAGGGGCTACGGTTGTTATTGGATTTGTTTGTGCTTGCGTTTTAAATCCTAAAACAGCCAACATTATTAATAAACTTGCTTTAATTCTCATATAATCTATTTAATTCGGTTGTTACAATATTACTAATTTTTCTGTTTTCTCATCAGTTTGACCTGAGATAATTTCTTTTACACTTATTTTATAGATATAAACACCTTTCCCTAATCTATTTCCAAAGTCATCTTTTCCATCCCAAGTAACACTTCTAATAATATCACTTGTATTTGAGTCGGAAGAAATAATAGACTTTACTAATTTTCCAGAAACCGTATAAATTTGAACTTTAATTTCTAACGGATCTCCTTGTCTGTTATTTTTAAACCAAAACTCTGTGTGATTGATAAATGGGTTCGGATAATTTAATACTTTTTCTATTTTAAAGCCCGTGTCTTGCTCTACAAAAAAGTTTAACGTCTGGGTGGTAGAATTATTGTGTGTATCCCAAGCTTTAAATGTTATGGTATGATTTCCTTCTGATAATTCTTCCAATTCATAATCCACAATTCCTTTAGTAAAGTCGTCTTTTACAGTACTATAAAAATCATTTAATGTTATTGGGTTAGAAAAATCACCATCTATTACTAAAGATATATTATGTCCTATAGAATTTAAAGAAGTATTAACCCCGTTTTCATCTTGAATTTCGGCTATTAATTTGGGAGTACTTGTGGTATTAGCTCCATCTACAAAAGTTTTATCTTCCATAAACAAGTTAATCACTGGAGGCGTTGTGTCTTCGACAATTTCAGACTCTAAACCTCCTATTTCAAATGAAAAATCACTTCCTATTCTCTCTTCTGTACCCGATGCTGCATAAAAACTAAACTTAGCTGTTCCGGGTTCTGTACTAACATCTTTAGGTAAAACAAAATCGAAAGAGAATTTTCCTTTTTTCACAGAAGCATTCCCTACAAAAACTTTATTTTCTAATGATGTAAATTCAACAACATTCTCAATATTACCTGGAGTAACTCCTCCTGCCTCGTTTAACAATGTTTTTCTTTCTATTTCTTTATCAAACAACACTACCGATAAATCTCCTGTAAAATCAGATCTCTCTCCTTCTGTATTCACAATACTTCCTGAAACATTTACTTTAGACAACCCTTTAAGTTGATTTACTTTTATAAGTGTGTCTTTTTGAGTAGTTACACTTTTTGTGTATTTTTTTATATTATTTATTTTGATCCCGCTTTCAGGAATTGATAATCGCATGGCAGGGTCTCCAAAAAAATAGGTAAAAAATTCTCCTTGAATATCTAAAGAATTTTTAGCATCACGTAAAACCTCTGCCACTGTTCTTTTTTTTCCATCAAACTCCGTTAAAAACTTTGCTAAACTTTCATTTAAATCTTTTCCCGAATTAATAAATATTTCTCTAGAAGTAGTAATCATAGATCCTGCACTACCAAATTGACCTGTAATCATTTCTTCTCCTCCAGAAACAATTGTAGGGTCATCAAATCTAGAAAAATCACAAGTTACCGTAATAAATAAGGGTAAATTATTTGTATTTCTAATACTCCTTATATCGGATATATCTAAAAAATTTTCTTGCCCTAAAGCAAATACATTTCCATGTCCGAAATAATTAATTATTAACGAACCTGTATTGAAAGCATTTATAAATTTTCTTTTTATTTCTGGGTAGCGTCCTCCTCCAGCTGTAATTTCTTCTTTAAACGCGTCAGTGTATAATTTAGATATATTGTAATTATTATTATATGCCTCTATTGTATCAGAAGCAGATTCAAGAGCTTTAATTAAGCCTTCGTCTTTCTTATCTTTACCATCATCTCCCAATAGAGTTATATTATTTTTCCAACTACCAAAAGACTCTTTTGAATAATAATTTAATAGTTTATTTACAAAAACTTTAGCCTCTTGTGTATTTTTTACAGGAACTCTACCTGTTATAATATCTAACATAGCTCCTCTGTCTAATTCATCATTATCACTTGTATCATCGTCAGTATCTAAGAAAGCATAATAGTCATCCGAGTTATACGAAGTTGACAAACTTCTACTATTAAATGATGAATAAGTAGGGACTATACTCTTCATTTTAAACTCAAGTCCTTTGTAATCAAAAGAAGCATCTCCAAACAAACATAAATATTTTAACTTGGTATCTTCAGTAACACCTTTGTCGTATACATGTTTTACAAAATCTCTAATAGCTGTTACATCTGGACTTCCGGAACCAAACTCATTATATATTTCTTCAACATCTACAATAGTAACATTTATATTCTTATTTATTAAATCTGATATTTTTGTATGCTCTTCATGATATTTTTTTATTCGATTTGCTTCGGAAATAAAAGATTTGGCTGTAATTATAAGATAATGCACATTTTCTAGGGCATGTAAATTTTGATTTTCAACCAATGTTTTATCCCCTAAATTAATTGGCTCTAAAGTATTCGATTTATTTACTGCAAAGTAGGTTGTAACTTCTCCATTAGTTATCTCTTTAAATCTAAATAGAGAATTTAAAGCTTCTTGATTTTTTATATTAACAATATTAAATGGATCGGAAACATTCCAAACGAAATCAATATTCTCAGAATTTCTTATTTCATACTCTAAAATTTCAGTATCTAGTTTTGAATCAAAGTTAAAAAAACGAAAAGAAGTGTCGTTCGCTATCAAACGTCTATCGGCAACTAAACGCAAATAATCTAAACGACTTTCTGCAGATATATCTCCTTTATTATCATATTCCAATTCTATCTCTAATAAATCATTCACAGGTGTCAAGGTATCTTTCACAGAACTCGTTCTGAAAAAATCTCTTGTTGAAGATCTACTTACATTAGAAACAACTATTGAAGCATTATTATAACGTATATCAAAACTTGTGACACCATTTGAAGATCTTGCGCTAAATCGTCCTTCTATCGATACAGGTACTGTTTTAACTATATTTTCGAAATTAAACTCAAAAGTTTGTTTATTGTTCACCGAAAAATCTTCGCCAAACCATTGTTTACCAGCTCTAGCGTAATTTGTTAAATCTTGTTCATGTAACTTCAAATCCGAAAATGTGGTAATTATCTTTGTTTTAGTCTGACTTACAGCAGCTCTTTGAGTAATTCTTTTTCCATCTACACCTGAATCTACATTAACGAAATAATACCCCAAATCGCTATAGATGTTTTTAGTATGTTTAATAAAAAGTCTATCCTCATACTTCCAGGATACAGGCCCCTGTCCATAAAAAAGCACATAATCACCTTGGTTAAAAACCCCATCCGACGCACCTTCTACATATATAGCGTTTTCTGTTAATCCATCAGGTCTTTCATTGCTTAAAAGTTCTGGTAACTGAGCCCCTCCAGCCCCAAAAACTCTAATTTTATTCGGATTTAAATTTTCAACATCGATCCCTATCGATTTTAAGAAATTAAAATCCATTTTAAAAACCCCCGTATTGTCTACTCCAATTTTATACCAAACTCCTGAATTTAATGGTGAATCTACTTTCTTATTTAACTTTACTCTGGATACTTTATTCGCAGGTATCTTTTTATAAAAATCATATAAAACTTCTATCTTTTTAATTTTTATAATTTCTCCAGAGCTGGATATATACAAAGGATTAAATTTTAACTTAATAAATGATTGATCTCTTGCTTTTATTACACGTAATACTACCCCTTCATTTCTGGGTAAATCTTTAACATCAACACTTTTAGGAAGATTCGTCAATAAAACTTCTTTCTCTAAAACTTTAAAGCTATTCAACTTTACCGAATCAGTGTTATTTATCAGTTCTTTATAGGTATATTTAGGTACGAAGTCTGCTGTCAGACTAATATTTTCTCCACTGTAAATTGATGCTTCAATTAGGGGCTCATATACTTTATTTAACTCAACAAATAATGTTTTTTTAAACTGAGCGTTAACAACGGTACTGATAAGGAATAAAAAGAATAGTTTGTACAATTTCATCTTCAAAAATTTATCTTACGAAGATATAAAAATAGGTTTGTTATTTACTGAACAGATTAAAATTGTATAATTGAGTAATAAAATATATATTGCGGGGTAATTAACAATAATAATGGTCTCTTAAATTTATGAAAAACATCATAAAATCATCATTAGTATACGGTGTAACAATACTAAGTGTAGTTGGTTGTTCTAACAAACGATCTCAATACGATTCAAACAGACATTCAGACAATATTGGCTTTGATGTTAGTTTGCCAGAATACGGTGGTATTCCTCAAAACTCAACAGTAAATCCTCCTGCTATCCCATCAAATATGGTAGCTATAGAAGGTGGAATGTTTGTACTAGGACAAGTACAACAAGATGTTATGGGCGGAATTCGTAACAAACCTAGAAAAGTACATGTGAAAAGTTTTTACATGGATGATACTGAAGTTACCAATAGAGATTATTTAGTGTATCTAGATTGGTTGAAAAAGGTATATCCACCAACAAATCCAAAATACAAACACATCTATGCTGCTGCAGTTCCAGATCAAAATGTATGGAAATCTGCTTTAGGATTTGATGGAGATTTATCTAAGACGTATTTATATAGCAGAGCTTATGAGGATTATCCAGTTGTAGGCGTAAGCTGGAGACAAGCTCAAGATTACTGTAAGTGGAGAACAAATAGAACCATGGAAAAACACTTAATTGATGAAGGTATTTTAAAGCCTTTTAACGAACTAGGTCAGGTAAGTGAGCAAGGAAGAGTTATTTTTGATAAAGACGTATACGAAACTGACCCTAAATTATTAGTAAACGGTGAGTATTCTATCTTTACTGATTACGTAACACAAACAGAAGAAGAAGACTTCTCTTTAGCTGACTCTACTATTGTAGCACCTGTTACTCCTAAAGAAAAAGAATTAAACATTGGTCGTGTTTCTCCTACTCCTGGTTTTAGACTACCTACAGAAGCTGAATGGGAATATGCTGCTAAAGCTGATACTGAAAACAGAGCGTTTAACACCATTAGAGGTCGAAAAAAATACGCTTGGATAGGTGAATCTACAATAGATGAACAAGGTGGTTATGCATCTCAAAATGCTAACTACAAACAAAAGAAAGGTAATTACAGTGGTATTGCTGGTTGGAGTTCTGATGATGGTGATATTACAACACCTGTAGCTACTTTTGCTCCAAATGCAAATGGTTTGTTTGATATGTCTGGAAATGTTGCAGAATGGGTACAAGATGTTTACAGCCCTGAATTAGATACTGAAGTTAACGACTTTAATTACTTTAGAGGGAATGTATTTAAGAAAAATAAAATTGATTCTAACGGAAAAGTTGTTATTGTTGATATCAACAATATTCCTTACGATACTTTACCAAACGGTAAAATTGTACCTAGTGCCTTACCTGGAGAAATTTTAAAAGTTAAATTAGATAAAAATGATGTATATCTAAATCCTGAAATAGCAGATGCAGATAGCAGAGACTTTGCTGACGGAGACTTACCTTCATCTAGAGATTATGAAGAAGAAGATTCAGAAGCTAGAAAAAGAATGTACAATTCACCAATTATACCAACACCTGTATTGAACGAAGAAACTGGAAAATTAGAATTAGTTGTTGATAAAGCTGCTAGAACTACGTTAATCTCTAAAAACTCTAGAGTTTACAAAGGAGGATCGTGGAAAGATAGAGAATTCTGGTTAGATCCATCTCAAAGAAGATTCTTAGAAGAGTACATGTCTACAAACTACATAGGTTTTAGATGTGTGATTAGTAAGAATGGAGCAACACATGAAGATGGAAAAACACCGTATAATAATAATGATTTAGCATTCTAAGTTTAAAATTGTATTATTAATATAAAAAAAGGATTTCAATTAATTTTGAAATCCTTTTTTATATTTAATTAAGTTTGTAATCAAACCCTTCTTTATCTAAGTACTCAAATAATTCTGAAGTTATATTTAACTTGTAAGTTCTAGAAGGCATTTCAATATCTATCCTATCTTTCTCTGATATGATGTTAAATCCTACGGTTTGTTTTGCTCCTTCTCCTGTAAAACCAGACAATAACATTTCAAGCTGTTCTACACGTTCGTTTGTAATTTCGTTTAACCTTAATTTAAACGTTATTTTCTTACATTTTTTACCCATTACATCAGATAGTAAAGAAAAGTCTGAAAACTTCTCTCTAGGTGCTCCTTCAGAACCATCTTTCTGCATCCAACCACGTTGAATCATACCGCTTATGTATAAAAAAGAATTAGGCACCAACATATGCTGGTAACGCATGTAATCTTCTCCAAACAATCTAAACTCATTAGAATCCGTATAATCTTCAATAACAAAAGAACCCCAACCGTTTCCATTCTTTGCTATTCTATGTTCTGAAGATGTTAAAATTCCAGCAAAAGAAAAGCTCTTCCCTACATGCTGTCTTAAATCTTCTTTAAACAAACTAACTCCACAGTTGGCAAACTTCATTTCGTTTTTATAATCATCTAAAGGATGCGCAGATATATATATACCCACAACTTCCTTTTCTTTAGACAACGTTTCCATAGTACCCCATGTATCACAAGGTGGAACTAAAGGCTCTGGTAATTGTACATCTGAAGCTTCTCCAAACAACGATACTTGAGATGAGTTTACACTTTCTTGATAAGCATTTCCAAACTTGATGGCCTTTTCTAAAAAGGTCATTCCCTTTTCATCTCTCGCAAAAAACTGTGCTCTGTGCACATCGCCAAAAGAATCAAATCCTCCAGCCAATGCCAAACCTTCAAAAGCTTTTTTATTACAGGTTCTTAGATCTACACGTTTAGAAACATCAAAAATAGATGCAAATTTTCCGTTTTCTTTTCTTTCTTTTATAATTCCTTCTACCGCAATACCACCAACACCTTTAATTGCTGCCATTCCAAAACGTACAGCTCCTTCATCGTTTACCGAAAACTTAGCATAAGATTCGTTAACATCTGGTCCCAGTACTGTTAACCCCATTCGCTTACATTCTTCCATAAAAAAGGTTACCTGCTTTATATCGTTCATATTATTCGATAATACTGCAGCCATATACTCAGCAGGATAATGTGCTTTTAAATAGGCTGTTTGATAAGCAACCCAAGCATAACATGTAGAATGCGATTTGTTAAATGCATAGGATGCAAAAGCCTCCCAATCCTTCCATATTTTCTCTAATTTTTTAGCATCATGACCTTTTGCTACTGCTTGCTCTATAAATTTAGGCTTCATTTTAGCCAGTACATGAATTTGCTTTTTACCCATTGCTTTACGCAACGTATCGGCTTGCCCCTTTGTAAAATCGGCCAATAATTGAGACAACAACATTACTTGCTCCTGATATACTGTAATTCCGTACGTTTCTGCTAAATATTTTTCACAAACATCTAAATCATAAACAATTTCTTCTCGTCCATGTTTTCTATCAATAAAATTGGGAATGTATTCTAACGGCCCTGGTCTATACAAGGCATTCATTGCGATCAAATCTGCAAACACAGTAGGCTTTAACTCACGCATGTATTTTTGCATACCTGGAGATTCGTACTGAAATATCCCTACAGTTTCTCCTCTTTGGAAAAGTTCGTATGTTTTTTCATCATCAATAGGAAATGCTTCTGGATCTAAATCTACATCATGACGTGCTTTTACAATTTGACATGTATGCTTTATTAGGGTTAATGTCTTTAACCCCAAGAAATCCATTTTTAACAACCCAGCATCTTCCACAACAGAGTTGTCAAATTGCGTAACATACATATCCGAGTCTTTGGCTACAGATACAGGAACAAACTTTGTAATATCATCAGGTGTAATTATAACACCACAGGCATGAATCCCGGTATTTCTTACAGACCCCTCTAAAACTCTTGCTTTGTTTATGGTTTCAGCTTCTAAACCATTTCCATCAGAAATTCTTTTTAGCTCATTTACCATTTCAATTTCTTCCGAACGCAACTTTTCTGATAAGGCTTTATCATCCAAACCAAAAATCTTTTTTAGTTTCATTCCCGGAATCAACTTCGCAATTCTATCGGCTTCAAAAAGAGGTAAATCTAAAACACGTGCCGTATCTCTAATAGATGACTTTGCAGCCATAGTACCATATGTAATAATTTGCGCTACCTGATTTGAACCGTATTTATCAATTACATAATCAATTACTTTCCCTCGTCCTTCATCGTCAAAATCAATATCAATATCGGGCATCGATATACGTTCTGGATTTAAGAAACGCTCAAAAAGAAGATCGTACTTTATAGGATCTATATTAGTAATCCACAAACAATACGCCGCAACAGAACCTGCTGCAGAACCACGTCCTGGACCTACAGAAACTCCCATATCACGCGCCGCTCTAATAAAATCTTCAACAATCAAGAAATACCCAGGATATCCTGTTTTTGCAATAACATCTAGCTCTAAATCTAAACGCTCTCTAATTTCTTCGGTAAGATCTCCATATCGTTTTTTCGCTCCTTCATACACCAAGTGCGATAAAAAATTATTCTCTCCTCGTTTTCCTCCATCTTCCAAATCTTTTTCGTCTTTAAACTGATCCGGAATATCAAAGGCAGGTAGCAATACATCACTCGCTAAAGTAAAAGGTGTTATTTTGTCTACTAATTCTTGAATATTTAAAATTGCTTCTGGAATGTCCGCAAATAATTCTTTCATCTCATCCGGAGATTTAAAATAATACTCATCGTTTGGTAAACCATAACGATAACCTCTACCTCTTCCTTTAGGTGTTGCTTGCTTTTCTCCATCTTTTACACACAATAAAATATCATGCGCATTGGCATCTTCTTTATTGATGTAAAAGGTATTGTTAGTTGCTACGGTTTTGACATTGTATTTTTCGGCAAATTGTAACAACACTTTATTAACTACATTTTCATCTTCTTGTTTGTGACGCATTAACTCAATGTATAAATCATCTCCAAACTGATCTTTCCACCAAACAAGAGCTTCTTCTGCTTGTTTTTCTCCTACATTTAAAATTTTACTCGGTATTTCACCATATAAATTTCCGGTTAAAACAATTACATCTTCTTTATACTGTTCTATAATTTTTCTATCAATACGCGGTACATAATAAAACCCATCCACAAAAGCAGTAGACGACATTTTTGCTAAATTCTGATATCCTTTTCTGTTTTTAGCTAATAACACTACTTGATAGCCGTTGTCTTTTTTAGTTTTATCTAAATGATTTTCACAAACATTGTATTCACACCCTACAATAGGCACTAAATCTTGAGCATCAAAAGCCTCTCCTTGTTCTTCGGCCTCTTTTCGCTTTGCCGCTAAACCTTTATTATAGTTCGCTACAGCATTTGTAAAATGAAAAGCCGCCATCATATTTCCTGTATCTGTCATTGCAACAGCAGACATATTGTAAGCTCCTGCAGTGTTTACCAAAGCGCCAATTTCTATGGTTGATTGAAGTATAGAATACTGTGTATGATTGTGTAGATGGGCAAAAGAAACATTTTTTAAACGCTCCAAACTCTCTTTAACATTTACACCTTTTCCTTGTGCGCCTGCTTGTTTCGATTGTTTGTCACGAATTTTCTGACTTTCCTTTTTTAAATTTAAATGCTTTAAACCTATTACCTTAAAGGGTTCTGGGTTCTGCGTCTTAAAATTTGTAAAGTAATCTGGTGCTACATCTAGTTGTTCTTCTGTATACGATTGTTTCCTTATCAATTCGAAAAAACAACGTGTTGTAGCTTCCACATCGGCTGTTGCATTGTGCGCCTCTCCAAAACCTTGCCCAAATAAATACTGATGTAATTCTGTTAAAGTAGGCAACTTAAATTTACCTCCTCTACCTCCAGGTATCTGACACATACTCGCCGTAGTTTCGGTACATGTATCTAAAATCCCTATGCTATTTTTATCCGCTTCTATTAAATCATCCACTGCTAAAACTCTATTTTTAGGCGGCTTTGTTTTAAACTCGTAGGTATCTAAATCAAAACTATCAAACTCAAAAGCTTTAAAATTTGGCTGTATCCCTGCTCGTATAAACTCGGCTCCCATAATGTTTACATCAAACGTAACATTTTGCCCTACTAAAAATTTAGTTTTTCCCAAAACCGTATTAAATCGCTCCAAACATTCTTGTAAAGAAATTCCTTGTTCTTGAGCCAATTCTGTAGATATACCATGAATTTTTTCTGAATCAAAAGGAATATTAAATCCTTCTGGTTGTACCATAAAATTATTGTGTTCTAACACCTGTCCCATCTCATCATGCAACTGCCAAGCTATCTGTATACATCTTGGCCAATTACCAGTATCGGTCATTGGTGCTTTGTAACTTTTAGGTAAACCTGTTGTTTCGGTATCAAAAATTAAGTACATGTTTTTTATTTTGGGAAACTTAAAATTACAAAATATCTCTTTTAAAAAATTGACTATTCTAGGGCTAAAAAAAATAGTTATCAACTTAAAATTGCCTTATATTTAACTTGCGATATAAAACGAAATATGAAAAATAAACTTGAAAACACGCACTGGGATATATTGATTATAGGTGGTGGTGCTACTGGAATGGGTACAGCTATTGATGCTGCTTCGAGAGGGTACAAAACTCTTTTGATAGAAAAAATGGACTACGGAAAAGGTACCTCAAGTAAAAGTACAAAACTCATACACGGAGGAGTTAGATACTTGCAACAAGGAAATGTTTCTTTGGTATTAGAAGCTTTAAAAGAAAGAGCTTTATTAAAGAAAAACGCACCTCATATTGTGCACGATTTAAAATTTATTGTACCTACATACGACTGGTGGGAAAGCCCTTTTTATGGTATTGGATTAAAACTTTACGATTGGCTGGCTGGAAAAGAAGGTTTTGGGGATTCTGAATTGTTATCTAAAGAAGAAACCATTAAATCTTTACCTACCATAACACAAAAAGGATTAAAAGGTGGTGTTATTTACCATGATGGACAATTTGATGATACTCGTTTGTTAGTTAACATGATGCAAACTGCTAAAGAGCAAGGTGCCACTGTTGTTAATTATCATGAATTTTTAGAGTTTATTAAAACCGATGAGGGTTTGATTTGTGGTGCAGAAATTCAAGACACAATTACCAAAGAAAAAATGAGTATCAAAGCCAAGGCTGTCGTAAATGCAACAGGAGTATATTCTGATACCATAAGACAAAAAGACGACCCTAGTATTCATAAAATTATGACGAGTAGTCAAGGAGTACATATTGTTTTAGACAAATCTTTTTTACCGAGCGATACTGCTATTATGATTCCTGAAACCGAAGATGGACGTGTTTTATTTGCAGTACCTTGGCATGATAAAATTATTGTAGGAACTACAGATACTCCTGTACAAGAATTTCCTTATGAACCTTTACCGCAAGAGCAAGAAATAGAATTTTTATTAACACATGCCGCTAAATACTTAACTAAAGACCCCACAAAAGAAGATGTAAAAAGTGTATTTGTAGGTTTACGACCGTTAGTAAAAAGCGGGAACGCAGAAGATACTGCATCTATTTCTAGAGAACATGTAAACGAAATAAGTAAAAATGGCTTGGTTACTATTGCTGGAGGAAAATGGACTACTTATAGAAAAATGGCTGAAGATACGGTAAACGAAGCTGCAATGATTGCTTCTTTAGCTCCTGTAAAGTGTGAAACCGAATATTTAAATATACACGGTCATAAAACAAATGTAAATCCTAACGAGCCTTTAGCTATTTATGGTTCTGATGCACTTTTGATTACAAAGCTTATTCACGAAAACCCAGAACTTGGAGACAAAATACACCCTAATCATGAAATTACGTTGGCACAAGTAGTATGGGCTATTAAACATGAAGATGCTAAAACAATTGAAGACTTTTTAGCAAGACGAACACGTTTGCTCTTTTTAGATGCGCAAGCTAGTATTGAAGCTTCTGAAATTGTAGCTACTGTTTTTGCTAAAGAGCTAAACAAAAGCGAAACTTGGAAACAACAACAAATAAACGATTATTTAGCGCATGCTAAGAAATACTTATTAAACTAATAAAAAAGGCTTCTGAAATTCAGAAGCCTTTTTTAAATCTATAAATTTTAAGCTTACATTTTTTCTGTAGCTCTTATTTCTTTTGCTTTTTGCTTTGCTTCTTCGTTTCTCGCAATTTTATGCTCTGGTCGCGTCCATTTAGGGTTTTCTCCCAAAGGTTTGTATGCCGAATCTTCTGCAGATGTAGACTTTGGTTGTACTTTTTTAGTAAAAGGTTTCATTGGATTTAAGCCTAACTTTGCAAACAACTTCATATCTTCATTTACATCAGGGTTTGGAGTGGTTAACAACTTATCTCCAGCAAAAATTGAATTTGCTCCTGCAAAGAAACAGAAAGTTTGTCCTTCTTGACTCATTTGTGTTCTTCCTGCAGACAATCGAACTTGCGTTTCTGGTAATACAATTCTTGTGGTAGCTACCATTCGCACCATATCCCAAATTTCAACAGGCTTTTGATCTTCTAAAGGAGTACCTTCTACTGCTACTAAAGCGTTGATCGGTGTAGATTCTGGCTGAGGGTTTAACGATGACAAAGCAACCAACATCCCTGCTCTATCTTCAACCGTTTCTCCCATACCGATAATTCCTCCAGAACAAACAGTTACATTTGTCTTTCTTACATTATCAATCGTATCTAATCTATCTTGGTATCCACGTGTAGAAATAACCTCTTTGTAATATTCTTCAGAAGAATCTAAGTTATGATTGTAAGCATACAATCCTGCCTCTGCCAAACGCTTTGCCTGATTTTCGGTAACCATTCCTAAAGTACAGCAGACCTCCATATCTAATTTATTAATGGTTCTTACCATTTCTAATACTTCATCAAACTCAGGTCCATCTTTTACATTTCTCCATGAAGCTCCCATACACACTCTTGATGATCCTGACGCTTTTGCTCTTAAAGCTTGTGCTTTTACTTGCTGTACGGGCATCAAATCATTTCCTTCAATATCTGTATGATAACGAGCTGCTTGCGGGCAATATCCACAATCTTCCGAACATCCTCCTGTTTTAATAGATAACAATGTAGAAACCTGTACCTCGTTAGGATCGTGATGTAATCTATGAATTGTTGCTGCTTCGTATAACAACTCCATCATAGGTTTGTTATAAATTTCAAGAATTTCTTCCTTCGTCCAATTATGTCTTACTTCACTCATGAATTTCATTTTTGATTGGGTAAAAATAGTAAAATTTGATTTTAATAAATATTATTTTCCCTTTAAAACTATACTTACTGCATTTCCTCCAAAACCAACAGCATTAATTAATATTCTATTTATTTTTCGGGTAGATTTCTCTTTCTTTAGGTAAGGAACAGCTATAAATTGTTGATTTTTTAACATTAACAAAGCTAACTCCATACTCAAAACACCTGAAGCTCCTAAAGTATGTCCTATTTTCCATTTATTAGAAGTTAACAGAGGGGTATCCTCTCCAAATACTTTTTTTATTGCATTGTATTCAGAAGTATCACCTTTTAAAGTACCTGGCGCATGCATAACCACAACATCAATGGCTCCATTTGTTTGCTCCAAAGCCATTTGCATAGATGTTTGAAAACAATCAGCATCGTCTGTAATAGATATATTGTGTTTTAACTTTTCTGTTGCATATCCCACTGCTTCTATATAAGCAAGTGCGTTCTCTTTCACTCCGTTTTCTAGACAAAACGACACAGCACCTTCTCCCAAACACATGGTGTTTCTTTTTTTACGAAAATCTAAAGCTTTGCAAGGATAGCTACCAGCGTTTTCTGCATAAATTTTAAGAGCCTGCATTTGCGCAATTGTAAAAGCAGTATTTGGCGCCTCAGTCGCCCCTACAATAAACTTATCAGACATTCCAGACTTTAACCAAGCAATTCCGTTTAAAACAGCATGCAATCCTGTTGAACAAGTTATAGAATGCGAAACTACAGGTCCATCCGTTTGTAAATCATCTGCAACCCAAGTTGATAAATTTCCTAAAGTAGTTGTGGGTGAGGTTAAGGGATGCGTTTTACCCATCTCGTTTGTAGAAAAATCATTGTAAAATTGTTCAAAAAGCGCTGTTGCCCCTCGAGATGATCCTATGTTAATTCCCACACGATTGTCTTCTGTCCATTGTGCATTTTTAAATGCCTTTCTACTCACATAAATCGCCATTAAAACAGACTTATCTAGAGATTTATATTTTGGATTGGAAGCTCTTAATTTTTGTATTTCCTCTTCTATAGCGTCGGGCAACTGACTTACCAAACCCGACACCTTATCTATTACTTTTAACTGTAAGTAATGTGTATCATTTACATACGAATTCCACGTTGTAACCTCATCATCTCCTAAAGCCGAAACAGCTCCGTAGCCCGTAATAGAAATCATATATATAAGCTTTATCTAATTGGGCAAATATACATATTAATCTTTCTAAAAATCATATTTCAGAAAGGAGCAACAATGAATTTAGAACAAAAAAGAAACCTATTAGGTCTCTTTTTTTGTTGAATTGTTAAACATAAAACTACTTAACATATAACTTGAAAAATCTATCTATATTTTATTTCTTTTCTAAATCTTTGTAATAACGTTCTTTAATTTGTTTTACAGATCCTATTGACTTTTCTAACCAACTATGATATGTTGTTTCTTTTTCTTGTTCAGTAAACTGCCAATCTAACTCCGATTTATGCAGTCTATCTGTAGTATTTTGAAGTGTTATTGCTGCTGCTACCGATACATTTAAACTTTCGGTAAAACCATACATTGGTATTTTTAAATAACCATCAGCTTGACTCATAATTAAGTCCGAAGCTCCTGCACCTTCTACACCAAATACAAAAGCCGATTTTTTAGTTATATCGAAATCCGACACAAAAGAAGAATCTTCGTGAGGAGTAGTCACAATAATTTGATATCCTTTTGCTTTTAAAGCATCTACACAATCTTGTGTGTTATTTTCTCTTGTTTTAAATCTATGAAAATCTACCCATTTTTGTGCTCCCTTCCCTACACCATTAGAAATATAAGCACTGTATTTATTTTCTATGGTATATATATCTTGAATTCCAAAAACATCACAACTACGTACAACAGCACTCCAATTATGTTTTTGATACAAATCTTCTAAAACTACCGTAAAATGTCGGGTTCTATTTTCCAAAACCTTTTTAAAAAGTGCTTTTCTTTCATCGGTAACAAACTCTTCTAAATAAGTAACTAAATCTTTATCCATATTTTTAGTTTACAAATTTTTTAAAGTTTTGATACAAAGCTCCTTCTTTGTTAATACTTGCTCCTTTTAAAACCAAATCAAATATTTCTAAATTTCTTTCTTTAGCATATTTTTTTGCTCCTTTAAAAAACTCAAATTTTTTACTAGTAGGTTCATTTAGTAAAACCTGAATTCCTTCTTGAGAACTTAAATCAATCGTATCATCATTAGATTTTATCATAATTCGTTGGATAACTCCTTCGGTACAATAAAATAAATTGATACTTGCCTTTGAAAAATGTTCTATATATTCTGCCTTTGTTAATACATCTTCCCAAACCAAATCACTAAAAATATTCAACTCTTCATCCGCTACATCTGGTTTGTTTGCTTTTATAGCATTCCATTCTTTCACATCTATTTGTTGCGAAGCTAAAAAAGTAGCAAACTCTTCGTGTAATTCTTCTAACTGCTCTTTGGTAAGTTGAATGTATTTCATTCTCTATGTATTATTTTAAGTGCAAAAATAAAAAAAGCTCACTATTTCTAGTGAGCTTTTTAATATGATTTGATTACTGTGTAAAATTACTCAGCAATAATTTCAAAGTTTAAATCAACTGTTACAGTTCTGTGTAAACGTACTGCAGCAGTATATTTACCTGTACGCTTGATAGATCCTCCAGCAATTTTGATGAATTTTCTTTCAATACTGTGTCCAGCTTTTTCTAAAGCTTCAGCTACATCAATATTAGTGATAGAACCAAATAATTTAGTTCCTTGACCTACTTTAGAAGTCAATTTAATCTCTAATCCTTTAATTGCTTCAGCAGTTGCGTTAGCTTCTTTTACTAAGTTAGCTTCTTTAAAAGCACGTTGCTTTAATGTTTCAGCTAAAACTTTTTTAGCAGACTCAGTTGCTAAAACAGCTTTTCTTGTAGGAATTAAAAAGTTACGTCCGTAACCGTTTTTTACCTCTACGATATCGTCTGCGAACCCTAAGTTCTCAACGTCTTGTTTTAATATTACTTGCATGATTGTCTACTTATTATTTTAATAAATCACCAACATATGGCATTAATGCCAAGTGACGAGATCTTTTGATCGCTTGAGCCACTTTACGTTGATATTTTAAAGAAGTTCCTGTTAAACGTCTTGGTAAAATTTTACCTTGCTCGTTTACTAAGTACATTAAGAAGTCTGCATCTTTATAATCGATGTACTTGATTCCTTTTTTCTTGAATCTACAGTATTTAGCTTCTTTTTTAGTCTCAATATCTAATGGAGTTAAGTATCTTACATCTCCTTTAGCATTTCCTTTTGCTTGTTGATCTATTGATGCCATAATTACTTCTTAGATTTTAAGTTAGACTTTCTTTTTTCAGCCCATGCAGCAGCGTGCTTATCTAACTTTACAGTTAAGTAACGCATAACGCTATCGTCACGTCTAAACTCTAATTCAAACGGAGAGATTAATTCTCCAGCAGCTTTGAATTCGAATAAGTGGTAAAATCCACTTTTTTTCTTTTCAATTGTATAAGCTAATTTTTTTAGCCCCCAATCTTCCTTATGTAACATTTCGGCACCTTTAGAAACCAAATAGTCCTCGAACTTTTGTACTGTTTCCTTTACCTGAGTATCAGATAAAACGGGATTCAAAATGAAAACAGTTTCGTAATGATTCATAATGATTGTTTTTAATTAAATTTAAATCGGCTGCAAATATAGTGATTCTAATTTCTTTTACAAAAAACATCTTTCATTATTATTTCACTTTAGAACGTACATTTTGATACACTTTGTTTATATCGCTCGACAAACGAAACTGAATCACACAAAATAAATAGATAGAGGACAAGACTATTGTTTTGATCAAAATAGCCAAAACAGGATGTACATTAAAATTCACGATCAATCCTAAAACAGTACATAAGGTTATTACTAACAACGCAATCCATGTTTTAGAACTCGTAGGCTGCATGTTAAACTTAACATACACGTACCCTAGTTTGATAGAATTAAACACCAAAACAACCAATAATGTTGCCAATGCAGCACCGTTAACACCAAAAACATCTATAAACCAATTGTTTAATACAATAACTGTTAACGCCATAGTAATTCCATAGGGTAATAAAACCTTATAATGTTTAGAAGTAGATATAATGGCACCGTTGTTCCCTAAAAACATATGATATAGCTTTGCAACAGAAATCATAAAAACCACCCAAACACCCGCTGTGTATTGCGTAGGTAAAAGCTGATATAACGATTGTATATTGGTATTAATCAACACAAATAGTAATCCTGATATAACGATTAAATTGATAGATGATTTTTGATAGAATGCAACAACTTCTTTATGATGATTTGCATTCATCGCTTTTGCGGTTAAAGGCTGCATGATTTGACTCATGGCGCGCCCAGGTATTTCGATAACCGAACCTATATAAACAGCCACCGCATAAAACGCAACTTGAGCGATTGTTTCTTTTTGAGGAATCATAAACTTATCTATATCAATCAAAATTGTAGCTGCCGATCCTGATAAAATAATATAGAGACTATATTTTATAATTTCTCTAAAATTAGCGGGTACAGCCCAACTAAATTTAGGTCGATAGAGTTTTAAGGCAAAAAATAGCATCAGTAAAGTCTGTAAAAAATAAACACCTACCAAGGCTAATACAAATTGATGGCTATTGATAACTTTAAAATACACTGCCACTAACAATAGTGATGCAGAAACTCTAACGAACAATTCTTTTAAAACATTACCAAATACCGATTTTAAATGTACGCGTGCCCAAGCATAAAAAATTTCGAAATAAGCAGTTGCGATACCAATCAATAAAATTAAATATGTATAATTTTTAACTAGCGCGTTTTCTTTAGACAATTGTGTTGCAATACAATCGTAAAAAGAAACACCCAATACAACAAACGGAATAATTACAAACAATGGTAACCAGAGTGCTGTACTTAAAAATTTATCTTTTTCTGATTTTGTGGTGATTGCAGAAAAAAATTTAATAATACTATGATTGACACCTAGAGCAATTAAAGGACGTACAATAAAAGCTGAGGATAGTATAAAAGTGATCAAACCATAATATTCCATTTCTAAAAAATACACGTACAAAAACAATGTATTGATCGCTCCTACCAAAACAGCAAGCAACAATGTAAATGTATTTTTATACGATTCTTTTAGAACAACCCCCACAGTAACTCTTTCTTATTTTTAACTATTAATTTCGTTTAACAACGCCGTTTTTCTTTTTTCTAAAGAATAATTTTCTACAATTCTTTTTCGTATTTCTTGAGATGTAAAATCACTTTCTTGTGCTTCTTTTATAAGCGATATTAACTCTTTGGTATCTTTTGTTGTTAAAACAAATCCTTTTGCACCAATAATATCTGGAATTCCCGAAACATGACTTCCTATAGGAATACACCCACACAACATGGCTTCACACAAAGCATTCGGAAAACCTTCGAACATCGATAATTGAAAATAATACTCATGCTTGTTATACAACGCCAACAATTGTTCTTGAGCTACAGGAGCTATAATTGTTACATTTTCTGGAATTTCTTTGATAAAATGGATTCCCCCAACAATTGAAAACTTATAATTTGGAAACAACTTCGCGACTTCTAAAATCAAATCTAATCCTTTTCGTTGAAATCCTACTTCGTTTGTAACCATAGATACTGTTAAAAAAGAATTCTCAACACGCTCAGATCTATTTTTAAGTACCTTCCACTTTTCGGTATGATATCCGTTTACAACTTCTACAATAGGAGTTGTAATTGTAGGACAAAAAGCTTTGATACCTTGATTCACATCTTTAACTTTTGCATAAGTATAGGTCTGCTCTATAAGACTTTTATGTACAGGCAATATTTTATGAGCTTGTAAAAAAGATTTTTTAGTAAACCAACTTAACAAACCAGACCGATGTGCTCCGTAATTAATTTCGGGAAGCTTAGCACAATCCATACCAATAGCAATAATTGTGGTAGGCACTTTATAAATTCTGCCAAGCAAGGTAGGCAAATACGATGCATAGCCCGAAGATTGTACCACACAAGCCTCGTACTTTTTAAAGTACAACAACAAATAAAAAAACTGATGTATAAAAGCAAAAGGCGTTAACAACTTATGCTTTGTTTTAAAGCAATACGTAGTAATCTTGTAATCAGACTCCAACAAAGCAACATCTCTCTTTATAAAAGTAGACCATTGCACATAAACCATCAACAACGTTCTCTTCTCTTTCATTTTTTTGGCTAGTTAGCAAAGCGCATTCAATATTAACTAAAATTAATTTTACAGCTAGGTTATTCTCTATCTTTTATTAATTCTCTTATCTTGCAATTTCTATTTTTTATGTGTTTATGACTCTCTACCAAACAGCAAAGCAAAAAGTACTTATAAACAATGCCGTCCCTTTAAATTGTGGCGATGCCGCTTTGCTTATTGCTCTATATCGGCAACTTGTAAAAAAAGGACACGAAGTACAAATAGCGAGTTACAACTATAATGACGTAATTGCCAAGTACCCTGAACTACCTATTGTTAAAGAACTTTTACTTCATCGTATTTTTCATAAAATCCCTTGGGCAAAAAAACTCCTTTTCCCGTTTGCTTTTAATCGCTCTAAAGCTTATCAAAAAGCAGATGTTATTATTGGATGCCCAGGTGGCTATGTAAACTCTTTTTACAATATACAAAATAGCCTTTCGTCATACAGAATCGCTTTTGCTAAAAAAAAGAAAACAGCTATATATGCACAATCTATTGGACCTTTACACAGTGCCGACCAAAAATGGTTTAAAAATTTTGTTACAACATCATTAAACTACCTAATGGTACGCGATGAGGTATCTAACAACTTTATGCAGCAATTAAACATACCAAACAATAAATACAGTCTTTCTAAAGACGCTGCTTTTATGCTTCCTTACAATCTAAAAACTAAAACCACTACAAACAAGGTGGCTATTTCTGTTAGAGAATGGAATCATGAAGATAGAAATACAGACGATTATATTTTAATGATACAACAAATGGTAGGTTACATTTGTAATGATTTGAATAAAGAAGTTGTTTTTTTATCTACCTGCCAAGGTTTAAACAATTATAAAAACGATGCCGTATTGGCGCAGAAAATTAAAAATGGACTTCCTAAAGAGATTCAAAATTTTGTTTCTGTAAATAAAAATTACCACACCTTAAACCAGCTCACCGAACAATTGAGACTATTTGATTTTGTAATTGGTACACGTTTACACATGTGCATTTTATCGATGATAAACGGAGTGCCTGCGCTAAATATTAGTTACGAAATTAAAGGAAAAGAATGTTATAACTACTTAGGTTTAGATGCTTATTCTATTGATTATAACGAACCCTTAAATAATGCTTTATCCTGCTTAAAAAACTTTGTGAAACAGCAACAACAAATACAAACTACTTTAACAAAAGTAATTCCAAAAGTTCATGATGAAACCCTACAAGACTTTGAACATTTTTACAACAATCTTTTTTTAAGATAGTAATTGTAAAATTTCTGTATGCATCGTTTCACCTACATGATTTCCGTACAAGTTTATACCAAAATCTAGCTTTTCGTTTTTTATTTGTTGGTAACAACGTACTATATTTTGGGTAGTACTTCCTGCCAATAATGCAAACCCTTCATCCACTAATTCAATCCACTCGGTTTGCTCGCGAACAATAACCGAAGCCTTATTATTAAAATACGCTTCCTTTTGCAAACCTCCACTATCCGTTACAACCAGCTCACAATTTTTAAGTAATTCTAACATATCAAAATAACCAACAGGCTCAATAAAAGTAATGGGATAATTCAGTTTGTTTTTTTCTAAAATAGCTTTTGTACGCGGATGCAAAGGCATTACAACTTGCTTTTCTTTATGAATTGTGGTCAATCCTTCGAAAATAGATTTTAATATTTCTATATCATTCGTATTTTCTTGACGATGTATGGTTGCCAAAACAAAATCGTTAGGTTTTAATTGATAACGCTGTAAAACAGTAGCCTTTTCTTCGGATATTTTACTGTAAAAAGCAACAGCATCTTTCATAATATCTCCAGATTTTACAACTTTTATTGCATGATGTTCGTAGCCTTCTTTTGCCAAGTTTTGGAGTGCTGATGCTGTAGGACACAATAATAAACTCGAAATTCTATCTGTTAAAATTCTATTAACTTCTTCTGGCATTTCCATATTATACGATCGTAACCCTGCCTCTATATGCACTACCTTAACACCCATTTTCTGAGCTGCTAAAGCTCCTGCTAGTGTAGAGTTTGTATCACCATACACAACAATTGCATCTGGTTTTTCTACATGTAATACTTCTTCTATTTTGGCGAGCATTTGCCCTGTCATGGCTCCATGTCCTAAACCATTAATATCTAAATTGTATTTAGGATGTGGTATTTGCATTTCTTCGAAAAAAACAGCACTCATATTACTATCGTAATGTTGCCCAGTATGAATAATTATCTCTTCAATTTTTGCATGCGACGCGATAACTCTACTCAACACAGCTGCTTTTACAAACTGAGGTCTGGCTCCTAATATGGTTACTATTTTTTTCAAAACTTATTTCTTAATAATGTTTGCTAATTGTTGTGTTAAAGCTCTCCTGTGGTATTGCTCTACTCCTACAGAATTTACTTCAAGTGTATCCTTTTTAAATTTAAAATACAATTCTTCTACAACTCCCTTTAATTTGTCTGCGTTTTCAAAACCGACAACGCTTCCAACATTGGCTTTTCTTAATATGTTTGCCAAATCTCCATCTTCGGGAGCAATAGCTATAATAGGTCTTTGTGCTTGTAAATATTCAAATATTTTACCGGTTACAATTCCTTTAGCACTAGGCACGTTGTTTACAGCAAGCAATAATACTTGCGATTTTTGCTGATATTTTTTTACTGCTTCATGAGGTAAATAATCAATTACGGTTACAACCTTTGTTAAACCATAAGTAGTAATACTATCTAATACTTCTTGCGCTACTTTTCCTATTAATTGAATTTTAAAATCGTAGTTTTCTTTTAACTCTGATAAAATGTTCCATAATACAACAGGATTTCTATCTGCATTTAACATCCCTACATGAGTAATGGTAAATTGCGTATCTATGTCTTTTGTATCACTTAACTCACCATCATATCCATTGGTAATTACATGTACATTTTTAGAAAATTTATCATAAGCTTTCTTCATTGTATCACCAACAACCAAAACCTCGTCGGCTACAGCTAATACCTCTTGCTCTAATTTATGATGTTTCTTCAATGCCCTTTTTTGTAATGGCAATTGATGGAAATAATCTATTTCTGTCCATGGATCTCTAAAATCGGCAATCCACTTTATTGCTAATTTCTTTTTTAGCGCTAAACCAATCATATGGGTTGTATGAGGAGGCCCCGTAGAAATAATCGCATCTATCTTGCTATTTCTCAAATATTCCTCTAAATAGTTAACCGATGGTTTTATCCAGAACATTCGAGCATCTGGAATAAAATAGTTAGCCCTTACATAAGTTGCTATTCTTGATAAGATCCCTTTGTTTGGACTTAAAAAACCTGCACTTGTTTTTACTGTATTTTTTTTATGAAATACCGACAACAATTTATAAGGCTCCCAAATAGGTTGTTTTAAAACCTCTACACCTTTAGGTATTTGTTGTGCTAATGTTTTATCTATAATTGGATAATCTGGGTTTTCTACTGTATAGACTACAGGTGTAATTCCAAAGTCTTGTAAATACTTTACAAACTTTAGCCACCTTTGCACGCCAGATCCTCCTGCAGGAGGCCAATAATAAGTAATTAGTAATACCTTCATTGTACAGAGCTCTTGCGCTAGTCTTTTTTTCTTTTTTCTACAACTACAAAAGCTACAGACAATATTACCAGCAAAGCATATCCTATTAAGCTCAATACACTACCTTGTTGAATTACCTTTGGTTCGAATTTAAATTCTATTACGTGTTTTCCTTTAGGTATGTTCAAGCCTCTTAACACATAATTAGCTCTAAAGTGGGGTTTTAAAACTCCATCTATATATGCATTCCAACCAGGTTGATAATATATTTCTGAAAAAACAGCCAATTGTGGTTTTTGCGTTTCTGTAGTATAAATTAATTGATTGGCTTTGTAAGATTTTAACGATATAACTGCTGTAGTATCTTGTACAGGCTCTTTAAAACTAAATTCATTAGTATTGATTACAGCTTGCTTTTTAGAATTAAATTTAGACAACGTTACTATTTCTTCATCCGCAGTTGTTACTTTAATTACATCTTCAACAAACCAAGCATTTCCATTCGCTTCGGGGTTTTGTTGTACACTTTTACCTCCTTTTTCTGATGGAACAATAAAATATTTGGCATTTAACATATGAAACACCTCTATATTATTGTTCGAAATGTGAAAATCTGCCAATTCTTGATACCTTCTTAACTTTGCAGCATGGTATCCTCCCATAGATTTATGATAATACGAAGTAGCTCCATCATTCATGAAGTTTCCTGCCAAATTCATCACTCGGTAATGTCCTTTATCTTCTAGTATCTGTTTGTCTATTACTGATCTTCTAAAAGGCTTCTCTACTTTTGAGGCTGGTAAAAAGTCATCGTCATTCACATAACGCCTTGCAACTCCAACCGTATCAAATAGCAACAAACACCCCATAACAACAATTGCATATTGCTGTTTTATTTTTTTAGAAACCACACTCCATAAAACCCCTAAAGAAATCAATATTAAAAATAACGTTCGAATACTATCTGAAAACAAAATGTCTTTTCTGTCAGCTTGTATAGCCCCTAAAAAACCAGGTATCCTTTGATTTAAATTTGCATCACTACTGCCTGTAAAAGCATAAAATTGACTTCCTAGAAAACCAAACACAATAACAATACCCAAAGAAATACCTCCTCCTATTTTTAATGCCTGTATCTTATCTTCTTTAGTTCTCTTTAAAGAAAACAAATCTTTAAGCGCCAACATTGCTAATAAAGGCACACCGATTTCTGCTATAATTTGAATAGATGAAACGGCTCTGAATTTGTTGTACAAAGGCACAAAATCTATAAACAAATCAGTTAAAAAACTAAAATTCTTTCCCCAGCTCATTAAAATTGAAAAAATAACAGCCGTTATGATTCCTTTTTTTAACCAACCTCGTACTAAAAAGCACCCTACAAAAAATAGAAACACAAAAATAGCTCCTATATAGGCTGGTGCAGCTACAATAGGCTGACTTCCCCAATAGGTTGGTGCATTGTTTACGAAATTCTTTGCTTGAGCTCTTCCTATTTTAGGGGCTAAAAAAGTGTATAAGTTAGAATCTAATCCTAGACTCTCATTATTTGCTCCACCTGTTAAACGCGGAATCATCAAGTTTACAGTTTCTAGTAATCCATAACTATATTGTGTTATATAATCTCTCGATAAGCCCGATGATGTAGTGGTCTTTTTAGTACCATCTGCGTTAATTGTTAATTCACTTTTACTACGCGTACTGTGCGAAGCATACTCTTTGGTAGCTAACAAACTTTGCGCGTTGATACAGACACCTACAACCATTGCCAATACAATTAGCACAATTGGTTTTAGGGCTTGTTGTATTTTTTTAGTTCTAAATTGTTCTATACAGTAAAACAAACCAATAAACAACAAAAAGAACAACATGTAGTACGTCATTTGCGGATGGCTCGTATTTACCTCTAATGCCATTGCTAATGCTGTTACTAAAAATCCTACAGCGTACTTTTTTCTAAACAACAACAAAATTCCCGATAATACCAAAGGAATATACCCTATAGCATGTGCTTTTGCATTGTGTCCTACTCCTAAAATAATGATAAAATAGGTAGAAAAACCAAAAGCTAGAGAACCAATGAGAGCCAATTTCCAATCGAATTTTAAGACTGACAACAACACAAAAAAACCGAAAAAATACAAAAATAAGTAATCTGCCGGCCTTGGTAAAAATCGTATTAAACGATCTAGTTTCTGTATATAATCATGCGGGTAATAAGTACTTAACTGGTACGAAGGCATTCCTCCAAAAGCAGCATCTGTCCAATAGGCTTCTTTACCATTGGTTTGTCTAAAATCTTTTAATTCTTTAGACATTCCTGTAAACTGAGCTATATCACTCTGGTAAATTTTCTCACCGCTTAAAACAGGTTTAAAATAAACTAAGGCCACTACACAAAAAACAACGAATACACTTATATAGGTTGCTAGTTGTTTAAAATTTAAGTTCTTTTTCAATGGATGTGTTTTTAATCTACTTCTTCATAATCTACATACTCACCAACATTGTCTCCAACCGTTTTTGTTTCTTGCGGTTTTTTATCAATAGTTGTGGTTCCTTCTTTTGCTCTATTCGGTTCTTTTGTATACTGCTGTCCTGTTTTTTTCTGAACATAATTTATCAACAAAGCAGGTGCAATATATTTCATAAAAAATTTAATTATGTAATAAACAGCTACTAAAATTAAAATTGTTCTTATCAACCCCATAAAACTTGCTTCTTGCATTATTTAAATTATAATTTGTTCAAAAATAATAATTTGTAAATGAACCTGTGTTCTCAAGTATAAAATATTATATTTACGTTTCTATTTTGTAATTTATTATGAAGATTCTTTTTCCGATAATTGTTTTGTGCTTTCTGTTTCCTACAATTAGCAGCGCTCAATACACCTCCTCTATTAACTCTAACAAACCGGGTAATACACAAACACCGTTTGCTGTTGGTACAAATGTATACCAAGTAGAGAACACCATTTCTTTTGAAGATTTAACGAATCAAGGTCAAAAAAACCAATCCATAAAAAATGACTTAAGCCTTAGATTTGGTTTTTGGAAAGAAGAGTTAGAAGCTTCTTTAATTCATAAATTTAGAGATAATATTTCTCAAAGTACTCTAGGTACTGAAGTATTAGCCATAGGAGCTAAATATCTGGTCTTTAAACCCAAACCTAAAAAAGATGAATTACTGACCTTAAGTTGGAAACGACGCAATCAGTTTCGAATTTATGATTTGATCCCTTATGTAGCTGTTAGTGCTCATTACAATCTTCCTTTAACAAGTGGTAATTTTAGAAATGATACAGGGTCTAGCTTTTCAACAGCCGTTATTACCCAAAATAGAATCACTAGAAAAATTAATGTAAATAATCAGTTTGAATTCAATTATATAGGTAGTGACTTACCCGAATTTGTATATTCTGTTTCTGTATCACATGTATACAAAAAACGTTTCAATCCTTTTATAGAATTACAATACCACAATGATAAAAGACTTGCTTATTTTAATTTAGGAATTGGAACTCCTTTTTTAGTAAATCGTGATTTAAGTATAGCAGCTCAATACAATTACAATTTTGGCTTGAACTACGGAGGTTCTGAAATTGGAATTAACGCATCTTACAGAATAGACAAGCATTACGACAAATGGATTTACAAAAAATTAAAAAAGAAGAAAAAACGAAACGGTAAAGAGCTTAAAAAGCAAAACAAAAAAGAATTTTTAGATGAAATCTCTGAAGATCCTAAAAAATCTGAAAGAGCAAAACGAAGAGCTTTACGTAAAGCCAAGCGAGAAGCAAAACGTGCCCAAAAAGAAGCTGACAATCAAGACAACGATTTATACGATGAGTTTAAAGATGAACTTGGTGAAGAAACTGACACATTGGATAATTTGAATGATGAGGGATTAGAAGATGATAAAGCAACTATAAAACAACGTAGAGAAGAGGAAAAGACTAGATTAAAAGCAGCTAAAAAGGCAGCCAAAAGAGAGAGAAAGCGTAAGAAAAGAGAAGAAGTAAATCAATACATCGAAAGTCAATTTGGAGAAGAGGACGATGCAGAAGAGTTTGTAAATGATATTTCTGAAGAAAACAGCTACGAGACACCTGAAAAGGAAGAACCTGAATTTGATGCTAAAGCGCAAAGAAAGGCAGAAAAAGAAGCCTTAAATGCTGAAAAAGCACGACTAAAAGCAGCTAAGAGAGAGAAAAAACGTAAACAAAGAGAGGAAGCCGATAGATTCATCGAAAATCAATTTGGAGAGGAAGAGGTTTCTAATGAGACGAACCTTGAAAAATTTGAAGAAGAAGATGAAGAACCTGAATTTGATTACAAAGCGCAAAGAAAAGCTGAAAAGGCCCGATTGAAAGCAGAAAGAAAAGCTGAAAAAGCAAGGATAAAGGCAGAAAGAGAAGAATGGAAAAGAGAAGCCAAAGAAGAAGCTAAAAGATTAAAAGAACAGAAAGAAAACCCTTCTTTTATTGAAGACTACTGGAAAGACAATCAATGATATTATCCATAAGCGAAGACATACAGCCAGAAGCTAGTTCTTTTACTTTTAATAAAGATGAAAGTAGGCATCTTATAAAGGTTTTACGTAAAAAAGAAGCTGATACGGTATACATTACAAATGGTAAAGGCGATTTCTTTACAACAGAAATCACAAATGCTAGTGAGAAAAAATGTACAGTTAGTATATTAAAACACGAATACAAACCTAAAAAGAGACCTTTCCATTTACACATAGCCATTGCTCCTACAAAACTAAACGATAGGTACGAATGGTTTTTGGAAAAAGCTGTGGAAATTGGTATTGATGAAATAACACCTATTATTTGTGATAATTCTGAAAGAAAGGTGATCAAAGCAGACCGAATGAAAAAAATTATTCAATCTGCTGTAAAACAATCTTTACAGTTTCATATTCCTGTTTTTAACGACCCTATTTCTCTTTCTCAATTTTTAAATCAGCAAGAGGCATCTCAAAAATTTATTGCTCATTGTGAAGATGAGGACAACAAACTTTTCCTTCAAAATGTAGCAAAACCTGCGAATGATATTTTAGTCCTAATTGGTCCTGAAGGAGATTTTTCTACCAAAGAAATACAATTAGCTATTCAAAATAATTTTATCCCTGTTACTCTTGGTCATAACAGACTAAGAACAGAAACAGCTGGTGTGTATGTTACCTCTTTAATGACCTTATTGTAATATTATTGTATGAAAATATTAGATTTACATGAGTTGTTTTTACAACAACAACAAAACTTTACTACAGATACTCGTAACATAAAAAAAGGAGCCTTATTTTTTGCCCTAAAGGGTGATAATTTTAACGCTAATACTTTTGCCCAACAAGCTTTAGACAAAGGTGCTTCGTATGTAATTATTGATGAAGCAGAATTTTACATTGATGAAAGAACAATACTTGTTGAAAATGTTTTAGACAAACTACAACAACTTGCCTACTACCATAGGGAATATTTAGCAATACCTATTATTGCGCTTACAGGTAGTAACGGAAAAACAACTACAAAAGAACTTATTAGAGAAATCATAGCAACACAGTACAATGTGAGGGCAACTAAGGGTAATTTAAACAATCATATTGGTGTGCCTTTAACTTTGTTAGCTATGGACGAACATACCGAAATTGGTATTGTAGAAATGGGCGCAAATCACTTAAAAGAAATCCAACATCTTTGTTTTATAGCCGCTCCAAATTTTGGATATATCACCAATTTTGGAAAAGCTCATCTAGAAGGCTTCGGTTCTGAAGAAGGGATTGTAATTGGAAAATCTGAAATGTATGATTACATAGCAAATTCTGAAGGAATTGCTTTTGTAAACAAAGAAGAACCATTAATGGTTGAGCAAGCTAATTATTGTAATTGCAAATTTATCGATCCCCACGAAATGCCGTTGCTTGAATTAACTCCTTATGTGCAACTGGCTTTTGAAAATAACACCATACAAAGTAATTTAATAGGAGCTTACAATTACAACAATATTATTGCCGCTATAACCATTGGTAACTATTTTAACATTTCTAACGAGAATATTAAAAAGGCTATTGAAAGTTACATCCCTGAGAATAATCGATCTCAGATCATTCAAAAAAACAGCAATCAAATTATTTTAGATGCCTATAACGCAAACCCTACAAGCATGGAAGCTGCGCTAAACAATCTAGTTTCTTTAGAGGCTACATCTAAAGTTGTTGTTTTGGGAGATATGTTTGAACTCGGAAAAACATCAAGTACAGAACATTTAAACATTGTTACAAAAGTTCTCAATCATAATTTTAGCAAAGCCATATTTGTGGGGGAACATTTTTACCAACACAAAACAAAAAATGCTGTTTTCTATAAAAATTTTAAAGATTTACAAACAAACTTTACAACACAATTTAACAATAGCACTATATTAATTAAAGGCTCTAGAGGTATGGCTTTAGAACGATTTTTAGACTTTTTATAGCTTAAAGAACAACTTACAACTCGTTTTTTTTATTTTTTTGGCATACTCTTTGGATTCTATTATTTAAGATTTCTTGAAATAAAGAAATAATGTAGAACCCTAAAACGTATATCATGAAAAAAATATTTTTCTTTTTAGCTATTTGTTTTTTTGTAAATGCAAATGCCTACAACAATAACAACAAGCCTTTTATTTTTATTGAAAATGAAATTGAATATGCCGTATTTAAAAATGGAGAATTTGACTTCACTATCTTAAACAACAACTCTAGATTACGCGGAAACAGATCTAACATAAGCTTTAACCAAGGTTGTGATTATAATACATACATCCAAAAAAACAGATTTGGAGATATTATAAACATCAACAGCACTCCCATCTTTTACGACTATAATGGTAGAGTAAACAGAATAGGAAATATAACTATTGGCTATAACAATTATGGCTATGTACGTGCTATTGGTAACTTAAACATTCGTTACAATGATTACGGTAACAGTTACACCTGTTCTGGTTATGTAAATAGGATAAATAACTTTTACCAACCTAGATACTCTAGATATAGAGTTCCTACAAGGCATCATCACTCATACAGAGCGCCTATAGGCTATGCAACTACGTATTACGGAACAAACAATAGAGGATATAGAACTACTTCTTTTGAATACAACAGACCTCATAGAAAGTATAGAGCAAACACTAAAATAGTGAAACGTAATAGAAATATTCAAAACAAGAGAATTACAAAACCCAGAACCTCTACATACAGTTATAGCTATAGTAATGGCAATACAAATACACGTAGAAGATAAAAACAAAAAGAGACTCTATTAAGAGTCTCTTTTTATTGTGATTTATGGCACCATACCTTCAAGTGTGTAAGTTTTAAAAACAGGGTTTGAACATGTTCA
>JAHDFK010000015.1 GCA_020628175.1 Wenyingzhuangia sp.
TGAACATGTTCAAACCCTGTTTTTAAAACTTACACACTTGAAGGTATGGTGCCTAGAATTATTAGCAATGTGATCTCCAATTGAATTAAAGATGATGGAAAATGTATATAATATTGTTTTTTTAGAATAAAAAAAAGGTAGTAACTAAAGTTAAGAGTTACTACCTTTTTTATAAAGTTGATTTTTTAATTTAAAATATCAATTATAACACTTGGTTTTATTCAATCACTAATTTTGTTGGTTGTTTGTCGCCTACATTAACAAAATAAATACCAGAAGTTAAACCATTTGTGTCAAATTCTGTTGTACCGTTATTAGCGTTTATGTTTTTTACCAATTTACCAGTAATGTCATAAATTCTTATAGTAGTATTTACTTCTGTGTTTTCAGTAGTAACTACTTCTCCTTCGTGTATAAAGCTAGGGTATATCACAGTTTTTGTATTTCTATTTACTACGTTAGAATTTGCAGAAGATTCAACTTTCCATGTAAAAGTTTCCCATCCTTTTCTTTCAGATCCTCTAGGGAATACTGCAGTATTGTTTACATTGTATGCTGCTTGTAGATACTTACCTGTATGTAAACTTTTAAGTGCTACTTGCCCAGCAGCAACGTTAATCCATTCAAAACGTTCCCATCCTTTTGTGTCTGCACCTGTTGCACGAACGATAGCATTTTGATTGTTTCCTACAACTTGAAGGTAACGTTGAGAATTTAAGTTAAATAAAGCAACTCCTCCGTTTGGATGATTTACAACACGGAATTTTTGACGATTTCCAAAAACTTGAGATTGGTTACAGTAAATATCATTATTTAATTCGGCAACAGCAGATAAATATTTAAAATCTCCACCAGATTTACGTAATGAGATTACCTGCCCTATAGGAGTTCCCGAGGTTGTTGGTGTTACAGGTGCTTGCGTATTTGTTGCAGATCCAGTTCCTCTACTAATTTGAGCTGTCATACGGAATACTTGCATTGCCATAGAAGATATAAATCCTCCTTCATCAGGGTAGCGTACAACTACATTGTTGGCATTGGCTTTTAAAACATTTAAAGGAACATCAACTTCGATGATGGAGTGGAAATATCCTCTATGTGTTTGTCCAACTCCTGATCCTCTCCATTGTTTAGCACTATTGATTTCTGTTCCATTAACCCAAACACGAGGTAATTTTACGCGAGCATTTGGTCGTCCAACTCCAATTCTTAATGTAGCTTCTCCAAAACTAGGTTTGTTACCAATATTAATATTAAAAGCTTGATTTTGACCTGCTTCTATATATTCTAAATAAGAACTTGCATTACGGTTAGCGTAGTGCTTTGTTTCGTTAGAAGTTTGGTTAACATTAATGTTGTTTTTAAAGTGGTAACGCAATACTACAGTTCCTTCAGAACCTACAGACAATGTAGTAGCTTTATTAGTACCTACAAAGCGCGTATTGTAGTTAGGGTTTCCATTAGTATCAGGGAATAAATGCTTTTCAAATACATATTCGATTGGATTGCTAGCAGTACCCTTAATATTTAGATTAAATTGTTTTCCTTCTGTATATAAGTTATTTACAATAATGTATAAATCTTTTCCGTTTACGTAAGAATCTACTTGTAAGTTTACATCTGCTTGTTTAGAGTCTACACGAGTTCCTCTAACATCTGACCATAATTGGTAGTAACGAATTAACTCTGTCCAGCTATAATTACCGTTAGGCACATTACGATCTGTACCAAACGGATTGTTTCTGTTTACCCAATATGTTCCGTTAGGTTCGTTATTGTTTTTCATCAATCTCCAAGAATAGGCATAACCTACACCTGGTGTTACGGGTGAACCTTCTGCCAAACCATAAGCCCATTCAGCTTTAATAGGTACAAAAGGAATTGCTTTTACAATTTGATCTGGACGTTCCATAAATTGTAACATCATTGCATTCATAGATCGTAAAGACCACCAGTCTCTACGAGCCGTATAACGCTCGCTATAGTTATTGTTTAATTGCGATCCATACTCAGAAATTAAGAAAGGCTTTTTCTTTCCAGTAATAAATCCATAGTTTTCGATTTGATCTAAAGTGGCTTCAATGTTTCCTCCTTTACGGTAGGCCCATTGACTGTTATTAGATCCAAAAATTGGTTGATCGTATAAGTGTAATGAATAAAAATCCATTGCACCTCCAGCGATGTCAATGAATTGCTTCCAACGCTCGTTCCACTGTGTAAAGTTTCCTTTATCCAATTGAGGGAATGCTGTTGTCCAACCTCCAATTAAAGGTCTTCCACTAGCAGGAACATTTTGTTTGAAGGTATTCGCTGCATCTCTATGGAACCTAAAAATTCTACCCAGTGGTTCTGGAGTTGCTCCCGCAGGTATAAAATCAACCAAAGGGAATACAGGTTCGTTTAAAATTTCGATAGAAGTAGGTCTTTTACGTCCTGTAGTTCCACCATTTCCATGTTTTTTCACCCATGCAGCAGCTCTGTTACCCCATGTAAAACCATTATGGTTAAATACTTCGTAAGCTTTTTCTTGTGCGGCTACAACCAAATCTTGATCTTGCTCGTACGTAAAACGGTCTGCTAAAAAGGTATAATCAAAACCTTCTGAAGCTCCTAAAGTTTGACTAGAAATTTTACTAGCAGAGTTTCCTGTAATAGCTCTTGTAAATGCACCTGTTTCACGAGAAAGCCATGCATCGTAAGTTCTTGTTAATTCGGCTAATCGATTAGGGGTGTTTGCTGTTTCTCCATTCTGTCCATTCCAATCTGGCTCGTAGTTTGTAGAGTGTACGGTTACAAACTTCTTACGATCAAAAGTAGAAATACCTCCAACTTGATGTTTGGTGTTAGCATTTACTTCCACATTAATTTGTGCAGTTCCTTTTAGTCCTAAAAAAGCTGTTAAGAGGACTAGTCCCATCTTTTTGATGTTACTCATAGTTGATTAAATTTAAATAGTTTTTGTTAAAAAATAATTTCTTCTATAGTTTATTGTATTTAGTAAGCAATAAATTGGTTAGATTTTATTGTGATATTCTATACTAAATAGAGCATTGTTTTTTGTGTTGGTTGGAGTTTTTAGAATTAAATTTCCTGGCGCAAATTTAATTTATCTATTATTTAGATAGCCATAATTCTTTTAGTTTTTCTTCGGGAGTAGTGATAAACACTGGGTTTGTTTTAGATTGTTGAGTCTGTGGGTGTAAACTTATTTTTTTGATGTTTATAAGTGTGAGCTATTGTGTGATTTTGAAATTATTTTTTGTGACAGCTGATGAAATTTGTTATTTCATGGAATTTATTGTTAGCTACAGAGTAAAAAAATCATTAAAAAGCATTAGTGATTGAACGGTGTGTTTGAGTTCTTTTGAGGTACGAAAAAAACGAGTAGTGAAAGCACGACCCTTGTGGGAATGCCTAAATATTACAAACAATAGTTAGAGAGCGTTTGATTAGAGTTGTATATTTGAGTAGTTAGAAGAATTATTGAATATGAAAAAAACATTATATACCGTAGTAGCGGGTATTATTGTAATAGCGGGCTATTTTTTAGAAGATAAAATAAAGAATGATGATTTATTTGGAGCTAATGATTTGGAAGAAATAACAACGCCTATAACGGGATTTAATTATTTACCAACCTCAACAACCGAGCAATTGGTAAGACATAAGTATTATACTTTATCTTATAGCGAAGCTCACGAACAGCCAGAATGGGTGGCTTATGAGTTGAAATCAAGTCATGTGAGGGAGCATGATTTTAAAAGACCTTATTTTGAAGTGGATGCTAAAGTAAAAACCAAATCGGCGCATTGGAGAAATTATAAAAAATCGGGATACGATAGAGGGCATTTGTGTCCGGCAGCTGATAGAAGTTTTGATAGAAATGCGTACAATGAAACATTTTTAACATCTAACATATCGCCACAGTTACATAGTTTTAATTCGGGGGTTTGGAATGATTTAGAAAAGAAAGTAAGAGATTGGCTGCGTAAAGACAAACAACTTTTTGTTGTAACAGGTCCTGTTTTTAAGAAGATAGACAAAACCATAGGTTCTGAAAAAGTACCGGTACCTACACATTTTTACAAGATAATTTTAAAATACAACGAAGGAAAACCGAAGTGTATTGCTTTTTTAATAGAGCACAAGTTGGCAAATAAAAGCTATAAAAATTACACGGTTACCGTAGATGAATTAGAGGGGTTGTTGGGAATTGATTTTTTTCCGGCTTTGGACGATGTTCTTGAGGCTAAGCTAGAAAGTAGAAAGAATACGGGTTTTAGTTTGTAAATTTTAAATTGACGAAGAAATTAGGATCGACAGTTAGTTTTGTTCCTGTTATTTCTTGCCATTTTTGGGCATTAGGTGTAATCCATTTTTCTTGCTGATTTAATGTTACTTTTAAAGGCATATAAAAATTCGGAATCACATTATTCCATTTATAAAATAGCTTGTTTTTTTCTTTTTTAACAAGCAGTTCCGGAATTTTTGTAGTAGTTAAATATTGTTCGAAAAAAGGATGTAAATTAAGATGAGTTTCGTTGCTTAAAAACTCAATAATAAGCTTTGTATTTACAGTTTGGTGATAGAATACTTTGTTTATTTTTAATAAAATGTTTCTCCATAAAACATCATTGTTTACAATTTGACGCAGTGTGTGTAATAGCAAGCTTCCTTTTACATACATATCTGTGCTTCCTTGGTTGTGTACATTATATGTTCCAATAATAGGCTTATCGTTGTATACATATCTTTTAAAGCCCTGTACATACTCATTCGCAGCTTTGGTTCCGTAATAATAATCTACAAATAAGCTTTCTGCATATGTAGTAAAAGATTCGTGTATCCATAAATCGGCAACATCTTTACAGCTAATGCTATTCGCAAACCATTCGTGACCAGATTCATGAATAATAATATAATCAAATTGAAGGCCCCAATTAGAATCTCCATACTTTTTTCCGTCATAGCCATTTTTATAACCGTTACCGTAGCCAATGCAACTTTGGTGTTCCATACCTAAATATGGAACTTCTACGAGTTTATAACCATCGTTGTAAAAAGGATATGGACCGAACCAATATTCAAAGGCGGTTAACGTTCTGGCAACATCTTTAAATTGTTGTTTAGCTTTGGTTAGGTTGTTTGGCAATACATAATAATTACAGTTTAATTTTCCGTTGAGCCCGTTATAAATTTCTTTAAAATGACTGTAATTTGCCATGTTTAAACTAACTCCATAATGATTTATAGGGTTTTTTGTTTTCCAGGTGTAACTACGTGTATTATCATTATTTATTTTGATATTCGTACAAGTACCGTTAGAAATATTTATAAGTGGAGTAGGGCAAGTAACAGTTAGTGTAAATTCTTCAGGTTCATCTGCAGGATGATCTTTACAAGGCCACCAAACACTGGCTCCAATTTCTTGATTGGCAGTTGCGATAATAGGATTTCCATCAGTGTCTTTTTTCCAAATAATACCTCCATCCCAAGGTGGGTTAACAGCTGTTTTAGGTTGCCCATGATAGTATACCGTTAAACTATCTAAAGCTTTTTCTTTTTGTTTTTTTGTAAGGGCTACAAAGTAGCTAATACCTGTATGGGTATAGTTTAATTTTTGTTGATTTTGAGTAATAGAATCAACAAGCATTGGGGCTTGAAGTTCAAACTGTAAAGTTTGTTCGGAGCTTAATACTTTGTAAAAAAACGTATTCTTACCTACAATGCTTTTTGTTTTAGGGTAGACCTGAACATCTAAATTGTAGGTAACAATGTCCCACCAAGCTCTTTGTGGTGTAATGCTACCACGTAAAGTATCTTGTTGGGTAAAGTTATTTTGAGAAAAAACAATAGAAGGTATAAATACAAAAAATAAGAGTTGTTTGGTAGTGTACATTGTTAGATAGAAGTTGTTACAGGTTTATTTGTTTGGCGGGAACACCTGTAAGAACAGCTTTATTATTTAAGCAGCTTTTAACAACACAGGCAGAGGCGCCAATAGAAATATTATTACCTAACTGTATAGGTCCAATTAAAGTTGCATTAGCACCAAAACTACAATTGTTACCTATTGTAAATTCGTTTTCTTTGGCTAGGTGTTTGGCTCCTATTATATTTCCTCCTGTAAGTAAGAGATTTTCTCCAATATTGGCTTGTCCAGAGATTACAATACCAACAGAGGGGTGTAAAATTAATAAGCCTCCTTTAATATTTGCTTTGTAATGAATATCTATATTAGAATATGCTTGTATAATATTTAAGATAGGTATAAAAGGAATTCTGAGTATTGCATATGTTTTTTTAGGAAAAAATAAATATAACGATCTTTCTATTCGATACATTAATACACCCCAAAACATTCTACTAAGCCATATATGTAAAATTCTAATTTTACGCTTACCAAGCATTCTTTTTACATCGTTTTTAAAGTAAGTTACTTGGCTCATTATAATTTTTTAAGTTAATTATGTAGCTTATAAGTAACTCCTTCTTGTTTAAAGTTGCTCCCTAAATAAGCACCCTTAAATTTATAAGATTTATTTTTGATAGCGGTAATTTTTACAATAAAAGGAATGCTATCTAGTTTATTTTTAGGATTGACTTTTTGTAAGGTATATTCAAAGTTAGATTTCCAAGAAACAGCAAAAGTATCTTTCTTATTTCTATAAGTTTCAATTTGTAATTTATCGGTTCTTACAAAAAAAGAACTATCTTTTCTTTCTCCCAAGTATGTTTTAAACGTACCTTTTTTAAAATAAAGAATGTCTGTTTTGTTTTCTTTGTTACAAGAAAACAAAACAGACATTGCTAAAATGGTTATCAGTAATCTCATGAATTAGATTCCTGTATAGTTGCTTGGTGTAATTGCTTTTAATTCAGTTTTAATTTCATCAGAAACTTCTAGAGTATCAATAAAATTTGCAATTGTAGTTCCTGTAATTTTTTCGTTTACACGCGTTAACCCTTTTAAAGCTTCGTACGGATTTGGATAAGCTTCTCTTCTTAAAATTGTTTGTATTGCCTCTGCTACAACCGCCCAATTGTTTTCTAAATCTTTCGCAAACGCCTCTCTGTTAATCAATAGTTTTCCTAATCCTTTAAGCGTAGATGCAAAACCAATTAAGGTATGTCCAAAAGGAACTCCTACATTTCTTAATACCGTAGAGTCTGTTAAATCACGTTGCAATCTAGATATTGGTAATTTTACAGCTAAATGCTCAAAAATAGCATTCGCAATTCCTAAGTTTCCTTCAGAGTTTTCAAAATCAATAGGATTCACTTTATGTGGCATTGCAGAAGATCCTACTTCTCCTTTTTTAATTTTTTGTTTAAAGTAATCGTTAGACACGTAGGTCCAAATATCTCTATCTAAATCAATTAAAATAGTATTAATTCTTTTTACAGCATCAAAAATAGCCGCCATATGGTCGTAGTGCTCAATTTGTGTTGTTGGGAAAGAGTGTTTTAACCCTAAAATATTTTCAACAAAATCAGTTCCAAAAGATTTCCAATCAATAGTAGGATAAGCTACATGGTGTGCATTAAAGTTACCAGTGGCACCACCAAATTTGGCAGCATGTGGTACTTGCTTTAATAAGTTAATTTGTTGTTCTATTCTTTCTACAAACACTAAAATTTCTTTTCCTAAACGAGTAGGAGATGCTGGTTGCCCGTGTGTACGTGCTAACATAGAAACGTCGCTCCACTCTGCAGCCAATTCTTTTAATTTAGCAATTACCGTTGCTAGTGCATCATCGTACACTTCTGTAAACATATCTTTAATAGATAAAGGTATTGCTGTATTGTTAATGTCTTGAGAAGTTAATCCGAAATGAATAAACTCTTTATATGCTTGTAAATTTAAGGCGTCAAATTTTTCTTTTATAAAGTATTCAACAGCTTTTACATCATGATTGGTAACACTTTCAATATCTTTAATTTTCTGAGCATCTTCTGCAGTAAAATTTTCATAAATTTTTCTTAAATCTGCATACAACGATTTGTTGAATTCTTCTAGCTGAGGTAGCGGAATTTCGCACAATGCAATAAAATATTCAATTTCAACTTTAACTCTATACTTTATTAATGCTTCTTCAGAATAATATGCAGCTAAAGCTTCAACTTTTCCTCTATATCTTCCATCAATTGGAGAGATTGCATTTAAATTTGATAAACTCATTTTTTTAAAAATATTTAAGGAACAAAAGTACATTAAAATAAGAAAAGTTAAAAGATGTTTTTTAGTATACTTTAAACTTTGTAATTTTCGTTTTTGATTCGATTGTTTAGAGTGCACCCTATATGGGTTATTTTAAATAGCTGAGTGAATTTAATTTTCAAAAAAAAACAACCAAATAATGAATTTTAAAAGTGTTTTATTTTTACTGTTTTTAGCGCCTTTTATGTTGCTAGCGCAAGATGATAATTTAAACAGGTTAGATAGTAATGGGAAAAGACATGGTAAATGGGAAAAAAGATACGATTCTGGAAGAATTCGTTACAGAGGTCAGTTTTACCATGGAAAAGAAGTAGGTGATTTTTATTTTTATGAAAATAAAATAATTAACAACTTACCAACTATTAAAAAGTTTTACATAAAAGGAACTGATGTTGCCGATGTTATTTTTTACGACATTAGAGGGAAGCTAAAAAGTGACGGTCAGATGATTGGTAAAAAAAGAATTGGTGTTTGGAGATTTTATGACAACGAAGGAAATGTTGTGTTAAAAGAAGAATATAACAATGACGGAATTTTACATGGAAAGTACATTGTGTATTTTAGAAATGCCAAAGTAGCTGAAGAAAAGAATTATAAAAACGGAAAATTAGATGGTGTTTCTACAAGATTTTCTGAGCGTGGTGTAAAGTTACACGAAATGACCTACAGAGAAGGTTTGTTACACGGGCGTACTGTATTTTACGAAGTAAACGGAAACAGAAAAGAGTCTGGTTTGTATTACAAAGATTATAAAGTAGGAAAATGGGATTACTACATTGATGGTGAGTATATGGGATATAAAGAGCCTAATAAAAAACGTGATCGTCCGGATGATGCAGCAATTATGGCGAGTATTCAAGGGAAAAAGAAAAAGGAGCGTACCTATGCTAAAATTTCTGATGAACAAATCATGAAAAACATAGAAGGTAAAAAAGAAGAAGTAAAAGAATACAGACCTCTTACCGATAAAGAAATTTTACGAAACATAGAACGTAAAAGAGAAGAAGATGAAGGTTATGAGCCGCTAACAGATGATGAGATTTTAAGAAGTATAGAAGCAAAAAGGCAGAAATTTGAAGAGTTTGAATTATTATCTGATAGAGAAATATTAAATAGCATCAAATTCAAAAAGAAAGCTCCAAAAGTTGTATACTCTAAACGTACAGATGAAGATATTTTGAGAAGTATGTCTGCGAAAATGGAAGCTAGAATTAAAGAAGCTAAAAGACTAGGTAAGGCTCAAACAAAGAGTAGTATAAAAGCTAAAAAAGAAAAGCTGAAAAAGTTAACAAATCAGCAAATACTAAACAATATCAAGCGAAAAAACGGAACTTTAAAAGAAGTTAAAAAATAAAATACAAAAGAGCTTATCTTAATTGATAAGCTCTTTTTTTATACACATGGCTAACATGTAGAACAAATATTCTAAGTAAGTATAGCCGCAGGTTTTAGAAAGTATAAGCATGTTGTTAGAGCTGTAAGAGTGCAATAAAATTATCGTATCTTTGCCTACTCAATTTTTTGAATATGAAACGTGTAGTAGTAGGACTTTCAGGAGGTGTAGATAGTAGTGTAGCAGCGTATTTGTTACAACAACAGGGATACGAAGTTATTGGTTTGTTTATGAAAAACTGGCATGACGATTCGGTTACTATTTCTAACGAATGTCCTTGGCTAGAAGATAGTAATGATGCAATGTTAGTAGCTGAGAAATTAGGAATACCATTTCAGGTGGTAGACTTAAGTGAAGAATACAAAGATCGTATTGTAAATTACATGTTTAAAGAATACGAACGTGGTAGAACTCCCAACCCAGATGTACTTTGTAATAGAGAAATAAAGTTTGATGTTTTTATGAAAATAGCATTAGACTTGGGAGCAGATTATGTAGCTACAGGACATTATTGTAGACGAGGTATTGTAACAGATACACAAGGTAAAGAAGTATACCAGTTAAAAGCAGGGGTAGATACAAATAAAGATCAATCGTATTTTTTATGCCAATTATCGCAAGAACAATTATCCAAAGCATTGTTTCCTATTGGCGAGTTAACCAAGCCTGAGGTTCGAAAAATTGCAGCCTCATTAGACTTGATTACTGCGGATAAAAAAGATTCGCAAGGTTTGTGTTTTATTGGTAAAGTTAGATTGCCTGAGTTTTTACAACAAAAATTACAGCCTAAAGAAGGAGTTATTGTTCAAGTACCTAAAAGCTATCCAGCTTATACAAGAGCAATTCCAACATTTCAATCTAAAGAAAAAGAGTTGGCATTTTACAGCCAAAAATATACATACGCTATAAACAGTGGTAAAACAGTTGCAAAACACCAAGGTGCGCATTATTTTACAAAAGGGCAACGAAAAGGCTTGGCTGTAGGAGGTACACAAGAGCCTCTTTTTGTAATAGAAACGGATGTAGAGGAAAATATTATTTACGCTGGAGAAGGAAAACAACACCCTGGTTTGTATCGAAAAGTTTTGTTTGTAACTAATGAAGAAAAACATTGGATTCGAGAAGATTTAGAGCTTTCTACAGGAGATTCTATGGAGGTGTTGGCAAGAATACGTTACAGACAGCCTTTAGAAAAGGCAACATTATACCAAGTAGAAAATGGTTTATATGTTGAGTTCGAAAATGCTCAATCTGCAATTCAAGAAGGTCAATTTGTGGCTTGGCATACAGAAGAAAACGAACTTTTAGGATCGGGAGTAATTGCTTAACTTTAAGTAAAATCTCTGTTGTATGAAAAAGCTAGCTATATTATTTGTATTGTTGAGCACCTGTGTCTCGGCGCAAGAACACGCCTGGGTTTATTTTAAAGACAAACCTGATGCGGATGCTTTTTTACTAGCTCCGAATTTAATGTTAAGTCAGAAGTCGTTGGCTAGAAGAGCGCAACAAGGCATTGATTTAGATGCATCAGATGTACCGCTATGCCCGGAGTATGTAGAAGGTGTTGCAACAAGTATAGGTATTACCGTGCATTCTCGTTCCAAATGGTTAAATGCTTTGCATGTATCGGGTTCAGAAGCGAATATTTTAAATTTACAGAACTTGTCATTTGTGGCAAATGTAGAATTGGCACGTAACAATGTAATAGTTTCGCAACCAGTACTTACAAATCTAAATAAAACCAAGTTTTCTAAAACAGAGCGTTTGCAAAAAGCTGTTTCGTATACCTACGGACAAGCTTTAGGGCAGACTCAAATGTTAGGATTAGAAACGTTGCACGAAAAAGGATTTGACGGAAAAGGAATGCAAATAGCGGTGATAGATGGAGGTTTTTTAGGTGTAGATACCGCAGGTAGTTTTAGTCATTTGTTAGATTTAGATACAGACAACGGAGAAATATTAGGAGGGTATGATTTTGTGAATAGAACTTCTGAGGTTTACAAAGCAAATGCAACACATGGAACTGAAGTATTATCGACCATTGGTGCCATAAAAGAAAACGAATTTGTAGGAACTGCACCCAAGGCTAGTTTTTATTTGTTTATTTCTGAAGACATAAATAGCGAAACTCCTTTGGAAGAAAGTTTGTGGGTAGAAGCTGCGGAAAGAGCAGATAGCCTTGGAGTAGATATTATAAACACATCTTTAGGATACAGCCAGTTTGATGAGGCAAAGTACAACTATACGTATGATGATATGGATGGGACGACCACGTTTATTACCCGTGGTGCAACCTTAGCAGCAAAAAAAGGAATTGTACTTGTAAATTCGGCTGGAAATTCGGGAAATAGTGAATGGAAGTACATTACGGCACCGGCCGATGCAGCTAATATTATATCGGTAGGAGCTGTAAATACAAACGAAAATATTGCTTCGTTTTCGTCTTTTGGACCTACGGCAGATAATAGGGTAAAACCCGAAACTTTAGCGCAAGGAGCGGGGGTGTATGTGGTTACAAAAGATAATGAGGTTAGAACCTCTAACGGAACTTCATTTTCGGGTCCTATTATAGCAGGAGCCGTTGCGTGTTTATGGCAAGCTTACCCCGAAAAAACAAGTTTAGAAATTAGAGATTTAGTGATTCAAAATTCTACGAATTTTTCAAATCCAACAAGTCAAGAGGGGTATGGAATTTTAAATCTTTCGAACATTGCTGCTACATTAACAACTAAAAATGAGGTACTAGAAAATTCAGTAGCTTACCGTATTACCGATACAGCTATTTTTATAGAAGGTTTACAAGATAAAACAGTCTATAAAGCTGTACTCTATACCATAACAGGTAAAAATATAGTAAGTACAACAATTTCGGTAACAGCAAACGAAATACTACTCACAAACTTTAAAAAGGGTGTTTATTTTTTAAATATAGAAAGTAGTTTAGAAACAAAAACAATAAAATTTATTCTATAAATAGAAATGAATCAGAATAGAGTAACAGCGTTATTTGGTATTGAGCATGCTATTATACAAGGTGGAATGGTGTGGGTAAGTGGTTACAAATTAGCTTCGGCTGTTAGTAATGCTGGTGGATTAGGTTTGTTGGGTGCAGGTTCTATGTATCCAGATGTATTTAGGACACATATTCAAAAATGTAAAAAAGCAACCGATAAACCTTTTGGTGTAAATATTCCTTTAATGTATCCAGATATTGATCAATTGATGGAGATTGTGTTAGAAGAAGAAGTGAAAATAGTATTTACATCGGCTGGAAACCCTAAGTTATGGACTTCAAAATTACAAGCCAAAGGCATTAAAGTAGCCCACGTTGTAAGTAGTGTAAAGTTTGCTTTAAAAGCGCAAGAGGCAGGTGTTGATGCTATTGTTGCTGAAGGTTTTGAAGCTGGAGGGCATAATGGTAGAGAAGAAACAACAACATTTACCTTACTACCTATGCTAAGAAAAAAAATACAAATTCCATTAATAGCTGCTGGAGGAATTGCAAGTGGGCGTGGTATTCTAGCTGCTGAGGTTTTAGGAGCGGATGGTGTGCAAATAGGAAGTAAATTTGCAGTTAGTAAAGAATCATCTGCACATATAAAATACAAAGAATTCATTACGAATTTATCTGACGGAGCAACGCAATTGACATTTAAAGAATTGGCTCCGGTAAGAATTGTAAAAAACAGGTATTATGATGCTTTGTTAGCATTGTACAAAACAAATCCAACAAAAGAAACATTACAGCGTTTTTATGACACTGCAAAGTTAAAAACAGGTATTTTTGAGGGAGATGTTGAAGATGGAAAATTAGAAATTGGTCAGATAGCAGGCTTGATAAATTCGGTAGATAGTGTACAGACAATTATGAATGAATTTATAGAAGAATACCATTTGATAAAAAATAGATTTAAATAGAATAGATGACAAATAACGACGTATTTAGACGATTGAAGTATGCTTTTAATTACAATCCTGAAAAGATTATAGTTTTTTTTAAGCATGTGGGGGTGCAAATTACACGCGAAGATGTGTCGACATTTTTAGCCAAAGACACAGAAGAAAAAGAAAATTTATCGTTATCTGATGAGCAATTTGCCCAATTTTTAAACGGGATGATTATTGATTACAGAGGAAAAAAAGATGATAAAATACCTGTGGCTGAAACAGAATTGAATAATAATATTGTTTTTAGAAAATTAAGAATTGCTTTAAACTTAAAAGATACCGATATTTTAGCATTGTTAAAGTTGGCAGGTTTAAATTTTGGAAAATCAGAATTGTCTGCTTTTTTTAGAAAACCAGGACACCAACATTACAAGCAATGTAAAGATCAAGTGTTGAGAAATTTTTTAAACGGCCTGTTCTTAAAAAACAATCCCAACGAAAAAAAATAATAAAAAACTCCAAGAGCAATCTTGGAGTTTTTTGTAGGGTTTAGTTAGGAACTTTTATTTCGTATAAACGACGTGTTTTGTTGTTTAGTTTGTTTTCTCGTAACCAAGGATTCAGAATTTTTAACTCTTTATAATTTGAGTTATAGTTTTTGGCAAATAAAGCAATATCGGTAATAACAGTATCTACTTTTACAGTGGTGTAGTTTAAATGTTTGTACAAATCATTTTTGTCAAAAACAAAACCATAATTTTGAGGGTTGCCTATAATTTCTTTCACTGCAACAATTCTAGGAATGTATCTTGCAGTTTCGTTAGGTAAAAGTAAATCGTAGTATGTAGTTACTTTTTGTTCTTTCATTCTTCTAGAAAGTCCACTAATTCCAATATTATAAGCAGCTGCAGCAGCTGTCCAACTTCCAAATTCGGCTTTAGCTTTTAGTAAGTAAGCACATGCGGCTTCGGTTGCTTTTTCTAAATGATAACGTTCGTCTACATTTTTATTTACTTCTAGTCCATATTCTTTACCTGTATTGGCTAATAATTGCCAAAAACCAGAAGCTTTTGCTGGAGACGTTACATTTTGAAGACCACTTTCTATAACTGCTAAATATTTAAAATCGTTAGGAATGTTGTGTTTTTTTAAAATAGGCTCTATGATAGGAAAGAATTTTTTTGAACGTTTGATGAGTAACAATCCGTTAGATTGCCAATACGTGTTTACTAAAAATTCTCGATCAACTCTTTCTTTTATATCGTTTATATGTAACGGAACATTTTCGTTTGCAAAACTTAAATTTTCAGGAGTTTTAATAGCTTTAATACTATAACTTTCGGCTGTTTTTTTTGTTCCTGGAGTAGCATAAATAATAAGGCTAGCAATAGTTAATAGGGTTACAATTGCAAGAGGGTTCCTAAATTTTATTTTCATAGAATTATTTTTCTATAAAAGTACAATAATCACGCCAAATACGTAGTTATTTTATGCTGAATACATTTGGTTTTAGTAAGAATAATAGCATGTGTACCATTGTTTATTTTGTGAAAATTACGAATGTATTTTGTAGGGATCACAGTATCAGCGTTTCCATGAATATGAAGGGTATTAAGTTGATGTTTTTGTTGCCACGTTAAAAAATGATGTATAGCCCATTGAGTGTATATTTTGTTTCGAAAAGGCAAGTATTTTCGGTAAGCTTCTAATTTCTTTTTTGTTTTCTTATCTGCATAAAGAAAATAAGTTTGTTCTAGAAAAAGTAAAAAGGAAATGGGTGTTAATTTATATAGTTTGGTTTTAGCGAGTAATGTATAAAAAGGTGTTCGCTCTGTTTGATGTTTGATACTTGATATGATAACTGTTTTTGGACTGTTATATTTTGAAGCTAGTTCTTGCGCTATCATACCTCCAAAAGAAACACCTATAAACACAGGGTTTGGGTGCGTTATTTTTTCGGATAATCGATTGATGTAACTTGTTAAAGTTTCGTTTTTATGTAGCGGTTGCAACCAATTTAACACATGTGTTTCAAATTGTTCTTTTGGAAATTGGAGATGCTGAAATATAGTGGCATCTGCCCACATTCCCGGAATAAAATAAAGATGTTGCTTCAAGTGCTTGCTATATCAATTCACTCAAATTTACATTTTTTTCTTCAGGTTTGTTTTTCCACTCAAAACGTACAGTACCTTCATCGTCAATTTCTGTAAGAGTTACCTCGTGTAATTGATTTACAAGTGCTGGGTTCCATGGAGTTTTTACTTTTACATAATTCTCGGTAAAACCATTAATGTAACCGTCTTTATTTTCACTTTCGAATAAAACAGTATGGCTTGTACCCAATTGACTTTCGTAAAAAGCCCTACGTTTTTTAACAGACAAACCTCGCAACATTTTACTACGTTTTGCACGTACGTTTTTAGGCACGGCATTGTCCATAGAGGCAGCTTCTGTATTGTCTCTTTCAGAGTATGTAAAAACGTGTAGATAAGAAATATCTAGCTCATTTAAAAAATTATAGGTTTCTAAAAATAAAGCATCTGTTTCTCCAGGAAATCCAACAATTACATCAACACCAATACACGCATTGGGCATTGCATTTTTAATACTAGCCACTCTGTTTGTATATAAGTCGCTCATGTAACGACGTTTCATTTTTTTTAGAATTTCATCGCTTCCGCTTTGTAGTGGAATGTGAAAATGGGGAACAAAACTATTTGATGTACTTACAAATTGTATTGTTTCATCTTTTAATAAATTAGGTTCTATAGAAGATATTCGTAAACGATGAATTCCTTCGACTTTATCTAAAGCTTGTACAAGTTCGTAAAAGGTATGTTCGTGTTTTTTGTTTCCAAATTCTCCTTTTCCATAATCTCCTATATTCACTCCTGTTAATACAATTTCTTTAATGCCTCTTTCAGAAATTTCTTTAGCATTTTTTAATACATTTTCTAATGTATCGCTTCTAGAAATACCTCTGGCTAACGGAATTGTACAATAAGTACATTTGTAATCGCAACCGTCTTGTACTTTTAAAAAAGCACGGGTTCTATCTCCAAAAGAATACGAGCCTACGTAAAAATCAGCTTCGTCAATATCGCAAGAGTGTACCTCCCCTAAATCATTTTTAGATAAATCGTTAATGTAGTCGGTTACTTTAAATTTTTCGGTAGCTCCCAAAACCAAATCTACACCATCTACGGCAGCAAGTTCTTCGGGTTTTAATTGTGCATAGCATCCTACAGCAATTAAAAAAGCATCTTCATTTTTTTTCAATGCATTTTTAACAATTGTTTTAAAACGTTTGTCAGCATTGTCGGTTACAGAGCAAGTGTTAATCACATAAATATCAGCAGATTCTTCAAAATCTACACGTGTAAAACCTTCGTTTTGAAAGTTACGTGAAATGGTAGATGTTTCAGAAAAATTAAGTTTACACCCTAATGTGTAAAAAGCTACTTTTTTTTGCGCACTCATTCTTGTAAATTTACGGGGCACAAAGGTACGTTTTTTAGATGATATACAAGGATTTTAAAAGTATTCTAATTTGTGTAATTAAGCGAGTAATAAATTCATTTGTAGTAAATTAACCCGATGGTAAAAAAAATGATTCCCTTTTTAGCTTTGCTGCTATTTTTGGTTGCGTGCAAACAAAAAAGTAGTAAATATAATGTAAGTCAGGTTTTTAGATACAACGAAAAAGACAATATATCTACCTTAGATCCTGCTTTTGCTAAAAACGAACCTTTAACATGGGCAATGAATCAACTTTATAACGGTTTGGTTGTTTTTGACGATGCTTTAAGCGTACAACCTTGTATTGCAAAAAAATGGGACATTTCTGAAGATAAAACTACCTATGATTTTACGTTAAGAAAAGATGTGTTTTTTCATAAAAATAAAGTATTTGGTAAAGATAGTACACGCGTAGTTGTTGCCAAAGATTTTGAATATAGCTTAGGTAGATTAAAAGATCCTAAAGTAGCTTCGTCGGGTGGTTGGATTGTGAAAAACGTTAAACACATGGAGGCTTTAAACGATTCTGTGTTTAGAATACAATTAAAGCAGCCTTTTCCTCCTTTTTTAGGTTTGTTGTCTATGCAATATTGTTCTGTAGTACCTAAAGAAGCTGTTGAGTTTTATGGAACAGAATTTCGTTCGAATCCTGTAGGAACCGGACCTTTTAAATTTAAATTGTGGGTAGAAAACACAAAGTTGGTATTTCGTAAAAACGAATTGTATTTCGAAAAAGATGAACAAGGCAAGCAATTACCGTATTTAGAGGCTATAGCAGTTACATTTTTTGCAGATAAACAAACAGAGTTTTTACAATTCATTCAAGGAAAATCGGATGTTTTGTACGATTTGCATACTTCGTATAAAGACGAATTGTTATCGCCAACAGGTACGTTGTTGCCTAAGTACAAAAATAAGATTTTAATAGACAAAGCTCCTTATTTAATTACGGAGTACATTGCTTTTAATGTAGAAAAACAAACAAAAGAAAATCACCCGTATTTGCGTAAAGCAATAAACTATGGTTTTGATAGAGAAAAAATGTTACGTTACTTAAGAAATAATATTGGAGTAGCCGCAACAGGATTTGTGCCAAAAGGTTTAAAGGGAAGAAGAGATAATGCTCAGAAATTATTTCAACCAGAGAAAGCCAAATATTTTATAGATAAATACAAAGAAGCAACAGGCATTACAAATCCTGTAGTAACCATTACCACAAACTCAAGCTATACAGATTTGTTTGAATTTGTACAAAGAGAGTTAATGGTTTTTGGAATAGAAGTACGATTAAATATATTACCATCTCCAGTGCTTCGACAATTAAAAGCAAATGGGAAATTGCCTGTATTTAGAGTAGGATGGATTGCTGATTATCCGGATGCAGAAAACTTTTTATCGTTGTTTTACAGTAAGAATTTTTCTCCACAAGGACCTAATTACAGTAGATTTAAAAACACCTCTTACGATGTATTGTATGAAAAAGCATTGCAAACAACCGAAGTTGATAAGCGTACTTTTTTGTATAAAAAAATGGATAGTATTGTGATGAGTGATTTGCCTATTGTACCTCTTTTTTATGATGAAGTAGTGCGTTTTAAACATAAAAATGTAAAAGGGTTAACGACAAACGGAACGAATTTGTTAAATTTAAAAACAGCCTATAAAACGCAAGAATAATGGATAAAATACTTTGGGAAGATTTTGCAAAAATAGATATGCGGGTAGGAACTGTTTTAACCGCAGAAGTCTTTAAACAAGCCAGAAATCCATCGTATAAAATAACCATAGATTTTGGATCGTTAGGAATTAAAAAATCATCAGCGCAACTAACCAAGTTGTATGAGGTAGATGATTTGATAGGAAAACAGCTTATAGCTGTGGTAAATTTTCCTGAAAAGCAAATAGCGAATATGATGAGTGAATGTTTGGTTTTAGGTATATTGGGAGCTGATGATGTGAAAGAGGTAACATTAATAAGTCCTGATAAACTTGTAGCAAACGGAACGAAAATAGCTTAAATTAATTAACTTACCTGTCTTGTTGTTGCATGTCAAAAATCATTTTTAGACCTACTTTTTTAGGGATAAATCCTGAAATTTTTAAAAGAAATTTTTGATAAAAAGTCAATCCAGAAATGACATCTATTTTTCCTGTAATCATGGCATTGTATCCATCTAAAGCAACTTTGTAAGGGCTTGCTGTTTTGTCAAATAAACTTGTTTTGTCCATTCCAGAAATTTTACCAAAATCTGTATCGGTAGCTCCAGGCATTAAATTAGTTACTGTAATGTTTGTATCGTGTAATTCTTGTGTAATTGCGTTGGTAAAAGAAGTTACAAAGGCTTTAGAAGCATAATATACAGCTTGCATGGGTCCAGGAACAAGACTAGCTGTAGAAGATACATTTAGAATTTTACCGCTGTTTTTTGCAGTAAAATCTTGTAAATACAAATGGGTCAAACTTACCAGCGCATTCATGTTTAATTGCATCATGTTTAAGTCTGTTTCTAAGTTTCGTTCATGAAACTTTCCAATACCTCCAAATCCTGCATTGTTGATTAGGTAATCTATTTTGGTACCAATAATATTTATTTCGTTGTAAACTTGTTTGGCAGCATTATCATCGGTTAAATCTTTGGTAATGGTAATAACCATTACATTGTGTTTTTTTTCAATATCTTTTTTAATGCTTTGTAATTTGTTAAAGCTTCTGGCAACCAAAACCAAATCACCTTTTCTTTTAGCGTGTATGTAGGCTAATTCTTTTCCTATTCCGCTTGTTGCCCCTGTAATTAATGCTGTTGCCATGTAAAGATATTTTTAGGTTTATTTAGAGCTACAAATTAACAAATTTGTTCGATACAAAATAAGCTGTGTAGTGATAAATAGTAAATATGAAAACTATATTCAATATGAAATTTCTTATTTTTGTAGTAAACCTTATTAATTATGGATATTCAAGCAGAAAAATTAGAATTAATGAAATTGTTATTAAATACAAACAATCCATCAATACTTGAGTCCATAAAAAAAATTCTTAAAAAAGAGACTACTTCTGATTTTTGGGAAGAACTTAGTTTTGAACAACAAAAGGAAATAGATAATGCGGATATAGAAATATCTAAAGGTAAAACCAAAAATTATGATAGTTTTATAGCCTCTCACAGATAATGAGTAGAGTTGTAAAAATATCGAAAACAGCTGAAAAAAAACTAGATAAATTATTTGAATTCCTTCTTGAAAATTGGAGCCTAAAGGTGAAGTTAGACTTTGTAAAAAAGCTTGATAAAAGTATAAATTTGATAAGAAAGAATCCTGAAAGTTTTCCTGAATCTGAAAGTAATATAGGGTTACATAGATGTGTCATAACAAAGCAAACCACATTATTTTATAGATATACAAATAAAGAAATTTATATAATTACAATATTTGATACGAGGCAACATCCAAACAAATTTAAAAAAGAACTCTAAATATTTGAATATTATTTTTTTGAATAACTGATGAAATAAATAATTAGGATTTACAAAGTTTGTTATTTACTTGTTCTAGAAATTTCCCAACCAATTAGAGCTGCTTTTCTAACAGTCCCCCACATATAACCTCCTAAATTACCGTTTGCTTGTACAACTCTATGGCAAGGAATTACAACCGCAATAGGATTTTTTCCAATAGCAGTTCCTACAGCTCTCGATGCAGTAGGTTGTTTCAGTTCTTTTGCAATGCTTCCGTATGTAGTTAAATTACCCATAGAGATGTTTAAAAGAGCTTTCCAAACTTTTATTTGGAATTCAGTTCCTTTTACATGTAGTTGTATAGGATTAGAATGGTGTTGTTTATTTAAGAAATAATTGAAGATAGACTCTTGAAATGTATCTGTTTTTTGTACAAAAGTTGCTTTAGGAAATAATAATAGAAGTTCTTTTATACCAGAATAATTGTTGTCTAAAAAAGCAGTATAACAAACCCCTTTGTGAGTAGAGGCAATAAGTAATTGTCCTAAAAAACTATTATAATAGCTGTAATATATGACGAGTTTACCGTTTGTGTTGTTTCGTTCATCTGTTGTAAAAGTTTGGATGTTTACAAAATTAAGAGGTGTGGGCGCATTTTTAGAAGTCTTGTTTGTGGCTATAACATCAAACAAGGTGGTTTGCTGATTTTGTAACAAACTTTTTATGTAAGATGGACTTATGATCGTTAGAAATGTTTCAAATTTTATTGTTGCCCATTGCTCAAAAATTTCTTGTATTTTGGGAAGTGCTATTGTTTTGTAAAACTCAGTTTTAGGGGCATTATGCTGCTGCCTGTTTTTAAGAATAGAGCTTAAAATTTGAGCAAAAGCATGGTAGTTGTTCGAATCTGTATTCATAATACCTTAATAATAACCGTTTATATGTTATTTACTCTCAGCTTCATCAATTAATTTGTCACCACAATTGGCACAAAAAGGTAAGTGTGCAAAGTTTTCGGTACCACAGCGAGTACATTTTTTAAACAACTCTAAGCCGCAAAACCTACAAAAGTTGGTCACCATACCAAACCCTTCGTTTACTTTTTTTAGAGATGATGATTTGTCCCATTTTTTAATAATAAAATCTTTACCACAAGAAGGACACATATGATTGTCTAATGCTTTTTCAGCAGTTTCTGTTTGTACTTTTTTAGCCCTTTCGGTTGTCGATTTTTCTAAATCTTTTTTCTTTTGCTCTATAAAAGCTCGTATTTTATTAATCGCATAAATACCCAGTAAAATACTCAAAATAATTCCTATAGAATATCGAATATAACCACCATAACTTGGTAAATAAGGAACCAATCCGAAAAAGAAAGCGTAAAAAGAAAACATGATGAATCCTAAAAACAAAGGCCAATATTTATGTTTTCTATATTTTACAATAAAGAAAATACCTAAAATTAAAATAGGTAAAATAAAGAGTAATCGAATTAAAAATACCTTTAACTCATATTGCTTAATGGCTTTCGAACGTACTTTTTCAGCACGTTCTTTTTCCGTGCGGATTTTTAAGTTTAATTTATTTTTCTGTTTAGATAATAACTCAGTTTCTTGGTTTAGTTTGCTTAATTCGTTTTTCCATTCTTGCTGATTCTTGTAGTAGATATCTAATTGGTTAGCTCTTGCTAAAATTTCTTTGTCTTCTGTTGGAGAACCTATTGTTTTTCGTGTTTCTATCCAGTTGTCAAACGATTTTTTTTCATTTTCATAATTCAAATTCACAACTTCTAAAGTGTTGTGAATAGTCGCTTTTTTTTCATTTTTAAGCTGTATTTGGTGTTGTAGGTTTTTTTGTTCCTGATATGTTTTTTCTAACAAATCGGTATTCTGAAACTCGTATAAAGAAGGTTTTTCTTTCCAGTCATCAACATCATCAATCAATCTGTTAGATAAGGAAACTAAAAAACAGAACAGTACAATAGAAATTGTATAGTTAATTAGTTTAGATGTTTTTTCTAACTTTTTGTTATTAAATTCCATAGTACTTTTTAGTTTATCCTCTAAAGTAGCTAAAAAACAACAAGCAGCAAATTATATACTTGGCAACTGTTTTAACTTTGTACCTTCGCTAACGAAAAAATAAGATGATGAATTGGAAGCAGTACACACGCGAATTTAAAACAAATATAGCTTTGGCGATACCTGTAATGTTAGGGCAATTAGGGCATGTTTTAGTTGGTTTTGCTGATAATATTATGGTTGGTGAGTTAGGTGCCCCTGCATTAGCAGCTGTATCTTTGGCAAATTCTATTTTTTTTATAATGATGGGCTTAGGAGTTGGGTTTTCTTTTGCAATTACACCTTTAATTGCCGAAGCCGATGGAAGTAAAAATTACCTAGAAGGAAAAAAAAGCTATCAACACGGTTTGCTGATACTTACCCTTATGGGGGTTGTTGTAACAGCCTTGTTATTAATTTTAGAACCGTTGTTGTATATGATGAATCAACCCGAAGAGGTGGTTGCTTTAACAATTCCTTACTACAGGGTTTTGGCTTTTTCTATGATTCCTTTGTTAATCTTTCAAGCCATTAAACAATTTACAGATGGAATTAGTCAAACAAAGTATGCTATGATTGCTATTTTGAGTTCTAACGTAGTAAATGTGTTTTTAAATTACACCTTAATTTATGGTAAATTAGGTTTTCCGGCATTAGGAATTCAAGGGGCGGCTATTGGGACATTAGTATCTCGTTTTTTAATGATTTTGGCTTTGTTATATTTTATAAAAAATAGAAAAGAATTTGAACCTTATAATATGGCAATAGCATGGCTTTCTATAGAGAAAGAACGAATTGTAAAATTGTTAAAGTTGGGATATCCTACAGCATTGCAAATGTTTTTTGAAATAGGAATTTTTGCCTCTGGAGTTATTTTATGTGGTACTTTGGGTACGCACGAACAAGCAGCCAATCAAATAGCCTTAAACTTATCTACCATGACATTTATGGTGGCCACAGGAATGGGAGTAACGGCAACCATAAGAGTAGGAAATCAAAAAGGGTTAAAAGATTATAAAAATTTAAAAAGAATTGCAGTTTCTATTGTGTTGCAAATGATTCTTATTTCTTCGGTATTTGCCGTTTTCTTTATACTTACAAAAAACTATTTACCATTAATTTATATAGATGATAGCAATGTGTTGGCAATTGCATCCAAATTGTTAGTGATATCAGGTTTGTTTCAGGTTTCAGACGGAATACAAGTAGTTGTTCTAGGCGCTTTACGAGGCTTGCAAGATATGTTAGTGCCTATGCGATTAATTTTTATATCGTATTGGATTATTGGTTTTCCTGTATGTTACTATTTAGGTGTGCAAACAAGCTTAGGACCTGTAGGTATTTGGATAGGTTTGTGTGTGGGTTTAACAGTATCATCACTATTCTTGTTTTTAAGGTTTCAACATCTTACAAAAAGCTTACTTTTGCCCAAATAACAATTAAAATTTAAAACATGGAATTACCTAGGTTTTTATTAGCAGACAATGTTGATTGTGTAGACGATATTTTCGTGATTCATACTGAATTCCCAAGATTTATCATTAACTTAAAGGATGATGAAATTGAAATGTGGGATGATTTGGTAGGAGCTGATGAAGAAGAGTTGTCTATTCAGGTAGCTCAGTATATAGAAGATGCTTCTGAGTTTTACGATAAAGAAATGGAAAAATACTCTTAAGAAACATCGTAAAGGTTGTTTTTGTTTACCAGTAAAATAAATCGATTTCCCTTTTTGTATGCAAACCATTTAAACAAAGTATTATGGCTGATTTCTTAAAAATATATCCGGAAAACCCTAACGAAAAAGAAATTGTTAAGGCAGTTAAGATATTACAAAATGGAGGTGTTATCATTTATCCATCGGATACTGTGTATACTTTGGGTTGTGATATTACCAATACAAAAGCCATGGAACGTGTTGCAAAATTAAAAGGGATTAAGTTAGAAAAAAATAAGTTTTCGTTTGTTTGTAACGATTTAAGTCACTTGTCTGACTATGTAAAACCCATAGACACGCGTGTGTTTAAAATTTTGAAAAGAGCTTTGCCAGGAGCTTATACTTTTGTTTTACCAGCAATTCATAATTTACCCAAAGGTTTTAAAAAAAGAAAAACTGTAGGAATTAGAGTTCCAGACAATAATATTGTACGAGAAATAGTAAAAATGTTAGGAAATCCTATTGTATCTACCTCTATACACGATGATGATGAGGTTTTAGAGTACACAACAGATCCGGAGCTTATTTACGAAAAATGGCAAGATTTGGTAGATTTGGTTATTGATGGAGGTTATGGAGATAACATAGCCTCGACTGTAATTGATTTAACAGATGGAAATGTTGAGGTAATTCGAGAAGGAAAAGGAAGTTTAGATATTTTATAGGACTGTGTTTTGTCGAGCAACCAATTAAGTGTAGAAAACGATTTTTTATTTAGCAGTTTGCAAATAGAAATAGCGCAACTAAATACACAGTTATTACAGTTAAAGTTAAAGATACACGAGTTTGAAAACTTTTTAAGGTTAGCACTCGAAGATCAAATTATAGAAGAGCAAGAATTGTCTAGTATAGAAAGACAATTAAAAAAAGCAAAAAAACAAAAAAGGCTCGAGCAGAAAAGAAAAGGTAAAAACTATCAAGCACCTCTATATGCTTTAACATCTTCAGACAAAAAATCTACTCCCCAACAAACTACAACACAAGCTTCTAAAAAGAAATTGTATAGAGAAGCCATGTTGTATGTACATCCAGATAAATTTTCGGATAATAAAGCAAATGAAGAGCTGGCTTTAGAAATTACTACAAAGTTAATTGCAACTTATAAAGAAGGAACTTTAGCAGAATTACAGCAATTGCATGGCGAAATTGTTCGCAAAAAAGAACTGTCTAAAATAGCTATGGTAACAACACAAAATCAAGTTACTTTAGAGGTTTTAAAAACGCAGAAAGAAACTTTGTTAAAAGAACTAACAAGTTTAAAAAATAGACATACTTATGTGGTGTTAACCACGTATAAAGACCCTAAGACCTATATTACCGACTTGGAAAACTATTATGAAGATCGTTTGATGAAATTAAGAAAACGAACACGAAAGTTTTTTAAATAGCTTTTCGGAAAGGTATGTTAAAAGTACGATCACTTAAACATCTCCAGACCCATTCTAAAGGGCCGTAATAAAAGTATTTATTCCAAAATATACAGAATATAGCTTGGCTAAAAAAGAATATAACACCCAATAACACGCTCCAAGTAACGCCTAAATATCTCCATAAAGCAAATCCAAAACCATAATATAAGGTAACGCCTATAATACCCTGGCTTACATAGTTTGTAAGGCTTAATTTACCATACGCTTTAAAGAGTTTAAAAAAAATATTTTTTGGTTTTGCATGATAAAGTAGTATAAGTGCAGAAATAAAGAGTAACATTCCAAACAATTGTTCCCAAGAAGAAACTAAAAGAGTTAAAAAGTGTTTCTGATAGTCTAATATAGTAAGTTTTGGTACTAGTGAGTTTGCAATGTGGTGTAGTACACATACAAGTGGTATAGCAATAAGTAGTATTTTTTTTAAAAGTTTTTCATGTGCTAGGGTGTCTTTTAAAATACCCCAACGTCCTATTAAAACACCTATTATAAATAGTGCCCAAATTTGTAAATATCTACCTACATAAAAAGTCCATATCCAGGCTGTATGTCTCCCTTTTAAAAAGTTAAACTGAATCACATCCCATAAACTACCATGTTCAGATAACTCATTGCCTTCAAACCAGTATGGATATTCTTCTAAAAAAGTATAGGTGTTGTCGTAAAAACCATAACAAATAATACCTATTAAAGGCAATTGGAGTAGTAAAATACAACTAATGCTTAAAAGCCATTTAGAAGGTAGATTATAGATAAATATAACAGGAAAAGCAAACAATGCATACATGTGTAAAATATCTCCTCTGTAAATAAGCGAAAATAAAAAGCCAATGCATAACAATACAAACATACGCCAAGCAAAGCCTAATCTGTAATCTATTCCTTTTTGGGCTTTGTTGTTCATTTGTATATAAAAACTAACACCAAAAAGTAAGGCAAACATAGAATATGCTTTTCCTCTAACGAGTAACATCACCCATTCAGAAACTAAACGGTTTGTTTCTGCACTAAAATAAAAATGGTGTAATGGTAATTTGTAAAATTCAAAACTCTCAACAAAATGAATTAATATGATTAACAACAGAGCAAAGCCTCTAATAATATCTATAATATCAATACGTTGTTTTTTCATGAGAGGAAGAGTTTTAAAGAAATAACTAATTTTAAAGTGTTGAAAATAAGTAATTAAAAAAAAGAACGCAACCTATCTATAATTTTTTCATCTATAGTATAAACAATAAAATAAACAACAATGAAAAAAAAAATAACAACCTTTTTAATAGCTGCCACATTGATAGCTTGTCAACACGATGACAAAGATGAATTTTCAGACTGTTTTAATTCGGCAGATATAGCCCATACAAGTATTGTAGTTGACCCATATGAATATTCGGAATACACACCTATAGAAATATCAAAAAATAAATTACACGAAATTATCAGTTTTAAAGATGCTTTTGATGTAAAAGAAGTTGGGAAGATTTACCTAAAAGACAATTATATTTTTGTGGGAGAAAAAAATGAAGGATTTCATGTGTATGATAATTCAGATCCAAAAAATCCACAACAAAAAAAATATTTACAGATAGGGCAAACCAGTGATATTGCAATTAGAGAACAACATTTGTATGTAAATCAATATAGTGATTTGGTAACCTTAAAAATTGATTTAAATAATTTTAGTGTAGAACAAACAGGACGAGAGCGAGATGTGTTTAATCATATAGATAATTATAGAACGAATATCTCTCCAGATAATTATTATTTCGAACCTAAAGAGGATCGTATTATTATAGGTTTTACAAAAAAAGAAAATTTCACAAGACCTGAATTTCCTGAAGTACCTCAAGCAAGACGTAGTTCTAGTTGTTTTGAAGAACATGCAGTGGATGTTTTGTCAAGTGATAGTAGTAGAGGTAAAAGCGCTGATGGACAAGGAGGTTCTTTTGCGACATTTGCTTTAAAAGACAATTATTTATACACGGTAGACAACAAAAACTTAACATCGTTTTTAATAGAAGGAGAGCATCAAAAAAATCCAGTTTTTTCGGCAACTACAAATGTAGGTTTTGGTATAGAAACGTTATTTGGTTTTGATGATAATTTATTTATTGGAAGTAACGATGCGATGTATATATATGGTTTAGAACAACCAGAAACTCCTAAGTTAAAATCGATATCAAGTCATTTTAGAGCTTGTGACCCTGTAATAGCAAACGATACACATGCGTTTGTGACCATTAGAGGAGGATCTCGTTGTGGAGGGAGTAGTAATCAGTTAAAAATATATGGTATTGCAGATGTAGAAAATCCAGAGTTAATTTTAGATAGAGAGTTAATCAATCCTAAAGGATTAACTTTGTACAAGCAGTTTTTATTAGTTGCAGATAGTTCTGTTAGAATTTTTGATATTTCGAAATTAGATACCAAAGAAATTAGTTTGGTAGATAAAATAGATGAAAGTATTAATGATTTGATTATTCGTGACAATCATTTGTTTGCTATTGGAGATTCTGGGGTGTATCAATACGAGTTAAGTATTACAAGTGAAAACAAGTTAGAAGTTACCCCTTTGAGTAGTTTAGTTTTTTAGTAACTTTACATATATAAATAACAAAAAAGACTATCCGATTGGATAGTCTTTTTTTATTACAGTAAGTAATTTATTTTTATAAGTGAATTACTTCGTCGTAAGCATCAGCAACCGCTTCCATTACAGCCTCAGACATAGTTGGGTGAGGGTGTACAGTTTTTAATACTTCGTGTCCCGTAGTTTCTAACTTTCTACCTAAAACAGCTTCAGCAATCATATCAGTAACTCCAGCACCAATCATATGACATCCTAACCATTCACCGTATTTGGCATCAAAAATAACTTTTACGAATCCTTCTTTAGTTCCAGCAGCAGACGCTTTACCAGAGGCAGAGAATGGGAATTTTCCAACTTTTAATTCGTAACCAGCTTCTTTAGCCGCTTTTTCTGTCATACCTACAGAAGCAATTTCTGGATATGCATATGTACATCCAGGAATGTTTTTATAATCAATAGGCTCAGTATGTAAACCAGCTATTTTTTCTACACAAGTAATTCCTTCTGCAGAAGCAACGTGTGCTAATGCCTGACCAGGAACTACATCTCCAATAGCGTAGTAACCAGGAATGTTTGTTTGGTAGTAATCGTTTACTAAAATTTTATCTCTATCCGTTACAATTCCAACATCTTCTAAACCAATGTTTTCTATGTTTGTTTTGATACCTACGGCAGATAATAATACGTCAGCTTCTAATTTTTCTTCTCCTTTTTTAGTTTTCACAGTAGCTACAACACCGTTTCCAGAAGTATCTACAGATTCTACAGAAGAATTTGTCATAATTTTAATTCCAGCTTTCTTTAAAGAGTTTCCAAATGCTTTAGAAACATCCTCATCTTCAACAGGAACAATATTCGGCATAAATTCTACAATGGTAACCTCAGTACCCATTGAGTTGTAAAAATGAGCAAATTCTACACCAATAGCTCCAGAACCTACAACAATCATTTTCTTTGGTTGTTCAGGTAAAGTCATTGCTTGTCTGTATCCAATTACTTTTTTACCATCTTGAGGTAAATTAGGTAATTCTCTAGATCTAGCTCCTGTAGCAATAATAATATGCTCTGCAGAGTATTCAGTTACTTGTCCTTCAGCATTAGTAACATCTACTTTTTTACCAGTTTTTACTTTACCAGTACCTAAAATAACATCAATCTTGTTCTTTTTCATTAAGAACTCAATTCCTTTACTCATACCTTGAGCAACACCACGAGAACGTTTAATTACTGCTTCAAAATCTTTATCGATAGCTTCAGCTTTTAAACCATAATCATCAACATGCTTTAAGTAATCGTATACTTGAGCACTTTTTAATAAAGCTTTTGTAGGGATACATCCCCAGTTTAAACAGATACCTCCTAAAGATTCTTTTTCTACTACAGCGGTTTTAAAACCTAACTGAGAAGCTCTAATAGCGGTAACATATCCTCCAGGTCCACTTCCAATAACAATAACGTCGTATTTCATGTGTATATTTTTTATTCGGGTAATTCGTATTTATAATGTATGCAAATGTAAGAATTCAAAATTATATTACATAGCACATAGGTCTAGAAATTTTACGTAGTTATACGTAAAAAATACGGAGTTGTTTTATTCAAAATGTTTGGTAGATTCTGAGGTGAGTCTGTTTAATTCTTTCAGCTCGTTGGCTGTTAAATCTCTCCACTCTCCAACAGGTATATCTAGATAAATATTCATAATTCGAATACGCTTTAGTTTTTTAACATCGTATTCTAAATACTCACACATGCGTCTAATTTGCCTGTTCAAGCCTTGCGTTAAAGTAATTTTAAACTCATAGTCATTTACCTTTTCTACAAGACATTTTTTGGTAACGGTACCTAAAATAGGAATCCCATTTTGCATTTTTGTAACAAAACTTTTTGTAATTGGTTTGTTTACGCGTACCAAATATTCTTTTTGATGGTTGTTGTGTGCACGTAGAATTTTATTTACAATATCTCCGTCGCTGGTTAAAAAAATCAAACCCTCACTAGGTTTGTCTAATCTACCAATAGGGAATATTCTTTTTGGATGTTTGATGTAATCAATAATGTTATTGCGTTCTCTTTTTTGATCTGTAGTACATACAATTCCTACAGGTTTGTTAAAAGCAATATACGTGTGAGCTTCTTCTGGTGTCGATACTAATTTTCCATCTACACGTACTTCATCATCGGGTGCTATTTTTGTTCCCATTTCGGGTACTTTTCCGTTAATGGTTACTCTACCCTCATCAATTAGTTTGTCGGCACCTCGTCTAGAGCAGTAGCCAATTTCACTTAAATATTTATTAATTCGTTTTAATTCTGTAGACATACGATATTTAAGATTTAAAAGTTTTTTGTTTTGATATGAAAAAATCCCGGACAATACTTTTTGTGTAGAAATAGTTTTCTAAATGTACGATTTCTCTTTTTTGAGTCATTTTTACAAGGTTTTTATAAAACGAAGTATGTGCTTTTAAAACACTGAAAAATAAAGAAAACTCACCTCGTAGTACAAAACGAACTCCAGCTATACCATCTAAAACCATACGTGTAAAAACAATAGGAATTAATTTTTTACGAGGTAGATTTTTGACCAAAGTAAAAAGAGAGTTTCTAAAATTTAAATAGGTTTTTAAAGGGTTTGAATTTTGTAACGTAGCACCACCTAGATGATAAACAGTACTATCGGCCACATAATTTACAGGCAAACCTCTGTTTTTAGCTCTCCAGCACAAATCAATTTCTTCGTAATGCGCAAAATAGTCTTCATCAAAACCGCCTAGTAATTTAAAGTCGTTTGCTTTTATAAAAAGACAAGCGCCAGAAGCCCAAAAAACAGGAGCACTTTTGTATTGGTTCGTGTCTTTTTCAATAGCATCAAACACACGTCCTCGGCAAAAAGAGTATCCATATTTATCTATGTATCCGCCAGCAGCTCCAGCATATTCAAAATAGTGTTTGTTTTTAAAATCTAATATTTTGGGTTGAATAATACTTGCGTTGCTATCTTCGTTGTATGTGTTTATAATAGGGGTTAACCAGTTTGGAGTCACCTCTACATCAGAATTTAACAAACAATACACATCGGCATCAATTTGTTGTAAACCTGTGTTGTAACCTTTCGCATATCCCTCATTGTTTTCGTTTTTAATAATTTTAATAGTAGGATAGTTGTCCTCTAAAAATTGAATGGAAGTATCTGTAGAGGCATTGTCTACAACATAAATTTTTGCATTGCCACTATTGGCTAGTACAGAGGGTAAAAATTGTTGTAACAATTGTTTACCATTCCAATTTAAAATAACTAAGGCAATATTCATTTAACGAGTATAATTAGGAATGTCTTTTAAAAATACATATTGTTGATTTTCAAAATCCATTTGGCAAAAGTAATGCTCTAGTCCGTTTGTTACAATTAAATAGTTGGCTTTTAATTTTAAATTATAGCGGGCAATTTGGTCAAAGGTACTTTGTGTTATTTTAACACTACTAGCTTTGCATTCTACAATAATTTCTGGCAAGCCTAAGGTGTTATAAACAACAATGTCTGTCCTTTTTTTTGTGTTGTTTAATTTGAGTTCTTTTTCTAATGCAGTTAACGATTTTGGATACTTTTTTTGATTGATTAAAAAGTAGGCAAAATGTTGGCGTACCCATTCTTCAGGAGTCAATAAAATATCCTTTTTTCTAAAGTCATCAAAAATAAACAGCTTATTTTCTTTACTTTTGAATCTTAGTTTAATTTCAGGAAGATTGAGTTTTTGCATGCTCAAAAATAAGCAATCTTAATTAGTAAAAGAATCCTAATTTAAGTGTAAACATGATAGAGGTAAAACAGTTGGTTAGCGATATAAAAAGCGGAAACACAAAACCTATTTATTTTTTAATGGGAGATGAAGCTTATTATATAGATAAAATAGCAGACTACATACAAACTACTGTTTTAACCGAAGATGAAAAAGGATTTAACCAAACAGTTGTGTATGGTAGAGATACTACGATAGAAGAAATAGTAGGTGTTGCCAAACGGTTTCCTATGATGGCTGAAAAAACGGTAGTTATTGTTAAGGAGGCGCAAGATTTATCTAGAACGATAGAAAACTTGGTGAAATACGCTGAGCAACCTCTAGAAAGTACCGTTTTAGTACTTTGCTACAAATACAAAACATTAGATAAGCGCAAGAAATTGGTGAAAACAATTGCCAAAACGGGAGTTGTTTTCGAGTCTAAAAAGCTCTACGAAAATCAGGTTGGCGATTGGATTGTAGGACTACTTAGAGGAAAAAAATATAAAATAGAACCCAAAGCAGCACAAATGCTTGTGGCTTTTTTAGGAACCAATTTGAGTAAAATTAGCAACGAACTCGATAAATTGACTTCGTTAGTACCTGCAGAAACAATTATAACACCTTTACATATTGAAGAAAATATAGGAATTAGTAAAGATTATAATGTTTTTGAATTGCGAAAAGCAATTGGAAATAAAGATATTTTAAGCTGTAATAGAATTATAAACTACTTTGCCGAAAATCCTAAAAACAACCCTTTAGTAATGACCATTTCTTTGATTAATAGCTACTTTACTCAATTGTTAATGTATCATGGTTTAAAAGATAAGTCTAAAGCAAATGTGGCTAGAGCCTTACGTGTGAGTCCTTATTTTGTAGATGATTATGTAACGGCAGGAAGAAATTATCCAATGCGTAAAGTATCTCAAATTATTGCTTTTTTAAGAGATGCCGATTTGAAAAGTAAAGGAGTAGGAGCTACCAATATTTCGGATTCGGATGTACTAAAAGAATTACTTTTTAAAATTTTACATTAATAAAATAAGATGTAGCTAATTTAAAAATAGCATTTTAAAAAAAAACTTATCCTAAAGTTGTACTTTTGCAACGCTAAAAAAATGCCAATTTGACATTTTAATGACAACTGGCAAATATTTTGCCATAGCACATACATTAGTTATAGATAATATATTTACCATGAGTAACAAAGAAGATATTCAACAAGAAGAAAAAGTAGCACAAGAAAAAGCTACTGCAGAAAAAGTAGAAGAAACTGTTGAAGCTGCAGCTGAAGAAGTGAAAGAAGAAGTTTCGACGGAAGATTTAGTACAAGTAGAAAAAGATAAATACCTACGTTTGTTTGCTGAATTTGAAAACTACAAAAAACGTACTTCTAAAGAGCGTATCGAATTATTTAAAACTGCAGGAAAAGATATTATTGTATCCCTATTACCTGTAATGGATGATTTTGATAGAGGTATGGTAGAAATTAATAAAAGCGAAAACGAAGAGTTGATTCAAGGAATTACATTAATTCAAGATAAATTAACAAAAACGTTAGAGCAAAAAGGTTTGACATTGGTAGATGTAAAACAAGGTGATGCTTTTGATGCAGACACACAAGAAGCCATTACACAAATACCAGCACCTACAGAAGAGTTAAAAGGAAAAGTAATTGATGTAGTTGAAAAAGGGTACAAATTAGGAGATACTATTATTCGTTTTCCTAAAGTAGTAATAGGGCAATCATAAACTAAGAATAACCAACAACATTAAGTACATATACATTATACGTTTACGTATAATAATTACTTATTAATTGAAGAAATATGGCAAAGCAAGATTTTTACGAAGTATTAGGAATTTCTAAAGGAGCAACTGCTGCAGAAATAAAAAAAGGATACCGTAAAATGGCAGTAAAATATCACCCAGATAAAAACCCTGGGGATACGGAAGCTGAAGAAAAATTTAAGTTAGCTGCAGAGGCATACGAAATTCTTAGTGATGAGAACAAGCGTGCTAGATACGATCAATACGGACACCAAGCCTTTGAAGGAGGACAAGGTGGCGGAGGCGGTGGCTTCGGCGGTATGAATATGGATGATATCTTTAGTCAATTTGGAGACATTTTTGGCGGAGGTGGTTTTGGAGGCTTTGGAGGCGGTGGCCAAAGAGGCGGAGGACGTAGAGGTGTTGTAAAAGGGACCAACATGCGTATTCGTGTAAAACTTACCTTAGAAGAAATTGCAAACGGAGTTGATAAGAAGATAAAAGTTCGCAGAAAAAAGCAAGCAAAAGGAGTTACCTATACAACATGTACTACATGTAATGGTGCTGGGCAAGTAATGCAAGTAACCAATACCATTTTGGGTAGAATGCAAACAGCTGCTACTTGTAATGCTTGTGGAGGAGCTGGAGAAACGTTAAAAAATAAACCTTCTGGGGCAGATGCTCAAGGTTTGTTGGTAGAAGAAGAAACGGTTACAATTAATATTCCTGCAGGTGTAACTGATGGAGTACAGTTAAAAGTATCTGGAAAAGGAAACGAAGCACCAGGTAAAAATTCTATTTCTGGAGATTTATTGGTGGTAATAGAAGAAGTTCCACACGAAAATTTAAAGCGTGAAGGTGTAAATTTACATTACGATTTGTATGTAAGTTTTCCAGAAGCTGTTTTAGGAGCCAGTAAAGAAATAGAAACTGTTTCTGGTAAAGTAAAAATTAAAATAGAAGCAGGTACACAATCGGGTAAAATTTTAAGATTAAAAGGAAAAGGTTTACCAAGTATTGACAGATATGGAAGTGGAGATTTAATGGTGCATGTAAACTTATGGACGCCTCAAGAACTTAGTAAAGAACAAACTAAGTTTTTCGAAGCGCAATTAGAGGATGACCATTTTAATCCAAATCCTTCAAAATCAGATAAATCATTTTTTGACAAGGTTAAGGACATGTTTTCATAAACTTACAAATGTTTAGAAATGCGAATAATGAAAAAAAAAGGGTGTTTTTTTTATGGTTACAATATATAAAGTATGTATCTTTGAACCGTTGTGTTATTCGTAACACACTTTTTCTTTTTCATAGCAATTTTTCCCACCTAGTTTACTAGGTGGGT
>JAHDFK010000001.1:0-2769 GCA_020628175.1 Wenyingzhuangia sp.
GACCATTTTTTAAAGCATCCCATAAAGCTTTAAAAGCAGCTTTAGGCATATCTGGATGTCTAATAATGTTATGTGGTTCGCCAATTAATTCAATAGGGTTGTATTCGCAAGTACTAGCAAAAACATCATTTGCGTATAAAATAGTTCCGTAAATATCTGTTTTACTTACGATTGTTTTTGTTTTGTCCCATTGTATCTCTTCATCAATTATGATTGTAGGGGGAGTAATTGTTTTCATAAAAATTATATTTTTTACAAAAATGTTAAATCTTAAATATAAAGAAAATGATTTTTATCATGTTTTGTTGATTCTTTAATCTAAAGAACAAACAGTATATTTGTAGGTTCAAACAAACAATAAACCTATGAGTGATTCTAGAAAGAGACACGAAGCTTTACTATATCATGCAAAACCAAAACCAGGAAAAATTGCAGTAGTACCTACTAAAAAATATGCGACACAACATGATTTATCATTAGCATATTCTCCCGGGGTAGCAGAACCTTGTTTGGAAATAGCAAAAGATAAAAATAACGTTTATAAATATACTGCAAAGAGTAATTTAGTTGCGGTAATATCTAACGGAACAGCAGTTTTAGGTTTGGGTAATATAGGTCCTGAAGCTTCAAAACCAGTAATGGAAGGTAAAGGATTGCTTTTTAAAATATTTGCCGATATTGATGTGTTTGATATTGAAGTTGATGCCACAGATGTAGATAAATTTGTTGAAACGGTTAAAGCAATAGCACCAACTTTTGGAGGAATAAATTTAGAAGATATTAAAGCTCCTGAAGCTTTTGAAATAGAACGTCGTTTAAAGGAAGAGTTAGATATTCCTGTAATGCACGATGATCAACATGGTACAGCTATTATTTCTGCAGCAGCATTGAAAAATGCGCTAGAAGTTGCTGAAAAAAATATTGAAGATGTAAAAATTGTTGTAAGTGGAGCAGGATCAGCTGCAGTTTCATGTGCTACTTTGTATTTAGCTTTAGGAGCTAAAGCAGAAAATATAATTATGTTTGATGTAAATGGATTACTACATGAAAGTAGAACAGATTTAGCACCAAATCAACAAAAGTTTGTAACCAATAAAAGTTATAAAAATTTAGCCGAAGCAATGATAAATGCTGATGTTTTTCTTGGGCTTTCGGTAGGAGGATTGGTTACACAAGACATGATAAAGTCAATGGCAGCAAACCCTATTGTTTTTGCTATGGCAAATCCAGAGCCAGAAATATCATATCAAGAAGCAGTTGATTCAAGAGAAGATATTATTATGGCAACGGGTCGTTCAGATCACCCTAATCAAGTAAACAATGTTTTAGGTTTTCCGTTTATTTTTAGAGGAGCTTTAGATGTTAGAGCAACAAAAATTAATGAAGAAATGAAGATGGCAGCTGTACATGCTTTAGCAGATTTAGCTAAAAAGTCGGTGCCAGAGCAAGTAAATATTGTATACGACGAAGTAAGTCTTTCTTTTGGTAAAGAATATATCATTCCAAAACCTTTTGATCCAAGATTAATATACGAAATCCCACCAGCAATAGCTAAAGCAGCAATGGATTCTGGAGTAGCTAAAGAACCAATAATAGATTGGGATAAGTATCGTGAAGAATTAATGGATCGTTCTGGAACAGGAAGTAAAGAAGTTCGCTTGTTGCATAACCGAGCTAAGAAAGATCCTAAACGAGTAGTGTTTGCGGAAGCAGATCATTTAGATGTGTTAAAAGCAGCTCAAAGAGTTTATGAAGAGAAAATAGGAATTCCTATTTTATTAGGAAAGAAAGAAATTATTTTAGAGTTAAAAGAAGAGTTAGGGTTTGATGCAGATGTGTTAATTATTGATCCTAAAACTTCTGAAGAAAAAGAAAGAAGAACACGTTTTGCACAAGCTTTCTGGGAATCTAGAAGAAGAAAAGGAATTACCTTATTAGAATCTCAAAAGTGGATGCGTGAGCGTAATTATTTTGCTGCAATGATGGTGAATTCTGGAGAAGCAGATGCTTTAATTACAGGATATTCTAGACCTTATGCATCGGTTGTAAAGCCAATGTTAGAATTAATAGATAAAGATAAAGGTGTTACCCGTGTGGCTGCAACAAATATGATGTTGACCAAACAAGGACCAATGTTTTTAGCAGACACAACAATTAATATTAACCCTACCGCAAAAGATTTAGCTAAAATTTCTCAGTTAACATCGGTGTTAGCAAAGATGTTTGGTATGAAACCACATATTGCAATGTTAGGTTTCTCTAACTTTGGGTCATCAAAGTCTGAAAGTTCAGTAAAAATAAGAGAAGCAGTTTCTTATATACATCGTCATCACCCTCATGTAATTGTAGATGGAGAGTTACAAGCAGATTTTGCTTTAAATCCAGAGTTGTTAGCAAAAGAATTTCCATTTTCTAAATTAAACGGAAAAAGAGCAAATATTTTAATATTCCCAAATTTAGAATCTGCAAATATTACTTACAAGTTAATGGAAGCAGGTAGATGGAGTAGAGTCTATTGGTCCAATTTTATTAGGAATGAGTAAACCAGTACATATTTTACAATTAGGTGCAAGCGTAGATGAAATGGTAAATATGGCAGCTGTAGCTGTTGTTGATGCTCAAAATAAAGAAAGAAAAGCTCAGAAAAAATAAGTCACTTTTAAGGTTTTAAATTAGGTTTTTGAAAAGAAATATTTTACCTAATTTAGACAAATAGAAAATCAATTAAATGATAACACAAATAAGGGGGAAGCTTGTGGAGAAAAATCC
>JAHDFK010000001.1:2779-7060 GCA_020628175.1 Wenyingzhuangia sp.
TGATTGTAACGGAGTTGGGTATTTAATGCACATTTCTTTAAATACATATTCTGCATTACCAAATGATGAAAATGTGTTGTTGTATACACATTTATCTGTTAGAGAAGATGCGCATACATTATTTGGTTTTGTAAATAAAGTTGAACGAGAAGTATTTCGGTTACTAACTTCTGTATCTGGTGTAGGACCAAGTACGGCTAGAACAATGTTATCATCAATGACATCTAACGAAATACAGCAAGCCATTGCTTCAGAAGATGTTAAATTAATTCAATCGGTTAAAGGAATTGGAGCTAAAACTGCTCAAAGAGTTATAGTCGATTTAAAAGACAAAATGCTTAAAACCTTCGATTTAGATGAAGTTTCGATCGTGCAAAACAATACAAATAAAGAAGAAGCGTTATCTGCTTTAGAAGTACTTGGTTTTGCTCGTAAGCAAGCAGATAAAGTAATAGGGAATATATTAAAAGAAACGCCTGAAGCTAGTGTAGAAAAGCTGATAAAACAGGCGTTAAAAAACTTATAAATAAGGTTGAAAAAAACAGTTAGGAATAAATTGTTAACAACACTTGCTTTCTTAGTAAGTGTTGTTTCGTTTTCACAAAATACGCAAACTAACAGTACCAATACTGTTAAAAAAGATACTGTTATACCGCTTAAGTATAACTTTAACAACAACCAAAACGGAGGGCTTTTTTTACAAAACCCTATAGAAGAATTTATAACTTTTGATAAGGCACTAAATAAATTTGTGCTTGTTAAAAAAATTGGAGATTATTATGTAGGAACTCCAATTTTCATGACTCCAGAAGAATATGATAAGTATAGATTAAAAACAGATTTAAAAGGTTATTTTAAAGAAAAGATAGACGCCTCTAATCCGAAGAAAAAAGGAAATAGAAATGCAAAGAGGAACTTGTTGCCAAAGTATTACGTAAATTCTAAGTTTTTTGAGTCAGTATTTGGTGGTAATGCTGTTGAGGTAATTCCATCAGGACAAGTAAATATAAAGCTAGGAGGAATTTATCAAAAAAATGAAAACCCTCAAATATCTATTGAAAATCAAAGTAGCTTTACCTTTGATTTTGATCAGCAAATAAGTGCTAGTTTACAAGCCAAGGTTGGTAAGCGATTACAAGTAACAGCGAATTACGATACACAATCAACTTTCGATTTTCAAAATGTTATTAAATTAGAATATACGCCAACCGAAGACGATATTATTAGAAATATCGAAGCGGGTAATGTTAGTATGCCAATTAAAAACTCGTTAATTAACGGTGCACAATCTTTATTTGGTGTAAAAACAGAATTGCAGTTTGGAAAAACATATGTAACTGCAGCTTTTTCTCAACAAAACTCACAATCTAAAACTGTAGTTGCAGAGGGCGGCGCTACGATTGAACCTTTTGAATTAAGAGCATCTGATTATGATAATGATCGACATTTCTTCTTATCACAATATTTTAGAGAAAATTACAAAGAAGCTTTACAAAACTACCCATTAATTAGTAGTCCTATAAATATTACAAGGGTTGAAGTTTGGGTAACAAATAGAAATCAAAATGTTACCGATTATCGTAGTATTGTAGCACTTGCCGATATAGGAGAGTCTAGCGATGCAAACGAAGTTAACCCTACCGAAATTTCACCAGTTGGAGGAGCAGTTACCGTAAATGGTAAACGTTTACCTTATAATGAAGTAAATAATTTAAATAACTTATTAGCTACTACTGTAGGAGGTATTAGAGATGTAGCTTCTGTTGATGCCGCTATTGGAACAGAAGTTCCGCCTCAACAAGGATTTAACTATTCGTATTTACAAAATGCACGTAAATTACAAGGAAACGAATTTACACTGCATCCACAATTAGGATTTATTTCTTTAAATAGAAGATTAAATGATGGAGAAGTTTTAGCAGTCGCTTATGAATATACAGTTGTTGGAGCATCGAATAGTGAAACGGTATTTAAGGTAGGAGAGTTTTCGAACGATGGAGTTATCGCACCTTCTAATTTAGTGGTAAAATTATTACGTAGTGAAATTTTAAATACAGTACGACCTAATACTTCTACTCCAACAAGCCTTGGAGAGCCTTTTCCTACTTGGCGATTAATGATGAAAAACGTGTATGCATTAGGAGCTTTCCCATTACAACGTGAAGGTTTTCGTTTTGAGTTATTGTATCGTGATGATGAAACAGGAACTTTACAAAACACCTTACAAAATGCATTAACACCAGGTATTTCAGAAAAACCATTACTACAAATTTTAAATCTTGATAAATTAGATCAAAGTGAATATGCAGTACCTAACGGAGACGGTTTTTTTGATTATGTAGATGGTATTACTGTAAATTCTCAAAGAGGATATGTGTTGTTTCCAGAGCCAGAACCTTTTGGAGCAGATCTTAAAAGTCAATTAACAAATGCTACTGATGAGGAAAAATATGTTTTTGAGCAATTATATTTAACAACGAAGATTCAAGCTAAAAATGAATATCAGAATTTATATAAATTCTTTTTAAAAGGATATTTTAAATCAGAAAGAAGTAGAGGTATTTCTTTAGGAGCATTTAATGTACCTAGAGGTTCAGTTCGTGTTACAGCTGGGGGAAGACAATTAGTTGAAGGTGTTGATTATGTGGTAGATTATCAATTAGGTCGTGTGCAAATTTTAGACCCAGGATTAGAAGCTTCAGGAACACCAATTAACGCAACAGTAGAAAATAATACCTTTTTCAATCAACAAAGAAAAACATTTATAGGAATTGATGTAGAACATCGTTTTTCTGATAAATTTATATTAGGTGGTACTTTTTTAAATGTTAGCGAAAAGCCAATTACACCAAAAGTAAATCTTGGAGGAGAACCTATAGATAATATAATGTTTGGTTTAAATGTAGACTACTCTGCAGAAGTGCCTTACTTAACAAAGCTAGCCAATAAATTACCTTTTGTAGAAACTGATGCTCCGTCGAACGTTTCTGTAAGAGCAGATATGGCATATTTATTACCAGGGTCACCTAGCGGAATTAATGTAGACGGTACAGCAACTTCGTATTTAGATGATTTTGAAGCATCGCAGATACCAATAAACTTAAGTTCGCCGCAACAATGGTTCTTAGCAAGTACACCAGCTAGTTTTGATCCGACTTTACCTAGTCACCCAGCTCCAAATTCAGATCCTTTGTCATATAATTACAGTAGAGGAAAAATAGCGTGGTATAATGTAGATCAGCTTTTTTATGGCACAGGAAATAGACCAAGTAATATTGATGAAAATGAACTATCAAGAAACGAGGTGCGTCAGATTCGTTACAACGAATTATTTCCAAATACCGATTTAGATATAACACAGCAAAACCTAGTTCGTACTTTAGATTTAGCTTATTACCCATCAGAAAGAGGTCCATATAACTATAATCAAAATGGAAGTGCAGTTGCTCCCGAAGAACGTTGGGGTGGAATTATGCGTTCTTTAACTACCAATAATTTTGAGCAAGCCAATGTAGAGTACATCCAATTTTGGGTAATGGATCCTTATGAAGATTATTCAATTACAGAAGCTGAAGGATTACCTTCAGGATTAAATCCACAAGATTTAAATAATCAAGTAGGTAAATTATATATTAATTTAGGTAATATATCTGAAGATATTTTAAAAGATAGAAGAAAACAATATGAAAATGGATTGCCAGCAGATGGAAATAAAAATAGTTCGAATGTTGAAGTAACTGATTGGGGGAATGTACCTAAAAACCCATCAATATTATATGCTTTTGATGCTAGTAATGAGGCTAGAGCAAACCAAGATATTGGTTTAGATGGATTGACAGATGAAGAAGAAAAAGAATTTCTTAAAAGAAAGCATAACTTTACAGATGCCCAAATTGCTAGTTTAGGAGAAGATCCAGCAGGAGATAACTTCCAATATTTTAGAGGTGGAGTAATAGAAGCTTCGAACCCATCGGTATTATCACGTTATAAAAACTTTAATGGAACTCAAGGTAACTCGCCAACTCCAAGTCAGTCAAATGAAGCATTTCCAACATCTTCAACAACATATCCAGATACAGAAGATATTAATAAAGACCAGACAATGAACCCTGTTAGTAGTTATTTTGAATACGAGGTTTCATTTAACAAATCTGATTTAGTATTAGGGCAAAATCATATTATTGATGTAAAAAGTACACCAATAACATTATCGAACGGATCAACAAGAAATACAACATGGTATCAATTTAGAATTCCTGTTAGAAATATAACAGATTCTCA
>JAHDFK010000002.1 GCA_020628175.1 Wenyingzhuangia sp.
GGAAAGCAAACAAAGGCATTAGAAAACCAAAGCGTTGAGGTTGGATTGTATGATGTCAATAGGCAAGAAGTGAAAAAAATACAATTGTATTTGAATGAATTTGGAACTGCTGCTTCAACATTTCAATTGCCTTTAAGCGGACTAACAGGGAAGTACAATTTTAAGGTTTTTATAAATGGAATAAATAAAGCAGGGTATGCCAATTCTATTAGTGTAGAAGAATATAAACGACCGAAGTTTAAAACTTCTTTTGAGCCTGTAAAAGGAGTTTTTAAAGTAAATGATGTTGTAGAGGTAAAAGGAATAGCTAAGGCTTTGGCTGGTAGTACTATTACAGATGCTAAAGTAGTGTATAGAGTTGTTAGGAAAGCACGTTACCCACGTTGGTGTTGGTGGATTCCTACTCCAAACAATAGCCAAGAAATAGAACAAGGAGAAACCAAAACAGATACTGATGGGAATTATACAATTTCTTTTAAAGCGATTCCTGATGCTAGTGTGTCTAAAAAAAATCAGCCTACGTTTTATTACACTGTGTCTGTAGATGTAACCGATGTAAATGGCGAAACTAGAAGTGCAGAAACAGAGATAGCAGTAGGATATCATTCCTTAAATTTAGCGATACAATCAAAAGATAAAATAGGTATTTCTGATAGTAGAAATAAAATTGTATTAGAAAGCGAGAATTTAAATAGAGTTTTTGTGCCTGTTGTAGGGGTATTAAAAATATATAAGTTGATAGCTCCTAAGCATCCACAAAGAAAAACAGATTGGATAGCTCCAGATCAGACTATTATATTGGACTATAAAACAAAGTTTCCAAATGAGAATTTTGAACATCTATCTAATCCTAAGCAGTGGCAAAAAGGAGATTTAGTCTATCAAAAAAGTTTTGATACAGGAGAATCAAAAGAAGTAGTACTAGGGAGGCTTAAAAAATGGCAAACAGGTGCTTATATAATAGTAGCCGAAACACAAGATATTTGGGGACAAAAAGTAAAAGATGAGCGAGTAATTTCTGTTTTTGATAAAAGGGCAAAGAAAGTGGCGGATAAAAAACTATTTACGGTCTTTATGGATCAGAGTATTTATCAGCCCAAAGATGTTGCCATTGTTTCTATAGGTTCTGCCTCTAAGGATATGACCGTTTTTTTAGAAATAGAAAAAAATCACAAGACTGTTTCAACACATCAAATTCATTTGAGTGATGAAATTAAAACCTTAAAAATTCCAATTACAGAGCAAGATAGAGGAGGTTTTGCTATCAAATGGCATTGGGTAAATTTAAATAGTATGGACAGTGGAGTGAAGTATGTTTTTGTTCCTCATAAACCTACAAATTTAAGTATAGAAACACGTAAGTTTAGAGATTTGTTAGAGCCTGGAGCTAAACAAAAATGGAGTTTTAAAATAAAAGGAGCACAACAAGACAAAGTTGCTGCCGAGGTATTGGCTTCTATGTACGATGCTTCTTTAGATCAGTTCAAACCACATTCTTGGCAATTCAATCCTATTCCAAAAACTACATATAGAACTTATTACAATGTTTCTGATAATGGAAGTTTTAAAAAACAATATTTTCAAGTAACTCCATATTCAAATAATTATTATTATAACCATCATTTGAGTGTTGAAAAATTTAATTGGTTTGGGTTTAGTATAGATAATAGTAGATGGAAGAATAGAGAGTATTTAAATATGTTGTATGATTCTTTAAAAGAAAAGAATGGAATTATGCCTGTTGCACCGCCGCCACCGCCATCTCCTGAAAGGTTTATGAAAGTAGAGGATAATATAGTATCAAAAAGTAGAGTGAATAGGTCAAGTTCTATGGTACTAGACGAAGTAATGATTGAATCGACAGAAGCTCAGATAGAGGACGCTGTTAATTTCATGAGTATAGACAAACCAGAAGAAAAGGAATCAAGTAAAGTCTTAGATCAAGTTTTAAACAGTGTAAAAGCTAGAACTAATTTTAACGAAACAGCCTTTTTCTTTCCGCAATTAAGAACTAACAAAAAAGGAGAGGTATCTTTTGAGTTTACCATGCCAGAAGATTTAACACGTTGGAAATTACAATTGTTGGCTCATAACAAACAATTGCACACCGGTTATAAGACTTTAAGTACAGTTACACAAAAACAACTGATGGTAATACCCAATGCTCCACGTTTTTTAAGAGAAGGAGATGCAATTAGATTAAGTTCAAAAATTGCCAATTTAGCAGAAGAGTTACAACAAGGTCGCGTAAAATTAGAATTAATAGATCCAATTACAGGAAAAAATATAGATGCGTTCTTGCAAAATAACCAAGCAAGTCAATCTTTTTCAGTAACTAAAAAAGGAAATACATCTGTTTCTTGGGATTTGCAAATTCCAGAGAATGTATCTGCGGTACAGTACAAAATAGTAGCGGCCAGCAATCATTTTTCTGATGGAGAACAAAATGTGTTACCGGTACTGTCTAATAGAATGTTGGTTACCGAAACACTACCGTTGTGGGTAAACGAAGGACAAACTAAAACCTTTACTTTAGACAGGTTAAAAAATAATCAATCTAATACTTTAAAACATCATCAGGTAAGTTTGGAAATTACGTCCAACCCAGCTTGGTATGCTGTGCAAGCTTTGCCTTATTTAATGGAATATCCGTATGAGTGTGCAGAGCAAACTTTTGCTAGGTATTATGCCAACCAACTGGCAAGTCATATTGTGAATTCTAACCCAAACATTAAAGAGGTTTTTAAGAGTTGGTCTAGTTCAGAAGCTATGGTGAGTAAT